>NZ_SZWK01000102.1:0-838711 GCF_005280815.1 Citrobacter sp. TBCS-15 | reverse complement strand
CTGCCAGTGGGTCATCCGGCCCATCACGCCGTGGGTGAACTGCACCGCCACGTCATCCAGTTGCCAGGCAACGGGCCTGCCGCTCAGTGGGTCATAGCGGTGTTCCAGCCGACGACCGTTGATGGTTTCAGCGATAACCTGACCATCAGCATCGTATTCAAATTCCACCCGTGAATCCGGGGTACAGGCGCTGATAAGGTGAAATTCCGCATCATAACGGAAGTCGGAGGTGGCGATTATCTGCTCCGCTTCCTCCCGCCGTTGCCTTACCTGTCGCTGAAGAAGCCGGTCACCGCTGTCATAATATTCACGGATAATATGGTTGTCAGGATAGTGTGTGGCAGTACGCCGCCCGGCGGCATCGTACTCATAATGCAGCGTCCGGCCACTGAAATCCGTTTCACTGATAAGCTGACCGGCAGCATCCAGGGTGTAAGTCCAGCGTTCTCCGGCGGCATTGATAACCTGCTTCAGCCGGGTGAGGCCGTCATAAATAAAGCGGTAGCACTGCCCGTCAGGACGCGTCAGTGTTTTCAGCAGGCCAAAGCTACCGTACTCATAGTGCGTGGTTTTTCCTTCACCGTCGGTAAAGCTGGCAACCTGTTTTCCGGAACTGTGATCATATTGTTGTTCCACGCCGTCCGGCAGGGTGAGGTGCGTAACACTCCCGGAGAGGCTGGCGTGTTGGTTACTGTGGCGGTAAGTGGTTTTTTGTTGTAGCGGATCGCTGACGGTCAGCAGGCGTCCAAGCATATCCTGCTCAAGCCGGATTTCTCCCTGCGCCGGATCTGCGATGCAGTTCAGGCGGTGCAGGGGATCGTAGCCATAATGCCAGGTCTCACCGTCCGGCAGTGCCTGTCGTAATACTTCTCCGTGGTCACCGTATTCCCAGTGACGCTGCCGCCCCTGCGGATCGGTCATTTCCAGCAGTCCGCCGTGTTCATCGTAGTGGAACAGCCAGGTTTTATTACCCGGCCCCTGAAAACGGGTCAGATTACCGTGGGCATCATACTCATAGTGCAGCATGATGCCCCCCGGCAATGACAGCCGGGTGATGTCACCGTAGAGGTTATACTGCCAGGTGGTGGTTCGCCCCAGCGCGTCGGTCTGAGACTGCCGTTTACTGTGCGCCCATTCCGTTAGTGTTTCCCTTCCCAGAGGGTCTGCCTCACGAACGACCAGGCCGTCATCGTTATACCAGTAGGTTGTGACGCCGCCTTCTGCATCGTGATAGCGGTTCCTGCGTTCTGCATCGTCGTAGGTAAAACGGTCGTTGAAGTAGCCTTCCGGCGTGCGGGTTTCTGTAACCCGTCCCTGTGCGTCGTAGAACAGATCCACCTGCGTACCGTCGGCATCCCACCAGTGCAGCATCCGGTTTTCCGGACTCCAGGTGTAACCCTTATGACTGAACTGAAAGGTGTCGCATTCTGCCAGCATTCCCTGGTCATCATACTGACAGGTGACCAGTCGCTGTATTTTCCCCTGAGAATAAAGGTCTATTGCGGTAACACGCCCGTTCAGGCTGCTCAGCGTCAGCTCATAACCATCGCTGTGCCGGACGCAGGTCAGTTGCCCCTGCTGGTAAACGAAGCTGATGGTGTTGCCATAGCCGTCACAGATCGCGGACAGGCGGCGTATTGTCCCGTTGATTTCGCCAAAAATCAGCGTCTGGCGGGCCTGACGGTCAAACACGGTGAGTTGATTGTGAATATCACCGGAGAGCACGTAATGGCCCATGTGACTGTTAACCGCGTTTCTTAATTGTCCGTCGTGGGGCAGGGAGTAGACCAGCGTGACGCCTTCATGATCGGTAAAACGGATAGTTTTTGCGTCCAGCTCCAGAAAACGCGACCATTCGTCCATCCATTTGGGTCCGAACAGACCACAGACCTGTGAACTGGTGCGGTGAAAGCGGGAGAGGCTGAGCGGTAACGTACCGGGGAGTGAGAGCACCGAAAGATGCTGGAGAAAATCGCCGGTAACGATATCGACAGGTTCACCCGGCGTACTACAGTTACGAGTGCACTGGCTATTAGCTTTATTGTTTTTAGGTGTTTCCCCTTGAACAGGAAATTGCCCTCCTGGAGCATTTGGGGTTTTTACGGCGGTACTGGCAGCGGCACCTGCGTCTTCCACTGCGTTTGTGGTTTTTGCAGCAGCGGCGGCGGTTTCTGCCGACCGTGTTGCTGCGCCGGCTTCTTCTACTGCCATTTGGGGGCCATTTCTTGCCAGCAATGCGCCCCCCAGCAAAGAACCGATAACCAGTTCACTTCCTTTAACCTGGTCAGTATTCAGCGTTTTCCATGTTTCCGCCGCCTCTCCGCCCATTTGCTGGATAGCTGCATCAGATGCGCCAGGGACCCGACTATAAATATCGCCTGCGTGTAGCATCGCAGCGATAAGCTCACTGTTCATTACTCCGTCAGGTGTATCGTCAGTGACAAAATCAGACACAACATCTTTAATTTTTTGTGTCGCTGCTCTTCTGGACTCCGCTTCCTGAACATAGGACTCGCCGAGCATTTCCAGGAAACCTTTTTCTTTCGCTGTTTCCGGGACAACTGGCGGATTTGCCCCCGTCACCGGAACCTGAGGTATGGCGGGCTGGCCGCAGATAACGCCGGGGGTATTTTTGTTATTCATCCAGCATATATCGCCGTTCCGTAGTATTGGAAAACCACCGGCGGTGACGCTGGCGCTGTGCTCCAGGGGTTCACAGATGCTCCCCACGGTTCCGCTTTTTATGCCGCCGGCAACACCCGGTTCATCTCCTTGTGTCATCGGGGCAAAACTCTGGTCCATTACCACCAGAGGGGTATTGTTTGTCCTGACGGTCGGTACCGGGAGCACGGCCTGTAACAGTTGTGCAGTGACTGGGTAGGGGATCGGGGGCGTGGAGTCTCCGCGTGGCGTTTTACAAACATCCGGACTGAGCGATACCATCGTCCATTGCGGACTCTGGCTGGCAGTGGTGTTTTCGGCCATTATTTTTCTTCCTGAACGGGATTTGTCACGTAACGCGCCTCTATGACGCGTATCGGGGCATGGGTGCTAATGAGGTATCGCCAGGTGATAGACAGTGTCATTTTGTCTAAATCCAGGATCAGGGTGTCTGCATTCATCCACTGGGGGATCAGGGTTCCGTCCGTCATACGCAGTAACACTGCTGCTCTGTGTGGTGGGGTTTGAACGGTTATCCGGCCCTTGGGATGCAATCCCTGTAGCTCAAAGCGCAGTCCTGGAGAGGGCCAGGGTATTTGTTGATCCAGTGGCGCACCATTCCAGTAACCAAAATCGAAGTCTCCCGGTAAACCAGGGTGTCGAGAATCCAGCCAGTGTTGATTGTAGGTTCCCGCTTTTCTCAGCCTTGGCTCCCAGCTACGGGCTAAAAATCCCGTTCCGGCAGGTTGAAATTCAGGCGCAGATGGATCCATCCTGCCATCCAGACAGCGTTGAAATTCATTTAGTGTGAAAGGATGGTCCGGATTCATGATCTGTGGAGCGGGGACGCGTGTCAGTCGGGTAGCATCAACGTACCAGCGTTCTGTATATCCTTGTCCCTGTGGATTGGTTACACACACGGTGTGGGCGAGCGGCGGGCTATCAGTCTGTGGGTGTTCGGCTTGTTGACGGGCAGTAAGCTGATTTTTCGCGGGTACATTTCTGGCGGCATCACTCTCTTTCTCGATTCGACACTCCCCGCCAAAGGCATATTGATAATCCAGGGGGAGAGTAGTGAAGGGGGTGGGATCTGAAAGCGACCATTGTCCGGTCAGTGAGTTACGGAGCAGAAATCGCTCACCAATGACATGAAGTCGCTTATCCAGTAAAACTTGCCCCTCTGGAGTAATAAGCTGAATACCGACATCAACATCTGTTGCGGGAATGTCAGCAGGAGCATTGACGGTTGCGTTGAGAATAACGTCACAAAGCGGCTTGAAGGGAGCCAGATCGTTTTCCTGTAAGACTCTGGAAGCGTTGAGTTCACCTTCATACTCATCCGTCAGGCAAAGAGGCATGGGGGGATTTACCAGTGGCTGTGCCTGGAAAACACCTTCGGCGCACAGCTCCAGCGAAAAGCCAACCTTCAATGCAACAACGTGATATGTCTCATCCTGCTGATCGAGCATTCTGTACTGCATCACGGAGAAAGGGGTGAGATTGCGAAATTCCATTTCAGCGCCTCAGTTGATGTCCACTGGCATACCGTTAATTTGGACTGGTCCCTTGGCACTAAAGTCAAAGGCGGTTCCGATGATGGTGATCACTCCGGAAGCATCCATCGTGATGGAGCTGGCCCCGCAGGTGAAAGTAATGGATGTGGTGGAACTCACTGTCAGTGGTCCACCTACGGTGACTGACTTTAACAGCCCAACCTCTTCGGTCTGCGCCAGAGCGACGGTGGTATTCATCTCCCCGACAACGGTTGTCTGATAGGCCCTCCCACGGTGACTGATTTCAATAACCCAACAGTCTCCCTGCTAGTCAGGCCGGTAAATTCTTTTTTATTTTTCAGCGTGGTGGTTCTCTGATTGCTCAGAACGACCTGCCGTAAATTGTGACCAATCAGTACATTGCGGTCTTTTTTGATTCTGACTTTTTGATCGTTGCCGATATTTTCCGTGTGATCGTGGAGCACAGTCGTACGACGGTCGTGTAATACTTTGGTGTCCATGTCTTTCTGAGCGTGCATGGACAACAACTCATTATCCGTACTATCTTCAAACATCAGTTCGTTATATCCGCTTCCCTGATATGTTTTTGAACGGATAGCCATCTGTGTTTTGGTTCCGGGCAGATCGCCTGGAGAACGGTTAGTCTGGTGGTAGGTTCGTCCCATAATGATGGGCTGATCTGGGTCGCCATTGAGGAAATCAACGATCACTTCCTGCCCGACGCGTGGGATAGCCAGATGACCAAACCCGGCACCGGCCCATGCTTGTGATACCCGTATCCAGCAGGAGCTGTCCTCATTTTTCTGATGATATCTGTCCCAGTGAAATTTCACACGAACCCGACCATGCTCGTCGCAGAAAATTTCTTCTCCTTCAGGACCGGTGACAATTGCGCTTTGCGGGCCATCAACTCTGGGTTTGGGTAAAGGTTGTGACCGCCAGGTTCGATCCGCAGGTATTACAGTAAAATCGTTGGTGAGTGAGGTTCCCTGCCCTTGACTGCCGTGCTGTGCTTGAGGTTGTATTCCCGTCAGCGTACTACCCGCCACTTGCCACTCTCGGTTAAGGTCGGCTGTTGGGTGTCCTGACAAGGTAAAACGTGTACCAGGCCATAGTTTTGGGGAATTACTGGCACAAGTGGCCGTTTCAGCACTGCTGCGCCAGCCATCCATTTTATAGCGGGCAAAATCTTGACCGTGTTGTTGATCTTTAAAACGGCCCGGATAATCAAACAGTTCGTACTGTGACCTCTGGCCGTTAAGATTGTCGGCTTTATGAGTATAGAGTCCTGGCCAACCAGGGACTTTAAAGGTGTAGTCCTGACTCTGTACTGAAGAGTGTGTGACAGTGGCTTCATAGCGGAACACACTAATGGATTCAGGGGTGACTTCCATTGTTGCGTTTGGGTTAAATAGGAGTGGGGTGGATATGGAGTGCAATCCGGCAAAATTGTCGCATAGGGTCAGCGTCTGATGCGGCCCATTAGCACCTGGAGACAGATTTTCAAAAAAGAAGATTCCTTCCTCAGACCACAATCGTGTCAGAAAAGCGAGATCTGACTCATTATATTGTACGCAGAATTCACGTGGCGGGTGGTTTTCATAAAAGTGAGACTTCCACTCTGTTACGCCATTTTCTCTCAGTAGAATATCGGAGATGGTCTGGATGTCCTGTTGCTGGAAAATACGGAAGTTCTTGCGCAAACTACAGCGCCAAAGTGGAGGGGAAATGGTCAGATGATAATTTGTCTGCCACCCATTATTATTTCCCAGGACCATTGCAGTGACAATGCCGTTGATATAGCGTTGTGGAATATTACCTTGCCAGATAGTCAGAACGACATTTTTTTCCAGAAAATCCGAAGCGACTAGATTTAATTTAGTACTGGAAACATTTACGTCCATCACAAACGGACCAGAGTATTGCTGGTAAAGAGTGAAATCTACCACGGCCAGTGCTGTATCTTCCTGACCATCAATATTTAACGTAAAACGCAGTCCTTTTAATGACATATGACCTCCCTAAGGACGGAGAAATACCCGTATTGTTGATGAGTTACATGATATAGACGATGTAACGCATGAATTAAGGTTCGTTTGATATGGGAGCGATGAATGAGTGATAATAAAAATAGAATATTTTCCGAAGAGAATTACTTGCAACTTTTTTGTGACAATTCTCTTTCTTTTTTAGCTTCCAATATCAGACGTAAAGTGCGAAGGAATGAAATTATTCTATAAAATGAGTTGCTGTTTATAGTATATCGACATAAATACAAAACAAATAATTGTAAAAAAAATGTATTAAGCTCCCTCATTAACTGATAAAATTCTGAGTTTTGTATAAGTATTGAAAAAATACCAGCCAATGACAATGATATATTAAAAAGATAAAAATAGCGTATAAAGATCAATCCACTGGTATAGCCTCGTCCTAATCCATAAGGTATAAAAGCAACATATATACCTGCAAATGGGATAATGGATAAGCATAATATTGAGCTCACTTCAACGGGAAGGTTAAAGTGATATATTATCGATGTCCATCCCCATGGGGTCGAGGCTGCCAGTAACATAACGATAATCCCTATTGAAAAAGGGTTGGGACGTGAAAGTCTGAGCCATTGAAGATTGAGTGCATTTTCCTGCTCCGGGGTCGATTGTTTGAGTAACGCCGCCCCTCCATCTTTGATCAAGCAGTCCGTTTGTTTTCCTTCGTCAATTAATCGAAGGAACTGTGTGCCCAATAACACTCTCGCTATATTCATTTAATTAATAGTGTCCACGGACTGTAATAATCCAAAAATATATTCACCAGAGGTGCTAATACTTTCCGGGGAATGTATAACACCACTGACCGCACTACCAGAAACCGCCATTGCGCTGGTCATCGCACTAATGAGTTGTTTTATTAACTCTCCGTGAAATCCTTCTGTAGGATATCGTCTGGGATATTTTCCCGCGCGGACCATTGCTTTCATCGCTTTGTTAGATATTCCCGGGTTAAGTTGTTTTATGATAGCTTCAGTCAGACGAACCCTCTCCATTCTGGGATAACGCTTTAACCAGTCGATCACGTTCATTGAAGAGGTTGATTTCATCATTTTGTATGTCATGACCACTTCTTTTAGCGGACCGGCAAGCGAGACCAGTGAAATTAAATCGAGCGCAGTGGAGGTGGCCGTGTACCATCCCTGCCGATCAATCCAGTCAACATTTTGGGCATCGTTAAGTCCTATATCATACAAACGCCATAGGCCATTAGCACACTGCACTGCTGTGGCAATCGTTCCGGCAGTTGCCAATACAGCCAGAGGAGTACTCATTCCGCCCGTAAGCGGTACGGCTGAAAGAGAAGCAGCACATGCGACAGCTGTGAGTATACAGGCTCCGCAGGATAGTGCCGTTGACGCAATTTCTGCTCCAACTGATGGATCTTTTACGGCTTCTTTGACGCTTTTCTCCATCCCTTCACGAGATAAATACGTGGTTTGAGTCACAATGATATGGGTTATTTGATTCAGTCCCGGAGTGGAGGAGCGTTTTGAGGGGCGAACTAAAAATGAGCGATAACCGTCGTTGTATATAATGCCTGCACCATAAAAATCACGCTGGCAGTCAAGTGCATCAGCCAGTGCGTCGAAATTAAAATCTGTCCCCTGAGTTTGCCCCAGCAAGCGAGACCACTCATATTCAGGCAAATCATTACTTTCAGGATTAAATAAATTAGGCACCTTGCCCTCACATTATCAATTCACTAACTGAATTAGTTGCAATGACCGTACAACGTTACGCTTGTTTTCAGGCACGCTACCGCCGAGGTTTCCGGCGTCTGCCATCTCCCGTATGCAAAACGTAACTCGGTACTGATACTGCTTGTTATGGCTAATGACTTTAAAAACAGCACCCTGCCATGACGGCAGAATGCTGCTGGTTTTGACTTATGCTTCCAGTGGTGCGCGCCAGTCATCAGCCCCTGAAGTACCGGCTGAAACGTGTTCCCACTCAATTTTGCGGTAAGCCAGAGAGACTTTTACCAGTTGAGTGAATTCACGTTTGGTGTCGTCCTGGCAGTGCGGCATGTGACAGTCGATATCCACAATGGTGGAGTCGGTCAGGCGGGTGGTGAAGAAATGTTCCTGCTTACCTTCCACGGAGGTGCGATACCAGTGCAGTTCGGTGGTTGGCAGCATTTCTCCGGAAGCCAGTGCGTTGTACAGCAGTGGAACCGCTTTGTTCAGCGCCACGGTGAAGATAAACGGCTTGTGAGAACGCTGGCCACTGGGCTGACCTGATTGCGGATCGGTCGGGACGGTGACGTTGTGGCTGAATTCCTGCACCAGCATCTGGTCTTCATGGCCCTGAACGTAGATATTGCCGACAGATTCAGCAGTAAATGCGCGATCGGTAATCAGTCCCTGAGTTTGTCCTTTAATTGAGATGTAACACGGTGTTGGCATTTCCTTAACTCCTTTGCATTATTTATATTTATGCTAATTCCCATCAGCACGTTCAATATTTCTTAACAAACACAAAAGCATTGCTCACGCCAATACTTTTGTGTTTGTCCCTGAGTCGCATTCGTTGTGCGGTCGGTAAAAATGATGGTGCTTTTAAATTCATTGCTCATTAGTTCCGGTGCTTCTCTTTTATCTTTCAGCCATAGGTTGTTCTTGAATTAATATTATTTAATCCATTTTTCTCCTGCGCTATAAAATCAAAATAACCATTCATTTATTTTTGTGATGTAATCCTTGTTCGTATTTACTCTAATCATTGTAATTAAACTTTTTCTTATATATTCAGTTAAAACATGTGGTTGTATTGTGTTTTTTTTTGTTTGTATTTAATCCTGCATATACCATATCCCAGATGAAATACTTGATTATGTGTCATTCGTCACGTCGGTGTGTATTATGTGTCGAAGGTTAGGAAAATTGTTTTAAAATTTCATTCAGGGAGTATGATACTCCCTGATCGATGTTTTTGTCATGGCGGATTTTTATTTCCGTTGCTGGCTATTGTCTTTATGGATAATTCTACCATTAATGGTCTGAATAAATATCTATCATCATTTTATGGAATATATACATGAGCAATCATAATGACGGAAGTATAGCGCCTAAGGAACGTATTAATGTCCGCTATGTTCCAAGGACGGATGGTCAGGCGGCTGAAGTGGAATTACCTCTCAGTCTGCTGGTTACCGGGGATTTACTGGGAAGGCCGGATGACACCCCTCTGGATGAACGCCAGCCAGTCGCTGTTGACCGAAATACATTAAACGCAGTACTGGCCCAGTCTGGCATTGAACGGAACGTTTCCGTGCCGTCGGTGCTTAGTGAAAAGGCTGGCGCGCGTATGGATATCAGCCTGAAAGTCAATTCGATGGCCGATCTCTCGCCGGACAGCATCGCCAGCCAGGTGCCTGAGCTGAAAAAAATGCTGGAGCTTCGTGAGGCGCTGGTTGCCCTCAAAGGGCCGATGGGCAATATCCCGGCATTTCGCGCTCAGTTGCAGGCACTTCTGGATAACGAGGAAACCCGCGAACAGCTGATTCAGGAACTGGGGCTGGCCAGCCAGAAATAACTTTGCACAAGGATTTCACTATGTCTTTACAGGAAGAAGTTGCTCCCGTCAGTGCCGCGCCAGAGGCAGGAACGTCATTGCTGGACAATATTATGGCACAAAGCCGTTTCCAGCCTGAGTCTGAAAGCTATGGTATTGCCCGTCAGGGCGTGACCGCATTTATCTCGGCCCTGCTGCAGAATGAAGCTGAGTCAGTCGACATTCTGGCGGTTAACGCCATGATTGCGGATATTGACGAGCGGACAAGTCGCCAGATGGATTTGATCCTTCACGACCCGGTGATTCAGGAACTGGAATCACTGCTGCGCTCCCTGAAATTGCTGGTTGAGCGTACCGATCCGCGCGAAAACATCAAAATTTACCTGCTGCATGCCACCAAAGAAGAGTTGCTGGACAACTTCGAATTCGCCCCGGAAATCACCCAGTCTGGTTTCTATAAGCACGTTTATTCAAGTGGTTACGGCCAGTTTGGCGGCGAGCCAGTGGCGGCAGTTATCGGTAATTATGCGTTTAAAAATAATGCGGCAGATCTGAAATTACTGAAATATGTCAGTGCGGTCAGCGCAATGGCGCATGCGCCATTCCTGTCATCCGTTGCGCCGGAGTTTCTCGGTCTGGATTCCTGGACTGAGCTGCCGGGCATTAAAGATGTTGGCGCGATTTTTGAAGGTCCAGCCTATACCAAATGGCGCGCATTGCGCGAGTCAGAAGACTCCCGTTATCTCGGCCTCACTTCCCCACGTTTCCTGCTGCGTCAGCCATACGCGCCGGGCGACAATCCGGTGAAAAGTTTCAATTACCGGGAAAATGTCAGTCGCAGTCATGATGATTATTTGTGGGGGAATACGGCATTCCTACTGGCTGCCAATATGGCGGACAGCTTTGCGAAGTACCGCTGGTGCCCGAATATCATCGGTCCGCAGAACGGCGGGGCGGTTAAAGATCTGCCGGTTCATCTGTATGACGCGATGGGACAGCTGCAGGCTAAAATTCCGACCGAAGTACTGATCACTGACCGCCGTGAATTTGAGCTGGCGGAAGAGGGGTTCATTACTCTGACCATGCGTAAGGGCAGTGATAACGCTGCCTTTTTCTCGGCTAACTCGGTACAGAAGCCAAAAGTATTCCCCAATACCCCGGAAGGCAAAGAAGCGGAGACCAACTACAAGCTGGGTACCCAGCTACCGTATCTCTTTGTTATCAGCCGCCTGGCGCACTACATCAAAGTTCTGCAGCGCGAACAGATCGGCTCCTGGAAAGAGCGTGGTGATTTGGAGCGCGAACTGAATACCTGGATCCGCCAGTATGTGGCCGATCAGGAAAATCCGCCAGCTGAAGTGCGCAGCCGTAAGCCGCTGCGTCAGGCGAAAATTGAAGTGCTGGATGTGGAAGGTGAACCGGGCTGGTATCAGGTGGCGCTCTCCGTGCGTCCGCATTTCAAATATATGGGCGCCAGTTTTGAACTGTCCCTCGTTGGCCGTCTCGACCGGGATTAATCACCATGACGGAACGGGATATCGGAATGCAGGGAAGTTTGTTTGAGCGGGTGGGGAATGCGGCCAGATCGTCGCGCCGCTTACCGTCGCCAGGGCAGTTGTTACAGTCCATCAGACGCAACCTGGAAAACGTTCTGAATACCCGTTCCGGCAGTTGCTATGGTTCGCCGGAGCTGGGCATTCCTGATCTGAATGATGATGCATTGGTCTCCAGTGATTTCCGTCAGGAAATTGGCCGGGGAATTCGTGACTGCATTCTCCGTTACGAACCCCGACTCTTTGATGTGACGGTAGATGCCGATTCACCGGATGTCAGTGCTCCGCAGGAATTACGTTTTCATATTGTGGCGCAGGTGAGTTTTAACGATGCCAGTGATCTCCTGGAGTTTGAGATCCTGCTGGATAACCGCCAGCGCTACCGGGTGGAGTGACAAAATGGCTTTTGAGGAACGTTACTACCGGGAAGAGCTGGATTATCTGCGCCAGTTAGGCAAGCTGCTGGCAGAGGATAAACCCTATCTGGCCCGTTTTCTGGCGGAAAAGGAAGGCGACCCGGATGTGGAGCGTCTGCTGGAAGCTTTCGCTTTTCTGTCAGGGGGGCTGCGACAAAAACTGGAAGATGAGTTTCCGGAGTTTACACACGGCATCATCCGCATGTTGTGGCCCAACTATCTGCGCCCGATACCGTCCATGACGGTGGTTGAATATAAGCCTGAAAATAATCTCAAAGCCCCAGTTCAGGTTTCACGTGATGAACTGGTCACTACACGCCCAAATAACAACCACTCATCTGGACATAAAGGGGCAATAACAGATGAGGAAGATGCTTTTGTTCCTGTCTGTCATTTTACTCTGGCGCGGGATATGTGGTTGCAGCCGTTGCAACTCCTTGATGTCCGTAACGCCAGTACCTTAAAAGAGGGTATTGTTGATATCGATTTTTACAGGGATACGGGAGTAGCTGCCGGAACGGTAGATTTGAATAAACTCACTTTCTGGCTGGGGAACGACGATGACTATACCCGGCATCAGCTCTATCTGTGGTTCAGTGAACGCCTGATGGATGCGGAATTGATTGCGGGTGAGCGTCGCATTGCGTTACCAGAACTGTGGCTGGAAGCCGCCGGGTTTGAACGTGGTGATGCACTACTGCCGTGGCCTAAAAACGTTCACAACGGCTACCGTGTGCTGCAGGAGTATTTTTGCTACCCGGAAAGCTTTTTTTTCTTTCATCTGCGGGATGTCGCGGCATTACCGGAAGATTTTCCTGCGGGTTCTTTTACATTGCGCCTGCATTTTAATCAGCCGTTGCCGGTGGATATCAAACTGCGCGAGAGTTCATTGCGGCTTTACTGCACACCTGCCGTCAACCTGTTTGTTCACCATGCGGAACCGGTCAGGCCGGATGGAAGTACGCCGCAATATCCGCTGAAAGCCAGCCATCAGCACCCGGATGCTTATGATATTTTCCGGGTTAAATCTGTGGCGGGCCAAAGCGCGGAGACAGATGAGCTCTCTGTAAAAGGGAAGAAAACCCGGTCCTGGCCAGAGTTTGAAAGTTTCAATCACCAGCTTGAATACAGCCGCCAGCGTGAGGTGGTGTACTGGCACCACCGGACAAAAACGTCCCTGTTTCATCGTGGCCTTGAGCATGCCATCGCCTTTGTTCACGCGGATGGTAGGCTGCCTGAGCCGTCCATGCTGGAGGGCGAGGTCATTACTGCTTCGCTGGTCTGTACTAACAGGATGCTGCCTGCGGAGCTGCACACTGGCGATATCTGCGTGGCTGTGGGGAAAAACCCGGCCGTAGCCAGCTTCAGCAATGTCACGCGCCCGACGCGGCCATTGTACCCGGTCACGGATGGCGATATGCACTGGTCACTGATTTCCAGTATGAACCTGAATTATCTCTCTCTCCTGGACCGTGATGCGCTGGTACAGATCCTGCGTACTTTCGATTTACCCGGCATCCATCATCCACAGCAGGCCCGGTTGTCACAGCAAAAACTGGACGCAATTGAGAAAATGGAAACTAAACCGGTGGATCGGTTGTTCAAAGGCGTTCCGGTAAGGGGGCTTGCGACCTCGTTGTGGATCAATCCGGCACCCTTTATCTGTGAGGGTGAGGTTTATCTGTTAGGTGTCGTGCTGTCTGAGTTCTTTGCCCTGTACGCCAGCATCAATTCATTCCACTGCCTGAAAATTATCAATACAGAAAGTCAGGAGGTCTGGGAATGGAAGAGCAGCGGCCAGCATGCCCTGATGTGATATTTCCGGCAGATGTGCGCGGCATCAATTTCTATACCCTGCTGGAGTCGCTCTATCGCCGCTACGGCGAACCGGACAGTGAACCTTCTCTGCGTACCGAGCCGAAAGATGAGGGGGTGCTGTTTAAATCTGATGCCAGCATCGCTTTTCCGGGGAGCGATCTGACGTCGCTCACGCGCAGAGATAACGGGCAGTTCACGCTGACCTCAACATTTCTCGGCTTTTCCGGCAGCCAGTCGCCGCTTCCGGGTTATTACCTTGATCGGATGGCACGGGAATCTGCACAGAACGAAGAAGGGCTGAAAGATTTTCTGGATCTGTTCAGCCATCGCTGGACGCAGTTTGCTTACCACGCCTGGCGTAAGTATCGCTACTACATCTGTTTTCGCAATGGCGGGACGGATGTCTTTTCACAGCGTATGTATTCCCTTGTCGGGCTGGGTAACCGCAGTGCACGCGACAGGCTCGCCATCAACCACAGCAAAATGCTGGCCTATGCCGGAATACTGGCGACGCCGGGGCGTTCGCCGGATGTGGTATGTAATCTGGTATCCCACTGTTTTGATTTGCCGGATGTCACGATTGAGAGCTGGCAACTGCGCAAAGTGGCGATCGAGCCGTCAGAGCAGAACCGGGTGGGGGTACGTAATCCGAAGATACGAACCGACGGACATGTCGCCGGACGCTCTGTGCTGGGCGTCAATTTCACACTCGGCGCGCGGGTACCGGATCGCAGCGGTAAATTCCTGCTGCGGATTAACGGCCTGGATATTGCGCGTTACCTGTCGTTTTTACCGGATGGGGATGATCATCAGGCGCTGAAAATGTTTATTTCGTTTCTGTTGCGTGACCAGCTTGCCTGGGATCTGCAATTGGGTCTGGCACCGGAGCAGGCCAGAAGGATGCGGCTGGGGGATAAATCGTGTTCCCGTCTGGGACGGACCAGTTTTATTGGCCAGCCGGTGGCTTCGCCTTCCGTCACTCTCCACATCAGGGAATAAATTACATGGAGTCATATATGGCTGAGGAAAAATCACAGTCTTCCACACTGTCGCTGACGCTTCAGGTAATGAACGGCAATGAACTGGAAAGCGGTCGCGCCGCAAAATGCCTGTTTTCCGGTGACGGCGGCGAGATAGGCCATGCGGAAGGGTGCCACTGGCCGGTACAGGATCGGGCCGGTTCGGTTGCCGGGCGCGCCTGCGCCATTGTGCTGCATGACGGCGCTTTCTGCCTGCGCAGCCTGATGCCGGGGCTGATGATAAACCTGGCGCCAGTGGCCTCCGACGCTGGGCTGGTACGTCTGCGTCAGGGGGATGAAATCAGTCTGGGCGCGCTGGCATTAAAAGTCTTTCTGCACGAAGGCAAACGCATCAGCTATGACGAGCAGATGGCGACGCCGGAAAGCATTGTGACGCAGCGTGACGGTCTGGTGGAGGCGCTGATTTCTACCGACGGCCAGCCGGAATATCCGGGGCTGCAGCAGCGTCACCAGCTGACGTCCACGGTGGTCAACAGCTTTTCCTCCGACCCTTTACAGGTGTTAGAGAGTGAAAGTCTGACCGCCGCACCGGCGACTTACGGGCAGCGGACCGTGCCGTTGTCGGATCTGCAGGCCAATGGTGGACTGGACACCTCTTTTATGGATCTGCCCCCGGTATATGCGGACCCGCGTGATGAAGATGAGTTTACTGCGGCGCAAACGGCGCAGAAACATCTGGCGGTAACGCCGCTGCTGCGCGGGCTGGGCAGTTCGCTCAGCGTGCACAATTCGCAGGACGCCGACGCCTTTCTGGAAGAGAGCGGACGCGCCCTGCAGGCCGCGATTCAGGGACTGCTGGATTTACAGCACAGCCAGAACAGTCTGTCGGACAAACACCTGCGCCCGCTGGAAGATAACCCGCTGCGCCTGAATCTTGACTACGCCACGGCGCTGGAAGTGATGTTCGCCGAAGGCAAAAGTCCGGTGCATCTGGCGGCACCTGCCGCCATTCGCGAGAGCCTGCGTAACGTCCGCCACCACGAAGAGGCCAACCGGGCGGCGATAGCCGAAGCGCTGCGGGTGATGCTGGAGGCCTTCTCGCCGCAGAGCCTGCTGCGCCGCTTTGTGCAGTATCGCCGCAGCCATGAGCTGCGCCGGGAGCTGGACGATGCCGGGGCATGGGAAATGTACCGCCACTATTACGCCGAACTGGCTTCGGACAGGCAGCAGGGATTCGCCATGCTGTTTAACGAGGTCTATGCCCAGGTGTATGACCGGGTATTGCGTGAGAAGCAGCGGGAACCGGAAGCATGAGACGCTTTTTTGTCATGCTGATGCTGGCGCTCAGCGTCAGTGGCTGCACGATGACCAAAAAGATCGGCCAGGTGATTGCCGATCCCGGTATTCAGGTTGGCGATCTGAAACAGCAGTCTTCTGCGGTCACCCTCACGCTGCTGACCGAGCCGGACAGCAACCTGAACGGCGAGGGCGAGCCTGCCCCGGTTGATGTGCAACTGGTGTACCTGACCGATGACTCAAAATTTCAGGCGGCGGATTACGACCTGATGGCCTCCACGCCACTGCCGGAAGCGCTGGGGAAAAACTATCTCGACCACCAGGATTTTACCCTGCTGCCGGACACGCTCAAAACGCTGCCTGACGTGAGTCTGGATGCAAAAACACAGTTTATTGGCATCGTCGCCTATTTCTCCGACGACCAGGCCAGCGAATGGAAGCAAATCGTGCCGGTGGAAGGAACCGGGCATCACTACCGCCTGCTGGTGCACGTACGCCAGAACAGTATTGAAATGAAGACCGAGGACAAATAACGATGGCCACAATGAAAAACCGGGTGCTCTGGCAGGAAGGGATGTTTGCGCTGCCCCAGCACTTTCAGCAGCAGCAGCGCCATAACGACGCGATGCTGTGCGAGCGGCTGGATGCGCTGGGTGATTTTGCCTGGGGATTTACCGGGCTGTCACTGAATACTGAACTGCTGGCGCAGGGCAAGGTGATGATCGACCGGGCGGCGGGCTGTCTGCCGGACGGCACCGTGTTCCGCATTCCTGAACAGGATCTGCTGCCGCTGCCGTATCAGCCACGGGAACTCACCACACCGGAAAGCCAAGATATTTATCTGGCGCTGCCGGTCGCCACCCATACCATCAGCGAAGTACAGGGCATTCGCAGCGCGGGGCAGAGTTCGGAGCGATACAGCGTGGTGCACACCGATGTCCGCGACGTACACAGCAATGACGGCGATATGCAGTCGCTGACGCTGGGCCAGCTGGGGCCGAAAATCGTCAGTGGCGCAGAGGATCTCAGCGCGATGGTGGTGCTGCCGCTGTGCCGTATCCGCAGTTTTCAGGCCGGTGGCGCGCTGGTACTGGATGATGATTTCATCCCGACCTGCCAGACGCTGCGCGTCAGCCCGGTTCTGAATCGCTTTGTCGGTGACGTGCAGGGGCTGATCGCCACCCGCGCCGCCGATCTGGCGAAGCGTATCGGCTCGCCGGAGCAGAGCGGGATCGCGGACGTTGCCGAGTTTATGATGCTGCAGATGCTTAACCGCTGGCAGATGCATTTTTCGCACCGGGCGCGTCTGCATATCCTGCATCCAGAAACCTTTTATCTGGATCTGGTCAGCCTGCTGGGCGAGCTGATGACCTTTACCGAAAACAGCCGTCTCCCTTGTGTCGTTGAACCTTATGACCATCGCGATTTGACGCAGTCTTTTAAAACGGTGATCCCGGAGGTGCGTCGGGCGCTCAATATTGTCCTGCAACCCCGTGCGCAGAACCTGCCGCTGATCTTTACCGAAGGCGTCTATCTGGCCACGGTCAACGATCCGGGTCTGTTGCAGTCCGGTGTCTTTGTGCTGGCGGTTCGCGCCCGGATGCCACATGCCCAGTTAATCCTCCAGTTTACCCAGCAGTCGAAAATCGCCGCCACCGACAAAATCCGCAATATGGTCAGCGTGCAGGTGCCGGGTATTCCGCTGCGCGCGCTGCCGGCGGCCCCCCGTCAGTTGCCGTACCACGATGGCTATGTCTACTTTGAGCTGGAGAAAGGCAGTTCCGCCTGGCAGGACGTGGTGAAGGCGGGTGCGCTGGCGATGCATATTTCCGGGACCTTCCCGGAGCTGGATATGCAACTGTGGGCGATAAGAGGATAAGACGATGAGCGAATTCGTCCTGCCGTCTGAACCGGACTCCGGTCGCCAGTATCGCCTGGCGCTGCGCGGCAACAGCCTGAATCCGATGATCGATGCCGCCACGCCGCTGCTGGGCATGGTGATGCGCCTGTCGGGGATGAACAGCCTGAATATGCCGGAACACCTGTTTGCGCAGGTGGTGACCGACGTGCAGGCGGTGGAGCAACTGCTGCAGGAGCAGGGCTATGAGCCGGGCGTGATTATGTCGTTTCGTTACATCCTCTGCACCTTTATTGATGAGGCGGCGCTCGGCAACGGCTGGTCAAACAAAAACGAGTGGATCAGGCAGTCGCTGCTGGTCCATTTCCACAACGAGGCCTGGGGCGGGGAAAAGGTGTTTATTCTGCTGGAACGCCTGATGCGTGAACCAAAACGCTATCAGGATCTGCTGGAGTTTTTATACCTCTGCTTTTCACTCGGTTTTCGCGGGCGCTACAAAGTGGCGCAGCAGAGTCAGGACGAGTTTGAACAGATATACCGCCGCCTGCACCACGTGCTGCGTCCATTGCTCGGCGATGCGCCGTTTCCGCTGCTGCACCAGAATCAGGTCGCGCAGGGGGGACGCTACCGGCTGATAAAACGCCTGACTGTCAGGCACCTTCTGCTGGGCGGCATGGTTGTGCTCGCCCTGGTGTATCTGTTTTATCTGCTGCGCCTTGACGGCCAGACGCAGGACATTCTTCACCAGTTAAACCGGCTGCTTGCCAGGTAAGGACACCCATGATTCAGATTGATATCTCCACGCTGGTTAAACGGCTGAACCCGTTCTCCCGTCAGGCGCTGGAAATGGCCGCCACGGCCTGTATGAGCCAGCAGGCCACCGAAATCACCGTCAGCCATGTGCTGACCCAGATGCTGGCCATTCCGCGCTGCGACCTGCGGGTGATTATGGAAAGGGCAGAGATAAGCGTGGATGAGCTGGGACAGGCGCTGACGGTGGAGCATTACGCCACCATGCGCCATACCGACAGCTATCCGGTATTCTCGCCGCTGCTGGTTGAATGGCTGCGCGATGGCTGGCTGCTGGCCTCGGCGGAAATGCAGTCCAGCGAGCTGCGCGGCGGTATCCTGCTGCTGGCACTGCTGCATTCTGCGTCGCGCTATGTGCCGCCTGCCGCAGCCCGGTTGCTGACCGGGATTAACCGCGACCGGTTACGCCAGGATTTTGCCGACTGGACGCGGGAGTCGGCGGAGTCGGTCATGCTGAATGCGGATAAATCGGCTCCCACGGCAGTGCGTTCAGAAGAGAGTCTCCTTGCCCGTTACGCCAAAAACATGACTGAAGATGCCCGTCAGGGACGGCTCGATCCGGTGCTGTGCCGGGACAGTGAAATCGACCTGATGATCGACATTCTCTGCCGCCGTCGCAAGAACAACCCGGTGGTGGTGGGAGAGGCGGGGGTGGGCAAAAGCGCGCTGATCGAAGGGCTGGCGCTGCGTATTGTCGCCGGTCAGGTGCCGGACAAACTGAAAAATACCGATATCATGACGCTGGATCTGGGGGCGTTGCAGGCGGGTGCTTCCGTTAAGGGCGAGTTCGAGAAGCGTTTTAAAGGGCTGATGGCGGAAGTGATTCAGTCGCCGGTCCCCGTCATTCTGTTTATCGACGAGGCTCACACGCTGATTGGTGCGGGCAACCAGCAGGGCGGGCTGGATATCTCCAACCTGCTGAAACCGGCGCTGGCGCGCGGCGAGCTGAAAACCATTGCTGCCACCACCTGGAGCGAATACAAAAAATACTTCGAGAAAGATGCTGCCCTGTCGCGCCGCTTCCAGTTAGTGAAGGTGAGCGAACCGACAGCGGCAGAAGCGACCATTATTCTGCGCGGGCTGGCGGCGGTGTACGAGCAGGCGCACGGTGTGCTGATTGACGACGACGCGCTGCAGGCGGCTGCCACGTTAAGCGAGCGCTATCTCTCCGGGCGTCAGCTGCCGGATAAAGCTATCGACGTACTGGATACCGCCTGCGCCCGCGTGGCAATTAATCTGTCCTCGCCGCCTAAACAAATCTCAGCGCTGACCACCCTGTGCCAGCTGTGCGAGGCGGAGATCCGCCAGCTT
Organism: Citrobacter sp. TBCS-15; assembly: GCF_005280815.1. Classification (NCBI taxonomy): domain Bacteria; kingdom Pseudomonadati; phylum Pseudomonadota; class Gammaproteobacteria; order Enterobacterales; family Enterobacteriaceae; genus Citrobacter; species Citrobacter sp. TBCS-15. The sequence continues at coordinate 818,927 of NZ_SZWK01000102.1, read as the reverse complement.
GAGCGGGAAATACGGATCGGTCTGCGTCCGGACGGTGGCCGGCGCGATGAGGTTCACGCGCAGTATGAAACGGCACAGGCAGAGCTTCAGGCGCTGGATGCCGCGTGGCATCAACAGCAGGCGCTGGTACAGGAGATTATCGCCCTGCGCCAGGCATTGCTGACGGAAGCAGAGGCGCAGGATGAGGACGATGCGGCAAACGACGACGTGCTACCGCAGGCTGATACCGTACCGGAAGAGACAACCGCGGCTGCGGAACGCCTGGCGTCCCTGAGCGCTGAGCTGGATACGCTGCACCATACGCAGCTGCTGGTATCACCGCATGTGGACAAAAAGCAAATTGCCGCTGTGATTGCTGAATGGACCGGCGTCCCGCTCAATCGCCTGTCGCAGAATGAAATGTCGGTTATCACCGATCTGCCACAGTGGCTGGGCGAGACCATTAAAGGCCAGGACCTGGCGATTCAACATCTGCATAAACACCTGCTGACGGCGCGGGCCGATCTGCGTCGTCCGGGGCGTCCGCTCGGCGCGTTTCTGCTGGCCGGTCCCAGCGGTGTGGGTAAAACAGAAACCGTGCTGCAACTGGCTGAGCTACTCTACGGCGGGCGTCAGTACCTTACCACCATCAATATGAGCGAATTCCAGGAGAAACACACCGTCTCGCGCCTGATTGGCTCACCGCCGGGCTATGTCGGCTATGGCGAGGGCGGCGTGCTGACCGAAGCGATTCGCCAGAAACCCTATTCCGTGGTGCTGCTGGATGAGGTGGAGAAAGCGCACCCTGACGTGCTCAACCTGTTCTATCAGGCCTTCGACAAAGGCGAGATGGCTGACGGCGAAGGGCGACTGATCGACTGTAAAAACATCGTTTTCTTCCTGACCTCCAACCTCGGTTATCAGGTGATTGTCGAACATGCGGATAATCCGGACGTCATGCAGGAAGCCCTGTATCCGGTGCTGGCGGACTTCTTTAAACCAGCGCTGCTGGCGCGAATGGAAGTAGTGCCCTATCTGCCACTGTCACGCGAAACGCTGACTACCATTATTGCCGGAAAACTCGCCCGTCTGGACGGCGTGCTGCGAACCCGCTTCGGCGCAGAGGTGGAGATTACAGCGGGTGTGACCGATGAAATTATGCAGCGCGTTACCCGCGCCGAAAACGGGGCCCGCATGCTGGAGTCGGTTATTGACGGCGATATGCTGCCGCCGCTCTCGTTGCTGCTGTTGCAGAAGATGGCGGCGAATACGGCTGTCGCCCGTATCACGCTGGATGTGCAGGACAGTGTGTTTACTGCCGACGTGGAGGATGCGGTAACAGAGGTAGAATGCACGGTATGAGACCTTCTGCCTGCTGGCTGCTGCCCCTGTTGCTGACGGTTTCACCGGTGTATGCCTGTGAGACGGCGGATGCGCAGACCACGCTTAACGTAATGTCGGCCTGCCGGAAACAGCCTGCCGCCCTGGAGCGTCTGGACTGCTATGACCGCATTCTGTCACCGCAGCCTGACACCGGCTTTGCCGGGGCGCTGGTGAAGGCGCGTTATGACGGTGAGGCGCGCAAAAGAGCCTTTGAGCAGGAGGCGCAGCGCGCGGATAACTCCACGGCGCTGCTGCTGACCCGTACCGAAGGTGAGCATCCGGCGGTGATTATCACCACGCCTGCTATCGGCAGCCTGCCGCCGCGCCCGGTGCTGATGTTCAGCTGTGTCGACAATATCACCCGGATGCAGGTGGCGCTCGCATCACCCCGGCAGGATAGCGATATTCCGGTGACGTTGAAAACAGACAACGGCCAGTTCCGTTCGCACTGGTTTGTCCGTGAAAACGGCTATCTGCTTGAGGCCAGCCGGGGGCTGGCGGGAATTGACGAGATTAAACAGTTGTTCGGTGCAAAAACGTTAACCCTGGAAACCGGGAACGGAAGCAGCGGACAACTGACCTTTAACATTGACGGACTGGCGCAGACTCTCGCGCCGCTGCGTGAAGCCTGCCACTGGGCGGGGGAATAACGATATGGATATACATAACCCGGACGTCTGGCTGGCGCATCTGCTGGAAGCGCTGCCGGAAGAAAAACTGGCCAGTAAACTCAGCGATGAAAACCCGCAGTGGGAATATATCGACGGCGAAATTGTCAAGCTGGGTTCGCTGAACCACGCGCAGCTTGATGTCCCGGAACTCCAGCGGCAGGGACTGCAGCTTCTGGCCTCGGAGAGTAAGGATTTTCGCCTGGTGTCACACCTGCTGCGCACCCTGCAACATGCGGGTAACCCGCTACTTGCGCTCAGCGTACTGACACAATACGTCACCCATTACTGGACCATCGCCTGGCCGCAGAGCGCCGCGAATAAGAAACGCTTTGCCGACCAGATCCTGAAACGTTTTGAACCCGGCATGGGGGGATTTGCTGCCACATCCACCCCGGAGCAGCGTGATGCTCTGCTGGGGGAACTGGCAAAACTGGCACAGTGCTGGCAGGCGTGCGGAATGCCGGAACTGGCGTCTGCCACCGATGACCTGTTCGCGCAGTACCAGCGGATGTTTCGTGACAGTTCACCCGCGATGACTACGTCCACGCAGCCTGCGGGCGACATCACCCGCGCCAGCATCCCGACAGCCGTGCCGGTTCCTGTAGCTACAGCACCTGCGCCGGTGGTGAACATCGACAGCCATGACGATAAAGCCTGGCGTGACACGCTGCTGAAGGTGGCTGGCATTATCTGCGAGCGTCAGCCTGCATCGCCGCAGGGATACCGCCTGCGCCGTCACGCCCTGTGGCAGAACATTACCTCTGCCCCGCAGGCGGAGAGCGACGGTCGCACGCCGCTGGCGGCGGTCTCTGCCGATATGGTCGCTGACTACCAGGCTCGTCTTACCCGTGCGGATATCACGCTCTGGCAGCAGGTTGAGCAGAGCCTGCTGCTGGCGCCCTACTGGCTGGACGGCCATCACCTTTCGGCGCAGATAGCGCAGCAGCTCGGCTACACCGACGTGGCGCAGGCGGTGCGTGATGAGGTTCGTCGTTTTGTGGCGCGTCTGCCTGCGCTTGCTTCCCTGCTGTTTAACGACCGTTCGCCGTTTATCAGCGACGCTACCCGGCAGTGGCTGGCCGATGAGCCGCAGAAACCTGCCGCCGTTGCGGTTGCCACGGATGATATGACGCAGCAGGTCTGGCAGTGCTGGCAGGAGCAGGGGCTGGAGGCGGCGCTGGCGCTGGCTGAAAAGCAGCCCGGTAATACGCCGCGCGCGCAGTTTTATCGCCAGTATCTGACGGCGCAACTGCAGGAAGCCGCTGGCATGACGCAGCTTGCACAATACCATTACCGGATGCTGTTTAAGGCCGGACTGCACACGATGTTGTCCGACTGGGAACCGGCGTTGCTGGAACAGCTGGAAACGAAACTCGCGACGGAAACGACGAGCGAATAAAACAGGAGCGTTTTGTGTTCAGAATACCGACTCCCCGTATACCCCCGCTGTTCAGCGGGCTGGCATCTATGCTCAGACCTGCGATGCCCCGGTTTAAAGTATCCGTGGCCTGGCTGCTGGCGCTGGCGTGGGGGATATTGCTGGTATGGGTCTGGTGGAAAGGCCCGACGTGGCGGTTCTACGAGACATACTGGCTGAAACCGCTGACCAGTCGCTGGCTGGCGACGGCGGTCTGGGTGCTGCTGGCCCTCATCTGGCTGACCGTCAGCGTGGTGAAACGCCTGCAGCGGGTGGAAAAACAGCAGAAGCAGCAGCGTCAGGAAGAGGTGGATCCGCTTACCGTGGCCGTCAACGTTCAGCAGCGTTACCTCGACCGCTGGTTGCTGCGGCTGCAGCGCCATCTGGACAGTCGTCGCTATCTGTGGCAACTGCCGTGGTACCTGGTGACCGGTCCGGCGGGCAGCGGCAAAACAACATTGTTGCGCGAAGGCTTTCCGGCAGATGTGATCTATACGCCGGACGCCAGCCGGGGAGCCGACCAGCAGGTCTTTATCACGCCGTATGTCGGCAGACAGGCGGTGATTTTTGATACTGATGGCGTGCTGGCAGATCCGGATGACGGCAACCAGTTACACCGTCGCCTGCGCGAGCACTGGCTGGGATGGTTGCTGCAGAAACGCACGCGCCAGCCCCTTAACGGCCTGATCCTGACGCTGGATCTGCCTGATTTACTGACCGCCGACAAACGCCGCCATGAGCATCTGGTACAGATGTTGCGTGGCCAGTTGCAGGCGATCCGCCAGTCGCTGCATTCCAGTCTGCCGGTCTATATCGTACTCACCAAGCTGGATCTGCTGGCCGGGTTTGCCGCCTGGTTCCGTGCCCTGGATCGCAACGGGCGCGACAGTATTCTGGGGGTGACGTTCACCCGCAATGCCCATGAACGCGATGACTGGCGTCGCGAGCTGGATGCCTTCTGGCAGTCCTGGGGACAGCAAATGAACCTGGCGCTGGCGGACCAGATGCTCAGCCAGTCCGCCCCGGCGGCACGCAGCGCGGCGTTCAGTTTCTCCCGCCAGATGCTGGGGGGCGGGGAGACAATTGCCCGACTGCTGGAAGCGTTACTGGACGGTGAGCACCAGGATATCTGCCTGCGCGGCGTCTATCTGACCTCTTCCCTGCAGCGCGGACAGATGGATGACATTTTTACCCAGTCCGCCGCCCGCCAGTACGGGCTGGAACAGAGTTCCATGGTTGCCTGGCCGCTGGTTGATACCACGCCGTACTTTACCTGCGAGCTGTTCCCGCAGGTGCTGCTGGCCGAGCCGAATCTGGCCGGGGAAAACCGCCTGTGGCTGGCCCGTTCCCGTCGCCGGATGAGTCTCTTTGCCGGATGCGGTGCGGCGGCAGGGCTGCTGCTTATCTGGGGCTGGCATCACGGGTATAACGAAAACTACCGCGCCGGGCAGACCGTGCTGGCGCAGGCGAAGTCCTTTATGGCGGTGCCGCCGCCGCAGGGCATGGATGACAGCGGTTATCTGCAACTGCCGCTGCTGAACCCGGTGCGTGATGCCACGCTGGCCTACGGCGACTGGGGCGACAGAAGCTGGCTGGCGGATATGGGGCTCTATCAGGGGACGCGGGTCGGGCCTTACGTGGAGCAGACGTATCTTAAATTGCTGGAGCAGCGTTACCTTCCGGCCCTGATGAACGGGCTGGTGAAACAGATGAACAGCGCGCCGCCGGAGTCGGAAGAGAAACTCGCCGCATTGCGCGTCATCCGCATGCTGGAAGACAAGAGCGGGCGTAATGACGCGGTGGTGAAGCAGTTTATGGCGAAGCGCTGGAGCGAGCAGTTTCACGGGAAGCGTGATGTTCAGGCACAGCTGATGTCCCATCTCGATTATGCGCTGGCACACACTGACTGGCATGCGCAGCGCCAGCAGGGTGATGCCGACGCGGTCAGCCTGTGGGCACCTTATGGTAACCCCGTCGCCGCGGCGCAGAAAGAGCTGAGTAAGCTGCCGGTTTATCAGCGGGTATACCAGAGCCTGAAAACGCGGGCGCTGGGCGTACTGCCCGCCGATCTCAGCCTGCGCGATCAGACTGGACCGACGTTTGATCAGACATTTATTTCCACCGGCGACAATAAGCTGATCGTTCCGCAGTTTCTGACCCGTTACGGCCTGCAGAGCTATTTTGTGAAGCAGCGTGAGGAGCTGGTGAAGCTGACCGCCATGGATTCCTGGGTGCTGGCCCTGACGCACAATGTGACCTACAGCGAGGCTGACCGGACGGAAATTCAGCGCCAGCTTATTGAGCAGTATATCAGCGATTACACCGCCACCTGGCGGGCTGGCATGGATAACCTGAATGTCCGGGGATATGAAAATCTGGCGGAACTGACCGGTGCGCTGGAGCAGATTGTCAGCGGCGATCAGCCTTTTCAGCGGGTTCTGACGGCGCTGCGTGACAATACCCGTCCGCCGCTCCTGCCTGAAAAGCTGAGCGACAAGGAACGCGCCCAGGCGCAGGCCGAACCTGACTGGCAACTGCTGAACCGTCTGGGGCATGAGTTTGCGCCCGAAAACAGTACCCTGGAAGAGCAGAAGGACAAAGCCAGCACCCTGCAGGCGGTCTATCAGCAACTGACCGAACTGCACCGCTATCTGCTGGCGATACAGAACGCGCCGGTGCCGGGAAAATCGGCCCTGAAGGCGGTGCAGCTCCGGCTGGATCAGAACAGCAGCGATCCGATTTTCGCCACCCGCCAGATGGCGAAAACCCTGCCTGCGCCGCTTAACCGGTGGGTGGGTAAGCTGGCGGAGCAGGCGTGGCATGTGGTGATGATAGAGGCGGTCCATTATATGGAGGTGGACTGGCGCGACAATGTGGTGAAAACCTTCAACGATCAGCTGGCGGATAAATATCCGTTTAACGCCCGGTCGAAAGAAGATGCCTCGCTGGATGCGTTTGAACGCTTCTTTAAACCGGGAGGCGTGCTGGATACGTTCTACCAGCAGAACCTGCAACTGTTTGTGGAAAACAGCCAGGGGCTGAACGGGGAAGACAGTGTGGTGATCCGTGAAGATGTCCTGAACCAGCTCGATACCGCGCAGAAGATCCGCGACATCTTCTTCAGCCCGCAGAACGGGCTGGGGGCGCAGTTCGCGGTGGAAACCGTGGCGCTGTCCGGCAACAAGCGGCGCAGCGTACTGAACCTGGACGGACAACTGGTGGATTACGCCCAGGGGCGCAACTACACGGCGCATCTGGTGTGGCCGAACAATATGCGCGAAGGCAATGAGAGCAAGCTGACGCTGGTGGGCGCGGGGGGCAACACCTCGCCGCGCAGCATTGCCTTCAGCGGCCCGTGGGCGCAGTTCCGCCTGTTTGGCGCAGGGCAACTCACCAGCGTACAGGACGGTACTTTTACCGCCCGCTTCAGCGTGGATGGTGGCACCATGACCTACCGTGTCCACACCGATACGCAGGACAACCCGTTTGCCGGCGGGCTGTTCAGCCAGTTCCGGCTGCCGGATACGTTGTACTGAGGAGGTGGCGACGATGAGTACGGATATTCAGACGATTATCACCGGCCAGGATCCGCGCGGTCTGCCGGAGTTCAGCGCCATGCGTGAGGAGATCAACAAGGTCAGCCACCCGGCGCAGCCGGAGATGAACTGGACGCTGGTGGAGTCGCTGGCGCTGACCATTTTTAAGTCCAACGGCGTGGATTTGCACACCGCCAGCTACTACACGCTGGCGCGCACGCGTACGCAGGGGCTGGTCGGGTTCTGCGAAGGCGTGGAGCTGCTGGCGGCGATGATTGGCCGCGAATGGGATAAGTTCTGGCCGCAGGGTGGGGCCGCGCGCACGGAAATGCTGGACTGGTTCAACGCCCGGACCGGCAATATTCTGCGCCAGCAGCTGGCTTTTTCCGAAGCGGACCTGCCGCTGCTGTATCGCGTGGAGCGGGCGCTGCAGGTGATTTGCGACAAACTCCAGCAGGTGGAGCTTAAGCGCATCCCCCGGGTGGAAAATCTGCTCTATTTTGTGCAGAACACGCGAAAACGCTGCGAGCCTCAGCCGAGAGAGAAAACGGCAAACGCGGCGGCGAAAACCACGGTTCGCACGTTGATGTATATGCCGGAGAGCATGGAAACGGCTGGCGCTCCCGTACCGCCGTTGCCGGAACTGCCAGAGGTGAGGGTAGTCGTCCCCGAAGAGGCAGCCGCAGTATCGTCCCGGACCCGGGGGATATCGGGAAACACCCTCAAAGGTTTTATCGCCGGGATACTCTGTAGCGCGGTTGTCACGGCTGTCGTCTGGTGGTGGCAGGTTTATCCTCTGCAACAGCAGGTGGCGGCGGCACGTGATACGGCGCAGGGGGCGGCAACAGTCTGGCTGGCATCGCCACAACTGAGCGATTACCCGCAACGGCTACAGCAACTGGCCGGTGCTTCGCCGTTGCAGCCGCTGGAAGCCGGTCAGCGAATGGTCCGGATGGCCGACAGCCGCTGGCCGGAGAGTCTGCAGCAGCAGCAGGCCACCACCACGTGGAACGACACCCTGAAAGGTCGCGCGGTGAACAGCCCGCAGATGCTGGGCTGGCAGCAGACGCGGGCAGATTTGCGTTCGTTTGCCGAACTGCTGGTTCAGCGTGAGCAGGCGAAAGAAGGCTTCACGCTCTCTTATATCAAAACCGTGGTTTACCAGGCTGAGCGCTCGCTGAATCAGGACACGCCGCTGGAATACCTTCTGACACAGTACCAGCAGGCGCAGTCTGCCGGAAAAAATACCGGGATGCTGGAAAAACAGATCAACGAACGGCTGGACGGGGTGCTGAGTCGCTGGCTGCTGTTGTCGCAGAGCCAGACGCCGGAAACGCCGGACGGTAAACCAGGAAAATAAAGGAGTATTGCTATGGCAAATCTTGTGTATCTGACATTAAACGGACAGCTTCAGGGGCTGATTTCAGCAGGATGTTCGTCGCTGGCATCCATCGGAAATAAAGCGCAGCTGGCGCATCTGGATCAGATTATGGTGACAAGTCTCAAACATGGACTGAGCCGGGCGCAAAACGTTAATCATCAAACGCTGGATATGAGTAAACCGGTGGATAAATCTACTCCACTATTGAGCAAGGCGATTAATGAGAATGAATGCCTGACCTGTGATTTTGAGTTTTACCGGACTAACCGGTTTGGGATTAATGAATTGTATTATCGGGTAAAACTGATCAACGCCAGAATAGCCAGAATCACGTTACAGGTGCCTCATACCATCCTCAATAGTCAGGGGCAACCGGAAGAGGTTATTTCGTTCAGCTACGAGAGTATTACTCAGGAGCACTGCGTTGCTGGTACGAGTGCATACAGCCTGTGGAGCGAGCGGATATTCTGATGGCGGTATCTGGAGAACATCACATATCGGATCCTGCGGGGATTGCTGATACTTTTTATAAATGCTATCCGGATGCTGTCAGTGGAATTGAAAATGTCCGCTTAATGAAGGGGAAAGAAATTCCTGACTGGCGGTAAATCAGGGTATGGCTGATAATAAGAAACGTCTTTGCCTGTTACTTAACAGTCAGAGCGGAATTGATATCGCAGGAGTCAGTTCCATTAACGGGCGGCAGGTCAGGGCCCATTTGCGTCGCGGGCAATGGCACGGTTTCTGGTCCGGAAAAAGAGATGGGTTAGAGGACAGGATATTTTCATACCGCTGGCTGCCGCCACAGGTAATTGGCGGCAGACAACGTAAAGGTGTGGCATCTGGTTACTGATAGCGATTTACCATATCCTTAACCACCGCGGCGAATGTTTTCTGCTTTAATTGAACTATTTGCTGGTCTGTCACTGATGTTTTTCCGGTCATCGGTTGAAGGGTATTGTATTCATAGTTTACCGGAGACCAGGTCGCCCATTCTCCAGTTGCTACATCTACCAGGGCGAAACGCACCAGGTAACGCAGCGAGTCTGTACTGGACAATTTTTCGTTTCGATAATCTGACCAGACCAGGGTTTTGGTTGTGGTGTCATATTTACCTGACTGTAGTGTGTCCCAGTATACGATGACTACCTTTTGTTGTCCTTTTGCCGCAATATAACGTAGTGCTTGCATGTAATTCATGTTTTCGCTGGCAACGACTTCTCCTTCTTCACTCTTCACCTTATTACAGGAAATAGCCTTTTGTTTATCCGGGATACCGGAAAATGTCGATATCCGGTAATAGCGACTCATTTCCTGCTGCATGATCATTTCCGGTGCGCGATTGCCAGACTGGACCAGGATGACAGCGGAGTTCAGCGGTACGCTGAATTTCTCACCCTCCAGTGCCGCCTGGATATCTTCTTCTGAAACAGCAAGTGTGGTCTCGTTGCCAAAGATATCTTTATCTGTTAACTGGTTGGAAGCATTTTTACTGATGCCACTCTCCTTTATGGAAACATCCTTTTTCTTTGCGTCAATTGGGGAGCGAACACAGCCACTCAATAAAAATATTGCTGCGCATAAATATATTATTGAACAGGTTTCCATATATTTTCCTGGAATGTATGATGGGAATTCATGCAATTATAAAACTCCGATTGTTATTATATCCTGTTATTGATAAATCCAGGAGGATTGTTTTAGTATTCATGAATTATATGAAATGTTATATTTTGATATGAACTGATTATTATTGGTGTGTCTGGTGTCAATTTTATCATTTGATTTTTATTTGCCAGTGGTGTTCCTGTGTGTATTAACTAACGATGATGTTGAGTTCCTCTGGAAGATAAAACAGGAGAATGTGATATGCGTTTTCTTCCTTATCACAGTAACAATTCCGTCATGCCGCTCTGGGTAACGATTGATGAAACCGTTAATAGAATAAAAAGAAAACAAATGAAGGAGTTTCAGACAGTGAGATATGGCGTTATGCGCTATATGGGAACCCAGCGTCGCACTGTGGAGTGCGTACGAGCTCTTCTTAAAATATAGCGGTGAGGGGGGGATTGACTCGCTTCGCTCGCCCTGCGGGTAGATTCCTCGCGGGCTCGTCATCTGTCCAGCTGGCTGCGCCAGTTGTCGAACCCCGGTCGGGGCTTCTCATCCCCCCGCAGGTGTGCAATATGCGAAAAAAAAGCCCGTACTTGCGTACGAGCTCTTCTTAAAATATGGCGGTGAGGCGGGGATTGACTCGCTTTGCTCGCCCCTTCGGGGCAGCCCGTTCGCGACGCTCCCGGTCTGTCCAGCTGGCTGCGCCAGTTGTCGAACCCCGGTCGGGGCTTCTCATCCCCCCGCAGGTGTGCAATATGCGAAAAAAAAGCCCGTACTTGCGTACGAGCTCTTCTTAAAATATGGCGGTGAGGGGGGGATTCGAACCCCCGATACGTTGCCGTATACACACTTTCCAGGCGTGCTCCTTCAGCCACTCGGACACCTCACCATATTGTTGTTCCTGTGCTACCGGAACGGGCGCTAATTTAGGGAAATACCGCCCCGGCGTCAATCAACTTTTTGAAAAAAACGTGCATTTACACAAACTTCAAACAATCTGGAGCTTAAATAAGCGGGAATTGTTTTTTTTGCCAGCACCCTAAAATTTGCTACTCTGAGGTTCCCTCGAAAAATGATGATAATAAGTGCGAGAAAGTTCCGCATAGCAATGCTCAGGAGAAAAGATGGACATAATTTTTTATCACCCAACATTCGATACAAGCTGGTGGATTAATGCTCTGGCAAAAGCAATACCAGGCGCGAACGTCCGTGAGTGGAAAGCGGGTGATAATGCGCATGCTGACTATGCGCTGGTTTGGCATCCGCCGGTTGAAATGCTCGCGGGGCGAAAATTAAAAGCCGTATTTGCACTGGGTGCGGGCGTCGATTCCATTCTCAGTAAACTAAACGCTCACCCGGAGATGTTGGATACCTCGATCCCGCTTTTTCGTCTGGAAGATACGGGTATGGGCCTGCAAATGCAGGAATATGCGGTAAGTCAGGTGCTGCACTGGTTTCGTCGCTTTGATGATTACCAGGCATTAAAAAAACAGGCGAAATGGCAACCTTTACCAGAGTATACCCGCGATGAGTTCACCATCGGGATTATGGGGGCTGGGGTTTTAGGTGCGAAAGTTGCCGAGAGTTTACAGTCATGGGGGTTCCCGCTGCGCTGCTGGAGTCGTACGCGTAAATCCTGGCCTGGCGTGGAAAGCTTTGCTGGTACCGAAGAGCTGGGCGCGTTTTTGAGCCAAACTCGCGTGCTTATCAACCTTCTACCCAATACGGCAGAAACCGTGGGCATCATTAACGCAGGTTTACTCAGCCAGTTACAGGATGGCGCTTATGTGCTGAACCTGGCGCGCGGCGTTCATCTCAAAGAAGACGATCTTCTGGCATCGCTGGACAGCGGCAAGGTGAAAGGCGCCATGCTGGATGTCTATAGCCGTGAACCGCTGCCGGAAACCAGCCCGCTATGGAAACATCCGCGAGTGGCGATGACACCGCACATCGCCGCTGTTACCCGTCCGGCGGAAGCGGTGGATTATATCTCCCGTACGATTTTGAGTCTGGAAAGTGGCAAAGCCGTTACGGGTCAGGTCGATCGCGTACGGGGGTACTAATGCTAACCCGGCAAGTGCCGGGTTTCCGCTAATAAATGGCGGCGATACCTGCTATCCTTGACGGAAAATGACTACAGGAGAGAGTTATGTATCCCGTTGACCTGCATATGCATACCGTCGCCAGCACCCACGCCTACAGCACCTTAAGTGATTACATCGCTGAAGCCCGTCGCAAAGGCATCAAGCTGTTTGCCATTACCGATCATGGACCGGACATGGCGGATGCGCCTCACCACTGGCACTTTATTAATATGCGCATTTGGCCTCGAATCGTGGACGGCGTAGGGATCCTGCGCGGAATTGAAGCGAATATTAAAAATATTGAAGGTGAAATTGACTGCTCAGGTCCGATGTTTACTTCCCTGGATTTGATTATCGCAGGCTTTCATGAGCCGGTTTTCGCTCCACACGATAAAGACACGAATACGCAGGCGATGATAGCCACCATGGCCAGTGGCAACGTACACATTATCAGCCATCCCGGGAATCCGAAATATCCCGTCGATATCACTGCGATTGCTCAGGCCGCGGCAAAATATCAGGTTGCGTTGGAAATCAACAACTCTTCGTTTTTGCATTCACGTAAGGGCAGTGAGGACAATTGCCGCGCGGTTGCTGCGGCTGTGCGTGATGCCGGCGGCTGGGTCGCGTTAGGGTCAGATTCACATACCGCTTTCACCTTAGGAGATTTCGGTGAATGCCGTAAAATTCTGGATGATGTGAATTTCCCGGAAGACCGAATTTTAAACGTTACGCCAAAACGCCTGCTGACGTTTCTGGAATCGCGAGGCATGGAGCCGATCGCGGAATTTGCTGAACTGTAATTGTTACTAACTGGAATATATCAATGAATGAGTTTTCTATCCTGTGTCGTGTACTGGGCTCGCTGTTTTACCGCCAACCTCAGGACCCTATACTGGTTCCTCTGTTTACCCTGATTAGCGAAGGTAAACTTTCCGCCAACTGGCCGCTGGAACAGGACGAACTGTTGGCTCGTCTGCAGAAGAGTTGCGATATGCCTCAGTTGGCTGCGGATTACAACGCGTTATTTGTGGGAGACGATTGTGCGGTGCCGCCTTATCGTAGCGCCTGGGTAGAAGGGGCGAAAGAATCGGATGTGCGTGCATTCCTTTCTGCCCGGGGAATGCCGCTGGCAGATACGCCGGCAGATCATATTGGCACGCTGTTGCTGGCGGCTTCATGGCTTGAAGATCAGTCTGCGGAAGATGAAAGCGAAGCGCTTGAAACCTTGTTTGTGGACTACCTGTTACCCTGGTGCGGCACGTTTCTGGGGAAAGTTGAAGCGCATGCGAATACCCCATTCTGGCGTACTATAGCGCCTCTGACGCGCGATGCTATTGGTGCGATGTGGGACGAATTGCAGGAAGATACAGACGAATAAATGTGATTTTAATCACATTAAACTGCAACTCAATTTATCAACTTGCATAAATTGTGTGCGCGATCGCATTCCCATGCCGTTTTTCTGCTAAAATGCGCGGCATGAATATACTTCTCTCAATTGCAATCACAACGGGCATTCTCTCCGGGATCTGGGGATGGGTGGCCGTTTCTCTCGGTTTACTCAGCTGGGCTGGTTTTCTGGGCTGCACAGCCTACTTTGCCTGTCCGCAAGGTGGGTTGAAAGGGCTGTGGATCTCGGCGTGTACGCTGCTAAGCGGTGTTGTGTGGGCGTTGGTGATTATTAACGGCAGTGCGCTTGCCCCACATATGGATATTGTTGGCTATGTCATGACGGGAATTGTCGCGTTTATGATGTGTATACAGGCAAAGCAATGGTTGCTTTCATTTGTGCCGGGCACATTTATTGGTGCTTGTGCAACGTTTGCAGGGCAGGGAGACTGGCGACTGGTCGTGCCATCTTTGGCGTTGGGCCTGGTATTCGGCTATGCGATGAAAAATAGCGGATTGTGGCTGGCGTCACGCCGTGAAAGTCGGATATCGCCGACGTTGACCAATAAATAAAAAGCGTGAGGATCCCCTCACGCTTTTTATGCCGTAACGATCTATCAGGATTCTGGCGGTACCGACATATGGCGGTATTTAACCAGGATGTCATTATCAACTTGTTTCTTATCCTGCAAATCCCACAATCCGCGATCTATCCCGTCATTAATCAGGAAGATAACGCCGGTTTCAATTGCTGACATCAGGCAAAGCATAACCGGTTCGTTAGAGGTATAACCAATTTCACCCTCCAACAGACGCTGGTAGTCAATGAAGCGGAACACCCCAGCCTGCACTTCATAAGACAGAATGGTTTTGCTGGTATTCACCGATGAGAGGATTTCACCGGTACTGACGTTAACCACGCGCAGGTTTACCGCTATCTGGTCAAGCTGGTATTGCGTATCGGCGCCAATACCGAAATAGCGCGCGCCGACTCCCCCTGATTTAACGTTGCTTTCATAACCGATAATTGACCCTTCCACCATGACGTTTGCAGCGGTCAGGGACTGGAGTGGGATCCGGTTATTAATGGCAACCGTACCGTTTTCCTGAGCCGCGCGAATGATTTTTCGTTCGTTAAGCAAGTTCTGTAACCCCTGACGTTCCAGCGGGACGAACCAACGAGAATCTTTCAATGCGGTGACGAGCATAGCCGTGGCGCTTTGCGGAACGGCGGTAGAGAAGTTACTTGCCGGGTAAGGTTTAAACTGGCCAGTCTCATCCTGAATGTTGTATACCGACACAAATATCTTACCTGTAGGCATAGGTAGATGCGTCAAATCTTTATAGCTTTGGGCTCGGGGCATTAACGTCGGCTTAGCGGCCTCTTGAGGCGGGGCGGTTAAGCATCCGCTGAGTAAAATTACTGCCACCATGATAAGTAAGCGCTGCATGATTTTTTCCTTTCGTGGCTATAATTTAGAAATCGGTTGACTGATTTTGCAAACCCGAAACTTCAATAGTCGACGTTTTCCCTGTTTTCCTGTCCGTGACATTCAATTGCAGTTGCCCATCCCGGTTGGCGATATCAATGATAAAATCATTGGTTACCATCCTCCCCGGTTTACCGGTATTGATATTAGTGAGTAAACCACCGAGTATTTGCGACTGAATAGCTTGAGTAAAATTATCCAGTGCTGATGGGACTTCAACCCCGAAATCATCACCACTCGGATCTTTATACGAGTTCTGCGCCTGGGCGCTATTTAATAAAAAAGAACCGTTGTTTGGATTGCCACCAAAGTTTGGGTTGCGGAACTGGAACGTCATGTTTCCGGCCCAACTTAATGGTGAAATTAGCATGAGCAAAACCACTGCATGTTTGACACGCATGAAAGCCTCCGGACAAAATCATGTTTTAGAATTCATCACGCGCTAAATCGCTTGTGCTTAATAGTGTTTGATCTATTTGCCGGCGATTTAATGCTTCCTCAGTTTCTGCCAATGCGAAGACCACTATTTTGTCGAAGTCTCTTTTCGTCGGGAATAAAAAGGTCTGGAAGATAACGTCCTGATTGACCGTTATAGTAATCCAACTTCCCCAACGTGCACTGGGCCTTTCATTAATGGTTAAGTTTCCTGTGTACTCGCTTTCCCACTTGTCACTAAAGGCCCTATAAAAATCATGGCCAATGGAAGAGACCGTGTGGTCAGTCAATAGTCCGGGAACCTCCACTTCTACAGCTGCGTGTAGATTCCCGGCAGCAAGGACTAAATTTGCTGCCACAATCCAGGTCAAATAGCGTTTCATGGCTTTATCGCCTGAGGTTATCATTGGCCCACGAAACCGCCTGCGTACGATTTTTGACAGCTATCTTTTTGAAAAGGTTATAAAGATGTGTTTTCACCGTATTTTCACTGATAAATAGTGAGCGCGCGATTTCAATATTTGAGGCACCGATACGTAGTTTATTAAGGATCTCTTTTTCACGGTGAGTCAGTAATGCCGACTCCGTGCTGTTGTAACGATAGTTACCGGAATGTGTGATCAGGTAGCTGGCGAGCTTTTGCGAAAAGTAGCATTCGCCGCGCAGCACACCTTGCAAGCCGCTGACTACACGTTGTTCATCTTCGGTTGCGTAAAATACACCATTGATATGCGGCCAGTTTTCAATATCCCGATAGGGATAATCATCTGGGGTATTCAACAATAAAGTCTTTATATTGTTGTTTTTTCTGCTCAAATTATCTTGCCAGTAATGGATCAGTTTTTTATCTGCCTCCATCATATCCATTAAAACAATGCAGCTGGAGGAAATATCATCCAGAGATCGTTGAATATTATGCAATTTTCCGGTTAGCGCCAGTGATTGCTTTAAGTGCTGTAATAACGCAGTTGCCTGCAGCGAAGGTTTAGTGATCAACAATAATGTATGACCATGAATACTATGGACTTCATTAAACATGATGAAACTCCACTTTTTTTAGTCGCACACCTGACAGCTGTCTCTACTAAAATAGAGGCACCAGAAGTACTGACAGATGTTGCACTGCTGTGTAGAAATAAAATATCGACCCAACGGGGTAAAAATATCAAAATAAATGGACTTCAACTGTTTTCAATCTAGCTATTACAAATCTTAAAGCAAGTGTTAAACATGTTACATAATGTAAATTTATATATTAAAATGTGATTTTTGGGTTTTAATTGAGTTTAGATTTGATAGTAAAGTTGTACATTTTAGGCTTATTGCATAGATTTAAAAAATCATACAAATTATAATATCTCATTGATTTAAAATAAAAAAAATTAAAATTTTTCGGCTTTGAATTCCTGATGAATTCAGGTTGTCTCGCCTGAGTTTAAGTTGGACAATTTTAGATTGAAAAAAATGACGCTTGTCACGACTTGTACCGATGTCTATCGCAGCACGATGCTACGAAGCCCGGAAATGGAGGGGGATGCGCTTTTTCTGCCTCTGCATAGAAATTCACTCTTAAGGCTTTAAAAGAAATTAAATTCAAGGCGGTAACGGTATTGTTTGTTGTTAATTAATACTTTGGGGTGAATCCAAATATAAAAATACCACTGGCGGGTGAGTTATTTAAAATGTTTCAACGGACATACTCTTCATCGTAACGTGGCGTTAACAAATGTAAGTCATGTTAACAACAATTTGAGTGGTAACTAATTTAACTTCATGTACGACCAGGTCCAGGGTGACAACATGAAAAACAAGTTGTTATTTATGATGTTTACAATACTGGGTGTGCCTGGGATTGCATCCGCAGCAAGTTATGATTTAGCTAATTCAGAATATAACTTTGCGGTAAATGAATTAAGTAAGTCTTCATTTAATCAGGCAGCCATTATTGGTCAGGTCGGCACTGCGAACAGTGCAAATATTCGTCAGGGCGGCTCGAAGCTACTGTCGGTCATTTCGCAAGAAGGTTCTGGTAACCGGGCGAAAACAGACCAGACGGGATCATATAACTTTGCATATATTGATCAGGTGGGTAGTTCCAATGACGCGAGTATTAAACAAGGTTCTTATGGTAATACAGCGGTAATTATCCAGAAAGGCTCTGGTAATAAAGCAAATATTACCCAGTATGGTACACAAAAAACAGCAGTTGTGGTGCAGAGACAGTCGCATATGGCAATTCGCGTAACTCAACGCTAATCCATTAACGACTTTTAAATCAATCCGATGGGGGTTTACCATGAAACTTTTAAAAGTGGCAGCATTCGCAGCAATCGTAATTTCTGGCAGTGCTCTGGCTGGTGTTGTTCCGCAATGGGGCGGCAATCATCATGGCGGCGGTAATAACTATGGCCCAGATTCTTCAATGAGCATCTACCAATATGGGACAGGCAACGTAGCGAATGCTCTGCAAAGTGATGCGCGTAAATCAGATGTCACCATCACACAACACGGGCGTGGAAACGGGGCTGTTGTAGGTCAAGGTGCTGATGACAGTACCATTAACCTGAAACAGACCGGCTTCCAGAACAGCGCCACTATCGATCAGTGGAATGCAAAAAATGCTGATATTAGCGTGACCCAGTTCGGTGGCCGTAACGGTGCGTTGGTTAATCAGACCGCTTCTGATTCCAATGTGCTGATTCGTCAAGTTGGCTTTGGCAACAACGCCACAGCTAACCAACACTAATTCAGTTTTCTGACTGATAATAAACAGGGCGTGAGCCCTGTTTTTTTTCGGGAGAATATGATGCATACGTTATTACTCATTGCCGCGCTGGCAAATCAAATAACATTCAATACGACCCAGCAAGGCGATATGTACACCATTATTCCACAGGTGACGTTAACTCAACCCTGCGTATGTGAGGTACAAGTTCTTGCCGTTCGTAAGGGGGAGGGGGGACAAAGCCAATCGCAGCAGAAAACAAGCCTTTCGGTCCCCGCTAATCGGCCGATTGAACTAACTAAACTGAGCTTTAATATTTCACCTGGGGATTCGGTCAAAATTATCGTTACCGTTTCGGATGGGCAGTCTCTGCATCTGTCACAACAATGGCCTGACTCAACCAGTCAGCCATAATTTTTGCCGTATTTGCATTAAGGGTGTGGCTGGGAATGCGGTGCTGTTCTATGAATATAGAAACGTACAACGTTTTATTTGATCGTAGCTCGCAGCGGTGAAGGATCATTCAGATCCCTCAAGGATGACTAATCATTGAGGAACCCTTATGTGTACATTTTTTAAACGTATTTTTAGCGCCAGTTTTTGTACGTTATCTTTTTTTACTCTCCCCGCAGTGGCACAGCAAATCTCGTCTGGCGGGGTTATTCATTTTCGCGGTGCAATAGTTGAAGCGCCCTGCGACGTTAGCACTCGACAACAACAGATCGAATTGTCTTGTATACGTAATGGCTCTACCCGTAATACCCTCTACAATCATCAACAGGTCACGACAGCCCCTCAGAATGTGCAGCAAATTGCCACTGTAAAAATGCATTACCTCAATGAACAGAAAAACATGGCGATTCTGAACATTGAATATAAATGAACCATTCTGGCTTAGACATGCAAACTTGTGGTTAAAAAGTGAGATTTCAAGGAAAACCCTGCTGTACACTTAACGAATCGTGTTTTGTCAGGGGGAATTTATGCAATCACGTGTGCATGTGTTACACGGCGATATTACGACGATCGCAGTTGATGTGATTGTCAACGCGGCGAATTCAACGCTACTGGGAGGCGGTGGTGTTGATGGCGCGATCCACCGCGCTGCCGGACCTGCATTGTTGGAGGCGTGTAAACAGGTTATTCAGCAACAGGGACAATGCCCGACCGGGCATGCCGTTATCACGCTGGCGGGGGCACTTCCTGCAAAAGCGGTTATTCATACCGTAGGACCCGTCTGGCAAGGTGGAGAGCATCATGAGGCTGAACGTCTCGAAGAGGCCTATCTGAATACGCTGCAACTGGCCCTGGCCAATGGGTATCAATCCATTGCATTTCCGGCAATCAGTACCGGAGCCTACGGATATCCCCGCGCAGCAGCGGCAGAAATCGCGGTAAACACGGTGTTGAAATTTATTACCCGTCGTACGCTTCCAGATCAAATATACTTTGTTTGTTTTGACGAAGAAAACGCTCAACTCTACAAGAGACTACTTGCCCAGCAAGGTGACAATAACGGACTGATATGACACGACTTGAGCGGGCTATCACGCCACTTTGCGCTAACCACCCTGGAGAATGTGGCATTCTTACGTTGGGTGACAGCCTGGATGCCTTTGCTGCTCGTTATCGGCTAACAGAAATGGCGGAACGTACACTGGATGTGCAGTACTACATCTGGGAGAACGATATGTCCGGGCTATTGCTGTTTTCTGTCCTGTTGGCGGCGGCGAAACGTGGCGTGAAGGTCCGCTTGCTGTTGGATGACAACAACACGCCGGGTCTTGATGACACGCTGCGGCTACTGGACAGCCATCCTAATATACAAGTTCGTCTGTTTAATCCCTTTTCCTTTCGTATCCTGCGCGCCCTCGGCTATTTGACCGATTTTGCCCGGCTTAATCGGCGTATGCACAATAAAAGTTATACCGCTGACGGTGTGGTGACCATCGTGGGCGGGCGTAATATTGGTGATGCCTATTTTGGGGCGGGTGAGCAACCGCTGTTTTCCGATCTGGACGTCATGGCTATTGGGCCAGTTGTCAAAGATGTTGCGGATGATTTTGAGCGTTACTGGCACTGCCGTTCTGTTTCAACGTTACAAAACGTACTTGAGATGTCGGCGTCAGATTCCTTGCAGCGTATCGAACTGCCTGAATCCTGGTATAACGATGATATTACTCGCCGCTATCTGCACAAGCTGGAGACCAGCCAGTTTATGACCAGTCTTGATCAACAGTCGCTGCCGCTGATTTGGGCGAAAACGCGTTTGCTGAGTGATGATCCTGCCAAAGGTGAAGGGAAAGCGCCGCGCCATTCGTTATTACCACAGCGTTTGTTTGATGTGATGGGGTCGCCTGGCGAGCGAATTGATATTATTTCCGCCTACTTTGTGCCAACTCGCGCTGGGGTGGCACAGCTTTTGAGAATGGTAAGGAAAGGCGTCAAGATTGCTATTTTAACCAATTCGCTGGCGGCGAATGATGTGGCTATTGTTCATGCGGGCTATGCGCGATGGCGAAAGAAACTGCTGCGCTACGGCGTAGAATTATACGAACTTAAACCTACCCGCGAACACGTTTCAGTAGTCCACGACCGCGGATTAACCGGTAATTCAGGTTCCAGCCTGCATGCAAAAACCTTCAGTATTGACGGCCGAAAAGTATTTATCGGCTCGCTTAATTTTGATCCCCGTTCAACGCTGCTTAATACGGAAATGGGGTTTGTGATTGAGAGTGAAGTGCTGGCTGAAGTGATCCATAAACGTTTTATGCAGAGCCAGCGTGACATGGCCTGGCAACTACGCCTCGACCGCTGGGGCAGAATTAATTGGGTGGATCGCGCTTCCGGCAGCGAACAGGTACTGAAAAAAGAACCCGCCACAGGATTCTGGAAGCGGGTTCTGGTGAAGCTTGCATCTGTGTTACCCATTGAGTGGCTGCTCTGAACCACGTAATGAGAGAAAAATTAACCGGCCACAGCTTTATTTTTATCTTGCTTAACGGGCGGTTTACCCGAGAAGAGAAACTTCAGCACCGGTATGCGTAAATGGATTTCGTACAGTATCACCGCAATCCCGACCACAAACAGCAGGCCGCAGAAAAAGCCCAGCAGATTCGATGAGATATGCGGTGTGATATACGCGCCAAAAAACAGCGTCAAAGGGTGATGCACTAAATAGATAAACAGCGATGCGTTGACAAAATAGGTCACGCGAGCCGACTGGAAATTCAACAAACGGTGACCAAGCGAAAAGACGACGTTCACCATCCACAGCCCCATGACCATGGTGATGACGTATTCGGTTTCATACATCCACGCATCGCCATTGCCATAACGTTGATTAAGCAGGTACGCGACAAACGCCAATGCTGCGCCTATCGTGCAGCCGCGCGATGGCGTGGTAAACAGCGCTTTCAGAGTAGGATTGATAAACGCCAGTGCGCCGAGCATAAAGAAAGGCACATAGAACAGCGTTTGCATAACAATAAAATTAAACATGCCATCGCTGAGAATTGAAGGGTAGAGGATGAAAATCGCCCTCCTGACGGCGGCATAACCGATACCCAATAAAATAAAAATCAGCGTTAATTTGCTCATCGACACAGAAGAGGGGTTAGCCCCTTCGCTACGCATTGTCTTATTTTTCATCTGGGTAAATACCCACATGCTTACGGTCGTTAAAACCACCAGAACCAGTAAAAACCACAGATGGGAAATAAGCTCCCAGGCCAGCGTGTTGTACTTTTCGTACCCGCTGAGAGTATGCCAGCTGTCTGCTTTGCCCTTCACGTATTGCAGCATGATAAATTGCGGCAGCGTCAGCAATGGAATCGCCGTCAGCATGGGGATTCCCACGCGTTCTACACGTACTTTCCACCACCGCTTTAGCGGATAGCGCAAAAATAACATGTACGAAAAGTAACCCGAAATAACAAAGAAGACCTGCATGCGAAATGCATGGATAAAATCGTTAAAAAGGGTCAACCACCACGATGGCTCTGCGCTGTTCACGTGCCAGGTATGGGTGGAATAGATCAGAGAAATATGGAAGGGGATCCCTAACAACATTAGCCAGGCACGGATGGAGTCAAGAAAATATTCACGTGGTGGTGATACAGAGCTCATAGACAGTTACGTATTCTCAGACTTTTCGTCTTATCCCTAAGACGAATAATGGTTACATTCGAGGCCAACCCTACACGAAGTCCAACAACCTGTCTCCAGGATAAGCACGCAAAGTGAAAACAGCAGACAAAGCTGCTTAAAGCATGAGCCAGCGCGCGAACAATACAGGGATTCAGTTGTCGGAATGCCCGATTATCCATTAAAATGGATCGGATCAATATAAGCACACAAAGGGGGAAGTGCTTACTAATTATGAAACATAAACTACAAATGATGAAAATGCGTTGGTTGGGTGCAGCAGTCATGTTAACGCTGTACACATCATCGAGCTGGGCGTTCAGCATTGATGATGTTGCAAAACAAGCTCAATCCTTAGCCGGTAAAGGCTATGAGGCGCCAAAAAGTAACTTGCCCTCCGTTTTCCGCGACATGAAATATGCGGATTATCAGCAGATCCAGTTTAATCGCGATAAAGCCTACTGGAGCAATCTCAAGACCCCATTTAAGCTCGAATTCTACCACCAGGGTATGTACTTCGACACGCCGGTCAAAATCAACGAAGTTACCGCCACTGCGGTGAAAAGAATCAAATATAGCCCGGATTACTTTAATTTTGGCGATGTTCAGCATGATAAAGACACGGTAAAAGATCTCGGTTTCGCCGGGTTCAAGGTGCTGTATCCGATCAACAGCAAAGATAAAAACGATGAAATCGTCAGCATGCTCGGTGCCAGCTATTTCCGTGTTCTCGGCGCAGGCCAGGTCTACGGTCTTTCTGCGCGCGGTCTCGCGATCGATACCGCTCTGCCTTCTGGTGAAGAATTTCCCCGCTTCCGTGAGTTTTGGATCGAACGTCCGAAACCGACTGACAAACGTTTAACCATCTACGCCTTGCTGGATTCTCCGCGCGCAACCGGAGCGTATCGCTTTGTCATTATTCCGGGGCGCGACACGGTTGTTGATGTTCAGTCCAAAGTTTACCTGCGCGACAAAGTGGGCAAGCTGGGCGTGGCGCCGTTAACCAGTATGTTCCTGTTCGGCCCAAACCAGCCATCTCCGGCAACGAACTATCGTCCGGAACTGCATGACTCTAATGGTTTGTCTATTCACGCTGGCAACGGCGAGTGGATTTGGCGTCCGCTGAACAACCCGAAACATCTCGCGGTGAGCAGCTTTGCCATGGAAAACCCGCAAGGTTTCGGTCTGTTGCAGCGTGGTCGTCAGTTCTCGCGTTTTGAAGATATTGACGATCGTTACGACCTGCGTCCGAGCGCCTGGATCACGCCAAAAGGTGACTGGGGCAAAGGTAAGATTGAGTTAGTTGAAATTCCGACTAACGATGAAACGAACGATAATATCGTCGCGTACTGGACGCCGGATCAACTGCCTGAAGCGGGCAAAGAGATGAACTTCAAGTACTCCCTGACGTTCACGCGTGATGAAGACAAGCTTCATGCGCCGGAAAATGCCTGGGTACAGCAGACTCGTCGTTCTACGGGTGATGTTAAACAATCCAATCTGATTCGTCAGCCAGACGGTACTATCGCGTTTGTGGTGGATTTTACCGGCGCAGACATGAAAAAGCTGCCGCAGGATACCCCGGTTACCGCACAAACCAGCATTGGCGACAACGGCGAGATCGTTGAAAACACCGTGCGTTACAACCCGGTCACTAAAGGTTGGCGTTTGATGCTGCGCGTGAAGGTGAAAGACGTGAAGAAAACCACTGAAATGCGAGCAGCTCTGGTCAATGCCGATCAGACGTTGAGTGAAACCTGGAGCTACCAGTTACCTGCCAATGAATAAGACAACTGAGTATATTGACGCAATGCCGCTTTCGGATATCGAAAAAGCGGCACTGCCGAAAACTGACATCCGCGCCGTTCATCAGGCGCTGGATGCCGAGCATCGTACTTACTCGCGCGAAGATGATTCACCGCAGGGTTCAGTGAAAGCTCGCCTTGAGCAAGCATGGCCAGATTCTCTGGCGAAAGAACAGTTGGTTAAGGACGATGAAGGACGCGATCAGCTTCAGGCGATGCCAAAAGCAACGCGTACTTCGATGTTCCCCGATCCCTGGCGTACCAACCCGGTTGGTCGTTTTTGGGATCGTCTGCGTGGACGTGATGTGACTCCGCGTTATCTTTCGCGTTTGACGAAAGAAGAACAAGAGAGCGAGCAAAAATGGCGTACCGTTGGCACAATCCGCCGCTATACGCTGTTGATCTTAACGCTGGCGCAAACGGTCGTAGCAACCTGGTATATGAAGACAATCCTTCCGTACCAGGGTTGGGCATTCATAAATCCGGTCGACATGATGGGGCAGGACCTGTGGGTGTCCTTTATGCAACTGCTGCCCTACATGCTACAGACCGGCATTCTGATTTTGTTTGCCGTACTTTTCTGTTGGGTCTCTGCGGGGTTCTGGACCGCGCTGATGGGCTTCCTGCAACTGCTGATTGGGCGAGATAAGTACAGTATCTCCGCCTCAACGGTAGGGGATGAACCACTGAATCCTGAACACCGTACCGCACTGATTATGCCTATCTGTAACGAGGACGTTGACCGCGTATTCGCGGGGCTGCGCGCCACGTGGGAGTCGGTTAAAGCAACGGGCAACGCTGAGCATTTTGATGTTTACATCCTGAGCGACAGCTACAACCCAGATATCTGCGTAGCGGAACAAAAAGCGTGGATGGAACTGATTGCTGAAGTGCAGGGCGAAGGGCAGATTTTCTACCGTCGTCGTCGTCGTCGTGTGAAGCGCAAAAGCGGCAACATCGATGACTTCTGCCGCCGTTGGGGGAATCAGTACAGCTATATGGTAGTGCTCGACGCTGACTCCGTGATGAGCGGAGACTGTCTCAGCGGTCTGGTACGTCTGATGGAAGCAAATCCGAACGCCGGGATTATCCAGTCTTCGCCGAAGGCTTCCGGTATGGATACGCTGTATGCGCGTTGCCAGCAGTTCGCGACCCGTGTTTATGGCCCGTTGTTTACCGCCGGGCTTCACTTCTGGCAGTTGGGTGAATCGCACTACTGGGGTCATAACGCCATCATTCGCGTGAAGCCGTTTATTGAACACTGTGCGCTGGCGCCGTTACCAGGTGAAGGCTCATTTGCCGGTTCGATCCTCTCCCATGACTTCGTGGAAGCGGCATTAATGCGTCGTGCCGGCTGGGGCGTGTGGATCGCTTACGATCTGCCGGGTTCTTATGAAGAGCTGCCGCCAAACCTGTTGGATGAACTCAAGCGTGACCGTCGCTGGTGCCACGGTAACCTGATGAACTTCCGTCTGTTCCTGGTCAAGGGGATGCACCCGGTTCACCGCGCGGTGTTCCTGACCGGCGTTATGTCCTATCTGTCAGCGCCGTTATGGTTCATGTTCCTCGCGCTGTCTACCGCCTTGCAGGTAGTCCATGCGTTGACGGAGCCGCAGTATTTCCTGCAACCGCGGCAGCTATTCCCGGTATGGCCGCAATGGCGACCTGAACTGGCGATCGCGCTGTTTGCCTCCACCATGGTGCTGCTGTTCCTGCCGAAGCTGCTGAGCATTTTGCTTATCTGGTGTAAAGGGACGAAAGAGTACGGTGGATTTATTCGCGTCACGCTGTCGCTGCTGCTGGAGGTTCTGTTCTCTGTGCTGCTGGCGCCGGTGCGTATGCTGTTCCATACCGTTTTCGTGGTGAGCGCATTCCTCGGTTGGGAAGTGGTGTGGAATTCGCCGCAGCGTGATGACGATTCAACCCCGTGGGGGGAAGCGTTTATGCGTCACGGTTCTCAGCTACTGCTGGGGCTGGTGTGGGCTGTGGGTATGGCCTGGCTGGATCTGCGTTTTCTGTTCTGGCTGGCGCCGATTGTCTTCTCGCTGATCCTCTCGCCGTTTGTTTCCGTAATTTCCAGTCGTTCTACGGTTGGGTTACGAACCAAACGTTGGAAGCTGTTCCTGATCCCGGAAGAGTACTCTCCGCCACAGGTGTTGGTGGATACAGATAACTACCTGGTGATGAACCGTAATCGTACGCTGGACGACGGCTTTATGCATGCGGTGTTTAACCCGTCGTTTAACGCGCTGGCGACGGCAATGGCGACTGCGCGCCACCGCGCCAGTAACGTTCTTGAGATTGCACGCGACCGTCATGTGGAGCAGGCGCTGAACGAAACGCCGGAGAAACTGAATCGCGATCGTCGCCTTGTGCTGTTAAGCGATCCGGTGACCATGGCGCGTTTACATTATCGCGTCTGGAATTCACCTGATAAGTATTCTTCGTGGGTGAATTACTATCAGGGTCTGACCCTGAATCCGTTAGCGCTCAGGAAAAAATAAGCGTTCTGTAATGTGAAAATACCGGCCTGGTGCCGGTATTTTTTTATACTTAATAAAAAGAGTCATGGGGTACCAGATGCGAATAGTGGCAGTGGCGATAATGGTCTTGTTCCTGAGCGGATGCGGCAGCATTATTAGCCGGACCATCCCAGGACAAGGGCACGGCAACCAATACTATCCAGGCGTACAGTGGGATGTCCGGGATTCCGCATGGCGCTACGTCACCATCCTCGACCTGCCGTTTTCGCTGGTGTTTGATACGCTGCTGTTACCGCTCGACATTCACCATGGACCTTACGAGTAATTATCGCTCATCCCATTCATCGGCTGCGGTCTGACCCTCTTCGGTATCAAGGGGAGGCTCCAGCTGAAATTCACCTTCGTCCCATTCGTGAAGCGTGTTTTCTTCCTGCCACTCCTGACGAATTTCAATCTCATCATAATCACCATCAAAAACGCTTTGCGCCGCTTCACCGCTTAGCATTGGCAGACATTCACCATCGACATCATCCTCATCGGCAAAGAATTCTGCTTGCCACATAATGTCGCCATCCTGTAGCACGTATTTTTGTACGCTTAGCTGCTGAACACTGGCATCGTCAGCCTCCAGCCCCGGGTTATCTGCCAGAAACACTTCACGAGCAGCATCAATAGCCTCTTCCAGCGTGGCATAAAAATACATGTCATTCTTTGCCATAATCTTCTCCTAAGGTGAACAATAAATGGTGATGATTCAATCTATAGACCTCGATCCGCGGAGCGTCAAACCCATTGACTGCAGAGCTAACCCAAATGAATGCCAGCCGTTGGTAGCGACGACAAGGTTTTATGATGACGTCTTCGATTGGTATGGAAAAATTTACAATGCGAGATACTGAAGTTGGCGTAATGGACGACCGCGAATTTGAGAAAAAAAGGTAATGTGTGTGGTTAGCTGTGGCGTAATGAAAATCAAATAAATAAACGATACTGTTATATAAATGAATCTTCAGATTTAATACGTATTTATTCGAGTTTTTGATTGTGCCAATGCCCATTGTTCTGATGAGAGGATGTCTAACCTTATTAAAATAAAGGAAAAAATATTTATTAATGTGAAAAAATCACAGAGGTAATTATTGAGGGGTACTGAACTCAAGAAGCGTAAAAGTAATGACTAAGTATCCGCCATGTGCAACATCTGTTAATGGCGTGAGGCGTTTTAAAAAAAGATACTTAATAATAGATGATTAATACCGGGTGTTATAAATGGATAAAAAATCATTAAATAATAAATGAATAAATATCACTGAAGTTGTACGGCTATATAGATTGCAAATGCTTATGCTTTATTATATAAAATGCCAACTCAAGAATACTCCTAAGGATGTTATGGAAAACAGTAATTCAAATAACAGGAAGTTGATGGCGTTCTATATAACTTGCTTAATCAGCTATATTCTTGGTGGGTTATGTCTTACGCAGTTTAAATTAACAATACAGAGCGTTCCGCAAACAATATATTTGATTATCATAGTAGGCTTGTTCTTTTTATATGGAATTATTTTCCTTTTTATGTTGTTTCAGTATTTATGCAGGAAAGATCTAACGTGTCTTATGATCTTAGGCATGGCGTTTCTTAGCAATAATATTTTCTTTGTGGAAACTATTTATATCGTTCAGGATTTAATTAATGATCACACTTCGATAGAAAAAAGAACTAACGATATCGCTATATTCTATTATTTTCGCCAACTTAGTTTTATTGCCTTGTTATTTGTATCCTTGAAATCTTATAAAGCATCTTCGACAGTAATTGAAACTAAAGAAAGAGAACCATGCTATATAGCGGTAGCGTTTTTAATAATGTTGGCTATCGCTGTACTGGCGCATAGCCTGGCCAGTTATAATCCGGGTATGACCCTTGAGATTACGAGCTTAAAACCCGACAACGTAACCGTACACTGGCATATTGGCTACATTTATTCACTGATTGTTGCCTGGGGGATGGTTCTGCTATATTTGGTCATTAAAACTAAAACACATAATATTTTATGGAAAAGTATCGGCTTACTGTGTTGCTCAGGAATATTAACTAATGTACTGCTATTAAGCTTAGATGAATATAGTATGTATATTTGGTATATCAGCAGAGGGATTGAGGTGATCAGTACCCTTTGTATAATATCGATATTAATGTATAACACTTTTATTATTCTAAAAAAAGAAACGGATTCGGCTATCAAAGATGCCATGACCAAAATATACAACCGAAAGCTGTTCTATAGATCGTTAAAAACATCGCTAGCGAAAGGCGTGGTTTGCGTAATGGTCCTGGATATCGACAAATTTAAACGAATTAACGATACCTATGGGCATCAGGAGGGGGATCGGGTAATAATAAGTATTGTTGATATAATCAACAAGTCAATTAGAGACTCGGATATCTTTGCACGCATTGGCGGTGAAGAGTTTGCTATTCTTCTTAAGTGCAAGGATAAAGATGAAGTTCTTGTCGTTGCAGAACGAATCAGAAGAAATGTTGAGCATGGAACGACCATACCCAATGCCTATGATTTAAAAGAAAAGATGACGATCAGCATCGGTGTATATTGTAGCAAAGCTGATGATGATTCGGCGGATAAAGTTGTTTCTTATGCCGATGCTGCGTTGTATGACGCCAAAAACTCTGGCAGGAATAAGGTGTGTTACTATTATCATTAAAAGTAAAATGAATACTGCCTGAAAACGCAAAGTTTACTCTTCGGATTCAGGCAATATAGACAAATCATCCAGCGAGCTCAACGCTTCGGCGACGGCGCAGGCTATTCCACGAGTAGATCGCGTTAAACAGTACAACCCCCGCGGTCACGCAGAAAACCGCGCGAAAGCCGTAATTGGCGGATATTGCCGCCCCCATTAATGGTCCCGTTACGTTACCGATGTCGCGAAATGACTGGTTGTAACTGAAAATACGCCCGGCAACTTGATTGGTTGAGTTATAGACCAGCAGCGTTTGCACCGCCGGGAGCAGAGCGCCATCGGCAGCACCCAATAAAAAACGCAGAACGCCCAATTGCCAGGGCGTATGTACAAATGACATTGGAATCAGCAATAGCACGGAAATAATCAGTGCGACGATCAGGATCTTCTCCGGGCCAATCCGGTCACCGAGTTTGCCAAGCCTTGGGGCACTGATTAACGCCGCTACGCCGGGTACGGAGGCAATCATCCCACTAATGAACGCGATATTACTGACGTTTCCGGCTAATTCCCGCACGTATAACGTCAGGATTGGCGCAATGGAACCGGTCGCCACCTGAATGATTAAGGTGGTGACAAACAGGCTCAGCACCAATTTGGGATTTTTTAACGAGGCCACGACTTCACGTATGTGCAGCATCTCTTTCTTGCTTACCGGCTGAAAACGCTCGCGGATAAAAAATAGCGTCAGGATAAAACAGACCAGCAGTACGCTGGCGGTAATGAAGAATACGGGACGCAATCCATACTGGTCAGCGAGTAGTCCACCTGCCAGCGGCCCGAGCAGTGCGCCACTGACGCCGCCGGTAGAGAGCGTTCCCAGCGCCCAGCCGCTTTTATTGCGTGGAACCTGGGTGGCGATCAACGCATTGGCGTTGGGAATGAAACCGCCGAGCAGACCCAACAGCGCGCGCAAAACCAGGAACTGCCAGATATTTTGCGCCAGCCCCATCAGCAGCATCACAATAGCCATACCCAACGCGGAACGCAGCAGCATGATTTTTCGCCCTTTGCGGTCGGCAAGGCCACCCCAGAAAGGGGAGGCGATAGCTGAAAACAAAAAGGTGATGCTGAACACCAGACCTGACCACATGTTCAGGGCGCTATGGCCCGTGACGCCGAGACTCTCAACGTACAAGGGCAAAAAGGGCATGACCAGGCTAAATGCTGCGCCGGTTAAAAAACAACCCAACCAGGCAACGGTGAGGTTGCGTTTCCAGTTTATGGGGGCATCTGAGGGTGACATAACGATCCGCAGTGTGAGGCGCTGTATGCGCTATCGATTGAATATAAGTAAGCAGACTAATTATGCGCCCGGTTGATAGTTGCTGCAATGCGGATAGCAGTTAAACCTAAAGCGAGTAAGGAGGGGTTGCAGCCCACTGGACTGCAACCGCGTGTTAGTACAGGGAAGGGGCGCCTTCAGGACGAGTCTTGAAGCGACGATGCAGCCACATATACTGTTCTGGGGCCATCATGATGCATTGTTCAACGATCTTATTCATCCATGCAGCCGTGGTTTCCGCGTCGTCTAACGGCGGTGAACACTCTGGCGGTAGCATAATCAGTTGATACCCTTTACCGTCGGGCTTACGGCGAGGAACAAATGGCACCAGGCAGGCATTCGACATGCGTGAAAGCATCCAGGTCCCGGAGGTCGTAGCGGCCTGTTCAACGGCAAACAGCGGTACAAACACGCTGGCGCGAGGGCCGTAGTCATGATCCGGTGCGTACCAGACCACTTCGCCTTTTTTCAACGCTTTAATCATTCCTTTCAGGTCTTTACGATCAAGCATTGATTTATTAGAGCGCATGCGGCCCCAGGTCTGTAACCAGTCGAGCAGTGGGTTGTCATTAGGACGATACACACCGATACCTGGCTCCTGCAAACCAAACTGACGCGCACCCAGTTCCAGGGTCAGAAAGTGTAGGCCGACTAACAGGATCCCCCGCTTTTGCGCCTGAACGTCACGGATATGTTCCATACCAATCACTTCTGTCCAGCGTGAAATGCGCTTATCGGACCAAAACCAGGCCATCCCGGTTTCCATCACGCCCATGCCGACGGACTCGAAGTTCCTGACGACCATCTGCTGGCGTTCCTGCTCACTCATCTGCGGGAAGCACAGCTCCAGATTACGTGAAACGATTTTTGCCCGGCGTTTCATCAAACGTAACGCCAGACGACCTAATGCACAGCCCAACTTATAAAGTACCGGGTAGGGTAACTGCACGATTAACCAAAGGATGCCAATACCCAGCCAGGTTAACCAATAACGTGGATGCAGTAGTGCAGCCGAAAACTTGGGTAAATTCGTCATGTCTATCCTGTCTTCAAACGACCAATTCCCTGTATTGTCGCATTTTTTCGCGCGTATCAAAAATTTGTGACGGGAGAACGGTGATTAAATCGGCAATTGTTGTTGTGTTTTTATCGTGAAGTATGAAATGTAGCGTAAAATGTGTGGATGTAAATTGGCGATATTTGCTTTATGATGCCGCCGATTTTCATTTACTCCCAATTTGCAGGATACGTACACCATGCCAGTGTTACACAACCGCATTTCGAACGACGCGCTCAAAGCCAAAATGCTGGCCGAGACTGAGCCGCGCACGACGATCTCGTTTTATAAATATTTCACCATCGATGACCCGCAACATACGCGTGATGCGCTGTACCAACTGTTCACTGCGTTGAATGTGTTCGGGCGTGTATATCTTGCCCATGAAGGCATTAACGCGCAAATTAGCGTGCCGCAAAGCAACGTGGATGCATTCCGCCAACAGCTGTATGCGTTCGATCCTGCCCTGGATGGATTACGCCTTAATATCGCCCTGGACGATGACGGAAAATCATTCTGGGTGCTACGCATGAAAGTTCGCGAACGCATTGTGGCGGATGGGATTGATGATCCTGACTTTAACGCCAGCGACGTGGGTGACTACCTGAAGGCGGCTGAAGTGAACGCCATGTTGGACGACCCTGACGCGGTATTCATTGATATGCGCAACCACTATGAATATGAAGTGGGGCACTTCGAGAATGCGCTGGAGATCCCGGCAGACACGTTCCGTGACCAGTTGCCGAAAGCGGTTGAAATGATGCAGGAGCATAAAGATAAAAAGATCGTTATGTACTGCACGGGCGGGATCCGCTGTGAGAAGGCCAGCGCCTGGATGAAGCACAACGGATTTAGCAAAGTCTGGCACATTGAGGGGGGTATTATTGAATATGCCCGCAAGGCGCGTGAACAGGGGCTTCCGGTACGTTTCATCGGCAAAAATTTCGTTTTTGATGAGCGTATGGGCGAAAGGATCTCTGAAGATGTTATCGCGCATTGTCATCAGTGCGGAACCGCATGCGACAGCCACACTAATTGTAAAAATGATGGCTGCCATCTGCTGTTTATTCAGTGCCCGGCTTGCGCGCAGCAGTATAAAGGCTGCTGCAGTGAGCTGTGCTGCGAAGAGAGTGAGTTGCCAGAAGAAGAGCAACGACGTCGTCGCGCCGGGCGTGAAAATGGCAACAAAATCTTTAATAAATCCCGCGGTCGTCTGAATACCAAACTGGGTATTCCGGATCCCGCGCAATAAAATTTTGCCGGATGATGGCTGTCACCTCATCCGGCAACACTCATACGTTACTTCTGCTGCACACCTTCCACTGAGATGATTAAATCGACTTCCTGCGAAGCAGGGCCGAGATCGGTGGTGATGTTGAAGTCCTTCAGCTTAATTTTGCCTTGCGCTTCAAAACCGGCGCGCGTGCCACCCCATGGATCGCCACCCTGACCGATCAGTTTCGCATCCAGTGTAACCGGTTTGGTGACGCCGTTCAGGGTCAGATTACCGGTGATATCGAGGTCGTTCCCCTCTTTCTTCACGCTGGTGGAGCTAAAGGTCGCCTGCGGGAATTTGGCCACGTTAAGGAACTCTGCGCTGCGCAGGTGTTTGTCACGTTCGGCGTGATTGGTGTCAACACTGTTGGTGTTGATGGTGACGTTGACCTTATCGGCAGCAGGATTTTTTTCATCAAAGGTGAATGTACCGTCGAAATCTTTAAACGTGCCATACAACCAGCTGTAACCCAGGTGCTGAATACGGAAATTAACAAAGGCATGCTGTCCCTCTTTGTCAATTTTGTAATCTGCCGCCATGGCTGAGCCGGCCGTGAATAACAGAGAGGCGAGTGTCAATCCCAGCAGGTTTTTTTTCATTTTAAGCTCCATAGTCAGATGACGATTTTCCCAACATGCGCTTCAGGGTATCGTCGTGATCGATAAAGTGATGTTTCAGGGCCATAAGCCCATGAAGAAGCGATAAAACCACCACGCTCCATGCAAGCCACAGGTGCAAGCTGCCGGCAAGATCGGCCTGAGCGCCCGCGTTGGCAAGAGTGGCGGGAATATCGAACCAACCAAATACGCTTATCGCTTTGCCATCTGCGGTCGAGATCAGATAACCGCTGATAACAATCGAAAAGAGCAGGGCGTACAGTGTAAGGTGGCCCATTGCCGCTGCGATGCGGGTTAAGCGGGAATAGCTTGTCAGCGCAGCAGGAGGAGGGGAGAACAACCGCCAGACAACGCGGATGACCAGCCCCATCATGAGCAGGATTCCGATGCTTTTATGCAGTTCAGGGGCCTGGTGATACCAGCCATCGTAATAGCTGAGCGTGACCATCCATAAACCCAACGCAAACATGCCATATACAGCAATCGCAACCAGCCAATGTAACGCGACTGACACCACGCCATAGCGCTGTGGACTATTAGTGTATTGCATAAGAACACCGCGGAATATTTCAGGAGTGAATAAAAATGGCGTGTAAAAGACATTAATGCAACTAATAAATAACAATGGTGATGATATTTATTTTTAAATCAATTAAATTGATTGAGTATGAACATAATCATCAAATGATTAGAGAGAATGTGCGAGGGGATGGCTTTATTACACGGTGCGAATGGGGTTTTTCTTTTTCAGTTTATTGCAATGAAAATTAAGTAATTATCAGTTTTTGTCAATTAATGTCAGCGAGATACGATCAGAAAAACATAATATATATCACATCCATAATTGCCAGCAGCGACCATAAAATAATGTAAAGCATAAGATGCTCACGAATATTATTTACCAGATAATGAAAGATGCGCCGCATCAATGTTATTCCTGTCATTAAAAATGGCCTCACCATGAGGCCATTAATGCATTATTACTTAAAGCGACTCAACCTGAATGGCGTCAGGTCAAAGGCTGGCGCTTTGTCCTGCGCAAAATCTGCTGCGATTTCCCCCAGTACGGAGGCAAACTTAAAACCATGCCCGCTCAGACCGGTGATGATCAGGGTATTGTCATGCTCAGGTAGCGTATCAATGATAAAGTCTTCATCCGGCGAATTATCGTAAGTGCAGGATGCACCGTGCAGACAACAGCCAATGCCTGGCAGAACTGTACGCAGGAATGGGAAGGCTTCGGAGCCATCGCTGGCCACCGCAGCAAACGGCTTGCGCTCTTCGGCAGCGTGAATTGCCTGTCCGCCGTTGTGCTTACCAATTTTTAGTTCATCGTTTTCTGCCGGAAAACCGTAGAACTGATCGCCATTTGGTAATTCGCCGGTAAAGGCCGGGAAGTTATTTTTAACGCTGTAGCGCCCATCGGCCTGATACCATGCGAACACTTTGCGCACTGGCTGTATCGGCAGTTCCGGTACTAATGCCTGCACCCATGTCCCGGCACTGACCAGGGCTTTTTTGGCGTGGTAGTCACCGTCGGCGGTTTCTACCGTGACGCCATCATCACTATGATGAATAGCCGTGACCGGGCATTTAAACAGCTGTGCGCAGCCCGCTTCTTCAGCCAGGCGGATCCAGGTTTTAATCGCTAACTCACTACGCAAAAAGCCTGACTCAGCTTCAAACAGACCAATATAATTTTCAGGTACGCGAATCTCGGGCCAGCGAGCCATGATGGCGGCGGCATCAAGATGTTCGACGTTGAGTTGCCACTGTTTCGCGCTTTGCGCTGCGGTAGCTAAGAAGGTTGAATCAGCCGGACCTAGGTTGATCACACCGGAGCGAACAAAAATCGGTTCTTCATTTTGGGTCGAAAGTTCATCCCACAATGTCTGCGCGCGCAGCACTAGCGGAACGTATTTTTCACCTTCGCCATATGCATGACGAATTAATCGTGTGTCGCCGTGGTGGCTACCCTGTTGATGCGGTGGCATATGTGCATCGATCATCAGAACGTTCAGACCGGCGCGAGTGGCATAGTATCCGGCTGCGGCACCCACGGAACCGCTGCCAATAATGATTAAGTCGTATTTCATCCGCTTCTCTCTGCAATCGCGATAGTAGCAGGGTAAATAACTGACCCGGAATATTCAACCTGGAAATAAGAAAGGCACCGTTAAGGTGCCTTTTGATGGTTGGATGTATCAGATTTAATGGCGCTGATACTCATTTACCTGGTAATCGCCGGATTCAATTTTGGCGATTCCTGCTTCTAATATCGAAATAAATTGCCTGGCAACATCAGTGGTTAACCAGAGCGTTTGTCCAACTTCAGTCCCATCCGGGTCCGGTCGATTCGGGGTCTGGTAGTGCAAACGCAGCATCAGCGCATCGTAGCTATCAACGGTGCTGATGTCCCATCCTACAAGCGGATGAGTCTGAATGACTTCATTATTCTTTTCCATCATGCCCCCTAATTCGTGTTACTAGACAACGGTTTTCGAGGTTCAATGCATTTTTTTTCTGAAGCAACTTCAGTATATCAATAAATAAGGGTATTCATTGAAAATTTAAAGAGGGCTGCGCATAAATTTTTGGTTTTCAGCGTTATCTGACTAATAAAACAACATGTCATTCATTTTTTTTTAGCAAGTTGCACAATTATTTTGTTGTTCTGGTTAAAAGATGACCAGGAAATTAATATTAAATTAAATGCCGGCAAGGTTGAATCTGCATTTGTTTTAAAAACTGTGCGTATAAAAAAGCCGGGGCGACCCGGCAAACAAACATCACTGCATATCATTATTTATTCGTTGATAAACCAGTCATCCGCGCTTTCCCAGGTCTCCTGCAGGATCTCGCTGATGCGTTCTTTATCCTCTTTGGTCGCGCCAATTACCGACAGATTGTTAGCCCCGGCATAACGGACAGTAACGTTACCTTCGTTATCCGGAAAATGATGATGAATACGACGGGAGAGTTCACCTGCCAGTGCGTCAATCGCACCGGCAGGCAAAGGTGAAGTTTTGGCAATAGTGACTTCAATACGCATAATAGCCCCCTGTTGAATATACTGTTTATTTATACAGTTATTCAAATCAGTTGGCTACACTTTTTTTAGCTTTTTACTGACCAGTGTACCGTTTCGCCACCCAGGAAAGGCACCAGTGTGTCATCTGCCAGCGCAATGCTCTCCGGGACA
Source organism: Citrobacter sp. TBCS-15 (assembly GCF_005280815.1). Classification (NCBI taxonomy): domain Bacteria; kingdom Pseudomonadati; phylum Pseudomonadota; class Gammaproteobacteria; order Enterobacterales; family Enterobacteriaceae; genus Citrobacter; species Citrobacter sp. TBCS-15. The sequence continues at coordinate 782,186 of NZ_SZWK01000102.1, read as the reverse complement.
TGGTGCTCCACGCGTTCAAGCTCAATAAAAGTCTCATTCACCGGCAGACCATAGAATTGCGGGCCATTGAGTGAGCAGAAGGCTTCAAAATGGCTCAGCGCATTCATCTCTTCAAATACGGTGGCATAGCTGCCCAGCGCGGTCGGGGCGTTAAAACACCCGGCACAGCCGCAACTGGATTCTTTGCGATGACGCGCATGTGGCGCTGAGTCGGTACCAAGGAATGCACGGCTAAATCCGCTGGCGACCAGTTCACGCAGCGCCTGTTGGTGGACGTTACGTTTAAGGATTGGCAGACAATACAGGTGCGGGCGAATGCCGCCGACCAGCATGTGGTTGCGGTTAAACATTAAATGCTGTGGCGTAATAGTGGCGGCGAGAAGCTCGTTACCGTCGCGCACATATTCGGCAGCATCTTTAGTGGTGATATGTTCAAACACCACTTTCAGCGCAGTCAAACGCTGACGCAGCGGTTCCATCACTGTCTCAATAAAGCGTGCTTCGCGATCGAAAATATCAATATCCGCATGCGTCACTTCACCATGCACCAACAGCGGCATACCCAATTTTTCCATCCGTTCCAGCACCGGCATGATGGCGTCAATAGAGGTTACGCCATGCGTTGAGTTGGTGGTGGCATTAGCCGGGTAGAGTTTCGCGGCGGTGAACACGCCTTCGTTGAAACCACGCTCCAGCTCATTGGGATCCAGCGTATCCGTTAAGTAGCAGGTCATTAAAGGTGTGAAGTCGTGTCCGGCAGGTACCGCGTCAAGAATGCGTTGGCGATAAGCGATAGCTGCATCTACTGTGGTGACGGGCGGTGCCAGGTTCGGCATGACAATGGCGCGGCCGTAAATTTCACTGGTATAGGGCACGACAGTTTTTAACATGTCGCCATCGCGAAAGTGAAGATGCCAGTCGTCTGGGCGGCGGATCTTTAAAACCTGGGATGGTGCAGTCATCAATATGCTCCGGCTGAGGATTGTCTTTTTTGCCGGAAACAAAGGATAAGCGGAAACGTTTTCGTTTGCACGAAAAAAAAGGGCGCATCAGCGCCCTCTGGTTTATTAGTCGGTGAAGGGGATAATGATTTCGCCCGGTTTCACTTCTATACCTTTCGCCAGTTTTTTCGCCAGCGCTTCACCCTGGCTGCTGTCATCCTGCAGAATGTAGGCAGGTTGTTGGTTAAAGTAATTACGCAGCGATTGGTTTAAATACGGCATCAGCGTTTGCAGTACCGACTGCATTTTTTCTGGTGTCACGGTCGCGTCCACGACTTCCATCTCTTGCAAATAAATCGCGCCTTTCTCTTTATTGAAGACCGGTAAGGCTTTGAGCTTCAGCTTCATGGTGGCTTTCTGACTGCCAAACAGGGAATTCATGTCCAGGTTGGCATCACCCGTCAGAGTCACTTTATTAGGCTCTTCACGCCCTATCTGACTGGCCAGATTGCTCAGTACGATGTGTGCTTCAGCAACGCCGGGCAAACCGATATCTTTTGAAAAGTTATTATGCTTCGCCAGCGCCTGATTAATCTCTTGCTCGCTAACCGTGTATTGCGTAAGTTGATTACAACCAACCAACAGGCCGCCGACAATCAGTGCAGCGGCAAAAAAAAGCTTTTTCATGGGGTTCCTCAACATGATGCTTGTGGCGTAATCGTGACACAAAGCATCATCGAGTACCAGCGCCCCGGGCACCAGCAGAAAAAACTGAAAAGTGCCCGAGCGTCGGATTAGCTATCAGGCGTCGGGTTCCAGCATGCCGCGCGTTGGGCGTTTGTGGCTGAATTGCCAGCCCAAAGCCAGGAAGGTGATGAAGCCGATAATACCGAGCATCATCCATGGCAATTCAGGCTGCGCCAGGGCTTTGCCCATATCAAACAGCCAGCCGCCGCCGACATAACCAATTGCGCCGCCGATGGCGAGGCCCAGTCGGCTGAAGCCCATGTAACTTCCTCGAGCCCGTGCATTGGCCAGCGAGGCGCTCAGGGTCTCACGCGCCGGTTCGGCGATGATCGAGCCAATATAGAAGGTGCAGATCAGCGTGAATAGCTGCTGTAGATTGCCGACCAGACCGATGGGCATCATGCTGAGAGACATTACCAGCAGACCGGCCATCAGGCGATGTTCAAGGCGAAAACGTTTTTCACTCCAGCGGGCAATCGGGTAGAGCAGCGTTAACGAGAGGCATGCTTCGATGGCATACATCCATTTCACCGCGGCAGGCGAGCCAGCGATGTCGTTCACCATGATTGGCAGCATTAACATCACCTGTACCGCCAGCATGTAATAACCCGCCAGCGTCAGAACATAGGTGACAAAACGTTTGTCATGCATCACGTGGCCCATCCCTTCGCGCACCGGAATTTTCACCGTCGACAATTTCCATGCCGGGAGTAGCCAGGCGTTAAACGCCGCGCACAGAACAAACAAAATGGCTCCTGTCGCGCAGACCAGGCGAAAATCGTACTGTAGCAGCCAACTGCCAAGTAATGCGCCAACCACGGCGCCTGCGCTATCCTGCATCATCAGGATAGAGAAAAAACGCCCGCGCTTTTCCGGGCGGATCAGTTTGACCACCAGCGCCGAGCGGGGAGGGTCGAACAGCGTGCCGCCCAATCCGGAGAGAAAACAGGAAAACCATAGCAGCCACGGCTCGTGGGCAATACCCATGGTGGCGAACCCGGCGGCGCGCATCAGCATACCGGTGACGATCATTGGTTTTGCGCCGAAACGGTCAGCAATAGCGCCGCCAAAAATACCCAGACCCTGCTGAATAAATTGACGCAATCCTAACGCGATCCCGACCATAACGGCAGCCCAGCCCATTTGGTCGACGAAGCGAATTGAGATCAGCGGGAAAACGACGAAGAAACCCAGCACGACCAGCATATTATCGATGAGAAGGAAGTATTTACCCAGGTTCCTTGCCTGCGAGACTTGCGACATTTCCCCTCCCGGGAAAAACTCGTCACTCTGGTTAGAGTTTAAAAGATAAGCACCTCCTATTCTGCGGTGTCGTCATCGCTTTTCCCACCCTTGGCGGGACAATATTTTTTTATCAAAAGTCCGTCTTGATAGAGAGTTTTCATCAAAATGTGTGAATAATTCAAAAAATGGCAATTTGCTCTTTTCAAAGGGCATATTTGCACAGGTATAGTATCGCGAATAGCGTATTGAAGACGTTACGGGAAGGAGTAGGTATAGAATGTTTGGCTATCGCAGTAACGTGCCAAAAGTGCGCTTAACCACGGACCGCCTGGTCGTGCGTTTGGTGCACGAGCGTGATGCCTGGCGTCTGGCAGATTATTACGCAGAAAATCGTCATTTCTTAAAACCCTGGGAACCTATTCGCGATGAAAGCCACTGTTATCCCTCCGGCTGGCAGGCGCGTCTGAGTATGATCTCTGAGTTTCATAAACAAGGCACCGCGTATTATTTTGCGCTGCTCGATCCGGAAGAAAAAGAGATTATCGGCGTCGCGAATTTCTCGAACGTAGTGCGGGGATCTTTCCACGCCTGTTATCTCGGCTATTCCATTGCGCAAAAGTGGCAGGGGCAGGGGCTGATGTACGAAGCCTTAACCTCGGCCATTCGTTATATGCAGCGCACGCAGCATATTCACCGCATTATGGCGAACTATATGCCACACAATAAACGTAGTGGTGACTTGCTGGCGCGGCTGGGTTTTGAAAAAGAAGGGTATGCCAAAGATTACCTGCTGATTGACGGGCAGTGGCGCGATCACGTGCTGACGGCGTTGACCACATCAGAATGGACCCCTGGCCGCTAAGTTTCAGGTTAGCCTGAGTAATGGAGAAAACGATGAAATACGAATTAACCGCCACCGAAGCACGCGTGATTGGCTGTTTGTTAGAGAAACAGGTCACCACGCCGGAACAATATCCGCTTTCTGTCAATGGCGTCGTCACCGCCTGCAATCAAAAAACGAATCGTGAACCGGTGATGAATCTATCGGAATCGGAAGTGCAGGATCAGCTTGATAACCTGGTGAAGCGGCATTTTCTGCGTACGGTGAGCGGCTTTGGAAATCGCGTCACGAAATATGAGCAGCGTTTCTGCAACTCTGAATTTGGCAATCTGAAACTCAGTGCGGGCGAGGTGGCGCTGGTTACCACGCTGTTGCTGCGTGGCGCGCAAACGCCGGGCGAACTGCGAAGCCGTGCATCGCGAATGTACGAATTCAGCGATATGGCTGAAGTGGAGTCGACGCTGGAAAAACTGGCGACCCGTGAAGATGGTCCTTATGTGATCCGTCTGGCGCGCGAGCCGGGTAAACGTGAAAGTCGCTATATGCACCTGTTTTGCGGTGATGTTGATGAGCCCATCGCTGCGGCAGATGAACTCCCGGTTGCGTCTGGCGATCTGCAGGCGCGCGTTGAAGCCCTGGAAACAGAAGTCGCGGAACTTAAGCAGCGGCTGGATTCTTTGTTGGCGCACCTGGGAGACTAACGTGAATAAATTACGTATCGGCGTTGTCGGTCTGGGTGGCATTGCACAAAAAGCCTGGCTGCCCGTACTGGGCAGTTCCGCTGACTGGACGCTGCAAGGCGCGTTTTCGCCTTCGCAGGAAAAAGCGCTGCGTGTCTGTGAGACCTGGCGCATACCCTACGTTGACTCCCTGGTGAATCTGGCGAAAACCTGCGACGCGGTTTTCGTCCATTCCAGCACCGCGACGCACTTTGCGGTAGTCAGTGAACTCCTGAATGCCGGGGTCCATGTGTGTGTGGATAAACCGCTGGCAGAAAACCTGCGTGAGGCTGAACAACTGGTCGAGCTGGCCGCGCGGAAAAAACTGACGTTGATGGTCGGCTTTAACCGCCGATTTGCGCCACTGTATCAGGATCTTAAGGCGCATCTGGGCAATGCAGCGTCTGTACGTATGGATAAGCATCGTTCGGACAGCGTGGGACCGCATGACCTGCGTTTCACCCTGCTGGACGATTATCTGCACGTGGTCGATACCGCGCTGTGGCTGGCGGGCGGGAACGCGCAGTTAAATAGCGGCACTCTGCTGACTAATGACTCTGGCGCAATGCTTTATGCCGAGCACCATTTTTCTGTCGATCAGCTACAGATTACAACCAGCATGCATCGCCGGGCCGGTAGCCAGCGTGAGAGCGTTCAGGCGGTGACCGATGGGGGCCTGATTGACGTCACGGATATGCGGGAATGGCGGGAAGAACGCGGGCAAGGTGTTGTACACAAGCCGATAGCAGGCTGGCAAACGACCTTAGAACAGCGAGGTTTTGCCGGATGTGCGCGGCATTTCATTGAGTGTGTGCAAAATCAGACGGTTCCTCAGACGGCAGGCGAGCAGGCGCTACTGGCCCAGCGTGTTGTCGAAAAGCTATGGCGGGAGGCGATGGCTGAATAACCCCCTGTAACAACTGGCGGTAGTAATTCATTGTAATCCAGGTACTATATGCCAACTCAAAATAACACCTCTTTTCAACCATAGGCTGGCTTGTAGGCCTGATAAGACGCTGCGGCGTCGCCATCAGGCACAGTGACATTGCCGGATGGCGATGTTGGTTATACGGGGATTTGCCTCAGGGTCTGGAATACAACATAGATGAATTTATTAAAGTCGCTGGCAGCCGTCAGCTCGATGACGATGTTTTCACGTGTGCTGGGTTTTGCGCGTGATGCGATTGTCGCCAGAATCTTTGGCGCAGGGATGGCGACCGATGCCTTTTTTGTGGCCTTCAAACTTCCAAACCTGCTGCGCCGAATTTTTGCTGAAGGCGCATTTTCTCAGGCGTTTGTGCCTATTCTGGCTGAATACAAAAGTAAGCAGGGTGAAGATGCTACCCGCGTGTTTGTTGCCTATGTATCCGGGCTGCTGACGCTGGCGCTGGCCGTGGTGACGGTTGCCGGGATGCTGGCTGCGCCGTGGGTGATTTTAGTCACTGCACCTGGGTTTGCCGACACCGCTGACAAATTTGCGTTGACTACCCAACTGCTGCGGATCACCTTTCCTTATATCCTGCTGATTTCACTGGCCTCGCTGGTCGGCGCAATCCTTAACACCTGGAACCGCTTTTCTATTCCGGCGTTTGCGCCGACCTTTTTGAATATCAGCATGATCGGTTTTGCGCTGTTTGCCGCGCCTTATTTTAATCCTCCGGTGCTGGCGCTGGCGTGGGCCGTGACCGTTGGTGGCGTGCTGCAGCTGGTTTATCAACTGCCACATCTGAAGAAAATTGGCATGCTGGTGCTGCCCCGCGTGAACTTCCGCGATGCGGGGGCGATGCGCGTCGTCAAGCAAATGGGGCCGGCGATACTCGGGGTTTCCGTCAGCCAGATTTCACTGATCATCAATACCATATTCGCCTCGTTTCTGGCCTCCGGCTCGGTTTCATGGATGTACTATGCCGATCGTCTGATGGAGTTTCCGTCCGGCGTGCTTGGCGTGGCGCTGGGGACCATTCTGCTGCCATCGCTGTCCAAAAGCTTTTCCAGCGGGAATCATGATGAGTATTGTCGTCTGATGGACTGGGGGCTGCGTCTGTGTTTTCTGCTGGCATTACCCAGCGCCGTGGCATTGGGCATTTTGGCTAAACCGCTGACGGTTTCTCTGTTCCAGTACGGTAAATTTACCGCCTTTGATGCCGCCATGACCCAGCGCGCGCTGGTGGCATACTCGGTCGGTTTGATTGGTTTGATCGTGGTGAAAGTTCTGGCCCCTGGTTTTTACTCGCGCCAGGATATTAAAACGCCGGTGAAAATTGCGATTGTGACGCTGATTATGACTCAGGTGATGAACCTGGCGTTTATCGGGCCGCTGAAGCATGCCGGGCTGTCGCTGTCGATTGGTCTGGCGGCATGTCTGAACGCTTCACTGCTTTACTGGCAACTGCGTAAACAGAAAATCTTTACTCCGCAACCGGGCTGGGCCTGGTTCCTGGCGCGTCTGGTGATTTCCGTACTGGTGATGTCAGCGGTGCTGTTCGGAATGCTCTATATCATGCCGGACTGGTCGCAGGGAACGATGTTGTGGCGTTTACTGCGTCTGATGGCCGTCGTGGTGGCTGGGATTGCAGCTTACTTCGCCGCACTTGCTGTGTTGGGCTTTAAAGTGAAAGAGTTTGTGCGCCGGACGGCGTAACAGATCATTGCCGGATGGCGGCGTTATGCCGTATCCGGCCTGCAGAACGCGCTGGCCTGAAAGCTGCGAACGATCAGGCTGGCATTAAATAGAGAATTTTTTCCCGCCGCGGTGCGCAGCAGAAGTTTGACCGTTTGCGCCATACAGCGCCGGTTCCTGGTGCGGTTTCAGCACTTGTATCGCTTGTTGATTGCGCTCAATCTGCCCTTCCAACAGCCAACCGTTGTGCTGGTTGAGGTCACGCAAATGCTGCGTTTTTTGGGTGATCGTCTGCCAGCGTTCAGCAATCTCATCGTTGGCGCTGCGCGTGGCGTCATGCTCCAGACGGCGTTGCTGCTCCAGATAATCAAGGGTTGCCAGCAAAGAGCTTTTTTCTTCTGTAATACGCTGTAGCTGGCTACCGTTGATATATCCTGCGGAGAGCTGCTGCTGCTCAGCATCCATTACCGTTTTCAGGTCATTGAGGACGGTTGTCATCTGATCAAGTATTTCTGACAAACGAGTCATACTTTATTTACTCTGTAAGTAGCTCTGCGCCTCGCGGATCAGCGAGTCGGCAATTTTTCCAGTGTCCATCTTCAGCTCACCGTTACGGATCGCAGTTTTCAATGCTTCGACGCGTTCCATATTGATGTCATTGGTGCCGGGCTGCATCAGTTTGGCCTGGGCGTCGCTCAGCATGACGCTGGTGCTGTTTGTCGCGGTGGTTTTTTCCTTCCGCGCTTTTTGTACCGGCGCATCGCTGGTTTCACGTGGCTGAACGGTACTGACTGGCTTCAATGGTGAGGTACGATCAATGCTCATTTTGTTTATCCTCATCGAGGGGTTACGCTATAGCGGCCCGCTGTAATCATTGGTTGTTTATCTATCGGCACACGCTAAAAAATCTTTAACCTATTATAGGTTAATAAGAATATTCCCATCAGAATCGACGATGCCGCTCACCACCTGGCCTGAAATCATCCGCACTCGCGCATTCTGTGCGACGGCGGCATTGTTCAGTGCTTTACCTTCGGCATTCACCCGAAAACCATCGCCGTTGGCGATAACCAGTACGCGTTGACCGGCTTTGATCCGCCAGGCCTGGCGCAACATTGAAAGCTGTATCGGCTGACCTGGAACCAGATCGCGTAGACTCACCGCGTCCTGCACCTGATTCAAATCTAACACGGCGCGCGGCGGCAGTTGGTCCAGCCGACCTCGCTTTAACGTCACGCTGGCCGAGGTTAGCGCGCTGCCCCGAGCGACGGGCGCGGCGGCAACCACATAGTTTCCCGTGGCCTGCACATTCACCTGCAGATAACGTTTCTCGTTGGCGCAGCGGGCCAGCACGTTCACATTCCCCCACAGTTTCGCGTTGCCTGACACGCTTAATGCGGGTTGTTCGCAACTGGGCAATAGGTTAGGCGACGTACGGATAGTGACGACCACCTCATCGCTAAATCCGGCCAGACGTTGGGAAAACCATGTCGTCAGCTGTGAATTCAGGTCTTGCGCCAGCGTCATAGGGCTGAACAGCAGTGCTGCCACAACTATTCCACGTTTAAACGTTTGCATCAAAACCTCGCGCTTTTTCAGGTAGTGGCAGGATTTTACCTGTGTGACGCAGTCATCAACGCAACAAATAGCGACGCATTTTGCGTTTATTCCGGCGATAACGCGCGCGTAATGGGATTTAAGCTGTCGGCTGAATTTTGTCATTTGCGGAGGAGATATGCTCGATAAGCTCGACGCCGCCTTACGTTTTCAACAGGAAGCGCTGAATTTGCGCGCCCAGCGCCAGGAAATATTGGCGGCCAACATTGCCAATGCCGACACGCCGGGGTATCAGGCGCGCGATCTGGATTTCGCCAGTGAATTGAAAAAAGTCATGGTGCGTGGACGGGAACAAACCGGCGGCGTCTCGTTGACGCTGACCTCTGCACAACATATTCCGGCCCAAACCGCTTCTGCTCCCGCTACGGAATTGCTCTATCGCATTCCTGACCAGCCGTCTCTGGATGGCAATACGGTGGATATGGACCGGGAGCGTACGCAATTTGCCGACAATAGCCTCAAATATCAAATGGGGCTGACCGCGCTGGGTGGACAAATCAAAGGCATGATGAACGTGCTGCAAGGAGGGAACTAATTCGTGGCGCTGTTAAATATTTTTGATATCGCAGGCTCTGCGCTGACGGCGCAGTCTAAGCGTCTGAACGTGGCGGCCAGCAACATGGCGAATGCGGATAGCGTCACCGGACCCGATGGCCAGCCGTATCGCGCCAAGCAGGTTGTTTTTCAGGTTGATGCCGCGCCAGGTGCAGCTACAGGCGGCGTAAAAGTGGCTGACGTTATTGAAAGCCAGGCGCCGGATAAGCTGGTCTATGAGCCGGGTAACCCGCTGGCCGATGCGAACGGCTACGTAAAAATGCCGAATGTGGACGTCGTCGGCGAGATGGTTAACACCATGTCAGCCTCGCGTAGCTACCAGGCAAACGTCGAAGTGCTCAACACCGTGAAAAGCTTGATGCTCAAAACGCTTACGTTAGGCCAGTAAAGGAGGCGCATATGTCTATTGCTGTAACCATGAATGACCCGAGCAATACAGGCGTTAAAGCCGCCACCGGGAATAGCTCCCTGACGGGCAGTAATGCCGCTGACCTGCAAAGCAGTTTTCTGACGCTGCTGGTCGCACAGTTGAAAAACCAGGACCCAACCAATCCGCTGCAAAACAACGAACTGACCACCCAACTGGCGCAAATCAGTACCGTAAGTGGGATTGAGAAACTGAACACCACGCTGGGGTCTATTTCCGGGCAGATCGATAACAGTCAGTCGCTGCAGGCCAGTACGCTGATTGGCCATGGTGTCATGATCCCCGGCACCACCATCCTGACCGGTAAAGGTACGGAAGAGGGTGCGAAAACGACCACGACGCCGTTTGGCGTTGAGCTGCAACAGCCGGCAGATAAGGTCACCGCAACGATTACCGATAAAGACGGCAAAGTGATACGCACTATTGATATCGGCGGCTTGAAAGCCGGTGTTCATACCTTTACCTGGGACGGCACCATGACCGATGGCACGGATGCGCCAAGCGGTTCTTATAACGTCTCAATTGCTGCCAGCAATGGCGGAACGCAACTGGTGGCGCAGCCGCTTCAGTTTGCGCTGGTGCAGGGTGTTATTCGCAGTAACGGCGGTAATACGCTGGACCTGGGCACCTATGGAACCACCACCCTCGACGAAGTACGGCAAATAATCTAAGCCCACACACTTATCAGGAGTAAGTCATGGCCTTTTCTCAAGCGGTCAGCGGTCTGAACGCTGCAGCGACCAACCTCGATGTCATTGGTAATAACATCGCCAACTCCGCTACCTACGGTTTTAAATCTGGTACGGCTTCTTTTGCCGATATGTTCGCCGGTTCTAAAGTGGGACTGGGGGTTAAAGTTGCGGGTATTACCCAGGATTTTACCGATGGTACTACCACCAACACCGGACGCGGACTGGATGTGGCTATCAGCCAGAACGGATTTTTCCGCATGGTAGACAGCAACGGCTCTGTATTCTACAGCCGTAACGGTCAGTTCAAGCTCGATGAAAACCGCAATATCGTCAACATGCAGGGGCTGCAACTGACAGGTTATCCTGCTACCGGTACACCGCCGACAATACAGCAAGGTGCTAACCCGGCGCCGATCACTATTCCGAATACGCTGATGGCGGCGAAAACCACGACTACCGCGTCAATGCAGATCAACCTGAATTCCACTGACAAGGTGCCAACCAAAACTCCGTTTAGTCCAAGCGACGCGGACTCCTACAACAAAAAAGGCACCGTTACCGTTTTCGATAGCCAGGGTAACGCCCATGACATGAACATTTTTTATGTCAAAAACGCAGAGAGCAACACCTGGGAAATTCATACTCAGGATGCTTCAACTGGCGAAGCTGCAAAACCAGCCGGGTTTATGAAGTTTAACAACAATGGTGCGTTTTTAGGGATTAGCGCCACGGCAACTGGTACGCCAGGAGCAACGGACATCAACATCGAAACAGGGCAGATTAACGGTGCAGATACCGCAAAATTCTCCCTGAGCTTCCTGAACTCCATGCAGCAGAACACCGGCGCCAACAACATCGTCGCCACGAATCAGAACGGCTACAAGCCGGGCGATCTGGTCAGCTATCAGATTAACAATGACGGTACCGTGGTCGGTAATTACTCCAACGAACAGCAACAGGTACTGGGCCAGATCGTGCTGGCAAACTTTGCCAACAACGAGGGGCTGGCGTCTCAGGGCGACAACGTCTGGGCTGCTACACAGGCTTCTGGCGTGGCGCTGCTGGGTACCGCAGGCGAAGGTAACTTCGGCAAACTGACCAACGGTGCGCTGGAAGCATCAAACGTGGATTTGAGTAAAGAACTGGTGAATATGATCGTCGCTCAGCGTAACTATCAGTCGAACGCGCAGACTATCAAAACCCAGGATCAGATCCTCAACACGCTGGTCAACCTGCGCTAAGCGCCTGACGGGATGGCTTAATGGATCACGCAATTTATACCGCTATGGGCGCGGCCAGTCAGACGCTGAATCAACAGGCGGTGACGGCCAGCAACCTGGCAAACGCCTCCACGCCAGGGTTTCGTGCGCAGCTCAATGCGCTGCGTGCGGTTCCTGTAGAAGGATTGTCTTTACCGACGCGTACGCTGGTAGTGGCCTCCACGCCAGGGGCCGACATGACGCCGGGCCAGATGGACTATACCTCCCGCCCGCTGGACGTGGCGCTGCAACAAGATGGCTGGTTGGCTGTGCAAACCGCGGACGGTAGCGAAGGGTATACCCGTAATGGTGCCATTCAGGTAAGCCCTACGGGTGAACTGACTATTCAGGGGCATCCGGTAATCGGTGAAGCCGGGCCGATAGCCGTACCGGAAGGTTCCGAAGTCACCATTGCGGCTGACGGGACGATCTCGGCGCTTAACCCTGGCGATCCGGCCAATACGGTTGCGCCTGTTGGGCGTTTGAAACTGGTCAAGGCGACGGGGAATGAAGTGCAACGTGGTGATGACGGTATGTTTCGTCTGACCCAGGCCGCGCAGGCTACCCGTGGTGCGACGTTACAGGCCGACCCCAGCATTCGCGTTATGTCGGGCGTGCTGGAAGGCAGTAACGTTAAGCCGGTTGCCGCGATGAGCGACATGATCGCCAACGCTCGCCGTTTCGAAATGCAAATGAAGATTATCAGTAGCGTGGATGATAACGCGGGCCGCGCCAACCAACTGCTGTCGATGAGTTAACACAGGACATTTTATGATCAGTTCATTATGGATCGCCAAAACCGGCCTGGATGCGCAGCAAACCAACATGGATGTGATTGCCAACAACCTGGCAAACGTCAGCACCAACGGATTTAAGCGCCAACGTGCGGTGTTTGAAGATCTGTTGTATCAGACGATTCGCCAGCCTGGCGCCCAGTCTTCTGAACAAACCACACTGCCTTCCGGTTTGCAGATTGGTACCGGTGTGCGTCCGGTGGCAACCGAGCGTTTACACAGCCAGGGTAACCTGTCGCAAACCAATAACAGTAAAGATGTGGCGATTAAAGGCCAGGGCTTTTTCCAGGTCATGCTGCCTGATGGTACGTCAGCTTATACCCGTGACGGTTCTTTCCAGGTGGATCAGAACGGTCAACTGGTGACCGCGGGTGGTTTTCAGGTTCAGCCTGTCATCACTATCCCGGCTAACGCGCTCAGCATCACCATTGGACGTGACGGGATAGTCAGTGTGACCCAACAGGGTCAGGCTGCGCCTGTTCAGGTCGGGCAGCTTAACCTGACCACCTTTATGAACGACACCGGCCTGGAAAGTATTGGTGAGAATCTGTACACCGAAACGCAGTCATCCGGCGCGCCAAATGAGAGTACACCGGGGCTGAACGGCGCGGGTCTGCTGTACCAGGGGTATGTTGAAACCTCTAACGTCAACGTGGCGGAAGAGCTGGTAAACATGATCCAGGTTCAGCGCGCTTACGAAATCAACAGTAAAGCGGTATCGACTACCGATCAGATGCTGCAAAAACTGACGCAACTCTAAAGTGGGGTCCGGTGGGGTGAGAGCCTCACCGGCACACGGATTTTGAAGATGACCGCAATGCGAAAATACGCGCTTCACCCATACCCAATTTTAGCCCTGCTGGTGGTTTCACTGACAGGGTGCGCCTGGATCCCAGCCACGCCGCTCGTGCAGGGCGCGACGTCTGCTCAACCCGTTCCAGGCCCGACGCCGGTGGCGAATGGCTCAATCTTCCAGTCGGCGCAGCCGATTAACTACGGTTATCAGCCGCTCTTCGAAGACCGCCGTCCGCGCAATATTGGCGATACGCTGACCATCGTATTGCAGGAAAACGTCAGCGCGAGCAAAAGTTCCTCAGCAAACGCCAGCCGCGACGGCAAGACCAACTTTGGTTTTGATACCGTACCGCGCTACCTGCAAGGGCTGTTTGGTAACGAACGTGCCGACGTAGAAGCCTCCGGTGGGAACACCTTTAACGGTAAAGGCGGCGCGAACGCCAGCAATACCTTCAGCGGTACGTTGACCGTGACGGTCGATCAGGTACTGGTGAATGGCAATTTACATGTCGTGGGTGAAAAACAGATCGCCATTAATCAGGGCACTGAGTTCATTCGCTTCTCCGGGGTTGTTAACCCACGCACCATCAGTGGCAGCAACTCCGTACCGTCAACTCAGGTTGCGGATGCGCGTATTGAGTACGTCGGCAACGGCTACATCAATGAAGCGCAAAATATGGGCTGGTTGCAGCGTTTCTTCCTTAACTTGTCGCCGATGTAAGCGAGGTACCTGGTGTTTAAATCTCTTGTTGGAATGGTACTGGTACTGGCAACCGCCTTTGCGCATGCCGACCGTATTCGTGACCTGACCAGCGTGCAGGGCGTGCGGGAAAACTCGTTGATAGGTTACGGGCTGGTGGTCGGGCTGGATGGTACTGGTGACCAGACCACACAGACGCCGTTTACGACGCAAACGCTCAATAACATGCTGTCGCAGTTGGGGATCACCGTACCAACCGGCACCAATATGCAGCTGAAAAACGTGGCGGCGGTGATGGTTACCGCGCAGTTCCCAGCTTTTGGTCGCCAGGGGCAAACCATTGACGTGGTGGTCTCTTCCATGGGTAACGCCAAAAGCCTGCGCGGCGGCACGCTGCTGATGACCCCGCTGAAAGGGGTCGATAGTCAGGTATATGCCTTGGCGCAGGGGAATATTCTGGTTGGCGGTGCGGGCGCGGCTGCGGGTGGCAGTAGCGTGCAGGTTAACCAGCTCAATGGTGGACGCATCACCAATGGCGCGACCATCGAACGTGAGTTGCCCAGCCAGTTCGGCGGTGGCAACACCATTAATCTGCAGCTCAATAATGAAGATTTTACTATGGCGCAGCAGATCACCGACACAATCAACCGCTCGCGTGGCTTTGGTAGTGCAACGGCGCTGGATGCCCGGACCATACAAGTGCGTGTGCCAAGCGGCAACAGTTCGCAGGTACGTTTCCTTGCCGACATCCAGAATATGGAGGTGAACGTCACGCCGCAGGACGCGAAAGTCATTATCAACTCGCGTACGGGATCTGTGGTCATGAACCGTGAAGTCACGCTGGATAGCTGTGCCGTGGCGCAGGGTAACTTGTCGATTACGGTAAACCGCCAGGCAAACGTCAGCCAGCCGGATACGCCGTTTGGCGGCGGACAGACCGTGGTGACGCCACAAACGCAGATCGATCTGCGCCAGAGCGGCGGCTCGCTGCAAAGCGTACGTTCCAGCGCCAATCTGAACAACGTCGTGCGCGCGCTGAATGCGCTGGGGGCGACGCCGATGGATCTGATGTCCATTCTGCAATCGATGCAGAGCGCGGGTTGCTTACGCGCCAAACTGGAAATCATCTGATGATTGGTGACAGCAAACTGCTGACCAGCGCCGCCTGGGATGCGCAAGCACTGAACGAACTGAAAGCGAAAGCGGGTCAGGATCCGGCGGCGAATATTCGCCCCGTGGCCCGTCAGGTTGAAGGGATGTTCGTACAGATGATGCTGAAAAGCATGCGTGAAGCGTTGCCGAAAGATGGCGTGTTTAGCAGCGATTCAACGCGTTTGTATACCAGCATGTATGACCAACAAATTGCGCAGCAGATGACCGCAGGTAAAGGTCTGGGACTGGCTGAAATGATGGTTAAGCAGATGACGCAAGGGCAAGCGCAACCTGCTGATGATGTGCCACAGGTGCCGATGAAGTTCCCGCTGGAAACGGTGACCAGTTATCAAAACCAGGCGCTGACGCAACTGGTACGCAAAGCCATCCCGAGGGCGACGGAAAGTAATGATGAGCCGCTATCGGGCGACAGTAAAGACTTCCTCGCTCAGCTGTCGCTGCCGGCAAAACTGGCGAGTCAGCAAAGCGGCGTTCCGCATCATCTGATTCTGGCGCAGGCGGCGCTGGAGTCCGGATGGGGCCAGCGGCAAATTCGCCGGGAAAACGGCGAACCGAGCTTCAACATTTTTGGCGTGAAGGCTTCGGGAAGCTGGAAGGGACCAACGACCGAAATCACCACCACCGAATATGAAAACGGCGAGGCGAAAAAGGTGAAAGCCAGATTCCGCGTCTATAGCTCTTACCTTGAGGCGCTGTCGGATTATGTCGGGCTGATTTCCCGTAACCCGCGCTATGCGGCGGTGACCGCAGCCGCAACCGCTGAGCAAGGGGCGCAGGCCCTGCAAAATGCCGGTTACGCTACCGACCCTAACTATGCGAAGAAATTAACCAGCATGATCCAGCAGTTGAAATCGATGAGTGAAAAGGTGAGCAAAACTTACAGCACCAACATCGATAATCTCTTTTAAATAGCTCAAGTCTACCGATCTGCTGCCGATAATAACGAGTATTGAAGGATTACAAGGAACCTCCATGTCCAGCTTGATTAATAACGCGATGAGTGGACTCAGCGCAGCGCAGGCCGCGTTGAACACTGCCAGTAATAACATCTCCAGCTATAACGTCGCCGGATATACACGGCAAACGACAATTATGGCGCAAGCGAACAGCACGCTGGGTGCGGGGGGCTGGGTAGGCAATGGCGTCTATGTTTCTGGCGTACAGCGCGAGTATGACTCGTTTATCACCAATCAGCTACGGGCAGCGCAAAACCAGAGCAGCGGTCTGACGACGCGTTATGAGCAAATGTCGAAAATCGACAACCTGCTGTCCAGCAAAACCAGTTCGATTTCAACCTCAATGCAGGATTTTTTTACCAGTCTGCAAACTCTGGTCAGTAATGCTGAAGACCCGGCGGCACGCCAGGCGCTGATTGGTAAAGCTGATGGTTTGGTTAATCAGTTTAAAACGACCGATCAGTATCTGCGTGATCAGGATAAGCAGGTTAATACCGCTATCAAAGCCAGCGTCGATCAGATCAACAACTACGCTAAACAAATCGCCAGCCTTAACGACCAGATTTCTCGTATGACTGGTGTCGGGGCTGGCGCATCCCCTAATGATTTGCTCGATCAGCGCGACCAACTGGTCAGTGAACTGAACCAGATTGTCGGCGTGGAAGTCAGCGTTCAGGACGGCGGCACTTACAACGTAACCATGGCGAATGGTTATTCACTGGTACAGGGCAGCAATGCGCGCCAACTGGCGGCAGTGCCCTCCAGTGACGATCCTTCGCGTACCACCGTTGCGTATGTAGATGGCGTTGCCGGAGCGGTTGAGATCCCTGAGAAATTGCTGAATACCGGTTCATTGGGTGGACTGCTCACCTTCCGTTCGCAGGAGCTGGATCAAACGCGTAACACGCTGGGCCAACTGGCGCTGGCATTTGCCGATGCGTTTAACACCCAGCATAAAGCAGGTTTTGATGCCAACGGCGATAAGGGCGAGAATTTCTTCGATATCGGCAGCCCGGTAGTGCTCAGCAACACGAAGAATAAAGGGACTGGTTCGCTTGATGTCAAAATGACGGACAGCTCTGCCGTGCAGGCAACAGATTATAAAATTGTGTTTGATGGCAAAGACTGGCAGGTGACTCGACTTGCCGACAACACCAGTTTTAAAGCCACCGTCACCGGTGGGAAAATGTCTTTTGACGGGATGGAGATCACCGTTAATGCTGGTGCGAAAGCGAATGACAGTTTCACCGTGAAACCGGTGAGCGACGCCATTATAGAAATGAAAGTCAAGGTGACAGACGAGTCGAAAATCGCCATGGCGTCAGAGAAAAATACGGATCCTACTGCAGATACAGGTGCAAGCGATAACCGTAACGGTCAGAAACTGCTGGATCTGCAAACCAAAGAAACTGTTGGTAATAAAACCTTTAACGACGCTTACGCCACCCTGGTGAGCGACGTGGGCAACAAAACGGCGACGCTGAAGACCAGCAGTACCACGCAAAACAATGTGGTCAAGCAACTTTATAACCAGCAACAGTCGATTTCCGGGGTAAACCTCGACGAAGAATACGGTAATTTGCAGCGTTATCAGCAGTATTACCTGGCTAACGCACAGGTATTGCAAACTGCGAATGCGTTGTTTGATGCATTGATTAACATTCGCTAAGGGAGAGGGACACAATGCGTATCAGCACCCAGATGATGTACCAGCAGAATATGCGTGGCATCACTAACTCTCAGGCTGAATGGATGAAGTTCGGCGAGCAGATGTCGACCGGCAAACGCGTGATCAGCCCGTCTGACGATCCGATTGCCGCCTCGCAGGCCGTCGTGCTTTCTCAGGCTCAGGCGCAGAACAGCCAGTATACGCTGGCGCGCACATTCGCTACGCAGAAAGTCTCGCTGGAAGAGAACGTACTGAGCCAGGTAACAACGGCTATTCAGGCTGCGCAGGAGAAAATTGTTTATGCCGGGAATGGTACATTAAGTGATGATGACCGTGCATCGTTGGCCACTGATTTGCAGGGGATCCGCGATCAGCTGATGAACCTGGCGAACAGCACCGATGGCAATGGTCGCTATATTTTTGGTGGCTACAAAACAGAATCCGCGCCGTTTGCGCAGGCTGATGGTTCCTACAGTGGCGGTACCACAAATGTGACCCAGCAGGTTGATGCTTCCCGTACCATGGTCATTGGTCACACGGGCGATAAAATCTTCGCCAACCTGACCAGCAACGCCGTACCGGAACCACCGGGTAGCACTCAGGAAAAGAACCTGTTCAAAATGCTGGATAGCGCGATTGCAGAGCTAAAAATTCCTATTGCGGGTGATGATGTGGCAAAGGAGAAAGCCGCAGCAGCTATCGATAAAACCAATCGTGGCCTGAAAAACTCACTGAATAACGTGCTTTCCGTTCGCGCAGAATTAGGTACCCAGCTTAGTGAATTAAGCTCGCTGGATTCATTGGGAGCCGATCGTGCGTTAGGGCAAACCCAACAGATGAGTAACCTGGTGGATGTCGACTGGAATGCGGCGATTTCGTCCTACGTCATGCAGCAGGCCGCACTTCAGGCTTCTTATAAAACATTTACCGACATGCAGGGAATGTCGTTATTCCAGCTTAATCGGTAATAACCCTTTTTGAACATATCTTGAAACTGGGTATGTTTGTCTGCCCGCTCCCTTAACACCCCGGAGCGGGCATTTTTTTAGGCTACCGTTGTTTTACTAATCGCCAGATTTCCCGTCAGTCTTATCACCAGCGCCAGCGCACCACTGATGGTTGCCAGCGTCACCACTCCTTCCCAGTTTGCCAGCGCATAGACCTGACTCCCGAGAACCGACCCCAGCGCCATACCAATGAACACCATAGTAAACAGCAGCGCATTCAGACGACCCCGGGCCTGAGGCTCCAGGCTATAAACCAGGTTCTGGTGGGCAACCAGGCTGGATTGCAATCCGAGATCAAAACCAACCGCCGAAAGAGCAATCAGCAGCCACTGCCCCTGTACTGGCAGGGCGGGTAACAAGAACATCAGTGCGAAAGAGACGGTTACCAGCAAAGCACCTAACTGCGTCACTTTTGCTGCGCCCACTTTATCGGCAAGATGACCTGCCAGCGGTGCAGCAAGCGCACCGGCGGCTCCCGCGATACCAAACGCGCCCGCCATAGCGCTACCCATGTGGTAATGTTCAGATAACATCACCGCCAGCGTGGACCAAAAAGCGCTAAAAGCTATGGACAGAAAGCCCTGTGCCAGCGCCGCGCGGCGCAATGCGGGATACCGTTGCCAGAGCTGCGCCATAGAGAGCATCAATGACGGATAGCTCAGTGTGGAATGGGCCGTAAAACGAGGCAGCGCCTTCCACATAATTACGGTAATCATGGCAATACTGGCGGCGGCAAGTTGGTACATCTCACGCCAGCCAAACGCTTCACCCACCAGTCCGCTGACGGTACGCGAGAGTAAAATCCCCAACAGCAGACCAGTCATCACCGTGCCCACCGTTTTTCCTTGTTTGCCTTCCGGCGCCAGAATAGCCGCCGCGGGAACGATATCCTGCGCCATCGTTGCCGCCATGCCCATCAACAGGCTCACTATTAGCAGTGAATGCAACTGCCCGGTAAAACTGCATGCCAGAAGCAGTACGGCAAGAGAGATACTTTTCAGCAGGATTAATGTCCGGCGGTCATAACGATCGCCCAATGGCAATAAAAACAAAATACCAAGCGCGTATCCCGCCTGGGTCAGCGTTGGAACCAGTCCCATGCCGGTGATACTTAAGTTCAGATCCTGACCCATTAAAGGCAGAAGGGGCTGGGCATAGTAGATAGCAGCGACACTGAATCCGGCACCTGATGCCAGAACGAAAATGACCCAACGGGAAAGTGCGGTGTGTGTGTTCACAAATGATTCCTCAATCACAGGATGTGCGGCTATTTTTATCCTTCTGCGGGTGGTGCGGTAGCGAGCGCAGTGGTAAAACAGTTATACGCCGGGCGTATGAAGAAACTGATATGATAAAAACTGAACGTATAGATAGGGTGGAGCTAATGCGCACGTTTGTGCGCATCGTTGAAGCAGGATCGCTTTCGGCAGCGGCAAAACAGATGGGAACAACGCAAGCGACCGTAAGCCGACGGTTACAATCCCTGGAAACTCTGCTGGGAGTGAAACTGATCATGCGTACCACGCATGCGATGAAATTAACCGACGATGGAGAGCGTGGTTACCAGCACGCCAAAAATATCATCGATGCCTGGCTGGCGCTGGAAGATGGACTTAATGTCACGGAAGATGAACCGGTGGGGACGTTGCGCGTACGAGCGCCGCATGCGTTTGGACAGCAACAGCTCCTTGAGCCGCTTTTGCAGTTTCTTTCACGCTATCCACAGTTATCGGTGGAGTGGATGCTTAACGACAAAACCGTTGATTTTCTCAGCGATAATATTGATTGCGCGATTCGGGTTGGTGCGGAAGTCGATCCGGCCACGGTTTCTGTTTTACTGGCTGAAGTTCCCCGTAGCATGGTGGCGAGTCCTGTATTGCTGGAGCAATATGGTGAAATTTCGCACCCTGAGCAGTTATCCGTGCTGCCGTGGATTGCAGTGAACACATTTTTTCAGCATAGCGTTTCGTTGCTACACCAGGCGCGTAATGAACCTGTCACGCTGACTATTTCACCCAGATTAAGTACTGACAGTATTTATGTGGCAAGAAATGCCGCGCTGGCCGGGCTGGGAGTGACGATTGTTTCAAGCTGGATGGTTGAAGAAGATATCGCCAACGGACGTTTAGTTATGCTGCTACCCGAGTGGCGGGCGGCATCGTTGCCGGTGCATCTGGTTTATCCCTGGGCGCGTTACTATCCGACACGGTTGCGCAAATTTTTAGCGTTAATGAAGGATGTCATGCCGCAATTAACCGGGATGAAACGCGTAGAGCCGATATAAAAAAGCCGACCCTAAGGTCGGCTTTGAGGTTGATTATGGCTTATTCAACCGGCTGCGGGCGTGTTGCTGGCGCAGTGGCCTGATGCGTGGCGCTGTGTCCACCCGCAGCGCCTTTACCTTCAAAGGCGAACGCCGGGCGCTGCCAGTCGCTGTGACGCGGCGCTTCTGGCACATATTCCGGCGCCGGAGCGCGGGTCATCGGCGCAGTCGCATGGCTGTGAAGGTGTTCGGCGTCAACGCTTGTTGCGACAACTTCAGCCTTAACGACCTCAGCTTCTGCAACCGGCGCGGCAACAACTTCCTGCGGCGCAGCGACTTCTTCCACAGTCGGCGCTACTTCCGCAACTTCTTCAACTACCTCCGGCTGTGAGACGACGATTTCCGCAGGCTCTTCAACCGCGACTTCAGCTACAGGTTCAGCTTCAGCGGCGATTTCTTCAGCTACAGGCGCGTCAGATTCAGCGATAATTTGCGGTTGTTCTTCAACCGGGGTCGCAATGACTTCCGGATGCGTGGTTTCAACAACGGCAATCTGAGGTTCCGTTACAACTTCCTCTGGCTGCACGGCTTCAACCGGCGCAGGAGTGTCCACAATGTGCTCAACGGCAGCCGCAGCAACCTGAGGCTCTACCGCGACAGAAGCAGTTTGCTCCTGGCGAATTTCCTGCTCGCGTTGGTCTTCAACTTGCTGATCCTGCGGACGAGCAACAGGGTAGCTGATCCATACTTTACCGGACGCTAATTCAGGAGAAGCACAGGCGACGGTCAGCGGCATTGGAGACTGAACCGGATAACGCTCGTCACGATAACGACGACGACGCTGTCCACTTACGCGCAGATGGCGAGGGGAACGGCGGGAACGACGCGGCATACCGTTGGAGTCACGCGCTTCGCTGTTGTCTTCCTGCTCAGGTGCGACAACGGCTGGCAGATCAACTTTCGCCAGTTCGGTACGCGAAGCCGGTACGGACTGCTCAACGGGTTGAGCGACAACGACCTCAGCTGCCACCGCGGCAGTTGCCACTTCGGCTTCAACCGCCGCGCTGTCCGTGTAACGAACTTTTTGGTTCAACTGACGCTGTTTACGACGAGTCTGAGGCTGACGTACGCGCTCTTCCTGCTCGGTATCCTGCGCTGGCTGTTCAGCCAGGTTCAGCTCTTTAACTTCCTGCTGCGCCTGACGCTTGTCATCGTTGCGGCGGCGGTTGCGCTCACGACGTGGAGTCTGCTGCTCATCACCTGATTTCGCTTTGTCTGCGACATCACTGGACTGCTGGCGATTATCGCGTGCTTCCGCATTTTGCTGCTGGGCCTGACGACGGTTACGACGATTGTCATCGCGGTTTTCGCCGTTTTCTGCACGTTCGTTACGGTTATCACGATCGCCACGGCTATCACGGTTATCACGACGATCGTTGCGATCGCGGCGATTATTTTGACGCGGTTTACGGCGGTCCTGCTGACGTTCCGTCTTCTCTTCAGCTTTCGGTGCGGGTTGTTCAACCGGCTTCGCTTCTTCGTTACCGCCGAAGATAGACTTCAGTGCGCTGAAGAAACGGCTAATCAAACCTGGCTGAGAGGCTGTTGCTGCGGTGGCGGCAGCAGCTTTAGGCGCGGCGGCTTTAACAACGGGCTCTTGCACGGTTGGAGCTGGCGGCACGTCTGGCATAGCAAAGGTCGCGAGTGCTGGTTGCTCTGGCTGCTTACGCTCGACATACTCTTGTTCTGACGGCAGCTCCATTGCTTCCTCGTGCAATTTCGGCAGCAAGTAGCTCAGGGTTGGCGTTTCTTCGCCTTTGCGGACGCGCAGCACGGAATAGTGCGGCGTTTCCATCTGATCGTTTGGCACGATCACACAGCGTACGCCATTCTGACGCGTTTCTATAGCGTTGACCGCAGTACGCTTTTCGTTGAGCAGATAAGAGGCAATCGGCACAGGAACGATCGCGTGAACTTCCTGGGTATTCTCTTTTAGCGCTTCTTCTTCAATCAGACGCAGAATAGACAGCGACAGCGATTCGTTATCACGTACGGTACCGGTGCCGGAGCAGCGCGGGCAGACGTGATGGCTGGATTCACCCAGCGACGGGCTCAGACGCTGACGGGACATTTCCAGCAGGCCGAAACGAGAAATATGGCTGATCTGAATACGCGCTCGGTCCTGACGCACGGCCTCACGGAGACGGTTTTCCACCGCACGCTGGTGGCGAACCGGTGTCATATCGATAAAGTCGATAACAATCAGGCCGCCGAGGTCGCGCAGACGCAGCTGACGAGCAATTTCATCGGCTGCTTCCAGGTTGGTGTTGAATGCGGTTTCTTCGATGTCGCCACCGCGCGTAGCGCGTGCGGAGTTGATATCGATAGCGGTAAGGGCTTCAGTGCTGTCGATGACGATGGAGCCGCCGGACGGCAGACGCACTTCGCGCTGGAACGCAGACTCAATCTGAGATTCAATTTGATAGTGGCTGAACAGCGGGATTTCACCGGTGTACAGTTTGATTTTGCTGCTGAAATCTGGACGACCCAGCGCGGCGATATGCTGACGCGCCATCTCCATGACTTTTGGGTTATCGATGAGAATTTCGCCGATATCCTGACGTAAATAGTCACGGAACGCGCGAACGATGACGTTGCTTTCCTGGTGGATCAGGAATGGAGCAGGGCGGCTGTCAGCGGCTTTTTGAATGGCTTCCCAGTGTTTCAGGCGGAAGCTCAGGTCCCACTGCAGCGCTTCGGCGGATTTGCCGACGCCTGCGGTACGCACGATAAGCCCCATGCCATCAGGCAATTCCAGGCTTGCCAGCGCTTCTTTTAATTCGGTACGATCGTCGCCTTCAATACGACGGGAGATGCCGCCCGCGCGCGGGTTGTTCGGCATCAGAACCAGATAACTACCCGCCAGGCTGATAAAGGTGGTCAGCGCAGCGCCTTTATTGCCGCGTTCTTCTTTATCGATCTGAACGATGACTTCCTGACCTTCACGCAACACATCTTTAATGTTGGGACGACCATGGGAGTTGTAGTTAGCGGGGAAGTATTCGCGGGCAATTTCTTTTAACGGAAGGAAACCGTGACGTTCAGCGCCGTAATCAACAAAAGCAGCTTCCAGACTCGGTTCAATACGGGTAATTTTACCTTTATAGATGTTGGCTTTTTTCTGTTCGTGTCCAGGACTTTCGATATCCAGATCGTACAGACGTTGCCCATCTACAAGGGCGACACGCAACTCTTCCTGCTGAGTCGCGTTAATTAACATTCTTTTCATCGTAACTTACTCATTATTCTTACATTGACGACTAAGCTGCGGGCAGAGTAATGCCTTTCCGGGTGTGAACCGATGGCCTCGTGTCTATTCGCGTCGCCAACCTCACGGTTATCGTCAGCTCAAAGAGGCGCAGAGTGTCGGTTGCCTGTATTTCATACGGAAACACAGCGCAATTATCAGGGGAACAGTCTGGGTGTTACTCTCCAGAAAAGCTTCCTTATTACCGGTAAGGACTGCAACCCGCAGCCCGCTAACTGCCTGAAAGATCAATACGTCTTACGCCATTGCTGCGTTGATGATCGGTCGGGCAAAATTGGGTCATTCCGGAAAAGGTCTTGTTTTAACAAGATTCAACACGGAAACAACCTCATTATTCCACTGCTAACCTTGTTATAGCAAGATGACTTTTGCCATTTATCACCCGGTTACTCACAGTTTTTTCACTTCCGCGTAGTGATTGGTTTAATAACCACCAAATCGGCTATGTCAAACTTAAGTAATAGGGTATAGCAGTTAATATAAGCATAGAAAAATGTGTGGCGCGAATCTTGATGGCTATTTAAAATCGGCCCCCATGAAAACAGAGACTCCAGCCGTAAAAACAGTTGCCATTACTGCCGACGAAGCAGGGCAACGCATCGACAACTTTTTGCGTACTCAACTCAAGGGTGTGCCGAAAAGTATGATTTATCGCATTTTGCGTAAAGGCGAAGTGCGGGTGAATAAAAAGCGCATTAAACCCGAGTACAAACTCGAAGATGGGGACATCGTGCGTATTCCACCTGTGCGTGTCGCCGAACGTGAAGAAGAGGCTATTTCCCCAAATCTGCAGAAGGTTGCGGCGCTGACTGATGTCATTTTGTATGAAGATGACCATATTCTGGTGCTTAACAAACCTTCAGGAACGGCCGTACATGGCGGAAGCGGATTAAGCTTTGGTGTTATTGAAGGCTTACGCGCGTTACGTCCGGAAGCGCGTTTCCTCGAACTGGTGCATCGCCTGGACCGGGATACCTCCGGTGTGCTGCTGGTTGCTAAAAAACGCTCAGCTTTACGTTCGTTGCATGAGCAGCTGCGTGAAAAAGGGATGCAGAAAGACTATCTGGCGCTGGTGAGAGGCCAGTGGCAGTCGCATGTCAAAACCGTGCAGGCGCCGCTGTTGAAGAATATTCTGCAAAGCGGCGAGCGTATCGTGCGGGTGAATCAGGAAGGCAAGCCGTCGGAAACACGCTTTAAGGTAGAGGAGCGCTATGCGTTTGCCACGCTCGTGCGCTGTAGTCCGGTGACAGGGCGTACGCACCAGATTCGTGTGCATACCCAATATGCCGGGCATCCGATAGCCTTTGACGATCGCTATGGCGACCGCGAGTTCGATAAGCAACTCGCGGATACCGGACTGAACAGGCTGTTCCTTCACGCCGCGGCGTTAAAATTCACCCATCCGGGGACGGGCGAAGTGATGCGTGTTGAAGCGCCGCTGGATAAGCAGT
Source organism: Citrobacter sp. TBCS-15 (assembly GCF_005280815.1). NCBI lineage: Bacteria > Pseudomonadati > Pseudomonadota > Gammaproteobacteria > Enterobacterales > Enterobacteriaceae > Citrobacter > Citrobacter sp. TBCS-15. Next base: position 756,387 of record NZ_SZWK01000102.1, on the reverse strand, counting down.
TGAAGCGCTGCCTTGAGGTGTTACGCAGCAAAGCCTGATGCGCGTTGCTTATCAGGCCTACAAATCGCGTTATGTGCTGTAGGCCTGACAAGACGCATCGCGTCGCCATCAGGCAGATTAACTAGGCGTTCAGCGGGTTCATCTCTTCCCGGCGCAGCATTTGACACAATGCGATCAGCGGCAGGCCGATCAGCGTATTTGGGTCGCGGCCCTCAAGACGCTCAAAGAGAGCAATACCTAACCCCTCACTTTTAAAACTACCGGCACAATGTAGCGGGCGTTCTTTGCGCAGGTAATCATCAATTTCCGCTTCGCTTAAATGCCGAAAATGAACATCGAACGGCTCGACCTCAGTTTGTAAATGTCCGGTAGCTGAATTATAAAGCGCCAGTCCGGTGTAAAAAGTCACAATATTGCCACGGGCTTTGAGTAATTGTTGGCGCGCATTTTCTTCTGTTAATGGTTTGCCGGTTATTTCACCATCAAGAACACAAATTTGATCGGAGCCAATAATCAGATGCGCTGGATAACGGTGAGCGAGAGATTGCGCTTTTTGTTGCGCCAGTCGCGAGACTAAATGGCGTGGCGCTTCGCCGGGTAACGGCGTTTCATCCACCTCGGGAGCCGCGCATTCGAACGGAATTGCCAGTTTTTCAAGTAAAGCGCGACGCCAGGGAGAGGTCGAGGCAAGTATAAGTTGAGGCATATTTTTCCCCTCGCATATAGCGTATTGATGAGAGCCATTTTAAACTATGGACTTCGTCCTACAAGCTGGCTGTATTGGCTTGTCTTGAGCGATTTTAAGTCGATGACCCGCAATGTGTGCGAATTATTGGCAAAAGGCAACCTCAGGCTGCCTTTTTCTTTGACTATATGACGTTACAAAGTTAATATGCGCGCCCTATGCAAAAGGTAAAATTACCCCTGACTCTTGATCCGGTTCGTACGGCTCAAAAACGCCTCGATTATGAAGGTATCTATACTTCTGATCTGGTTGAGCGCGTCGCCGATTCTGTAGTCAGTGTGGACAGTGATGTGGAATGCTCCATGTCGTTCGCTATCGATAACCAGCGCCTTGCCGTTATAACCGGCGATGCAAAAGTGTCGGTTACGCTCGAATGTCAGCGTTGCGGGAAACCGTTCCCACTTCATGTTCACACAACATATTGTTTTAGTCCTGTCCGTTCTGACGAGCAGGCTGAAGCACTCCCGGAAGCGTATGAGCCGATTGAGGTTAACGAGTTCGGTGAAATCGATCTGCTTGCAATGGTTGAAGATGAGATTATCCTCTCCTTGCCGGTAGTTCCGGTGCATGATTCTGAACACTGTGAAGTGTCCGAGGCGGACATGGTCTTTGGTGAATTGCCTGATGAAGCGCAAAAACCAAACCCATTTGCCGTATTAGCCAGCTTAAAGCGTAAGTAATTGAGGAGTAAGGTCCATGGCCGTACAACAGAATAAACCAACCCGTTCCAAACGTGGCATGCGTCGTTCTCATGACGCTCTGACCGCAGTCACCAGCCTGTCTGTAGACAAAACTTCTGGTGAACAACACCTGCGTCACCACATCACTGCCGACGGTTTCTACCGTGGCCGTAAGGTAATCGCTAAGTAATCACGCATGACTCAATGGATTTCCCGCTTCGGTGAGAAAGACAGAGAGCGCAAGCGTGATGAAGCTTAGTGAGGCTTTCCCCGGGTAACTGGGGAAACACCTAACCGGGCAGCGACGATACCTTGACACGTCTAACCCTGGCGTTAGATGTCATGGGGGGAGATTTTGGCCCTACCGTGACAGTGCCTGCAGCATTGCAGGCACTGAATTCTAATTCGCAACTCACACTTCTTTTAGTCGGGGATCCCGATACAATCACGCCATTACTTGCCAAAGCTGACTTCGAACAACGTTCACGTCTGCAGATTATCCCTGCTCAGTCAGTTATTGCCAGTGATGCCCGGCCCTCGCAAGCTATTCGCGCCAGTCGTGGAAGCTCAATGCGTGTTGCCCTGGAGCTCGTGAAAGAAGGTCGAGCGCAAGCCTGTGTGAGCGCCGGTAATACGGGCGCGCTAATGGGACTTGCGAAGTTATTGCTCAAACCTCTTGAAGGTATTGAGCGTCCTGCGCTGGTGACGGTTTTACCGCATCAACAAAAGGGCAAAACGGTGGTGCTGGATTTAGGCGCTAACGTGGATTGTGATAGCACGATGTTGGTGCAATTTGCCGTCATGGGCTCGGTCCTGGCAGAAGAAGTCGTTGGGATTGCTAATCCTCGCGTTGCGTTGCTCAACATCGGCGAAGAAGAAACTAAAGGTCTCGACAGTATTCGGGATGCTTCTGCAGTGCTAAAAACAATCCCTTCCATTAACTATATAGGCTATCTTGAAGCCAATGAGTTACTGACTGGCAAAACCGATGTGCTGGTCTGTGACGGCTTTACCGGCAATGTCACATTAAAGACGATGGAAGGTGTTGTCAGAATGTTCCTTTCACTGCTGAAATCTCAGGGTGAGAGCAAAAAACGGTCGTGGTGGCTGCTTTTATTAAAACGTTGGTTACAAAAAAGCCTGACAAGGCGATTTAGTCACCTCAACCCCGACCAGTATAATGGCGCCTGTCTGTTAGGATTGCGCGGCACGGTGATTAAGAGTCATGGTGCGGCTAATCAGCGAGCATTTGAGGTCGCGATTGAACAGGCAGTGCAGGCGGTGCAGCGACAAGTTCCTCAGCGAATTGCCGCTCGCCTGGAATCTGTATACCCAGCTGGATTCGAACTGCTGGACGATGGCGAAAGCGCAAACTCACGGGCGCACAGATAACAGTGCGTTTGTGAATGCTGCCAGCGTACCGGCGTTTTGCTCGTGGCGGTATATAACCAAAAAGTGACTGAGCGTACATGTATACGAAGATTATTGGTACCGGCAGCTATCTGCCTGAACAAGTGCGTACTAACGCCGATTTGGAAAAAATGGTCGAGACGTCTGATGAGTGGATCGTCACTCGTACAGGTATCCGTGAACGCCACATTGCAGCGCCAAATGAAACAGTTGCGACGATGGGCTTTGCCGCCGCAAACCGTGCACTGGAAATGGCGGGCATCGACAAAGAAGAAATTGGTCTGATTGTGGTTGCCACCACATCATCCACACACGCATTTCCAAGCGCGGCATGCCAGATCCAAAGTATGCTGGGGATCAAAGGCTGTCCGGCGTTTGACGTTGCGGCCGCTTGCGCGGGTTTTACCTATGCCCTGAGTGTTGCTGACCAGTACGTTAAGTCTGGCGCAGTGAAGCATGCGCTGGTCGTGGGGTCTGATGTTCTGGCTCGTACCTGTGATCCAACCGATCGTGGAACGATCATTATCTTTGGTGACGGCGCGGGCGCGGTGGTACTGAGCGCATCCGAAGAGCCGGGTATTCTCTCCACGCATCTGCACGCTGATGGTCGCTACGGTGAGTTGTTGACGCTGCCTAACGCCGATCGCGTAAATCCGGATAACCCGATTCATCTGACGATGGCGGGTAACGAAGTATTTAAAGTCGCGGTGACCGAGCTTGCCCACATCGTTGATGAAACGCTTGAAGCCAATAATCTCGACCGTTCTGCGCTGGACTGGCTGGTGCCGCATCAGGCAAACCTGCGCATTATCAGCGCGACAGCGAAAAAGCTGGGCATGTCGATGGATAATGTCGTCGTTACACTGGACAGACATGGCAATACGTCCGCGGCTTCCGTACCGTGCGCACTGGACGAAGCCGTCCGCGACGGGCGTATCAAAGCCGGGCAGTTGATATTGCTTGAAGCCTTCGGGGGTGGATTCACCTGGGGCTCCGCGCTGGTTCGTTTCTAGTATAAGGATTTTAACATGACGCAATTTGCATTTGTGTTTCCGGGGCAGGGTTCCCAGACCGTTGGGATGTTGTCTGAAATGGCAGCAAGCTACCCAATTGTTGAAGAAACTTTTGCTGAAGCATCAGCTGCGCTGGGCTATGATCTGTGGGCGCTGACTCAGCAAGGTCCGGCAGAAGAACTGAATAAAACCTGGCAGACGCAGCCAGCGCTATTGGCTGCGTCTGTCGCGCTGTATCGCGTATGGCAGCAGCAGGGGGGTAAAACACCTGCGCTGATGGCAGGTCACAGCCTGGGCGAATACTCTGCGCTGGTATGTGCGGGCGTAATGGGTTTTGCCGATGCCGTCCGTCTGGTTGAACTGCGCGGCAAATTCATGCAGGAAGCCGTACCGGAAGGTACTGGCGGCATGTCTGCGATTATTGGTCTGGACGATGCCTCTATCGCTAAAGCGTGTGAAGAGTCTGCCGAAGGGCAGGTCGTTTCTCCGGTTAACTTCAACTCGCCGGGCCAGGTAGTTATCGCCGGGCATAAAGAAGCCGTAGAACGTGCAGGGGCTGCCTGTAAAGCCGCTGGCGCCAAGCGTGCGCTGCCGTTGCCGGTCAGCGTGCCTTCTCACTGCGCGCTGATGAAGCCTGCCGCTGAGAAACTGGCCGTTGAATTGCAAAAAATCACTTTCAACGCGCCGACTGTTCCAGTTGTGAACAACGTCGACGTGAAGTGTGAAACTACCGCAGACGCGATTCGCGATGCGCTGGTGCGTCAACTGTACAGCCCGGTTCAGTGGACCAAAACCGTTGAATTTATGGCATCGCAGGGCGTAGAGCACCTGTATGAAGTGGGGCCAGGTAAAGTTCTCACCGGTTTGACGAAACGTATTGTTGACACCCTGACCGCTTCGGCACTGAATGAGCCGACAGCGCTGTCTGCGGCGCTAGAGCAATAAAAGAGGAAGCCCATGAATTTTGAAGGAAAAATCGCGCTGGTAACCGGTGCAAGCCGTGGAATTGGCCGCGCAATTGCTGAGACACTCGTTGCCCGTGGCGCGAAAGTTATCGGTACTGCAACCAGTGAAAACGGCGCGCAGGCCATTAGCGATTACTTAGGTGCAAATGGTAAAGGTCTGATGTTGAATGTGACCGATCCGGCATCTATCGAATCTGTTCTGGAAAATATTCGCGCAGAATTTGGTGAAGTCGATATTCTGGTCAATAATGCCGGGATTACTCGTGATAACCTGTTAATGCGCATGAAAGATGACGAGTGGAACGATATCATCGAAACCAACCTGTCATCTGTTTTCCGTCTGTCAAAAGCGGTAATGCGAGCTATGATGAAAAAGCGTCATGGGCGTATTATCACTATCGGTTCTGTGGTTGGTACCATGGGAAATGCGGGTCAGGCTAACTACGCTGCGGCGAAAGCAGGTCTGATCGGCTTCAGTAAATCACTGGCGCGCGAAGTTGCGTCCCGTGGTATTACTGTAAACGTTGTTGCTCCGGGCTTTATTGAAACGGACATGACGCGTGCGCTGTCTGACGATCAGCGTGCGGGTATCCTGGCGCAGGTTCCTGCGGGTCGCCTTGGTGGCGCTCAGGAAATCGCCAGTGCGGTTGCATTTTTAGCTTCTGACGAAGCAAGTTACATCACAGGTGAGACTTTGCACGTCAACGGCGGGATGTACATGGTTTAACCACGATTGAAAAATATTTGCGTTATTAGTGGGAATGGCCTCAAAATAACGTAAAATCGTGGTAAGACCTGCCGGGATTTAGTTGCAAATTTTTCAACATTTTATACACTACGAAAACCATCGCGAAAGCGAGTTTTGATAGGAAATTTAAGAGTATGAGCACTATCGAAGAACGCGTTAAGAAAATTATCGGCGAACAGCTGGGCGTTAAGCAGGAAGAAGTTACCAACAATGCTTCCTTCGTTGAAGACCTGGGCGCAGATTCTCTTGACACCGTTGAGCTGGTAATGGCTCTGGAAGAAGAGTTTGATACTGAGATTCCGGACGAAGAAGCTGAGAAAATCACTACCGTTCAGGCTGCCATTGATTACATCAACGGCCACCAGGCGTAAGTGAACATCTCCAGGCGGTCATTCGACCGCCTGAGTTTTATCTTTTTATCCCACTTGAATTATTTTCCCTCCCTGGAGGACAACCGTGTCTAAGCGTCGTGTAGTTGTGACCGGACTGGGCATGTTGTCTCCTGTCGGCAATACCGTAGAGTCTACCTGGAAAGCTCTCCTTGCCGGTCAGAGTGGCATCAGCCTGATCGACCATTTCGATACTAGCGCCTATGCAACGAAATTTGCTGGCTTAGTAAAGGATTTTAACTGTGAAGACATTATCTCGCGCAAAGAACAGCGCAAGATGGATGCTTTCATTCAATATGGAATTGTCGCTGGCGTTCAGGCCATGCAGGATTCTGGCCTCGAAATTACGGAAGAGAACGCCCACCGTATTGGCGCCGCTATTGGCTCCGGTATTGGCGGCCTCGGTCTGATCGAAGAAAACCATACCTCTTTGGTAAACGGTGGACCACGTAAGATCAGCCCGTTCTTCGTTCCGTCGACGATTGTTAACATGGTGGCAGGTCACCTGACCATCATGTACGGCCTGCAAGGGCCAAGCATCTCCATCGCGACCGCCTGTACTTCAGGCGTACATAACATCGGTCATGCCGCACGTATCATTGCATACGGTGATGCAGACGCGATGGTTGCGGGTGGTGCTGAAAAAGCCAGTACGCCGCTGGGCGTGGGTGGCTTTGGCGCGGCACGTGCGCTGTCTACGCGTAATGATAACCCGCAAGCGGCAAGCCGCCCATGGGATAAAGAGCGTGATGGCTTTGTGCTGGGCGACGGCGCAGGCATGGTGGTACTGGAAGAGTACGAGCATGCGAAAGCGCGCGGCGCAAAAATCTATGCTGAAGTTGTTGGCTTTGGTATGAGCAGCGATGCTTACCACATGACGTCACCACCGGAAAACGGTGCAGGCGCTGCGCTGGCAATGGTCAATGCACTGCGTGATGCGGCTATCGAAGCGGGTCAGATCGGCTATGTCAACGCGCATGGTACGTCTACTCCTGCAGGCGATAAAGCTGAAACCCAGGCAGTGAAATCTGTCTTTGGCGATGCAGCGAGCCGTGTGATGGTAAGCTCAACCAAATCCATGACCGGGCACCTGTTAGGCGCTGCGGGCGCGGTAGAGTCTATTTTCTCTATCCTGGCGCTGCGCGATCAGGCTATTCCGCCAACCATCAACCTGGATAACCCGGATGAAGGTTGTGACCTGGACTTCGTTCCTCACGAAGCGCGTCAGGTGAGTGGTTTGGAATATGCTCTGTGTAACTCCTTCGGCTTCGGTGGTACCAACGGTTCTTTGATCTTTAAAAAGATTTAAGTCCCGTCAGGTGATGCGTTAGCATCGAAATAAAACTGAAAAGGTCCGCTTGTCGGGCCTTTTTTTTATTCGGTTTTTCGCCCTTGTCCTGTGTTACTCATCCTGCCAAACTAGCGGACCAGATATAAGGAGCCTCCATGTTCTTAATTAATGGCCGCGAGCAAAATCTGCTGGCCGCAAGCGATCGAGCGACTCAATTTGGTGATGGTTGTTTTACTACCGCGCGAATTATCGACGGTGAAATTTGCCTCTTTGCAGCGCATCTTGCGCGTTTACAAGACGCTTGCCAAAAGTTGCTGATCTCTTTCGAACAATGGTCAGAGCTGCAAGATGAAATGAAAATGCTGGCGCAAGGACATGCGCGTGGCGTATTGAAAGTCATTATTAGCCGCGGTAGCGGCGGTCGGGGTTACAGCGGCGCAAATTGTCACAACGCCACCCGTATTCTCTCTGTTTCAGCCTGGCCCGAACATTACGATCGTTGGCGCCATGAAGGGATTACGCTGGCGTTGAGTCCAGTGCGTCTGGGCCGTAATCCGCTGCTTGCCGGACTTAAGCATCTGAATCGCCTGGAGCAGGTATTGATTCGCTCTCATCTTGAGCAGACGGATGCCGATGAAGCGCTGGTTCTTGACAGCGAGGGATGGGTTACGGAATGCTGTGCGGCTAATTTGTTCTGGCGTAAAGGTAATGTGGTTTACACTCCCCGGTTGGATCAGGCCGGAGTGAACGGCATTATGCGACAATTCTGTATCCGTATGCTGGCACAATCACCGTTCAGTCTTGTCGAAGTGTATGCCGGGTTGGAGGAGATTATGCAAGCCGATGAAATCGTCGTCTGTAATGCATTAATGCCGGTTATTCCCGTGCGGAGCTGTGGCGGCACGTTGTTGTCTTCACGTTTGTTATTCGATTTTTTAGCCCCACTTTGTGAGCACCCGAATTAGTCATGAAAAAACTGTTACTCGTTGTCCTGTTATTGCTGGTTGTGCTGGGCATTGCCGCGGGAGTGGGAATGTGGAAAGTTCGCCATCTGGCGGACAGTAAGTTATTGATTAAAGAAGAGACCATTTTTACGCTGAAAGCGGGTACAGGCCGTCTGGCTCTCGGTGAACAGCTGTATGTGGATAAGGTTATCAATCGTCCGCGCGTGTTCCAGTGGCTGCTGCGTGTGGAGCCTGAGCTGTCGCATTTTAAGGCGGGTACCTATCGCCTGACGCCCGACATGACGGTGCGAGAGATGCTGCTACTGCTGGAAAGCGGTAAAGAGGCGCAGTTCCCGTTACGTCTGGTGGAAGGGATGCGCCTGAGTGATTACCTCAAACAACTGCGCGATGCGCTCTATATCAAACATACGCTGAGTGACGATAACTACGAGACTGTCGCTCAGGCGCTGAAGCTGGAAAACCCGCAGTGGGTGGAAGGCTGGTTCTGGCCCGATACCTGGATGTATACCGCCAATACGACCGACGTAGCACTGCTAAAACGTGCGCATCAAAAGATGGTTAAAGCGGTGGATACTGTCTGGGAAGGGCGCGCTGATGGTCTGCCTTATCAGGATAAAAATCAGCTAGTGACAATGGCCTCGATTATTGAAAAAGAAACTGCGGTCGCCAGCGAGCGCGACCAGGTGGCCTCGGTCTTTATTAACCGCTTACGTATTGGCATGCGTTTACAAACCGATCCGACGGTGATTTACGGCATGGGGACACGGTATAATGGCAAATTGTCGCGTGTGGATTTAGAAACGCCAACCGCCTATAACACCTACACCATCACCGGGCTGCCGCCAGGCCCGATTGCCATGCCGGGAGAGGCCTCGTTGCAGGCTGCCGCACATCCGGCAAAAACGCCGTATCTCTATTTCGTGGCAGATGGTAAAGGCGGCCACACATTTAACACCAATCTTGTCAGCCATAACCGGTCAGTACAGGATTACCTGAAAGTGCTTAAGGAAAAAAATGGGCAGTAACTATATCGTCATCGAGGGCCTGGAAGGCGCCGGAAAAACCACTGCGCGTAATGTGGTGGTAGATACACTTGAGCAACTCGGTATTCGTGACATGGTTTTTACCCGCGAGCCTGGTGGAACGCAGCTCGCTGAGAAACTAAGAAGTCTGGTGCTGGACATTAAGTCGGTGGGTGACGAGGTCATTACCGACAAAGCCGAAGTCCTGATGTTTTACGCCGCGCGCGTACAGTTGGTCGAAACTGTTATTAAACCTGCTCTGGCGAGAGGAGCATGGGTCATTGGCGATCGTCACGACCTGTCGACCCAGGCGTATCAGGGCGGTGGCCGCGGCATTGATCAAAATATGCTGGCAACGCTGCGTGATGCGGTACTCGGAAATTTTCGTCCGGACCTGACGCTCTATCTGGATGTCACTCCAGAAGTCGGATTGAAGCGTGCGCGTGCGCGCGGCGAACTGGACCGTATTGAACAGGAATCTTTCGATTTCTTTAATCGCACCCGAGCGCGCTATCTTGAGCTGGCTGCCAAAGACGCCAGCATTCGTACTATCGACGCTACGCAGCCGCTGGAGGCTGTGATGGCTGATATCCGCAATACCGTTACCCAGTGGGTGAAGGAGCAGGGCGCATGAAATGGTACCCATGGTTACGACCTGATTTTGAAAAACTGGTAGCGAGCTACCAGGCCGGTCGTGGTCACCATGCGTTACTGATTCAGGCGTTACCCGGCATGGGCGACGATGCGCTGATTTACGCGCTCAGTCGCTATTTAATGTGTCAGCAGCCGGAAGGACATAAAAGCTGCGGACACTGCCGCGGCTGTCAGCTGATGCAGGCGGGAACGCATCCGGACTACTATTCGCTGCTGCCGGAAAAAGGTAAAAGCACGCTCGGGGTTGATGCGGTACGCGAAGTCAGTGAGAAACTGTACGAGCATTCACGCCTGGGCGGGGCGAAAGTGGTGTGGATCCCGGATGCCGCCCAGTTAACCGACGCCGCCGCTAATGCGTTGCTGAAAACGCTGGAAGAGCCTCCGGCGCAGACCTGGTTCTTCCTCGCCAGTCGAGAGCCTGCGCGTTTATTGGCCACGCTACGTAGCCGCTGTCGGTTACATCACCTTGCACCACCGGCAGAGTCGTACGCTATCTCCTGGCTTAGTCGTGAAGTGACGTTGTCACCGGAAGCATTGTTGAGCGCATTACGTCTGAGTGCGGGATCGCCGGGTGCGGCATTAACGTTACTGCAGGACGCAAGCTGGACGCACCGCACAGATTTCCTCGCTGCGCTGGCGAACACCCTGCATTCAGGCGACTGGTATATCCTGTTAACGGCGCTTAACCACGATCAGGCTGCCGCTCGTTTACACTGGCTGGCAACGCTGCTGACGGATGCTCTAAAGCGTCCCTATGGGGTTTCCCATTTAACCAATCCTGATGCTCAGGATCTCATCTCTTCTATCGCAGAGCGGTTATCCGTCGCCCAGATACAGGCGATACTCGGTGATGTTTGTCATTGCCGTCAGCAGTTGCTGAACGTGACGGGTTTAAACCGTGAACTGGTGTTAACCGATCTTATCCTTCGTATTGAGCATTACCTGCAACCGGGCACCGTACTGCCTGTTCCTCATCTTTGAGAGAGACATTATGTTTTTAGTCGACTCACACTGCCATCTTGATGGCCTGGATTATCAATCTCTGCATAAGGACGTGGATGACGTGTTGGCGAAAGCAGCCGCACGCGATGTGAAATTTTGTCTTGCCGTCGCGACAACCCTGCCGGGATACCGCAGTATGCGTGAACTGGTTGGCCAACGTGACAACGTGGTTTTCTCCTGCGGTGTGCATCCGTTAAATCAGGATGAAACTTATGATGTTGAAGACCTGCGTCGTTTTGCCGCCGAAGACGGTGTGGTAGCGATGGGAGAAACCGGGCTGGATTATTTTTACACGCCGGAAACGAAGGTGCGCCAGCAGGAATCTTTCATCCACCATATTCAGATTGGCCGCGAGTTACAGAAACCGGTTATCGTTCATACTCGTGATGCCCGAGCCGATACATTATCAATTCTGCGCCAAGAAAAGGTGACGGATTGTGGCGGCGTACTACACTGTTTTACAGAGGACAGAGAAACGGCGGGCAAATTGCTGGATCTCGGCTTTTATATCTCGTTTTCCGGCATCGTCACGTTCCGTAATGCTGACCAACTGCGTGATGCTGCCCGTTATGTTCCTCTGGATCGTTTGTTAGTTGAGACGGATTCCCCGTACCTTGCGCCGGTACCGCATCGCGGAAAAGAGAACCAACCCGCCATGACGCGTGATGTCGCAGAGTACATGGCCGTAGTGAAAGGTGTTGCCGTGGAAGAACTGGCGCAGGCAACCACTGATAACTTTGCCCGCCTGTTTCACATCGATGCTTCTCGCCTGCAATCAGTCCGCTAACTGACTTTTTTTAAAGCTCGTAATTAATAACTAAAGCGAGTAAAGTTCACCGCCACAAAATGGGCGGTGAATAACCAGTTAGACACATTCAGAAACTCATTTTATCGTAATGTGCGAATTTTGCGGCCATTCACAACTGAATTGTGATAGCCGTCAAACAAAAACAGGCTGAATTATTTTACTCTGTGTAATAAATAAAGAGCACTTAGATGCTCTGTCCACGGCGAGGCTCTCCCCCCTTGCCAATGCGTGAGAACGTAGAATACACAAAATCATTCAAGCTGCATCAAGGCGGCAAGTGAGTGAATGACAGGAGCTTACTCGAGTAAGTGACTGGAGTGAACGAGCACAGCCAACGTTGAGGCGGTTTGAAGGATGAAGTGTATAAGCACAAATACTCAGGAGCACTCCTAATTATGTTTAAGAATGCATTTGCTAACCTGCAAAAGGTCGGTAAATCGCTGATGCTGCCGGTATCCGTACTCCCGATTGCAGGTATCCTGCTGGGTGTCGGTTCCGCTAACTTCAGCTGGCTGCCAGCCGTTGTATCGCACGTAATGGCAGAAGCAGGCGGTTCTGTTTTTGCGAACATGCCGCTGATCTTTGCCATCGGTGTTGCGTTAGGCTTCACCAACAATGACGGCGTATCTGCACTGGCGTCCGTTGTTGCCTACGGCATCATGGTTAAAACCATGGCTGTTGTTGCGCCGCTGGTTCTGCATTTACCTGCTGAAGAGATCGCCGCTAAACACCTTGCTGATACGGGTGTTCTCGGGGGGATTATCTCCGGTGCGATTGCAGCGTATATGTTCAACCGTTTCTACCGTATCAAATTGCCTGAGTATCTCGGCTTCTTTGCGGGTAAGCGCTTCGTTCCTATTATTTCTGGTCTGGCTGCCATCTTCACAGGCGTGGTTCTGTCCTTCATTTGGCCGCCGATCGGTACTGCTATTCAGACGTTCTCCCAGTGGGCTGCATACCAGAACCCGGTAGTGGCGTTCGGTATCTATGGCTTCATTGAACGCTGCCTGGTGCCGTTTGGTCTGCACCATATCTGGAACGTTCCTTTCCAGATGCAGATCGGTGAGTACACCAACGCTGCGGGCCAGGTGTTCCACGGCGATATCCCTCGCTATATGGCGGGTGACCCGACTGCGGGCAAACTGTCCGGTGGCTTCCTGTTCAAAATGTACGGTTTGCCGGCTGCCGCTATCGCTATCTGGCATTCTGCTAAACCAGAAAACCGCGCGAAAGTGGGCGGCATCATGATCTCCGCGGCGCTGACCTCGTTCCTGACCGGTATTACCGAGCCGATCGAGTTCTCCTTCATGTTCGTGGCGCCGATCCTGTACATCATCCACGCGATTCTGGCTGGTCTGGCATTCCCGATCTGTATCCTGCTGGGTATGCGTGACGGAACATCGTTCTCTCACGGTCTGATCGACTTTATCGTTCTGTCCGGTAACAGCAGCAAACTGTGGCTGTTCCCGATTGTCGGTATCGGTTATGCGATTGTTTACTACACCATCTTCCGTGTGTTGATCAAAGCGCTGGACCTGAAAACGCCTGGTCGTGAAGATGCTACCGAAGACAGCAAAGCGGGTGCGTCCGGCGAAATGGCTCCGGCTCTGGTTGCTGCATTCGGTGGTAAAGAAAACATCACTAACCTCGATGCGTGCATCACTCGTCTGCGTGTTAGCGTGGCTGACGTTGCCAAAGTGGATCAGGCTGGCCTGAAGAAACTGGGTGCGGCGGGCGTCGTGGTTGCTGGTTCCGGTGTTCAGGCGATCTTCGGTACTAAGTCCGATAACCTGAAAACTGAAATGGATGAATACATCCGTAACAGCTAAGCAGTAAGAAGTTGGGGAGAACTAAGGCAGCCTGCGGGCTGCCTTTTTTAATGCCTTAATTGGCCTGAACGCGAATGGGCGCAGTGGCGGCGAACAGCCACGGACGGGCTTCTGCGTTTACGCGTGGGGACAATGTCTCTCTGACCTGCTGGTGGTAATCATCAATCCACTGTTTCTCAGCATCGCTCAGCAGATGTAGTTCCACCAGGTTCAAATCAATCGGCACCAGCGTCAGCGTTGAGAAGCGGCAGAAGCCCGGACGGCTGTTGATAATCTCCACCTGATTCTCAATGCGGATCCCATATTGCCCGGCCAGATAATAACCCGGTTCGATGGTGATGATATTGCCCGCCACCAGAGGCCAGGGGTTAACTTTTTTGGCAATGCGATGAGGTTGTTCATGGATAAGCAACTGATGGCCTACGCCGTGCCCGGTTCCATGATCAAAATCCAGTCCCAAATCCCACAACGCCCGCCGACTAAAGGCATCCAGTTGATGGCCCTGAGTACCGCTGGGGAACTGCAGTGAAATAAGTGACAAGAAGCCTTTCAACACGGCGGTGTAGTGCAAGCGTCGCTGCGGATCCTGTGGGCCAAATGCGAGGGTACGCGTCGTATCCGTCGTACCATTATGATACTGACCACCGGAATCATTCAGGTACATGGCCTGCGAGGTAATTGGCGTATTGGTTTTTTCGCTGGAGTGGTAATGACACATCGCCGCATTGCTGGCAGAGGCTGAAATCGTGCTGAAGCTCTGCTCGATAAATCCCGGCTGCTGTTGGCGAAACTCCAGCTGTTTAGCCTGTGCTTCCAGTTCGGTGATCGGATTGCCTGCCGCTTCGCCTAAAGGGACCTCATGCGCCAGCCATGCGAGGAAGTTAACCCAGGCTGCGCCATCCTGTTCATGGCATTCCCGATAGCCTGCCAGTTCAACGTCATTTTTGTGCGCTTTCATTAACGTGATGGGATCGGGGGCCCACAGGACGTTGCCGCCATGTTCTTCTATGGCAAAACGCAATGCCACCGGAGCGTAGTCTTTATCGACCAGAAAGCGCTTCCCATTTGCCAACTGCTGGCAGCGAGCCAGGAAGTTCTCTTGCGGGGCCAGCGTAAGCGTATCCAACAGCGATGCGGGGAGCTGCTGTGTTTTGTTGCTATCCACAAACCATTCCAGTTCGCCGCTGCGATGGAGCAGGGCAAATGAGAACGGCACTGGAACCATAGCAAGATCCGAACCGCGGACATTGAGCAGCCAGGCGATGTTGTCCGGCAGCGTAATCGCTAGCACGTCGGCCTGATGTTGAACGAGCAGCTCTACCACCCGCGCACGTTTCTGCGCGCTGCTCTCACCGCTGATGTCGAGGGGCATTTCGCGAATGATGCCGCAGGGCGCAGCCGGACGATCGAGCCATATCTGGTCGAAAGGATCTTGCTCCAGAGGCACCAGTTCGCAATGCGTCGCCGACAGCGCTTCAAACTGGCTGTTGACCATCAACAGCGGCTCAAAGCCAATACGCGCGCCCGCTGCAACGTGACACTGCAAATAGTCGGCCAACGGCTCATCGTGTAAGTGGTGAATTTCAAAATCATCCAGCGAGACTTCATTGCGCACCTGGACCTGATAGCGCCCATCGACAAACATTAATGCGCGATCGCGCAGGACCAATGCGAGTCCCGCAGAGCCGCTAAACCCAGTCAGCCAGGCCAGCTTATTATCATGCGGCGTACAATCTTCACTTTGGTGAGCGTCGGCGCGCGGGACAATCATACCGTCCAGTCCCTGCGCTATCAGCAGGTTACGCAGGGCGGAAAGAGGAGTTGAGTTGTGCATAGTTACCTTCAGGCCTTAACGGAACGGCGGTTCGTTGAATGTGCGTAATTTACGGGAGTGCAGTCGGTCGCCTTCGGCACGAAGACGATCGATAGCCCGGATACCTATTTGCAGATGCTCGGAAATGGCGCCTTCATAAAAACGGTTGGCCTGACCAGGCAGTTTGATCTCGCCGTGCAAGGGTTTGTCGGAAACGCAAAGCAATGTGCCGTAGGGAACGCGGAAGCGGTAGCCCTGGGCGGCGATGGTGGCGCTTTCCATATCGATAGCTACCGCGCGGCTGAGGTTAAAGCGCAGCGCAGAGGCGGAGTAACGTAATTCCCAGTTGCGATCGTCGGTGGTGACAACGGTACCGGTACGCAGGCGCTGTTTGACCTCTTCGCCGGGCATGCCGCTGACCTCTTTGGTCGCGTCATACAGCGCGCGTTGCACTTCAGCGATGCTTGGAATCGGGATGTCCGGTGGGAGAACGGCATCCAGTACGTGGTCATCACGCAAATAAGCGTGGGCCAGAACATAATCGCCAATTGCCTGACTTTCACGCAGGCCGCCACAGTGCCCAATCATCAGCCAGACATCAGGGCGCAATACGGCGAGATGATCGCAAATAGTTTTGGCGTTAGACGGGCCGACGCCGATGTTTACCAGCGTGATCCCCTGACCATCAGCGGTAATTAAATGCCAGGCGGGCATCTGGTGCTTCTTCCAGGCGAGGTCAGAGATGGCTTCTTCTGGCGCTTCGGTTTCGGCGGTGATCCAGATCCCGCCCGCGCATGACAGCGCGATGTACGGGCTGTCCGGGTCGAGGATCTGGCTGCAGCCCCAGCGTACGAACTCATCGACATAGCGGGTGTAGTTGGTGAACAGCACAAAGGGCTGGAAATGTTCAACCGGCGTGCCCGTGTAATGACGTAGTCGCGCCAGCGAAAAATCCACGCGTCGGGCATCGAAGTGAGACAGCGGAGAAAATTCCGCCGGATGAAAAATCCCGTCCGCCGTTTCGTCACCAATCTGCGACAATTCAGTGGTGGGGAAATGACGCGTTAATCCGGCGCTCATCGAGCGATCCAGCGTCAGTTCTGAACCGTCAATCACATAGGGATAGGGGATTTCATGCTGCGATGGCTCAACAGAGATATGCGCATCATAATCCTGATACAGCAGCGTAAGCTGTTCTTCAAGATAAGGACGAAAGAGCGACGGACGGGTAATGGTGGTGGTATAGCAACCCGCATGGGTAAAACGGCCATAGGCGCGGGTTTTCGGAGGATTGGTGGCGCTGCCATCCCAGGTGACACGAAGTGATGGGTAAACAAAAAGACCGTTATGGCGGGCGATTACGTCAGGGAGCGTCCCTGTTTCAATATACTTACCAATGGCGCTACGCAGTGATTTAACCGACTGTTCGTACAGCGCGTCCAGTTTATCCAGTGCCTGAGCCGGGGTCAGGCTGGCGCCCTTATTGTTCATGTCTGTCTCCTTGTTCCACAGATATACCGCTCTTCCGATAGTATGTCACAGGAATGTGAAACAAAAGTCAGACGATAAGGAAGATTGTGCGAAGACCGGACGACCCTCGCACCGGGGGTTTAACCGTGCTGCTTATCTCGCATTAACAGCGCGGTAGTGGCGGAGATAAGACAACCCGCCATCAGATAAATAGCTACGCTGTGCCAGTCTCCACCTGAGAATGTCACCAGTGCCGCCGCAATAAAGGGGGTAAAACCGCCGCCAACCACGCTGGCCACCTGATAACCAACGCCTGCGCCGCTGTAGCGATAACTTGCGCCAAACAGACCGGTAAACATAGGCTGCTGTACGCACACCACCATATCGTGCGCGATGTTGGCTAACATAATCGCGAAGAACACGATCCAGAAAATAGACTGTGCTTCCAGTGCCATAAAGAACGGGAAGGCGCTCAGCGTACCGACCAGTGCCCCGGTAATGTAGACGCGACGACGACCAAAGCGGTCGGCAAGCCACGCAAAACAGGGGATGGTCAGACAGCTCAGCCCGCCGACCAGCAATCCGATATTCAGAAACAGCTCGCGCGGCAGGCCCAGGTTTTGCGTCGAGTAGTTAAGAGCAAATGCGGTGACGATATACATCGTCAGCAGTTCACACAGGCGCAGGGCGATAATTTTTAAGAACGCGCCCGGATGGCGGATTAAAGCCTCGATGACCGGAAGCCGCTTTTTCTCCGGTTGCGGCGCCTGTTGCTGCTGTTCGAACTCGGCCGATTCATCCATTCTGTTACGCATCCACAACGCGCCTAATACCAGCACAATGCTGAACAAGAACGGAATACGCCAGCCCCAACTGAGGAACTGCTCATCGGTGGTTTGAGAGCTAATCAGCGAGACCAGGCCGGTAGAAAGCAGCAGACCGACGCCGTACCCGACCTGTACACCGCTGCTATAAAAGGCTTTTTTATTTTTCGGCGCACTTTCGACGGAGAGCAACGCGGCTCCGCCCCATTCACCACCCACGGCGAAGCCCTGAATAGCGCGCAGCGTCACCAGTAGAACAGGGGCCCACCAGCCAATGGTGTCAAAGGAAGGAATAATGCCAATCAGCGCCGTGGCGATCCCCATCATCCAGACGGTGAGCATCAGCATACGTTTACGCCCAAGACGATCGCCGAAGTGGCCGAAGATGACCCCGCCTAGCGGGCGGAACAGAAATCCGACGCCAAAGGTAGCGAAGGCGGCAAGTGTGCCCATCGCCGGACTGACCTGTGGAAAGAACTCGCGGTTAAAGACTAACGCAGCGGTGATGCCATAGAGCAGAAAATCATACCAGTCGACCACGGCGCCCGCGAAGCTACCAAGCGCAGCGCGTCGGGCACGGTTGAGCGAAGAGGTGTCCTGTTGGGAACCCGTGGAGGTGAGGGTGGAATCCATAGTTATCCTGTCTGTACTGTATTCTAGTTATTAGTATTTGAGTTGGGTTACACACATTGCAGCCGATAGATTACCGGCCGTTATGAGATTACCGCGACAGGCATGAAGAGGAAACGATTATATCCCTCGCAGAGGGCAACATGAATAATTAGACGAATGAGAAAATTGAAAAGCAAAAAGCCTGCTCGAAAGCAGGCTTTTCTGAATTTGGCTCCTCTGACTGGACTCGAACCAGTGACATACGGATTAACAGTCCGCCGTTCTACCGACTGAACTACAGAGGAATCGTGTGAACGAGGCGCATATTAGCGAGGGTGATGAGGGTTGTCAAAGGACGAAATGCAATTGTGCGTTCGTTTGCTGACAAAATCAGCAAAGCGGCGAACTTTCCGTCTTTTTATGCTTTTGCCCCATTCTGGTGCGCTTCTACCTTTTCCAGGGCAGCCACAGTTATCTGTATAAGCGTACAAAAAATGTCGTTCTTCACTTTGCTCCTTACCTGACGCGGCGTCAGCGTAAAATGCAGCTTCAGACGAAACTGGCAAGTATCTTGCAATCCTGAATCACATGACTGCCAGCACGGGTTCTGGTATTCCGACAGGAGGCAAAATGAACTTCAGACGACTGAAATATTTCGTAAAAATCGTCGATATTGGTAGCCTGACCCAGGCAGCGGAAGTGTTGCACATCGCGCAACCCGCGCTGAGCCAGCAGGTCGCCACGCTGGAAGGCGAACTGGATCAGCAATTGCTGATTCGTACCAAACGCGGCGTCACGCCCACGGAAGCGGGGAAAGTGCTGTATACCCACGCTCGAACGATTTTACGTCAGTGTGAACAGGCGCAACTTGCAGTCAATAATGTTGGCCAGACTCTGAGTGGTCAGGTTTCTATTGGCCTGGCACCGGGTACGGCAGCATCATCCATCACTATGCCACTGTTACAAACAGTACGTGCCGAACTGCCTGATGTACTGGTCTATTTGCATGAAAACAGTGGGGCAGTGCTAAATGACAAGCTTCTCAGCGGACAATTAGACATGGCAGTGCTCTATGAGCGCTCGCCCGTGGCGGGCATCAGTTGTCAGCCGTTGCTGAAAGAGGATCTTTTCCTTGTGGGGACGCGTGATTGTCCAGGCCAAAGCGTCGATTTAGCCGCAGTGGCGCAGATGAATCTGTTTTTGCCGCGGGATTACAGTGCGGTGCGTTTGCGGGTGGATGAGGCTTTTTCGCTACGTCGCTTAACGGCCAAAGTCATTGGCGAAATCGAGTCTATCTCGACCTTAACGGCTGCCATTGCCAGCGGTATGGGCGTCACTGTGTTACCCGAATCGGCAGCCCGCGCACTGTGCAATGCAGCAAATGGCTGGATGGCGCGGATTACTGCTCCATCAATGAATCTGCCGCTCTCGTTGAATGTGTCGGCCATGGGGAGCTTGTCGCCACAAGCGCAGGCAGTCAAGGAGATCCTGTTGTCGCTGGTTAGCCGACCAATGCTGGAAAACCGTGAGTTGCAACTGGTGAGCTAAACCTTATTCCCAAGAGGAATAAGATGCAGGTTTTTATTATTTGTTATGCCGGGCATCAGACTTTAACAATAGCGTAATGTCTGATGTGCCCGGAGTGTAAAGTGAATTTCCAGCAACTTAAAATAATCCGCGAGGCGGCCCGTCAGGATTACAACCTGACGGAAGTCGCGAATATATTGTATACCTCGCAGTCGGGCGTCAGCCGACATATTCGTGAACTTGAAGATGAACTTGGCATCGAAATATTTATTCGTCGCGGGAAACGCCTGCTGGGCATGACCGAACCGGGTAAAGCCTTACTGGGCATTGCCGAACGTATTCTGAATGAGGCCAGCAACGTCCGCCGTCTGGCGGATCTGTTTACCAATGACACCTCAGGTGTTCTGACGATAGCCACCACGCATACCCAGGCGCGCTATAGCCTGCCTGCAGTGATTAAAGCATTTCGTGAGCTTTTCCCGGAAGTGCGTCTGGAACTGATTCAGGGCACGCCACAGGAGATCGAAGCGTTGTTGCAAAATGGCGGAGCAGATATTGGGATTGCCAGTGAACGTCTGAGTAGCGATCCACTGCTGGTGGCTTTTCCCTGGTTTCGTTGGCACCACAGTCTGCTCGTTCCGCACGACCATCCAATCGTCAAGACATCACCTTTAACGCTGGAATCCATCGCCCATTGGCCGTTAATTACTTATCGCCAGGGGATTACGGGGCGTTCGCGTATTGATGAAGCGTTTGCCCGAAAAGGGTTAGTGCCGGATATCATACTCAGCGCCCAGGATTCGGATGTGATTAAAACTTATGTGGCGTTGGGACTGGGTATTGGGCTGGTGGCAGAGCAATCCAGTGGCGAGCAGGAGGAGGGCAGTTTGACCCGTCTGGATACCCGGCATTTATTTGATGCAAACACCGTCTGGCTGGGGTTGAAACGAGGACAACTACAGCGCAACTATGTCTGGCGATTCATCGAGCTATGCAACGCAGGATTATCCGTGGATGAAATTAAGCGCCAGGCAATGGAGCCGGATGAAATGATGATTGACTATCAGATATAAAGCGGGCTTTTCAATATCAATTACGTTGCCACTGGCGCTCTTTTGAGTGCGCCAGTCTTCCACTGACTCTGCGGCCTGCATTGCGCCGGTGTCTGTAGCGAAAAATTAAGCCCCGGTAATAAATGAGACAAAGCGATTAAGCACCCGGCTGACTTCTCGGTTTTTAAGCCATATCATCATAGTATTCACGTTACCTATTTGTGGCGTAATCGCATGGCTACGGATAGGGAAATTATGTTCATACTGTCTGACTACGCTCTCTGGCAACAGGGCAATCCCCATTCCGGCACTCACGCAGCCAAGGATCGCCTGAAAAGAGCCGAACTCCAGGGGATCGGCATAATCGACTCCCTGCAGCCGCAGCCATTGTCCCAGACGGGAGCGATAGTTACACCCCTTAACAAAGACCAGCGGTCTTGACACCTTGAGATCCGCGCCGGTAATGACATCCCGGTGTTCTGCCGCCGTCACCAGTACCAGCGTTTCCTGACATAAAATGTGCGATTGCAGAGGCGAATTTTCCGTGTGCAGTCCCTGATGATCGGCAACGAAAGCGATTTCCAGTTCATTGTTCAGGATGTGCTGCACCAGTACCTCCGTGGGGGAGGTTTTCAGGTTTAGCTCAACGGAAGGCATTTCGCGGTGGAAATTCGCCAGTATCGAAGGCAGACGTACCGCTGCGGTCGTTTCCATTGCGCCGATGCGTAACGGCCCCGCCACTTTTGTTCCATGCATGGACAATTCCGCTTCGTGTAACAGAGCCAGAATTTTGTTGGCATAGCGAAGAAGAAGCTCGCCTTCAGGGGTGATGTAGAGACGATTTTTCTCACGGACAAACAGAGATACGTCAAGGCTGGCTTCCAGCTGTTTGAGACGGGTTGTGACATTCGATGAAACGCAGTGCAGACTACGTGCAGCAGCGGATATGGAACCCGTTTCCGCAACCGTTTTAAACAAATTAAGCGAGGTACTGTTCATAGAAGGCATTACCTAAAGTGAATGTTTTCGTCATTTTTATTAACTTTTTATTATCATTTCCCTGTGTAATATAACAATCAAACTTAATTCGTCTTTTGAGGCCAAAAAATGGATCTCGATCACAGTGCTGTTGGCCATCGTCAGTTGAGTACTGCTGTATTTGGTATGATCGTCTTGACCTTAGGAATGGGAATTGGGCGTTTTTTATATACCCCTATGCTTCCCGTTATGCTTCATGAAGGGCTTTTTACCTTTTCGCAATTATCCTTAATTGCCAGCGCCAACTATGCAGGTTACCTCGTCGGCAGTCTCCTTTTCTCCTTTGGTATTTTTAACGCAGTCAATAAGTTAAGAATGCTGTTACTGGCTTCAGCGTTACTCACAGGCCTGCTGATTTTTTTGATGGCACAAGTGACTCAGCCTGAAATTATTCTGTTAATCAGATTCCTTGCGGGTGTGGCAAGCGCGGGAATGATGATATTTGGTTCAATGCTGGTGCTCCAGCATACCCATAATCCTTTTGTTATCGCCTCACTGTTTTCAGGCGTAGGAATAGGCATTTTTATCGGTAATGAATATGTCATTGCTGGCGTGTCTTACGCGTTAGATTCACGCTTGTTGTGGATTGGCGCTTCCATACTTTCAACGATATTTTTCGTCATCCTGGTAATTTTATTGCCGAAAGATAAGCATATGATCCCCGCGGTAAAAGCAGTCGTAAGTGCGGAACCTGAAATCCAGTGGTGGAATTTAGCCTTACTGTATGGTCTGGCCGGATTCGGTTATATCATTGTCGCTACATATTTACCGTTAATGGCCCGGGGGGTTGGCAACACCTTTTTAGCCGACCATATCTGGTCCATTGTCGGTCTTGCCGTTATTCCTGGATGCTATGGCTGGTTATGGGCCGCGCGCAAGTGGAATATATTATCCTGCCTAAGTGTTAACTTAATTGTTCAGGCGAGTTGCGTAGTCATGGCCATATTTATTAACTCACCACTGCTACTAACCATTAGCTGTATTGGTTTTGGCGGCACATTCATGGGGACCAGTTCTTTGGTCATGCCGCTGGCAAGAAAAATAAGGGCACCAAAAAATATTAACCTTCTTGGCCTCGTTACGCTGACTTATGGGGTTGGGCAGATCGTCGGTCCATTAATTGTCAGTGCCTTCCAGAGCAATAAAAATGGAATGACCTATTCCATATTATTGGGCGCAGTCTCGTTATTTATCGCAGCAGGGATTAGCTATTTACAATACAGTAAAGTTAAATATTCAGACAGTTGGAGCAAAGAATGAAAAAATGACAGTGGCTATACTGGGTATGGGACCGCGTGGTTTAAGTATTCTGGAAAGGATTTGTGCCCTGCATACAGAGTCTGCGATTAATGAACATATGCAGATCATTATTATTGATAAAAATGCTATGGGTGTGGGAGCGCATAGTTTGTCTCAGCCCGATCATTTATTAGTTAATACTGTTGCCTGTCAAATAACATTGTTTGGCGATGCGACCGTAAAAAATGCCGGCCCTTTTCGCCCGGGCCCATGTTTTCATCAATGGGCTAACAATCAGGGTTATCGCAAAGTGGGTGATCGCTATATAAAAAGCGAAACAGGTTTAGCTATTGATGCAAATGATTACTTGCCTCGTCGCTTATTGGGGGAATATTTGAATTGGGCGTAGGAGAGAATACTAAAAACGGCATTGTGCGTCCCTTTATGAACGATGGTTATCATCCAGGCGGGCTGGATATTGATATCAATCAGCATCCGATTAACTGCCTTGGGGAAACGCAAGAATCGATTTGGGTGTTAGGTAATCCAGCGGAAGGGGCTAATTTTTACACTTACGTATTGCCCCGATCCCTTGTCAATTCGAGGTTCCTGGTCGATGCCGGGCGCTGTGTAACCGATATTTATCAACAATTGCACCATCGCAATGTTCAGCATGAGGTTGTCATTAATGCAGACTGAGCAAATCCAGACGCACGGTAATCTCTGGCAAAATCTGCAATCCTCAATGATTGTGATCTCATTGGGTGTTTTCCTTGCATCCTGTGTGCTCGCCGGTAAATATCCCGTGATGTCTGCTTTTGCACTCGTTGCGTCAATATTGTATATCCTGTCAACTTTTTCATTCTGGTGGAAAAAATCATCGGCAAGAAGTGGGATCCTCATTTTTCTCGCTTCGATGATTTTTCTACTGACAGCAAACAAGAGTGGGGAACTTAACCTCCTCGCTGTATTTGTACGATATTCAGACGTCATGCTCTTGCTGGTGGGGATTGCATTACTCCAGCAGGTGATGAACGCGATAAATTTTAACGCTGCGCTGGGGGCATATTTACTGCAGAAAAAACCGTCTCGAGTCACATTGTCCATTACGTTGCTGACCGCTTTTTTAACCTGGCCAATGAGCCTTGGGGCCATTCCACTCCTGCTTGATAGCCTGAAAAAAGTGGTTCAACCGAAGTTTAACCTGGCGAAGATTGTCACTCGTACGGTATGTATCACGATGGTTTTAATGCCGACGACTATTGGTGCGGCGGCGGTATGGGCAGCTATGCCGGATATCCCTCATGTTCCGGCGATGCTGGTCGGCATTCCCCTGTTTTTATTCAGTATCCTGTTAAACCAGAAATCGCGTGTCCAACTGGTTGCCGAAGATAGTCATACGGTTTCTGACCGCGGCAATATGACCTCGATTCTTGCTTTTATTGGCTTGTTTTGGGGAAGCTTTATTCTATCGTTGAGCGTGCTGGGGTTGAATCCTTTGCAGAGCATCACCTTCACGGCGGTTGTTCTTTTTATCGTCAGCCATTTTGCGAATCGCAAAATGCAGTGGGCACAACAACTGTCTGAATCTGCTCAGGGGATCTCCGGCGAAGTGGTATTACTCCTGGCATGTAGCCTGTTAACATCGGTATGTATGATGTTGTTTGCAAACATCCCGCAAGGCATTACAGCGTTTGTTAGCGGTCTTACAACTTTTCAGTGCTATGCCATTATTTTATTTGTTCTGCCCTTGCCTGGTATCCTCGGTATTCATCCCCTAATTATATTTAGCGTGTCGTGGTCGATTTTTTCCGACTATCTTTCCGGCAGCGTGGTGGATTATCAGATTTGGATTTGCCTTTTTATTGCTACGCAACTGCTATCTCCGGTATCGATAAACGCAATTTTTGCTGCCAACAGCCTTAATGTTTCTCCCGGCAGAACCAGTTTCCAGATGCATTATGGTTATGTTCTGCTGTTTAACCTGTTTGCGCTTAGCTACCTCGGCGCATTATCCACAATCATTTAGTTTACAGGAGTTGTTATGCCCTACGTAAATATTAAGATCACTAAAGAAGGTGTGACCGATAAACAAAAGAAACAGCTGATGGAAGGTGCGACTCAGCTACTGGTGGATGTGCTTAATAAAAACCCTGCTACAACCATTGTGGTTATTGACGAAGTCGATACCGATAACTGGGGGATTGGCGG
Source organism: Citrobacter sp. TBCS-15 (assembly GCF_005280815.1). NCBI lineage: Bacteria > Pseudomonadati > Pseudomonadota > Gammaproteobacteria > Enterobacterales > Enterobacteriaceae > Citrobacter > Citrobacter sp. TBCS-15. The sequence continues at coordinate 731,080 of NZ_SZWK01000102.1, read as the reverse complement.
CGTACCGGTGACCGAGTTGCGTAAAAAAAGCCAGTAATAGTGAAGGTGATGGCGGGGGAACGTGCGTTCCTCGCCTGATATCCGCAGTCATCGTATTTTGCCCAAGATGCAGGTAATGATATTGGCCCTTGCCGGTGTCATAAGTTGAGAAAAATAACCAACATACATTATTGTCTCTTTTCTGAGGATGTCATATATGCATGCTTATCATCATATACGTTTGGGTAATACCTCGATTAATGTTAAAAAAAGCTTTGATGAGTTGCTACCTGATCCCTGGCTTAAAGCTGAAGATGGAAAATTTCGTTTTCGAAGTTATCTTCAGGCAAAAGCAGGGTGTGAAAAATATTTTAGTTTGTGTGAGGCCGGAGTTTTCTTTCAGTCTGAAAAAGTTAATACGTATTCAGGTGGTATCAGCAGAAAGTATCCAGAAATAAAACAGGATGTTGCCGAAGAAGTTATGAATCTGGTATTTAGCAAATTACTGCCATTGCTACCGAAGGATAATTATAACGTTGGTATTCATCAAATAAGAATTACAACACATGATCGACAACCGGGCTATCCTGCTCCGGAAGGTATACATCAGGATGGCTTTAAGTTCATTGCCGTCTATTGCAGCGAAATGGAAAATATCGCCGGTGGCGATACTACGTTAATCCCTCATCACGACGGCGGAAATGACGCAACAACCTTCAAAATTCTGGCGGGGGAGGCGATCATTTTCAATGATGTTAATTATCTGCATTATACCGCACCTATCGTACCGCTGTTGCCCGGGAAAGGATTTCGGGATGTGTTTGTCATTACGTTTGATATCGAGAGTGAAAAATAATGAACATCTTACTGTGCCCACCCAAAATTCTTTTACAACACTCGCCGAACGCCTGGCATGAACTCCAGCAATCAACGCCGTTAGTGATAGCCACCTGCGCCAGTCAAAAAGCGGCGATTTTGCATCATATGGGGAATGATTTTACCTTTCTGTTTTATGAAAACTTTAACGATAATCCCCTGGTAGAACTGGATATTTATCATTATGCACGTTCGAACAACGCCAGCGGTATTTACTTCCTGGCTGAAATTGATGTGCTCAGAGCGGCAAGGATCAGCGATCGTTTAGGTTTAACGCAGGGGCGTGAGAATGCGGCGATCCTGTTTCGCGATAAGTTTCTGATGAAATCCCGTGTGCAGCAATATCAGTTACCGATTCCAGCAATGGCTCGAGTGGGAAATGCGACGGCAATGGCCTCATTTATTGCGCAACAAGGATATCCCTGCGTGATAAAACCAAATGATGGACGTGGATCTCTGGGAGTGGTGGTTTTAAAAAATGAAGGTCAGTTATTTAAATATCTGGCGCAGATGAAATCCTCTGAATACCATAATCTGTTAATCGAGAAGTTTATCGAAGGTGAGGCTTATCAGATCAACGCGTTGTATCTGCACGGGAAACCCATATTTATTTCCGCCTTTCGGGCCACGGTATCTTGTCTTGATTTTCTATCAGGGCAAACCTTAGGGCTGGTCATGGAAGATGATAATCCACTACACCAGAAGTTGATTGACTATACAAAATACCTTGCGAAAGAAGTCTTTCCTATTGAGAAAAACACCTTACTTCATCTTGAGGTATTTGTGGATCAGGGCGGTAATATTATTTTCGGCGAGCTTGCCTGCCGGTTAGGCGGATGTTTCGTTAATGAAGAATTAGGTGCGGCGTTTGGCCTCGATCCGCGTATGACATGGCTGAAGGCCTGTCTGAACGAAACGTATCCGCGGGATTTAGCGCAAAGAATACCTGTTATCCGGGTTGGACAACTGAATGTGCCGCCTTCTCAAGGAACCTTACAGGCTATTGCGGATAAATGTCCGTTACCTTTTGTGATCAATTATCGGGCTACAGGTGTTGTCGGACGTCATTACGATGTGATGAAACTGACGAATGGTGAGATTGTCAGTGCTATTGTTGAAGGTGAGTCCAGTCGCGAAATTGAGGAACATCTTGCGATGCTAACGCAATGGGTGATCGATAATACGCATTGGGTTAAAGATACGGTGCACTGAATATATTCATGATGGTGCCGGCGAAAACTATTGTTATCTGAACAACCGGCCTGGAGAGGTACTGGATGAGAGTATTGGCAGGTACTATCCTCTGTTTTCTCGTCGGGCAGGGATTCACTTTCTGTAACGTTCCACTGGGCATGATGTTTGGTGCCCTTTTTACCGTGCTTATGCTTAAACGTATTGGGTTCTCCGTATCCTCAATGCCGGGGAGTATCACGGTTATCCAGCTTTCTCTCGGAATCTCGATAGGGATTATGTTCAGAGATTTTTCATATGGCGAACATCGACAGATAAGCCTTTTGTTTGCTTTGTTATTACTCTGCTTATCTTTACAATTTACCTTGAGTTACTTCTGGTGTGTGCGGCGGTTAGGCTGGAATAAAGAAGAGGCGCTTTTAGGTGCAGTGCCAGGAGCGATGGCGGCGGTACTGGCGTTAGCCTCTCATATTAAGACGCCGCCACAAAAGATTGTGATCTCGCATTCTCTGCGTCTCATTACCCTGACGTTTCTGGCCGGGTATATTACCCGTGGGGCATCTGCAGATATTCTGGCAGCGACTCCAGCCGTTTTTTTCTCCGGGCACAATCTGCTCTGGCTGACCGGAATGGTATTAGCAGGATATATTGCGGGGAAGTTTCTGGAGCGCTTACATTTCCCGGCACCCTTTATGATAACCTCGCTGGTTTGCGCGGCGGCATTGCACCCTTTATCCTCACAACCGCTAATTTTCCCCGATCTCTTTAACCAGATTAGCATGGTGCTGATGGGGATCTTGCTGGGGCATCATTTTACGACTTATTCGATGGCTGAATTTAGTCGTCATCTTTGGTCTTCGGTACAGCTTGTTCTGATTGGACTGGGGGTGACGATAATCATGGCATTTATCTCGGCGCGCTTGCTGGATTATCCCTTCCCGGTGTTGATGCTCTCCTGGGTTCCCGGCAGCGTGGAGTCGATGTCATTTGCCGCGCTGGCGTTAAAAGCGGATGCGAGCTTTGTTATGGCGAATCATATTATTCGTATGCTTCTCATTCATACCGTTCCAGCATTGGTTTTCTTTCGCAAAAGACAGATGAAAGTGGATTAATGTCTTCCTTGAAGAGCAAGGTAATGTTGTGGCGTTGCGGTTATTATTGCGCTTATCCGCCACTGGCCCAAAGGCGAGAGATTGATTGCCGAAGCGCTTGACGTCGTGCCTGAAAAAATCTGGCCTTCATGCTATCGCTGATGCTCCTCCGGTGCAGTCCGGATATGGAAGGTGCGCCGTATTTCGTTTATCAGATCTGTCATAATCCTTTGAACCGCAAAAACAGTTTTCACGCTTTATTACGCTCAGGAAATCACAATGAATCTGATGAATAATTGTGCATCGCTCGCCGCAGATGTTTTATTAAAATATAATATCCGGAGGTGCTCTATGTATACCACTCGTCTGAAAAAGGTTGGCGGATCCGTCTTACTGGCGGTCCCTCCCGCCGTGCTGAAAACGCTGGGGCAGTCGACGGACAGCGAAGTGGGTATGACCATTGATGATGGCTGCCTGATTATTGAACCCCAGAAACGGCCCCGTTATTCGCTTGAGGAACTGCTGGCACAGTGCGATCCGCACGCCGAAATGAGCGACGAGGATCGGATATGGATTGATGCGCCTGCGATGGGCAAAGAGGTCCTGTAAATGGACAGAGGGGAAATCTGGCTTGTCTCACTGGATCCTACAGCCGGACATGAACAAAGCGGAAAATGTCCGGTACTTATCGTATCGAAGGCATCATTTAATAAGTTCACCCGGCTACCTATTGTCGTTCCCGTCACCAGTGGCGGAAACTTTGCTCGCACGGCAGGTTTCACTGTTTCACTGGAAGGGGCGGGGACAAAAACAATGGGCGTTATTGGCTGCGACCAGCCCAGAACTATAGATATGGCGGCCCGGAACGGCAAGTGTCTGGAACGCATACCTGACGCCGTTGTCAATGAGGTGCTTGCAAGGCTGGATGCGATTCTGAGTTAACACCAGAGACGCAAAAAAGCAAAAAGCCTGCTTAGTTTCCTAAGCAGGCTTTTCTGAATTTGGCTCCTCTGACTGGACTCGAACCAGTGACATACGGATTAACAGTCCGCCGTTCTACCGACTGAACTACAGAGGAATCGTGTGAACGAGGCGCATATTAGCGATACCACTCAGCGATGTCAAAGCCTGAATCGATAAATTTAATCGTTTGCCGAAATATTCCCCATTTCGCCGATTATTCAGGCGCAACAGGTTGTTTTATGCACTTTTCGTGTTCGGGACGCGGGTATTTCCATAGCCAGCGGCCTGTCACCATACGCCAGTAAAATAATGCGGCGCGTACGGCCCAGTCGAAGAACATCCCTAACCAGACGCCCACTACCCCCCATCCTAATACAATTCCCAGGGTGTAACCCGCCACTACGCGACAGCCCCACATCCCCAGCATAGATACCCACATCGCAAAGCGGGCATCGCGTGCGCCTTTAAAACCAGCCGGTAATACCCAGGAGGCCGCCCATATCGGCATAAATGCCGCGTTGAGCCAAATCAGAATGACTATGACCTCTTTTACGTCCTGATCATGGGTATAAAACGAGGCCATAACGCCGGCAAAAGGGGCTGTCAGCCAGGCGATGGCAGTTAAACCGATGGTCGACAGCCAGAATACATGCCGTAACTGGATTTCGGCCTGGGCAATTTGACCATTTCCCAAACGCCTGCCGGTGATGATTGTCGACGCAGAGCCTAAAGCATTTCCCGGTAGGTTGATGAGCGCGGCGATAGAAAATGCAATGAAGTTTCCGGCAATTACGCTGGTGCCCATACCTGAGACAAACATCTGCGTTAACAGTTTGCCGCCATTAAACAGCACTGACTCAATGCTGGCTGGAATACCGATCCCCATTACCTCCCAGATAATGGCGAGGTTGAGTGGCTTAAAATAACTTTTGAAAGTGATACGTAACGCCGGATTAAAACCAATCATCAGTACCCAAATAATGGCGATCGCACCTATGTAGCGTGAAATGGTTAGTCCGAGTCCGGCCCCCACGAATCCCAATCCTTGCCAGGAAAATACGCCGTAGATCAGGATGCTACTGATAATAATATTCAGAATGTTCATACCACCGTTAATCAACAGCGGTATTTTGGTATTACCCGCGCCGCGTAGGGCACCACTACCAATTAACGCAATGGCTGCCGCCGGGTAGCTGAGCACCGTCAGCTCCAGGTAGGTGAGTGCCAGAGCTTTTACATCGGGCGTTGCTTCACCAGCGACAACGTCAATAATCTGCTCACCAAAATAGTGAATGACCGCTGCCAGCACGGTAGCAAAAATCGTCATAATCACCAGCGATTGCCTGGCAGCAGCTCTGGCCCGGCGACGATCTCGTTTTCCCAGGCTAAAAGCCACAACCACCGTGGTACCCAGATCGATGGCGGCGAAAAATGCCATGATGACCATGTTGAAACTGTCGGCGAGTCCAACACCTGCCATCGCCTCTTTCCCCAACCAGCTTACCAGGAAAGTACTCAGGACACCCATCAATAGCACGCAGGTGTTTTCCAGAAAAATAGGCACGGCAAGCGGAGTGATTTCGCGCCAGAAGAGAACCTTATAACTCTTGCGTTTGGCATACCAGGGCGTGCGGGATACGACCTGGCGTAAGGCTGCGGAGACGTTCAAAGTGGACCTTAAAGAAGAAAGTTGAAACCTCATTTCAAATGATGAGGGAGAATCAAGAAAGCTGCAAAGTTTTTTCCATTTAAAATGTCTGCAAATGCAACAAACTGTCGAGAGAAGCATCAACTGAGCATCATTCAGGGAAATGGGGTTTGACAAAAAAAATTTCGCCGCTAACATAAGCTTCCACAACGATTCCTCTGTAGTTCAGTCGGTAGAACGGCGGACTGTTAATCCGTATGTCACTGGTTCGAGTCCAGTCAGAGGAGCCAAATTAAAGAAGCCCGCTTAAGGAAACTTAAGTGGGCTTTTTGCTTTCTGTACTGGTCTGACTTTGATGTATTTCGGTTCAATAATGAAGTGACCACCATTTATCCCTGGACGACGCGAAAATCTGCGCTATCAAGCCTTCAATGGAGCGATGACTTCATGGCAGAGGAAATTTAGTCGGATATAAATCGCCAGAAGCCGCGGCAAGCATACAGTTGTAGTCCTGTGCCAGAGAAAGCAGTATTTGCGTTACACGCCCTGCAGATAACTGGGTACTGTGGGTAAAAGCCGTTTGTTTATACAGCCAGTGGATGTAGTGCCTGCTTGCTGCTAAAGAGAGCGTTTTAGCTTTATTTCTATCCCCGCCCGTTAATGAGCAAACCATCTTGCGATTTTTTTCCTGCACCCAAAGCTGCCATTGACTTTGCCACCAGCCATGCTGTGTAGTTCCCTGAAAATTCCAGGGGATATTAATATCACTGTCATTTATCTCCTCTTCTATAAACCAAAGCTCGCCTTGCTGTTGGCGGAACAGGTCTGCCCAAACAGTAATAACCGCCCCTCGAAGAAAGCTTTCATGTGAAATAACATGCACCTTGACCTTAGGAAAAAGGAGATTAAGTACTCGAAAATGCCCGTGAGCCGCAATAACCGGACGCACAATCGCACCTCTGGCGTTACGTTTAAGAAGAGCGCTTCCATATTGAATTTCATCGAACTGGCTCCGACGTAGAAACTGCGTCTCGCGCATATCAACGCGTTTTACGATATCACTATGATGCAAATCAGGCTCTATCTTTCCTCTCCAGTGATAACGTAAAGTTTCCCCAATATGATGCTGAGTAAAATTAGTGGAGAGATGCAGAATATTACCGCGGACAGCATCGAAACTGAGTAGGACATACAGTTTCTGTTCTGCACTTGTTCCCTGGAATGGAACAATCAGAGGAACTGATTCAATCCTTTCTGGTTGCGCTATTTCTCTGTGTAACTGTTGTTTGGGTGTCCAGACTTTTTTGCAGGTGTGACACTGAATGCGCTGTGTTCCTTGCGGGTTATGGCCATAATAAATAGTTTTTGTGCCATAACATACAGGACAAAACAAGCCTCTCTCAGAGGCGTATGTGGTTAAGTGAACAGACAGCCAATCATTAAACTGTTGCTCATCAAACAGAGGGGGATAACTTCCACATGCCCGGCAGTGCAATGCTGGATATCCCAATCTATAGTCTGGCCAACTGTAATCTACAGATGCTGATATTGGCAGCCCTAAATTGCGGCAACCAAACGATTTGCACGTATTAATCGTAAATAGAGTCAATATTAGTCACCAACGATTTCAATGGATCGCTTATTTTTACTCATTACTCTTGCTTAATTGTGTGAACAGACACGCATAAAAAAGCATTTCAGAACGTAAAGTAACGAATCTTTATATGACTGAAAGGAACTGCTTATGAAGATAAAATTAATCGCTGCGGGTATTCTGTTGACGTTACCGTTTTGGGCTTGCGCCAAGGATGTAACTATCTATTATACCAACGATTTACATGCGCATGTCTCTCCAGGGAAAATTCCAGCCGTCGATAAAGAGCGTCTGGTAGGTGGCTTTGCTAACATAGCGACTATCGTTAATGATGCTAAGAAAAAGAATAAAGATGTCTTTTTTTTTGATGCGGGTGATTACTTTACCGGTCCATATATAAGTACCCTGACTAAGGGTGAAGCAATTATAGATATTATGAATGCTATGCCGTTTGATGCTGTATCAGTGGGAAACCACGAATTTGACCATGGCGTTGATAATATGGTTAAGCAGTTATCAAAAGCTAACTTCCCCATTCTATTGGGTAATATTTTTTATACCAATAGCGACAAGCCGGTCTGGGATAAGCCCTGGACGATTGTCGAGAAAGATGGCATAAAAATTGGCGTAATTGGAGTGCATCAGAAATTTGCCTTTTATGATACGGTGGCGGCTAAGGCTTACGCTGGCTCGGAAGCGCGTGATGAAGGCCCTTACATTCAAAAGGGGCTTGATGCCTTAAAAGGTAAAGTTGATATTATTGTACTGCTTATCCATGAAGGCACACCGGCGCGTCAATCCAGTTATGGAAATAAAGACGTAGCCAGAATGCTGCAAGCCGATATCGATACTGCAAAGAAATTTAAGGGTATTGATGTGCTCATCACAGGACATGCCCATGTTGGGACACCTGAACCCATTAAAGTCAATGACACACTCATTGTTTCAACAGATGCATATGGAACTGATATTGGTAAACTCGTATTGGATTTTAACCCTCAGACGAAAAAGATTGATGGCTATAACGGTAAATTAATCACCGTTTTTGCTGATGAATATAAGCCTGACCCTAAAGTGCAAGCGAAGATTGATGAGTGGAATGCTAAGCTAAAAAATATCACAGATCAGGTTATTGGGTCGGCAACCGCGCCCTTTACGCGCGCCTATGGTGAATCATCACCAGTTGGTAATTTAATTGTCGACGCCATGATGGCTAAAGCTCCGGATGCCGTTGTGGGATTCCAGAACAGCGGTGGAATGCGCGCTGACTTCCCACAGGGAAATTTAAAATATGGTGATGTAATTACCACTTTCCCATTTAATAATGAACTGGTTGAAATGGATCTTACCGGAAAAGATCTCATTAACTTAATGATTCACGCGACTAACCTCACCAATGGCGTTTTACAGGTGTCCAAAAGTGTCCATGTTGAATATGACAGTAAAAAATCTCCAAGTGAGCGGATTATTAAATTCACTATTAATAATCAACCAGTAGATCCAAGCAAAACATATCGGGTTGTTACACATTCATTTTGTGCGACAGGTGGTGATGGATTTGAGGATTTCTTAAAAGGAACGAATGTCAAAACTATCAATAGCACAACCTCTGCAGAGTCAATTATTGATTATGTCAAAGCCCATAGCCCATTAACCCCTGATTCTGATGTGAGGGTGATTGATGTCAGTTCGACTAAATAAAATTTATTTTCTATAACGCTTATATTTCAAGGCGTCCTGGTATGATAGAGGGATTAATATTACCTCTGTTATATCAGACCGATATGCTAAAAAATATAATTAATTATTTGTATTCTTTATTGTAGAAGTATTTTTTCTAATGAACCTCAATGAAAAGGGAATATGCCTATGTCAAAAACAAAATTTCTTGTATCAGGAGCCTTGATGCTTTTGCCCATGGTAACATTTGCGGACTCAAGGAATGATGAGTATCTGTCAGACTGGTGGCATCAAAGCATTAATATCGTAGGTAGTAACTCCACTCGTTTTGGACCACTTAAAAGGTCCGATCTATATCCAGAATATCGTGGTTGGGCGCATATAGATTGGTTTGATTTCTATGGTTATGCTGATTTACCTAAGTTCTTCGGCTTAGGAAATGATAACGATATTGGTATTTGGGATAATGGTTCCCCCTTCTTCATGGAAATAGAACCACGTTTTAGTATCGACAAATTAACTGGGCTGGATCTCAGTTTTGGCCCGTTTAAAGAATGGTATTTTGCCAATAACTACATCTATGATGCGGGTACTAACGAGGGGCAGCGTCAGAGTACCTGGTATATGGGGCTTGGTACGGATATTGATACCGGGCTACCAATGACGTTATCTGCAAATATTTATGCAAAATACCAGGGTAATAATTATAATGCGGCCAACGAAAATGAGTGGGATGGATACCGATTTAAAATAAAATATGCTGTTCCTATCACCACATTACTTGGTGGGAAACTTAATTACGTCGGTTTCACTAATTTTGATTTTGGTTCGGATTTAAAAGATGAATCAGGTGGTAAACAACAGTTTTATTCCCGTACAAATAATTCAATAGTTTCCACGCATGTACTTAGCTTAGTTTACTCTCACTGGAGCTATGGCGCGACCCTACGTTATTTTTATCATGGTGGCCAATTTGAAGAAGGTAGTAAAGCATTTAACAGTGACGGGGATGTCGTCACTATAGATTCAACTGGCTGGGCATACTATCTGACTGTCGGTTACACTTTTTAAACATATATAACTGAAAGGAATTGGCTATGAAAATAAAATTAATTGCAGCAAGTGTTCTGTTGACACTACCGTTCTGGGTTTGCGCCAAAGATGTCACCATTATTTATACCAATGATCTCCATGCGCATGTTGATACATACAAATTGCCATATGTTGCAAACGGCGAACGCGCTATTGGTGGATTCGCTAATATAACAACTTTAGTCAAGCAGGAAAAAACCAAAAATAAAGCTACATTTTATTTTGATGCTGGTGACTATTTCACCGGGCCCTATATCAGCACGCTGACAAAAGGGCAGGCAATAATTGATATTATGAATACTATGCCCTTTGATGCGGTATCAATCGGTAACCATGAGTTTGACCATGGTTGGGATAATCTCTTACGTCGGTTAAGTAAGGCAAACTTCCCTGTTCTGCTGGGGAATGTGTTCCATAAGGACAGCGAAATACCTTTCTGGAACAAGCCGTATACCATTCTGGAAAAGGATGGCGTAAAGATTGGCGTTATTGGGCTACACGGCGTGTTTGCGTTTAATGACACAATTTCAGAACTCTCTATCCAGGGTCTCGATAACGATAACAACAACCGCTTTGATAAATCAGCCGCAGCCCTCAAAAATCAGGGGATTGAAGCTCGTGATGAGGTGAAATATCTGCAGCACTATCTGGATGAGTTGCGGGGTAAAGTTGATATTACCGTTGCGCTCGTTCACGAAGGCGTTCCAGCACGTCAGTCCAGTATTGGCAACACAGATGTCAGGCGCGCGCTGGATAAAGATATTCAGACTGCAAGCCATGTGAAAGGGCTGGATATTCTCATCACCGGACACGCTCACGTAGGAACACCAGAACCAATCAAAGTGGGAAACACATTAATCCTTTCTACTGACAGCGGCGGTATTGATGTAGGGAAATTAGTGCTCAATGTTGATCCTGATGCTCGTACCCATAAAGTGAAAAGCTTCGAGCTGAAAACAGTTTATGCCGATGAATGGAAGCCTGATCCCACGACACAAAAAGTTATTGATGGTTGGAATAAAAAGCTTGCGGATATCGTACGCCAGCCAGTTGGCGAATCACCTATCATGTTGACTCGCGCCTATGGCGAATCATCACAGCTCGGCAACCTGTTTACCGATGCGATGCTTGTTGCTGCGCCGAAAGCCCAGATCGCATTGATTAATTCCGGTAGCTTGCGGGCCGATCTCAATGCTGGATCTATCACCTTTGGTGATATTACCAGCACATTCCCCTTTAAGAATGAGCTTACCGAGATGGATCTCAGCGGCAAGAGTTTGCGTAACCTGATGGAACATGGGGCATCGCTCACGAATGGTATACTACAAATGTCTAAAGGTGCTGAAATGCATTATATGCCGCAGAAACCTGCAGGGCAGCGCATTGTATCTTTTACGATAAACGGCAAACCCATTGTCGATACGGAGACTTACCATGTTGCCACGACGACATTCCTTGCTTTAGGAGGCGATGTTTTTCTGGCATTTAAAGAAGGAAAAAATGTACAGGTTCGTGCTGGACAGAATATGTCCGATATCGTGATTGATTATCTGAAGTCAGGGCACAAAATTGTTCCCGCACAGGTTAATGAAATGCGGGTTGAAGTCAGTAAATAATATAAACTCAATTTTGATGATGCAATTCAATAATATGAATTGCATCATTTCTTTGCTTATTATAAGACATGTAAAATAATACAATGAAAACGATAGTAAAAAAACACCACAGGCTGACGAAATCTACCTGTGTATCCTGCAATTTATCTTGCTCGCACTGCATGTATCTCAATAAGGCACAAACCTACTCTGAATACACAGCGTGCGATATGGATGATATGACGCTTCTGCTATTTATTCATCAGAAAATTGATGCCCAGGAAACTAACAATGTGATTTTTTCCTGGCAGAGTGATGAACTCACGTCTGACAGGTTTCACTTCTTTAAACGAGTTATAGAACTACAACAGCAATGTGCGCAAGGTAAAAATATTATCAATACATTGCTAACTAAAGGCATTTTGCTGGACGATCACTGGTGTGAATTCTTCAAGACCAATCAATTTTTGATTAGTCTTTCAGTGGATGGTGATGCTGCACCGTACGACAATATCCATGAAACGATTTCGGGCAAACTAACAAATTATCTGGTTAAAGAGACCGTGAGACTATTACAACAGCATGATATTGATTTTAACACTCTGACCATCGTTAACGCTATTAATAGCCAGCAACCTCTGCGAATCTACCATTACCTGAAAAGTCTTGGCAGCCGCCATATGCAGTTTATCCCTTTACTGGAACCACTAGCACAAGGTGACGTGGATAAACGAAGCCTTGCGCCCGCCGAATTGGCGAAATTTTTGAAAACGATTTTTTATAACTGGATCCGGCTGGATATTGGAGTAATTAACATTCCTATTTTTGAACACACTTTCGCGGCGTGGTGTGGACTATCTACAAAGGCCTGTGCTTTTGCACCAATTGTTGAGCAGCATAAGGAGGCACTGGCAGCAGAATGTACGGATTGTAAAGTGAAATTTATCTGCCGTGGCGGTTGCCCTAAAGAACGTGTAGCGCTTTCCCGGCGCGGTGTCCCGGAACTCAATTATTTCTGCGAAAGCTATCAGGCTTTTTTCACTTATGCTGAACCCTATATGTTGATGATGAGGGCGCTGTGGGAACAAAACTATCCACCTTCCGATATCCGTCAGTATTTGGTCTGATATAGTGTCAGTACAAATTGATGATTGAAGCAGCGTGCCGACAATATCTGAAATATCGGAGTTTTTTTCATTTTCATCGTCAAACGCATCCACCTACTGAGCAGGCGGATGCTTGATATCAGAACTGATAGCTGGCGGTAACGCTGACGTTACGTGGTTCGCCATAAACAATAGAGCCGTCGATATTGGTGTCGTAGGTTTTATCGAACAGGTTATTGAGATTGCCCTGCACAGAGAAGTTTTTCGTTACCTGATAGCGAGTGAATAAATCTACCAGGGCATAGCTTCCCTGTTCTGCGCGGAATGTGCCGTAGGGGGTGACCGTATCGCTGTAAACGCGATTCTGCCAGTTAATACCACCACCCACGGTCAGTTTTGGCATCGCTGGCAGGCGATAACGGGTAAACAGTTTTACCGTTGTACGCGGCAGGTTCGGGTTTACCGCATTACCATCGTTGTCTTCAGCAACATAGCGTGTTGCGCCGAACGTCATTTGCCAGTTATCGGTGATCGCGCCGTTAATTTCGAATTCGACTCCTTTGCTGACTGTACCATCTACTGCTTTATAAGCCGTGTCCCCGTTACTGCCGGCAATAGGTACACCGGTTGATTGTCCAACATTATCCTGTTCAATGCGGAATACCGCGAGGGTGGTGGTTAACCGGCTGTTCATCCAGTCTGATTTCAGACCAACCTCGTAGTTGTTGCCCGTAATCGGTGAGAGATATTGACCGGAACTGTCGCGTTTGTTCTGCGGCTGGAAGATAGAGGTATAGCTGGCATAAGTTGACCAGTTATCGTCAATGTCATACACCAGACCTGCATATGGCGTGGTGTGGTTTTGCTCCATGCTGTAGGTCAGTGTGTCGATACGCCAGTTGGTATAGCGCGCGCCGACAATCAAATGCAGCGGGTCGGCGAGTGAAATACGCGTAGCGGCGTAGAGCGATTTCATGTGAGTGGTATCATCCTGGGCCAATGACTGCGGGTTCCAGTTGGTTTCCGGGAAGTTACCATCGAAGGTATAGAAGCTGCCCGTCTCGTTGGGGAAGACGTTCGCCCATGAGCTTTCGTAACGGTTATTCTGCTTACTATAGCTGCCGCCCAGCATCAGATTATGCTGACGACCAAACAGGTCGTAGCCGCCATCGGCGAAGAAATCGACGGCATCGACTTTACGTTTGCCGCTGTTCCAACCGGTGCCGCCCACGTAGTCATAACCTGGACCATAGTTAGAATATGGTCCAACCAGCGAGCCATTGGCTTTGTTGACGTACGCATCGATGTACATCATTTTGCTGTCAAACTTAATCTCAGAGTGAGTGGCGTTCAGGGTCGCCTGCCAGGTATCGGCAAAACGTTGTTTGAGGGTGACAAACACTTTGTTGAAGTCTTTATCGTTGTAGGCCCAGTCCGGGGCAGTGCTACGCGAGCGGTCATAGCTGTTTTTACTGCCATCGGTATTCCAGCGCGGCAATCCTCCCCAGGTTGGGCTGTTAATATCAATCTGCTGGTGTTCGTAACCCGCAGATAAACGGGTGGTGTCACCCAGATCGGCATCGACAATTCCGGAGAAGAACATTTTTTCGCTGCTGTAGCGATCAAGCCAGGAGTCATTATTCTGGTAGCCTGCCACGATGCGGCCGCGTACGTTACCGTCCGGCGTCAGAGGACTTTGTAAATCAGTGACATAACGCTGCTTATTCCAGCTACCATATTCTGCTGAAACATTACCGGTAAACTCGCGGCTGGTGGCATGTTTGCGGATCATATTGATGGTGGCGGAAGGGTTGCCGGTCCCGGTCATTAGCCCGTTTGCGCCACGGACCACTTCGACACGCTCAAAAAGGGCGGTGTCAGAAAGGGCGTCACCGAGATTCCAGCGGGATTCAAAATAGGTCGGAATACCATCGACCATGTAGTTATCAATCTCAAATCCGCGGGAGTAGTAACTATTACGATCGGAATCGGCCTGGCTTTTACTGATCCCCAGCGTGTTGTCCATCACATCGCCCAGGGTTTGCAGTTGCTGATCTTCCATCCGCTGCTGGCTAACAATACTGACCGATTGCGGAATATCGCGCTGCGTCATCTGCATTTTCGTGCCCGCAGTCGTCGATTTTACGCTGTAATCCTGTTCCTCGCTGGAGGCGGTAGAAGTGGAACCCTCAACGATAACCGTCTCTTCCGTCGGGGCAGCCTGGCTGGCAGCCGGCAATAGCGCTAACGTGATGCAGGCGGCCAGTATGGGGGGCGCAAGTCCTGGCTGACGCTGATTATTCCCAGTGTTTGTTGTGAAAGACATCGAAAAGCCCTTGATAATTATTAATATTAAGTTCGAATCACGCGTAACGGTGATGAACCCTTTGGTTTTAAATTATTAAATGCGCATGTAAATACAAATGCGAAATATACGCATTAACATTCAATGTGTAAACAGAAGCTTCATCGCAAATGAAATATTGTTTCAGTACTATGCTTAAGCAATAGCGTAGGGAAATGGTTATAAGAGCAGCACTGACCAGGGTTTTTGCTTAAAAAATCGAGGGTTAAAGTTGAAAGAGCGTGAGTAACTCGCTCATACTCTATACTCGCAGTGTTACCCGGCGTAGCATGGCATAACGCTTGGGCTGTTAATGAAAAAGGAAAACGTCGTGGCAGAAGAAACTATATTCAGCAAAATTATCCGTCGTGAAATTCCGTCGGATATCGTGTACCAGGATGAACTGGTCACAGCGTTTCGTGATATTTCCCCTCAGGCACCTACGCATATTCTGATCATCCCTAATATCCTGATCCCCACCGTCAACGATGTGACGGCAGAACATGAGCAGGCGCTGGGCCGAATGATTACCGTTGCGGCGAAAATCGCGGAGCAGGAAGGTATTGCTGCGGATGGATACCGTTTAATCATGAATACCAATCGTCACGGCGGCCAGGAGGTGTATCACATTCATATGCACCTGTTGGGTGGACGTGCGCTTGGTCCGATGCTCGCACATAAAGGTCTTTAAGCATGACCAGAGGATGCATTGCACTTTCACTGGGCTTGCTGTTGCTGGCAGGCTGTCGCTCACACCCTGAAATTCCGGTCAGTGATGAACAGTCTCTGGTGATGGAATCAGCTATTCTGGCGGCGGGCATAACCGCAGAACAGCCCGTGTTAACAACGTCTGATATTCAGGCTTCAGCATCCTCGCGACTCTATAACGAAAGACAAGAATCCGTCACCGTGCATTATCGGTTTTATTGGTATGACGCCAGAGGGTTGGAGATGCACCCTCTGGAAGCGCCACGCAGCGTGACTATCCCGGCTCATTCGTCGGTAACACTGTACGGCAGCGCCAATTATCTGGGTGCGCACAAGGTTAGACTTTATCTATATTTGTAAGGGGTGAATCTTGATGATCAAAATGAATCGCTACGCATTGCTTGCCGCGCTGGCGATGTTTCTCTCTGGTTGTGTGGCTCAACGTGAACCTGCGCCGGTAGAGGAAGTGAAGCCGGTACCGGAACAGCCCGCGCAGCCGCAACAGCCGGTACCGGTGGTACCAACGGTGCCAGGTATACCGCAGCAGCCGGGTCCGATCGAACACGAAGATCAAACGGCGCAGCCAACACCGCGCCAACGTCACTACGACTGGAACAGCGCAATGCAGCCGATGGTGGGTAAAATGCTGCAGGCCGATGGCGTCAAAGCGGGTGGTGTTCTGCTGGTTGATAGTGTGAATAACCGTACTAACGGTTCATTGAACGCTGGCGAAGCGACTGAAACCTTACGTAACGCGCTGGCGAATAACGGCAAATTTACCCTGGTTTCCACCCAGCAACTGGCTGTCGCCAAGCAGCAGTTAGGTCTGTCGCCGAACGATAGCCTGGGAACGCGCAGCAAAGCGATTGGTATTGCCCGTAACGTTGGTGCGCAGTATGTGCTCTATTCCAGCGCATCTGGCAACGTCAATTCGCCGGCGCTGCAAATGCAATTAATGCTGGTACAAACTGGCGAGATAATCTGGTCAGGTAAAGGTGCTGTTCAGCAACAATAACAGATTGACGCGCGATGAAGTTATGTCGCGCTACTTTCCGCAGTATCATCCCGTCGTAGCCAGCCACCATGGCTTGAGCGGCGGGAGCTGCATAATCGAACATCAGACCCACCGCTTAGTGCTGCGCTGTCATCACGACCCCGACGCGCCGGAATCGCATTTTCTGCGCCAATATCATGCGTTAAAACACCTACCGGAAAATCTTGCGCCCCGACCTCGTTTTTATACGCGTGGGTGGATGGCAGTCGACTTTTTTCACGGTAAGGTAGAATCCAGATTACCGGACGCCGACGAACTTGCTGACTTATTGTATTATCTGCATCAGCAACCTCGGCTGGGCTGGCGAATCAGCCTGCTGCCGTTACTTGAACAGTACTGGCAGTGTGGTGATCCGGCGCGTCGTACACCACATTGGTTACGAGCGTTAAAGCGGCTAAGAAAAAGCGGCGAGCCCCGCCCTTTGCGGCTGGGGCCGCTACATATGGATGTCCACGGTGACAACATCGTACGCGCACCGTCAGGGTTGCGGCTGATTGACTGGGAATATGCCGGAGACGGCGATATCGCCCTCGAGCTGGCGGCGGTGTGGGTCAGTGATGAGCTCCAGCACCAACAGCTAGTCAGCGCCTATGCCCGACGAGCGTGCATTGAGCCAACCGTTTTGTGGCGACAGGTCAGGCGATGGCGACCCTGGGTAATCATGCTAAAAGCAGGGTGGTTTGAGTATCGCTGGCGACAAACCGGCGATCAACAATTTATCAGGCTGGCCGATGAAACCTGGCGGCAGCTAACAATGAAAGGATGAGGAGAGTAGTGTGGGCCCAGTAATGTTGGATGTCGAAGGGTATGAGCTGGACGCTGAAGAGCGTGAGATTCTGGCGCATCCGCTGGTAGGTGGGTTGATTCTCTTTACCCGAAATTATCATGACCCGGAACAGTTGCGTGAGTTAGTGCGTCAGATCCGTAGCGCGTCACGTAATCATTTGGTCGTGGCGGTTGATCAGGAAGGCGGACGCGTACAGCGTTTTCGCGAAGGTTTTACCCGCCTGCCTGCGGCCCAATCTTTTGCCGCGCTACACGGTCTGGAAGAGGGAGGCAAACTGGCTCAGGACGCCGGGTGGCTGATGGCCAGCGAAATGATCGCCATGGATATTGATATTAGCTTTGCACCGGTTCTGGACGTGGGACATATCAGCGCAGCGATTGGCGAGCGCTCTTACCATGCCGATCCGCTGAAAGCATTGGCGATGGCGACCCGTTTTATTGACGGTATGCATGCCGCTGGCATGAAGACCACCGGTAAACACTTCCCCGGGCATGGGGCGGTGACGGCGGATTCGCACAAAGAAACGCCAACCGATCCACGCGCAGAAGCTGAGATTCGTGCGAAAGATATGTCCGTGTTCCGGACGTTAATTACAGAAAACAAACTCGATGCCATTATGCCTGCGCACGTTATCTACAGCGACGTGGATCCGCGTCCGGCGAGTGGTTCGCCTCACTGGTTGAAGACGGTACTGCGTCAGGAGCTTGGCTTCGACGGCGTTATTTTCTCTGACGATCTGTCGATGGAAGGTGCGGCGATTATGGGAAGCTACGCCGAGCGTGGGCAGGCATCGCTGGATGCTGGTTGCGATATGATCCTGGTCTGCAATAATCGTAAGGGAGCGGTCAGTGTGTTAGATAATCTGTCGCCGATCAATGCAGAACGTGTTACACGTTTGTATCATAAAGGTTCATTTTCACGTCAGGAACTAATGGACTCGACACGCTGGAAGACGGTAAGCGCCCAGCTCAACCAGCTTCATGAGCGCTGGCAGGAAGAGAAAGCAGGTCATTAACGCACGTTTGGCGAGGATGCGATGATTATCTATTTACACGGTTTTGACTCTAATAGTCCGGGCAACCACGAGAAGGTGTTGCAGCTGCAATTTATCGACCCGGATGTCAGGCTGATTAGCTACAGTACGCGGCATCCTAAACATGATATGCAGCATCTGCTGAAAGAAGTGGACAAAATGCTGCAGCTTAATGTGGACGACCGTCCGCTGATTTGTGGCGTCGGTCTGGGGGGATACTGGGCAGAACGCATTGGTTTCCTGTGTGATATTCGTCAGGTGGTATTTAATCCTAACCTGTTCCCGTATGAGAATATGGAAGGGAAAATCGACAGACCTGAAGAGTATGCTGACATTGCGACAAAATGCGTGACCAATTTTCGTGAAAAGAACCGCGATCGCTGCCTGGTGATCCTCTCTCGCCATGATGAAGCACTGAACAGTCAGCGCTCGTCAGAAGAGCTGCATCACTTTTATGAGATCGTCTGGGACGAAGAGCAGACGCATAAGTTTAAAAATATCTCTCCGCATTTGCAGCGCATTAAGGCGTTCAAGACGTTAGGTTAAGCCTGATGAGTGTCTAAAAAACCAGCTTTCGGGCTGGTTTTTTTGTCTTTAACCTTCGGGTTGTCTATCTTTTCAGCATCAAAACTTGATGCACATCAATTTTGGTATGACCAATGCACCGTTCGTGTTATTCTCACTCTCGAAGGACATTTTCATTATCGTAACCTGTTGTTAATTAAAGGCTATGTTAATAACTTTTAATTAACAATTGGTTAATAAATTTGAGGGGGTCACGTTGACTACACCATTGAAAAGGATCGTGATTGTCGGCGGCGGTGCTGGCGGGCTGGAAATGGCGACGCAGCTGGGTAAAAAGCTGGGGCGTAAGAAAAAAGCCAAAATTACGCTGGTGGACAGAAACCACAGCCATTTATGGAAACCGTTACTGCATGAAGTGGCGACTGGTTCTCTGGATGAAGGTGTGGATGCGCTGAGCTATCTGGCGCATGCCCGTAACCATGGTTTCCAGTTCCAGTTGGGCTCGGTGGTTGATATCGACCGCGAAGCGAAAACCATTACTCTTGCTGAGCTGCGCGACGAGAAGGGCGATCTGCTGGTTCCCGAGCGTAAAGTACCGTATGACACGCTGGTGATGGCGCTGGGCAGTACGTCCAACGATTTCAACACGCCGGGCGTCAAAGAGAACTGTATTTTCCTTGATAACCCGCATCAGGCGCGTCGTTTCCACCAGGAGATGCTGAATCTGTTCCTCAAGTATTCCGCGAATCTGGGCGCTAACGGTAAAGTGAATATTGCCATTGTCGGCGGCGGCGCAACGGGGGTTGAACTCTCCGCGGAACTGCACAATGCGGTCAAACAGCTGCACAGCTATGGCTATAAAGGACTGACCAATGACGCGCTGAACGTCACATTGGTTGAAGCTGGTGAGCGTATCCTGCCGGCATTGCCGCCGCGGATTTCCAGCGCCGCGCACAATGAGTTAACCAAACTGGGCGTACGTGTACTGACGCAGACGATGGTTACCAGCGCTGACGAAGGCGGGTTGCATACCAAAGATGGCGAATACATTGAGGCCGACCTGATGGTGTGGGCCGCAGGGATCAAAGCGCCAGACTTTATGAAGGATATTGGCGGTCTGGAAACGAACCGCATTAACCAACTGGTGGTTGAGCCGACGCTGCAGACCACGCGCGATCCTGACGTGTATGCGATTGGCGACTGCGCTTCCTGCGCGCGTCCAGAAGGGGGTTTTGTGCCGCCGCGCGCTCAGGCTGCGCACCAAATGGCGACCTGCGCGATGAACAATATTCTGGCGCAGATGAACGGCAAGCCGTTGAAAGCGTATCAGTACAAAGATCACGGTTCTCTGGTCTCGCTTTCTAATTTCTCTACCGTCGGTAGCCTGATGGGCAACCTGACGCGCGGTTCAATGATGGTAGAAGGCCGTATTGCGCGCTTTGTCTACATCTCACTGTATCGTATGCATCAGATTGCGCTGCATGGTTACTTCAAAACCGGCCTGATGATGCTGGTCGGCAGTATTAACCGGGTGATTCGCCCGCGTCTGAAATTGCATTAATATTGACCTCAGGCGTCGGACGCTTTCACGCATCCGACGCCTTCCTTCAGAGTTCTCTGAATCATCTCGCTTTATCCCTTCCTTCCGCTATTTTCATCCGTAATCTGATTGGCATTCCTTACCTTCTGTTGCAAAGTTGTTGCTAATAGCAAAAAAGGAGGAAGTCCCGTGAATAAATCAATGTTGGCGGGTATAGGGATTGGCGTAGCTGCTGCGCTGGGTGTTGCAGCGGTGGCCAGTCTTAACGTTTTCGAGCGTGGCCCACAGTATGCACAAGTTGTCTCTGCAACACCGATTAAAGAATCGGTAAAAACGCCACGTCAGGAGTGTCGGAACGTGACGGTCACGCACCGCAAGCCGGTGCAAGATGAAAACCGTATCGCGGGTTCTGTGCTGGGTGCCGTAGCCGGCGGTGTTATCGGCCATCAGTTTGGTGGCGGACGCGGTAAAGATATTGCCACCGTGGCGGGGGCGTTAGGCGGCGGCTATGCCGGTAACCAGATCCAAGGTTCGATGCAAGAAAACGATACGTACACCACCACGCAGCAGCGCTGTAAAACGGTGTATGACAAATCAGAAAAAATGCTGGGCTACGACGTGACGTACAAAATTGGCGATCAGCAGGGGAAAATTCGTATGGATAAGGACCCCGGCGCGCAAATTCCGTTGGATAACAACGGACAGTTGGTACTGAATAACAAAGCGTAAAATAGCATTATCCTGAGCATTAGCCCCCCATTCGCTCAGGCTGGGGGGCTTTTTTTATCAGAAGGTTAAGGCGTAGTTCAGACCAAAGGTACGACCCCGGCCCTTGTATTCATACAGTGACGGGCTGCCATAAGTTGGGCTGTACAGCAGTGGTGCACGTTGTCCCCATAGCGTGGTGTACTCTTCATTCAGCAGATTTTCCACACTGAAGGTCAGCTTACCTAACGGGAGCTGGTAGCTGCCGATAAAGTCCATAGTGTTATAGCCGTCCAGCTTATTGCCGCTGGCGTCACTCAGATCAAATGTTTGCTGGCTCTGTACTCGCAGCGACCACGGTTCAGGCGCCCAGCCGACCCATGCGGTTGCTTTAGATGGCGAAGCCAGAGTGACATCCCATTTCTGCCATTTACCGTTTTTTTTCACTTCGGATTTAATGACGTTGAAGTTGCCGCCCAGACTCCAGTCGGTATCGGCGATGAAATAATCTACCGCACCTTCCAGACCATAAATCCGACGATCGTCGGGCTGTACGTTTATGGTCATATCACTGCGGTTGATAACGATCGATTTATCCGAAGTGGAGTAATAAGCGGCGAGTTGCGTGCGCAGGCTATCGCCCGTGTAACGCCATCCCAGCTCGTACGAGTTAACTTTAATCCCTTCCAGTCGTGAATCCGCAACGTTGACGCTGCGCTGAAGCTGGTAATGATCGCCAACCAGAGAATAGGTACCATTACCGTAATATTTCCCCGGGTCCGGAAGCTCCACGCCCTGAGAGAAATTAAACCAGGTTTGCTGGCGCTCAGTCAGGTGGGCGAGGATCCCGGCGTTAAACAGGAAGTTATCGTAATCGGTTTTGCCGCCCGGAATGGTATCCGCGGAGTTTGCAAGGCCCGTCGCGATGCCCTGCTGTTGCGCATAGCCAACGAAATCATCAACCCTGTTTTCGGTCCATTGATAGCGTACGCCGCCACTGAGGGTAAAGATGTCGTTTATGTCATAGCTGTTTTGCAGGAAAGGTGCGAAGTTGGTGATGCTGTAACCAGGATAACGCCCGGTAGTATAGGCGGTACGGTTGTCCATGCCGCCGGAGGGCAGAGAGTAAGCCAGATCGAAGAATTTCTGATTGGAGTCGAAGGTTTCATGATCCGCATCGATACCCCACGTCAGTTCCCAGTCATCCATCACCTGGCTGTTGAGGGTGATTTTGGCACCGAACTGGTCGGTATCCTGCTGTGAGGCGGAGAAACTGGTGACCTTACCTTTGCTGAGCGTCGGGAAAGGATAGAATTTCAGCGATTCGTCGCGGTAATAGATTTGGCTGACCAGGTTCTGACCAAAGAAATCTGCATCTGAATATTGCAGGCTGATCAGATGACGTTCGGTGCCGGGAATACGATCGGAGTTCAGTCCGCTGCTGGTATAAGCTTTACCATTTCCGGTCACGGCGGACATGTTCTCGCCGAGATCCAGCCCGTAATCTTCGTCCCCCTGGCTCTTGTAGTACTGGGTAACCAGTTGCAATTGACGGTTATCATCCAGCTCAATCGTCCCGGTGCCCATCACGTCCAGACGATCGGAATGCTGCAGGCCGGTTTGGGTGTTATCCAGCAGCAGAGCATCGTGGTTTCCATCATACCAACCGCCAAACCGTTGATATGCGACGGACATACGACCGGATGCACGATCGGTTCCTCCGCTCACCGCGGCGGCGACGCGTTCGTCATGATCGTTACTGTTATTAAACCCGCTTTTACTGCCCAGTTCGAGTTCAACTTCACGCTCAGGCTGACCTTTTTTGGTGACGATGTTGATCAAACCGCCGGTACTTCCCCCGCCATATAGGGATGTTGCGCCTGAGATGACTTCAATATGAGCAATGTTAAACGGGTCAATGGAGTCAAGTTGACGGCTGTCGGTGCGGGAAGAATTCAGACGGACACCATCTATCAATACTACGATGGCGCGACCGCGCATGTTCATGCCGTAGTTGGTTCGTCCCTGACTGCTGACATCAATTCCGGGGATTAACTGAGCAAGAACATCCTTGAACTCTTTACCACCCTGAACTTGCTGTTCAATTTCGCTTCCTTCAATAACCCAGGTCGTTTGTGCCATTTCTGCCACGGTGCGTTGGCTGCGGTTAGCGCTGACGATGAGATTCTCTTCCTCCGCTGCGATAGCCGGTAGGGTTAAGGATAATAAGAGCGGATTGAGCACCCAGAGACGCTTATGCATTTGTATTCCTTTTAAAAAAGTCGGTCTGTTTTTGTTATTACGGTAGAGAAACCGATAGTTACATTGGGAAACAGGTGTTAAAACAAATGCGAATATTGCTGATAATAATTGTCGTTATCAATACCTTTTTTAAAAAAGTTCTGCTAATGCGATGAAAACAATAAGGAATGAAGGGGTATTGGTACAAAAAAACCGAGGGCTTTTGGCCCCCGGCGGTGTCATCTGTTCGTGGAAGAGAGAGGAAAGGATTAAGCTTTGATGAGTTCGGGCCACAGTCGCAGGGTTGTGTGCGCGATCTGCATCAGTTTCTCAAATGACGCGCCTTCACGGGCGCTAATCGACATACCCTGTAAAATGCAGTTCAGATATTCGGCCAGCTTTTGCACGTCGCAGTGGGCCGGAATTTCGTCCCGCTGTTGGCGCTGACGAAGGAACTGGGTAAGCGTCTGTTCCTGCATCGCATGGCGTGATTTCACGGTATGGGCGATCTCGCGGGAAGAGGCCGCCAGCGTAGCGGACGTATTAATCATAAAACATCCTGCCGGAGTATCTTTACTGGTAAAGCAGGTGGCTATGGCAGTGAAATAGTCTTCCAGTGCGGACTCCAGGCTTTTTTCCTCACAAAACAGCTGAGCTTCATGTTTCGCCGCGAAGCGAGTTATATAGCGGTCCAGCACGGCACGAAACAACCCTTCCTTGTTGGTAAACTCCGCATACAGCGTGGGCGCTTTTGCACCGGTTGCTTCCACGAGATCGGCGAGCGATGTCGCTTCATATCCGTGCTGCCAGAAGAGTGTCATGGCCTTATCAAGCGCGGCTTCCCTGTCGAACACTTTTGGTCGGCCACGGCTTTTTTTTGCACAACCTGTCGTTTCAGTTGTCATGGCGCCGATGTACCTTAGTTGGGTTTATTGAATAACCATTATAAAAATATTCCCCCCCACACTCCAGCGGATTAGCGATAAAAATAATTTATAGCTATTAGCATGAAAAATAAGGTCTTTATGTTTTATATAACGATCATTATAAAAAAATGTTGACGTGTGACCTGGATCACATCTATGATTTACCTATCGATCGTTAAGTTAATCCTTACGACACCCATTCATCTGCAAAAGGTCACTATTATGAAAAACGTAAAAACTCTGTTTGTTGCTGCTGTTCTTAGCTCACTGTCATTTGCCAGCTTCGCCGCTGTTGAAGTTCAGGCCACGCCTGCAGGGCAACAGAAAGTTGGTACTATCTCTGCAAATGCGGGGACGAACTTAGGTTCTCTGGAAGATCAACTGGCGCAGAAAGCGGATGAGATGGGCGCGAAGTCTTTCCGTATTACTTCCGTTACCGGTCCTAACACCCTTCACGGGACTGCAGTTATCTACAAATAAGATTTAACCCATCGCAATGCCACTGCGAGTTAAATAAAAACCCCCGCGGAAAAAAATCCAGCGGGGGTTTTTTTATGCGTAACGTTTACATCGGTTGTTGAGCCACGTCGTGATGACGGGTGACATCGACCGGCATGCCTGAGCGGATCTCCATCGCATGTTCCATGACGGCTGGGTCCGTTTGCGCCGCGTTCTTAAAGGTCTGCATTGCGGCATTCAAAACGATTGGCAACAGTTGCGGGTCGTCATTGATCTTTTCTGACAGCGGCTGGTGCACTTCCACCAGCCGCATGCCGTTAGGTTCGACTGAGGCTTTGATCGGTGTATTAATGATATTGACCTTGGTTCCTGGCTTCACTTGACGGAACAGGGTTTCGATATCACCGTCGCGCAGACGAATACAGCCAGAACTGACGCGCATGCCGATGCCAAAGTCAGCATTGGTGCCGTGCAGCAGATAAACGCCGCCGTATGCGGCTAAGCGAATCGCGTGATGGCCCATCGGGTTATCTGGCCCGGCAGGGACAACGGCAGGAAGATCGATGCCGTTGGCTTTATAGCGCGCACGGATATTTGCTGTAGGCGTCCAGGTGGGGTTGGCGCGTTTATCGGAAATGGTGGTTACCATGGTGGGGGTCAGCGTATCACCGCCTAACTGGCCAATGCCGATAGGATATACGGTCACCGAATTTGTTCCCGGCTGGTAATAATAAAGACGCAGTTCGGCGAGGTTGATGACAATGCCTTCGCGCGGTGCATCCGGTAACAGGGTTTGCAATGGGATCGTCAAAACGCTGCCGGGGCGAGGTACGAAAGGATCAACGCCGGGGTTAGCCTGCAACAGCGCTAAAAAGCCGACGTTGTATTTTTTCGCAATCGCTTCGAGAGAACCGCCATTGTCTTCGACAACGTGAACGGCATTCTGTCCCACCAGGCGGCTTCCCGGCGGCGGCAGCGGCCAGGTGTTTGCCTGAGCCGGAAGTGTTAACGCGAAGGTCGCTGCAAGCGTAAAAAACGCTAACCAGCGAGAGAGTCGTTTATTGTTTAACATCACCATAAATCCATTGTTTTTACGTGGTTTTTATTATGTAAAAGTAAACAGGAATTATGGCCGTTTGCTGTGTCGGGAAGTGCAGGGAAGTGCAAAGAGTTTGTAAATTCACAGGCCGGGAGGGCTGTGTGCGCTCCCGGCCTGTTCACTATGCTACGGCGTTTTCTTCAAGCTGGCGCATAAACTGGCGTACCCAGTCGATTCGCGTTTTGCGTTCGCCCAGATCCTGCATAAATTTCAGCCGGGTTGGGCCGTCCAGACGGAAGTGCTGCGGCTGTTTTTGCAGTAAACCAATCAGCCAGACCGGATTGACGTGGTTTTTCTCTGCAAACTCAATTGTGCCGCCTTTTTCATTGCCTTCAAGCTTTCTGATACCCAGTTTCTGCGCCTGTTGGCGTAACCGGGCAATATCCAGCAGCGTACGGGCCGGGTCGGGCAGCAGACCAAAACGGTCTATCAGCTCGACCTTAATTTCTTCCAGCTCGTTTTCGCCTTTCGCACTGGAAATACGCTTGTAGAACGACAGTCGCGTGTTGACATCGGGAATATAGTCATCCGGCAGCAGTGACGGCATGCGCAGTTCAACTTCGGTTTGCTGGCTGGTGAGATCTTCCAGCGACGGTTCGCGTCCCTCTTTGAGCGCATCGACAGCATTTTCCAGCAGCTCCATATACAGCGAGAAGCCGATGCTTTCCATGGAACCACTCTGATCTTCACCCAGCAGTTCCCCGGCGCCGCGAATTTCAAGGTCGTGGGTCGCCAGCGCAAAGCCAGCGCCCAAATCTTCCAGCGAGGCGATGGCTTCCAGGCGCTTTTGCGCGTCGGTGGTCATCGCTTTTGGATGCGGCGTCAGCAGCCAGGCGTACGCCTGATGGTGTGAGCGTCCCACACGACCGCGCAACTGGTGCAATTGCGCTAAACCAAAGTGGTCGGCGCGTTCGATGATAATGGTGTTGGCGGTCGGAATGTCGATGCCGGTTTCGATAATGGTGGTACACACCAGCACGTTAAAGCGCTGATGGTGGAAATCGTTCATCACGCGTTCCAGTTCGCGCTCGCGCATTTGACCGTGGCCGATACCAATACGCGCTTCCGGCACCAGTTCCGCTAATCTGTCAGCCGTTTTCTGGATATTTTCAACGTCGTTAAACAGATAATAAACTTGCCCCCCGCGCAGAACTTCACGCAGGATAGCCTCGCGAACCACCAGATTGTCATATTCACGCACAAAGGTTTTCACCGCCAGACGACGGGCAGGAGGCGTGGCAATGATCGACAGATCGCGCATGCCGCTCATCGCCATATTGAGCGTACGCGGAATAGGCGTTGCCGTCAGCGTCAGGATATCGACATCCGCGCGCATTGCTTTGATGCGCTCTTTATGGCGAACGCCGAAACGGTGCTCTTCATCGACAATCAGCAGACCCAGATCTTTTAACTTCACATCCGCTTGCAGCAGTTTGTGCGTGCCGATGAGAATATCAATTTTTCCCTCGGCAACTTGCTCCAGAATCTGCGCTTGCTCTTTGGCGCTACGAAAACGGGACAGCATCTCAATGCGTACCGGCCAGTTGGCAAAGCGGTCGCGGAAGTTGTCGAAGTGCTGCTGCGCGAGCAGGGTGGTTGGAACCAGCACGGCAACCTGCTTGTGGTTCTCTACGGCGAGGAAGGCGGCGCGCATCGCGACTTCGGTTTTACCAAAGCCGACGTCGCCGCACACCAGACGATCCATGGCCAGCGGCTGACACATATCGCTGAGGACCGCGTTGATCGCCTGCGCCTGATCGGGCGTAGTTTCAAACGGGAAGCTGTCGCAAAACAGCTGGTACTGCTCACGGTCATGCTTAAAGGCAAAGCCTTCTTTCGCCGCCCGCTGAGCATAGATATCCAACAGTTCTGCCGCGACATCGCGCACCTTCTCAGCGGCTTTCTGGCGGGCACGAGACCAGGCATCTCCGCCCAGTTTATGTAGCGGCGCATTTTCTTCCGCGCCACCAGCGTAGCGGCTGATCAGGTGCAATGATGACACAGGCACGTACAGTTTGGCGTCGTTGGCGTAGGTGAGCATCAGGTACTCGCCGGTGATACCGCCTGCTTCCAGCGTGGTCATCCCGGCATAACGGCCAACGCCGTGCTCCAGGTGCACCACCGGTTGACCTGGATGCAGTTCGGCGAGGTTACGAATTAACGTATCCGGATTGATGGTGCGACGAGAATCCTGGCGGCGGCGCGCCACCCGCTCCCCGAGCAGATCGCTTTCACAAATCAGCGCCAGGTTGCGTTTGCTATCAATGAAGCCGTGTTCGGCTGCGCCAATCATCAGATAGCGGCCATTGTCGATGGCTTCGTCGAGACGCAGTATGCGCTTCGGCGCGATTTTGATACGGGCGAGCAGTTCGCCGAGCGCTTCGCGACGACCTTCACTTTCAACCGAGAAAATCACCGGACCGGTGAAGGCTTCAAGAAATTTACGTAACGCATCTAACGGTGCTTTTTGCTGCGCCTGAACCGCGATATCTGGCAACTTCTGGAAGCCGAGGTTAGTATTCGCGGCTTTGTTCGCCAGTGTCTCGGTTTTCAGTTGAACGCGCGGCCAGCGTTTTAGTTCGGAGAACAGCTCGTCAACGCGCAGCCACAGCGAGTGCGGCGGCAGAAGCGGGCGCATCGGATCAACACCCCGATTCTCAAAACGCGACAGGGTATCGGCCTGGAAGCGTTCTGCACTGGTCTCTATATCACCCGTATTGACCAATAACGTATTGGCGGGGAAATAGCTGAACAGGGGGGGCAGCGGCTCGCTGAAAAACAGCGGCTGCCAGTATTCGATACCCGCAGGTAACGTGCCTTTGCTGACCTGCTGGTAAATATGTTCGGCGTCGCGTTTAACTTCAAAGGTATCGCGCCACTGGCTGCGGAACAGCTCGATCGCCGTTTTATCGGTCGGGAATTCGTGCGCGGGCAGCAAATTAATGGCATCGACTTCTTCCAGCGTGCGCTGGGTGTCGGTATCAAACAGACGCAGGCTGTCGATTTCGTCATCAAAGAAGTCCAGACGATAAGGCAATTCACTGCCCATTGGGAACAGATCCAACAACGCGCCGCGCGTGGCGTATTCGCCGTGCTCCATCACCTGATCAACATGGCGGTAGCCCGCGCTGTCCAGTTGTTCGCGCAGGGCGTCGCGCGAAAGCCGCTGACCTTTTTTCATCACCAGCGCATGACCGTGCAGATAGCTGTGCGGACAGACGCGCTGCATCAGCGTGTTCACCGGCACAATCAGCACACCGCGCTGCATGGCAGGGAGCTGATACAGGGTGGACAGTCGCGAGGAGATAATCTCCTGATGAGGGGAAAAGCTATCGTAGGGCAGCGTTTCCCAGTCCGCCAGGTTCATTACCATCTGGTCGGTAAACTGACGAATTTCATCATGCAGTCGCAGGGCATTTTGCATGTCCGGCGCGATCAGTACTACAGGACCCGCATGACGTTCAGCGATTTCGGCGACCAGCGTCGCGCAAGCTGCGCCGGTCAGTTCACCTAACTGGCGCTGGTCGGAAGCGCCGGCCGGGAGCGTGTAACGATGTTGTTCAGGCATTCGGTTGTCAGGATCTCGTTTAGATATACATCTGATAAGCAATGTTCTTTATTATCCGTGATCGTTTCTCATAAGCAAATTGATTCGCCCCCTGATGGGGGCAAAAAGCGCGTTGAAATTAGCGCGAGGATGTCGATAAAGACGGTGGGGAAAAGAGCAAGTCGGCAACGGTTTTTTGCGAAATTTTACGCACCAGCAAGCCAAACAGGGTGCACAACAGCAGGCAGGCGAAGGGATAAACCAGCAACAGGAGCAACTCGCCGTACGCAGGCCAGGCGGCATGATTGATTTTGGGGATGAGCGTTAAGCTGAACAGCTCAACCAAAATACGGTGGGTGGTGTAGATGGCGATGGTATTGGATCCAATCACGCTTAACGGGCTGGATGCGCGCATACCAAAGCGCTGCTCGAACTGATAAAACAGCTTCATGATCAGTACAATAGACAGGAGGGAAAGCAGTAGCGAAATATTTACCAGCCACGCGCCCACGGCGACCACTACGCTAACCATAAATATGAGCGTATGGCGGCGCAGAGGCACCTCTTTGATCCATACCATCAGCGTTGCGCCAAACCAGGCGCCGAGACTGTACCAGGGCAGATTGCGAATCACGCTGTTCACTCCCCACCACGGCGTGGGGAAAAAATTGATCGCCACGCTCAGCACGACAAACAGCGTCAACAGCGGTAATGCCCAGCGGTTGAAAATCTTACACAGCACAAAATAGACAATCAGTGCATACAGATACCACAAGCTGGTGCTGGCGGTCAGCATCCCGTGGGTAAAGCCAGCGATTGAACCGGCATACGCGGCGTTGGCGGCATGACTCAGATCGCGTTGCGGAGCCAACCAGTTATTGAGCGTGACTAACGCCAGCCATTGCACGACTCCCCATAGCACCAGCACCCAGGCAATACTCCAGATCCGTTTATTCACGCAGGTCGTCCAGGGAACGTTATCGATGTAGCGGCGGATCAAATAGCCCGAAATAAAGAAAAATACCGGCATACGAAACGGCGCCAGGTACAGATTGAGGTAAATCCAGCATTTGCTCAGCATCTCTGAAAGCGGATGCTGAAAGGTGGTGAGATGCGGGTAAAACGTAATGACTGAGTGGTATATAACCACCAGACAAATGCATAACCCTTTGATTTGATTAATCCATAGTTCTTTTTTATTCATCGAGACAGCGTATCCATATTGTTGGCTATAGCCTGCTATCCTGCGCAACCCTCAGTACGCTGTAATGCGTAACTGTCTGCATTTTGTTTTTTTAGGATAAAGATCAGGGACCGGCACTAAAGGGGCGAGGGACAGCTACAGCGGATTGATTTGTTTATACTTTTAGGAATAGTGCTGACGAACACTTACGGTTCAGTCATTTACCCATTCCGCTTTCGCTTATATACTCGTGACTTTGCTAACAGCAACCAGACGGATTTCATGTACCAACCTGTCGCTCTATTCATCGGCCTGCGTTATATGCGTGGGCGTGCAGCAGATCGCTTCGGTCGCTTCGTTTCCTGGCTCTCCACCATCGGCATTACTCTCGGGGTAATGGCGCTGGTCACAGTGTTGTCAGTGATGAACGGTTTCGAGCGCGAGCTGCAAAACAATATCCTTGGCCTGATGCCCCAGGCCGTTCTCTCGTCTGAGCAGGGTTCCTTAAACCCGCAGCAACTGCCGGAAAAAGCGGTGGTGTTGAACGGCGTCAACCGCGTTGCACCCATAACTACGGGAGATGTGGTGCTGCAAAGTGCACGTAGCGTGGCGGTTGGCGTAATGCTGGGGATCGACCCGGCGCAAAAAGATCCGCTCACGCCGTATCTGGTCAATGTGAAGCAAACAGATCTGCAACCGGGTAAGTATAATGTCATCCTCGGTGAGCAGCTTGCCGGGCAGCTGGGCGTTAACCGTGGCGATCAAATTCGCGTGATGGTGCCGTCCGCCAGTCAGTTTACGCCGATGGGGCGTCTGCCGAGCCAGCGTCTGTTTACGGTGATTGGCACCTTTGCTGCTAATAGCGAAGTCGACGGCTACCAGATGCTGACCAATATTCAGGATGCGTCACGCCTGATGCGCTACCCGGTGGGTAATATCACCGGCTGGCGTTTGTGGTTGAACGAGCCGTTAAAGGTTGACACGTTGAGCCAGCAAACGCTGCCGCAGGGCACCAAATGGCAGGACTGGCGCGAGCGTAAAGGGGAATTATTCCAGGCTGTGCGCATGGAGAAAAACATGATGGGGCTGTTGCTAAGTCTGATCGTGGCGGTAGCGGCTTTTAATATTATTACCTCGCTGGGTTTGATGGTAATGGAGAAGCAAGGGGAAGTGGCGATTCTACAAACGCAGGGGCTAACGCCGCGGCAGATAATGATGGTGTTTATGGTCCAGGGGGCCAGTGCCGGAATTATCGGCGCGCTGCTGGGCGCAGGGCTGGGCGCATTGCTCGCCAGTCAACTGAATAACCTGATGCCCATTATCGGCGTGCTTCTGGATGGCGCTGCGCTGCCGGTCGCCATCGAGCCGTTGCAGGTTATCGTCATTGCGCTGGTGGCGATGGCCATCGCGCTGCTGTCTACGCTTTATCCTTCCTGGCGCGCTGCCGCCACTCAACCCGCTGAGGCTTTACGTTATGAATAAGATCCTGTTGCAATGCGACAACCTGTGCAAACGCTATCAGGAAGGCACAGTGCAGACCGATGTCCTGCACGATGTCAGTTTTTGCGTTGGCGAAGGCGAGATGATGGCAATTGTCGGCAGCTCCGGCTCCGGTAAGAGTACGCTGCTGCATCTGTTAGGTGGGCTGGATACGCCGACCTCCGGCGACGTCATTTTTAGCGGTCAGCCGATGAGCAAACTCTCGTCTGCGGCGAAGGCGGAGCTGCGCAATCAGAAGCTGGGCTTTATTTACCAGTTCCACCATCTGCTGCCGGATTTTACCGCACTGGAAAACGTGGCGATGCCGCTGCTGATCGGCAAGAAAAAACCGGCTGAAATCACTGCGCGCGCGCGCGATATGCTGAAAGCGGTAGGGCTGGATCATCGTGCCAGCCATCGGCCGTCTGAACTGTCGGGCGGCGAGCGTCAGCGTGTGGCGATTGCCCGTGCGCTGGTGAACAACCCTCGTCTGGTGCTGGCGGATGAACCCACGGGTAACCTGGATGCGCGTAATGCGGACAGCATTTTCGAGCTTCTGGGTGAACTTAACCGCTCTCAGGGCACAGCATTTCTGGTGGTTACGCACGATCTGCAGTTGGCGAAGCGGATGAGCCGCCAGCTTGAAATGCGCGATGGTCGCCTGACGGCTGAACTGAGCCTGATGGGAGCAGAGTAATGGCGTCGCCTTTATCGTTATTGATTGGCCTGCGCTTTAGCCGTGGTCGGCGGCGCGGTGGCATGGTCTCGCTGATTTCTGTGATTTCTACCGTTGGTATCGCGTTGGGTGTGGCGGTGTTGATCGTCGGATTAAGCGCCATGAACGGCTTTGAGCGTGAGTTGAACAACCGTATTCTGGCCGTGGTCCCGCACGGTGAAATTGAGGCCGTTAACCAGCCGTGGAACAACTGGCAGGAAGCGCTCGATAAAGTACAGAAAGTGCCTGGTATTGCCGCCGCAGCGCCTTATATCAACTTTACCGGGCTGGTGGAGAGTGGGGCGAATCTACGCGCGGTGCAAGTGAAAGGCGTTGACCCGAAACAGGAACAGCGTTTAAGCGCGCTGCCATCGTTCGTGCAGAACCACGCCTGGGATAATTTCAAAGCCGGTGAGCAGCAAATCATCATTGGTAAAGGGATTGCCGATGCGCTGAAGGTGAAGCAAGGCGACTGGGTGTCGATTATGATCCCTAACGCCAGTGCGGACCATAAGTTACAGCAGCCTAAACGCGTGCGTTTGCACGTGACGGGCATTTTGCAGCTGAGCGGTCAGCTCGATCACAGCTTTGCCATGATCCCCATGAAAGACGCGCAGCAATACCTGGATATGGGATCCAGCGTTTCCGGGATCGCGTTGAAAGTTAACGACGTGTTTAACGCTAATAAACTGGTGCGAGACGCGGGTGAAGTGACCAACAACTATGTTTATATTAAGAGTTGGATTGGCACCTACGGCTATATGTATCGCGATATTCAGATGATCCGCGCCATTATGTATCTGGCGATGGTGCTGGTGATTGGCGTGGCCTGTTTTAATATCGTTTCCACGTTAGTGATGGCGGTAAAAGACAAAAGCGGTGATATTGCGGTATTAAGAACCCTGGGAGCTAAAGATGGTTTGATCCGTGCCATTTTTGTCTGGTACGGCCTGCTGGCGGGTCTGTTCGGCAGTCTGATAGGTGTGGTCATCGGGGTGGTTGTCTCGCTGCAATTGACGCCGATCATCAACGGAATCGAAGCGCTTATCGGCCATCAGTTCCTGTCTGGCGATATCTATTTCATTGACTTCCTGCCATCGGAATTACACTGGCTGGATGTGATCTACGTGCTGGTGACAGCATTAGTGCTGAGTCTTTTGGCGAGTTGGTATCCGGCGCGTCGCGCCAGCAATATTGATCCTGCGAGAGTACTTAGCGGCCAATAACAATAAGAAGGAGCGGTGATGTATTACGGATTTGACATCGGCGGGACCAAAATTGCGCTGGGGGTATTTGATAACCAACGCCGTTTACAATGGGAAACACGCGTCCCTACACCTCGCGACAGCTATGACGCTTTCCTTGATGCGGTCTGCAATCTGGTAACGGAAGCGGACCAGCGCTTCGGCGTCAAAGGTTCGGTGGGTATCGGTATCCCTGGCATGCCAGAAACAGAAGACGGTACGCTATATGCGGCCAACGTGCCTGCCGCCAGTGGTAAACCGCTCCGCGCCGATCTCAGCGCCCGCCTTGACCGCGATGTCCGCCTGGACAACGATGCCAACTGTTTTGCCCTCTCTGAAGCCTGGGACGACGAGTTCACTCAGTATCCGCTGGTTATGGGGTTAATCCTCGGCACCGGTGTCGGCGGTGGACTCGTGCTTAACGGTAAATCCATCACCGGACGCAGCTATATCACCGGTGAGTTTGGTCATATTCGTTTGCCTGTCGATGCGCTGACGCTAATGGGATTTGATTTCCCACTGCGCCGCTGCGGATGCGGTCAATTAGGCTGTATTGAAAGCTATCTCTCCGGCGGTGGATTTGCGTGGTTATATCAGCATTACTACCATCAACCGCTGGATGCCCGTGAAATTATCGCGCTGTGGGAGCAGGGGGATGAGCAAGCGCGCGCCCATGTTGAACGTTATCTGGATTTACTGGCAGTCTGTTTGGGGAATATCCTGACCATCGTTGATCCTGATTTAGTGGTGATTGGTGGTGGTTTGTCGAATTTTTCCGCTATTACGACGCAACTGGCGAACAGATTGCCACGCCATCTGCTGCCGGTTGCCCGAGTGCCGCGTATTGAGCAGGCACGGCACGGTGATGCGGGCGGAATGCGCGGGGCCGCTTTTTTACATCTTACCGATTAATACAAAGAGGTTGTTATGCTGTCGCGTCGGAGTCATCGGTTAAGCCGCTTTCGTAAAAATAAACGCCATTTGCGCGATCGCCTGCGTCAACGAATCTTTTTCAGAGACAGAGTGGTGCCTGAATTGATGGAAAAACCAAGAGTGTTGGTACTGACGGGAGCGGGGATTTCTGCCGAGTCAGGTATTCGAACCTTCCGTGCGACGGATGGACTTTGGGAAGAACATCGGGTCGAAGACGTTGCGACCCCGGAAGGGTTTAGTCGTAACCCGGAACTGGTTCAGTCATTTTATAACGCCCGTCGTCATCAATTGCAGCAACCAGAAATCCAGCCCAACGCGGCGCATATCGCGCTGGCAAAACTTGAAGCCGAGCTGGGTGACCGTTTTTTACTGGTGACGCAGAATATTGATAACCTGCATGAACGCGCGGGCAGCCAGAATGTCATCCATATGCACGGCGAACTGCTCAAGGTTCGCTGTTCGCAAAGCGGACAGATTCTGGAGTGGACGGGCGATGTGACTGCGGAAGACAAATGCCATTGCTGCCAGTTCCCGGCTCCGCTGCGACCGCACGTCGTGTGGTTTGGTGAAATGCCGCTGGGAATGGATGAAATTTATATGGCGCTGGCAATGGCGGATGTGTTTATTGCCATTGGCACATCAGGCCATGTTTACCCGGCCGCGGGTTTTGTGCATGAGGCGCGGCTGCATGGGGCGCATACGGTAGAGTTAAATCTCGAACCGAGCCAGGTGGGAAGCGAGTTCGAAGAGAAGCATTACGGTCCGGCAAGCCAGGTGGTGCCCGAGTTTGTTGAGAGGTTATTGAAAGGACTGTGATTTTTTTTGCCGGATGGCGGCAAATGCCTTATCCGGCCTACGGTTCGCATTGATGTAGGCCCGATAAGCGTAGCGCCATCGGGCATTCCTTACAATGCTGAATTAGCGTCCTGCTTTCAGCTTCTGATAGTACTCTTCATAGATAGCGCTGGCGGAACCGACGTCGTTTTGCCATTCCCCTTTGTTGATGGTTTCAGCATCAGGGTAGAGCGTTTTATCGTTCGCGACTTCCGGGCTTAACAGCTTACGTGCCGCCAGGTTTGGCGTTGGATAACCGATGGTTTCTGCGACTTCTTTCGCCACGTCCGGGCGCAGCAGGAAGTTAATTAGCTTCAGCGCACCTTCTTTGTTTTTCGCATTAGCCGGAATAGACAGGCTGTCCATCCAGAAAATACCTCCTTCCTTCGGCCACACCACTTCCAGCGGCGTACCCGCCTGGCGCGCAACATACGCGGAGCCGTTCCACACCATCCCCAGATTGACTTCGCCTTCCATATACGGGTTGGCCGGGTTGTCAGAGTTAAATGCAGCGACGTTAGGCATCAGCTTCTTCAGTTCGTTATAGGCGGCTTCAATCTCTTTCGGATCGGTGGTATTGCCTGAATATCCCAGCTTGCGCAGCGCCATCTGGAAGACTTCGCGCGCGTCATCGGTTAACAACAGGCTACCTTTGTACTCCGGTTTCCACAGGTCGGCCCAACTGGTTACGCTTTTCGGGTCGATGGCATCGCTGTTTATGCCAATGGCCGTCGCACCCCAGATATACGGAATGGAGTAGTCATTGTTGGGGTCAAATGGCTTGTTGAGCATTTCCGGATCGAGGTTGTGGAAATTGGTCAACGTCGACTTGTCGATCTTCTGGATCATGCCTTCTTTACGCATTTTATCGACGTAATAGGTAGACGGAACCACCAGATCGTACGCACCGTCTTTATAGGTTTTGAGCTTGGCGTACATGGTTTCATTCGACTCATAGGTCGAATAGATAACCTTAATGCCGGTCTCTTTGGTGAACTGCTCCAGCAGTCCTGGCGGCACGTACTCAGTCCAGTTATAGAAATAGAGTGTGTTGTTGTCATTCGCGTGAGCGGCGCTCATGCCCAGTGCCAGAGCACCCGCCGCGAGCAGGTGGCG
The DNA here is from genome assembly GCF_005280815.1 of Citrobacter sp. TBCS-15. Taxonomy (NCBI): domain Bacteria; kingdom Pseudomonadati; phylum Pseudomonadota; class Gammaproteobacteria; order Enterobacterales; family Enterobacteriaceae; genus Citrobacter; species Citrobacter sp. TBCS-15. The sequence continues at coordinate 693,793 of NZ_SZWK01000102.1, read as the reverse complement.
TGACCATTTTTTCATCATTTAACGTCCCCTGAATTAAGGGCCTTAGCGGCCCTTGGTTTTATCACGTGCAATAAGCTGGCTGGCGATCACCATAACCAGCGACAGAACCAACAAAATGGTCGCCAGCGCGTTCACCTCGGGTGATACGCCGACTTTTACCATTGAGTAGATTTTTAAGGGCAAAATTTCGTAACCCGGTCCGGTGACGAAGGATGAAACGACGACGTCATCCATCGACAGCGTAAAGCTTAGCAACCAGCCTGCGGCTACCGCAGGCATTGCCAGCGGTAGAATGATCTTGCGCAGGATAGTCACTTCGCTGGCACCCAAATCTTTTGCCGCTTCCAGCATTCGCACATCAAAACCTTTCAGACGTGAATAGACCGTCACCACCACAAAAGGCAGACAGAAGGTAATATGCGAAAACAGCAGCGACCAGAAGCCGAGCTGAATGCCAATTAACATAAACAACACCAGCAGTGAAATCGCCATTACGATATCGGGCGACATCATCACCACAAACAGCATGCCGCTAACAAAGGGTTTCCCGCGAAAACGGTAGCGATAAAGCGCGACCGCGGTGAGTGAACCGATCAGCGTGGCAAACGTTGCGGAGAGCACTGCCATCGTCAGGGAGTGTTGCGCCGCCTGCAGCAGGCTGTCGTTGTTCATCAGCAGACCGTACCACTTGGTAGTAAAACCTTGCCAGTTGATGCCAAAGCGCGAGCTGTTAAAGGAGTTCACAATCAAAATAATGATTGGAATGTACAGATATGCGTAGATAGCGGTCATAAAACCGCCACGAAGCAGTCGACCGATCATTCGAGTTCTACCTTCTTGTTCAGCAAGCGGGAGGCGCGCCAGTAGACCAGCAGCATCAGCCCCATCACGATAGTCAGCGTTATGCTGGTAGCTGCGCCAAACGGCCAGTCGCGAATGTTCAGGAACTGCACTTTAATCACGTTACCAATTAACAGGTTTTTCGCCCCACCCATTAAATCGGAAACGTAAAACAGCCCCATTGCCGGCAGCATAACCAGCAGACATCCAGCGATAATTCCCGGCATCGTCAGCGGAATAATGATGCGGGTAAAGGTCTGAAGTTTGCTGGCGCCTAAATCGCGTGCGGCTTCCAGCAGCGGTTTGTCGAGTTTCTCAATGCTGGAGTAGAGCGGCATCACCATAAACGGTAGCAGGATGTACACCAGGCCGATGATCACCGCGCTGGGGGTAAACATGATGCGAATGGGGGTATCAATAATGCCGATCCACAACAGAAATTCGTTGAGATAGCCCTTGGTGCTGAGGAAAATTTTGAGTCCGTAAATGCGAATAAGCGAGTTGGTCCAGAACGGAACAATCAGCAGGAACAGCAGCAGCGGGCGCACTTTTTCCGGCAGCTTTACCAAAAACCAGGCAAACGGATAGCCCAGTACCAGACAGGCGAGCGTGGCAATCAACGCCATATTGAGGGAGTGAACCAGTACCTCAAAATAGAGCGGATCCAGCAGGCGAGTATAGTTTTCCAGCGTAAAGACCATTTTGACGAAATTAGCGTCGTCACGGGTCAAAAAGCTGGTGCCGATGATCATCAGGTTGGGCAGAAAGACAAATAACACAAGCCAACCGACAATGGTGACGATCACCACACTCTGGAATTTACTTGTGTTCTTCATCAGCCAGTACGACCTCCCAGCTTTCTACCCAGTTAATCGCCATTTTCTGGTCGAGTGAGTGGTCGAAGTCAGGGTCGTCTTCATTGAAGAATTCACTGACCATCACCATCTTGCCATTTTCCAGTTCCACAACCGACTCCAGCGTCATGCCTTTGTAGTTGCGTTCACGCACATAGCCGATAAGACCTTCAATATGATTATCGTCGTTGATCTCATCAACGCGCAGATCTTCCGGGCGTAATAATACGTGCAGTTTTTGTCCAGGCACCACCGCGAAGTTGACGTAAATGTTGCATTCGCGACCTTCCACATTAGCACGAACGCGCTGATCGTCCAGACGCTCAATGACCGTCGCGTTAAACATATTAATCTCGCCGATAAACCCGGCGACAAACAGATTTTTCGGCTCTTCGTAGATTTCGCGCGGCGTACCATCTTGCTCAATCTTGCCATCGCGCATCACCACGATACGGTCTGACATGGTCAGCGCTTCTTCCTGGTCGTGCGTGACAAAAACAAAAGTGATACCAAGCTTACGTTGCAGCGCTTTCAGTTCGTTCTGCATCTGTTTGCGCAGTTTGTAGTCCAGCGCAGAGAGGGATTCATCCAACAGGAGCAAACGAGGTTTGTTGACCACCGCACGGGCAATCGCCACGCGCTGTTGCTGCCCACCAGAAAGTTGATGCGGCTTTCGTTGGGCGAATTCTTCCAGTTGTACCATGCGCAGGGCTTCGGTAACGCGAGGAGGGATATCAGCAGCGGGTGTTTTCTGCATGCGTAAACCGAAGGCCACATTTTCAAACACGGTCATGTGGGGAAATAACGCATAGCTTTGGAAGACGGTGTTCACGTAGCGATTTTCCGCCGGAACGTGAGTGATGTCCTGGTTGTCCAATATGATATGACCGGAATCAACCGTTTCCAGACCGGCAATCAGGCGAAGAACGGTTGTTTTACCGCAGCCAGAGGGGCCGAGCAGCGTGAGAAACTCGCCGTTTTTAATGGTCAAATCCAGGCTGGAAATCACCTCTTTGCCATCGAAACTTTTGCGAATTCCCGCTAATTGCACCAGTGGAGAAAGCGAACGCGGTTGTTTATTCAATTTTTTACTCTGTCCCATGTAAACGCAACGGATGGCTGACCGATGCGGGGTTTGTGGTTAACCACCTTGATGACTCTTAATGAGGGCCGTTATTCTACGGCAAACCATGGTAATCGCCAATCCTTGTTGCGAATTACTGACTTAGCCCTATAGTCAGAGGGGATGTCATGGCGAAATATTCTTACTTGCGGGGATAAAAGTGACCTGACGCAATATTTGTCTTTTGTTGCTTATTGATAATGTTGTCACAAAAAGTGAGGGTGACTGCATGGATAAACTACTTGAGCGTTTTTTACACTACGTGTCGCTGGACACCCAATCAAAATCGGGCGTGCGGCAAGTACCCAGCACCGAAGGACAGTGGAAGTTATTACAACTGCTCAAACAACAGCTCGAAGAGATGGGGCTGGTCAATATTTCACTCAGCGAAAAGGGGACGCTGATGGCAACGTTGCCTGCTAACGTTGCTGGCAATATTCCCGCTATCGGTTTTATTTCCCATGTGGATACCTCACCGGATTGCAGTGGTAAAAACGTTAATCCGCAAATTGTTGAAAACTACCGCGGGGGCGATATCGCGTTAGGTATTGGCGATGAAGTTCTGTCGCCGGTGATGTTCCCGGTACTGCATCAGCTTTTGGGCCAGACGCTAATCACTACAGACGGCAAAACATTGCTGGGTGCCGATGATAAAGCGGGCATCGCAGAAATCATGACCGCGCTGGCTGTGCTAATCCAAAAAGAGATCCCGCATGGTGATATTCGCGTGGCCTTTACGCCGGACGAAGAGGTCGGTAAAGGGGCGAAGCATTTTGACGTTGCTGCATTCGATGCGCAGTGGGCCTATACCGTTGATGGCGGTGGCGTAGGGGAGCTGGAGTTTGAAAACTTTAACGCCGCGTCGGTTAATATCAAGATCGTGGGCAACAATGTGCATCCCGGCACCGCAAAAGGGGTGATGGTGAATGCGCTGTCGCTGGCGGCGCGTATTCACGCCGAGGTTCCGGCAGATGAAAGCCCGGAAACGACGGAAGGCTATGAAGGCTTTTATCACCTGGCGAGCATGAAAGGGACGGTTGATCGGGCGGATATGCACTACATCATCCGGGATTTTGACCGCAAGCAGTTTGAGGCGCGTAAACGCAAGATCATGGATATCGCCAAGAAGGTTGGCAAAGGGTTACACCCGGACTGCTATATCGAACTGGTGATCGAAGACAGCTACTACAATATGCGCGAAAAAGTGATTGAGCATCCGCACGTGCTGGATATTGCCCAGAAGGCGATGCGCGATTGCGATATTGAACCTGTGCTGAAGCCTATTCGTGGCGGAACCGACGGCGCGCAGCTGTCGTTTATGGGGTTACCGTGTCCGAATCTGTTCACCGGCGGCTACAACTATCATGGCAAACATGAATTTGTGACCCTGGAAGGGATGGAAAAAGCGGTGCAGGTGATTGTGCGTATTGCGGAGCTGACGGCGAAGCGCGGCCAGTAGCGAATGTTACGCATTACGATGAAGCGTTTTATTATTTATGGCGGGATATTTTCCGCCATCAATTTTTCTGCCTGGAGCGCCGAATATACGCCTTCCTGGTCCCAGCGCCAGCAACAATCTGCAGCATGTTTTATGACCGGCGATGAAACCTGCATGACGTTTATTGATGATGCGGTGAGGCTGGCCTCGCGGCAATATGGCAAACGCTCAATACAGCTTGTTCGTAGCCTGCTATTACAAAGCGATATTTATCAATGGCTGGGTAAACCGGAGTTAACGCTGCAAATGCTGCTGCGAGCGCGGGCAATCATGAAAACATTTCCGGCGGGCACTTATCCGGGCGATCGGGCCGATATGTTTGAACACCTGGCGGCCTTTAATGTTTACAGTGACGATCGCCATATAGAGTATTCATCTACAGAGCAGTGGCGATACGAGATCAAGGTTGATTACCGTCAGCAGATAGCCTGGCAAGAGCAGGCATTAACGTGGCGGCTTAAAGACAAAAAGGCATCGACGAAGGCATTGGTTTATACCTTAAACAGGATGCGCGACGCTTATTTTTATGCGTTGGAAGAGTGGGATGTCGAATGTGATAGTGCGCGTAAAGCCTATTATTTGGCGAAGATAGACGCAACGGAGCGGCAGTGGCTGGGCGTTATTTCACGGGATAAAACCTGGGATAATCGTGAGCGCTACGCCTCTTTTTTGCAGCAGAAAGCGGGTATTGCTTATAATGCAGGGCATATTAGCGAGGCGATTAATGCGCTAAGTCAGGCGCTAAAAATTGAGCAAACGCTTTATGGGGCCGAATTCGGCGAAATGACGGTTGATAGCAATAATCTTGCTGGCTTTTATGCACAGGGCCATCATTATAAAGAAGCGAAAGATCTCTACCTTAAACTTATCGCGTATTACCAGAGCCGTTTAACGCCAATGGCGACGGTAATATCACGATTACGCTTTTATTTGCCCGAAAACATCGACCTGGACAGTACCTCCCCCTATCTCCCATTGCTGGCAGAATATAAACGTCGGCAGTCCGACGTATCCATGGTGTTGTATGGTATTTCTCTGCTTTATCAGGATAATCAACAACTTGAACAAGCAAAAGGCTTTGCGGAACGCGCCTTTGCGCTTGAAACTGCAGCTTATCCAGCAAAGATGCAGCATGGGCTATTACAGCAATTGGCTAATATTGCCGAAGGTCTTGGCGATAACGTACTGGCGCGACGTTACCGACAATTGTCATTTCGCCATCGAATGGCCCACTCGATTTATCCGGGCGATCCGCAATATAACGATTTCGCCAAACCTGGCGGCGATCGTTGTGGATAGTTTGCGTCAGCCCGGCGGTCGCCGGGCATTGCGATGTTCTTATCCTTCGAAGAACCAATACCCGCTATTAACCAGTGCGGCCAGCATGGCAAGGAAGGATGGATCTTCCAGCGCATCCTCAAAATTCTCGGCCGTCAGTACGATATGGCTGGCAAGGGCTTCAAGGGCAGGACGATGCGGCGAGTCAATTTTCTCACCATTGGCGTAGATATCATCGCCGATGCGCAATACACGCAATCCACCCAGACGCACTAATACATCCCCTTGCTTCAGGGCGTCGTAGATTTCGTCAGGCTGATACGGTGGCTCTGGCGGAGCAATATCCAGTTCATGACGAGACTGAGAAATAAACTCACCAAACCATTGTTGGAAATGTTCAGGTTGATTAATCAGCCCCAGCATCATTTCGCGCAGCTTGTCCATCTCCTGCGGTAGAACGTCAGCCGGATGATCGCGGGGCGGCAGATCCGGATCGCTGTAATATGTGCTGCCCAGTTCACGCTGTAAAACGTAATCGGCAAATCCGCTGATCAGCTCGCGAGTGTTTGGCGCACGGAAGCCCACCGAATAGTTCATGGCGTTTTCCAACGCGTAGCCTTCGTGTGGGAACCCTGGCGGAATATACAGAATATCGCCGGGTTCCAGCTCTTCATCGATGATGGCTTCAAACGGATCGACCTGCAACAAATCTGGGTGAGGGCAGTGCTGCTTCAACTGTAGTTTTTCGCCCACGCGCCAGCGGCGGCGTCCGGTTCCCTGAATAATAAACACATCGTACTGATCCAGATGCGGGCCAACGCCGCCTCCGGGTACGGAGAAGGAGATCATCAGATCATCGATACGCCAGTCCGGCAGCTCGCGAAACGGACGCATCAGCGCGGCGGTTGGCTCATGCCAGTGATTGACCGCCTGTACCAGCAGCGACCAGTTGTTTTCGCCAAGATGGTCATAGCTTTCGAACGGACCGTGGTTAACCTGCCATTTACCGTCCTGATGGCTGACGAGTCGGCTGTCGACTTCGCTTTCCATTGCCAGTCCAGCCAGTTCGTCAGGAGAGAGTGGATCAATAAAGTTGTTAAACCCGCGTTTTAAGACCACAGGACGTTTTTGCCAGTGGCGTTCCAGAAAATCGGGCCAGTTAAGTGTGAGTTGGTATTCCATAATGAGCATCCCGCAGGCTGGTATCTGCAACCGATTATAACGGATACTTAACCTCAAGCGTGAAGTCAGTACATATTTATTACATGCGGCGATTACTCGTCTTTCTGACCCGGCTGCTGGCGGCCAAAAATGACTTCCATGCGTGCGCCGCCCAGCAGGCTGTCACCTGCAATAATTTGCCCGTCGTACTGTTCGGTGATTTCACGCGCTACCGCCAGTCCGACACCTTGTCCTGGTCGTAGCGTATCGACTCGTTGTCCACGGTCAAACACTACTTCTCGTTTGCTGTGCGGAATGCCGGGACCATCATCTTCAACCAGAATATGCAGTTGATCCTCTGATAGTCGCGCTGAAATCTCGACGAACTCCAGACAATATTTACAGGCGTTGTCCAGCACGTTTCCCATCACTTCGACAAAATCGTTTTGCTCGCCTACAAAGCTGATTTCAGGTGAGATGTCGAGATTAATGTTAACGCCTTTACGCTGATACACCTTATTCAGCGCCGAGGTAAGTTTATCCAGCAACGGCGCGACAGGATGCAGTTCCCGGCTGAGCAGGGCGCTACTGCCACGCATGCTGGCGCGATGCAGGTAATAGCCAATCTGCTGGGAAATACGGCTGATTTGCTCGAGCATGATCGGTTCCGCGTCGCTTACGTTCATTTTTTCGTTACGCATCGAGCGGAGCGTGCTTTGCAATACGGCCAGCGGGGTCTTCAGGCTATGGGTAAGATCGGTTAACGTGGTGCGGTATTTGTCGTAGCGCTCACGTTCGCTTTTCAACAGCCGGTTGAGGTTGCGGACCAGACTGGTCAGTTCACGCGTGGTCGCGGGATTCAGCATTTCACGATGATGTTCTTCAAGCTCACGAACTTCACGCGCCAGCGATTCAATAGGTCGCAGGCTCCACCAGGCGGCCACCCATAACAGTGGAATGACCAACAACAGGTTGGCGACCAGCACATAAATGAACCAGCTCCAGACCATATACGAGCGCTTTAACTCAATAGGAATGGTATCGACAACCACAATGGTCAGTTGGGGCATTCTGGCGGTGGCAGGATAGACATTCACCGCAACCGAGTGGGTCATTTCAGCGTCGTCGTCATCTTCTCTGACTTCTTTTAACTGCTGCTGTGCGGAGTGATCTGCGCCCAGCAACGTGCTGGTGGCGTCGACATTGGCTTCAATTTCATGAAAGCCGTTCGTCTTAAGCCAGTCAGGTTGAATACTCTGGGTCAGCCAGGGGACGTTGCGCTGTGCCCACAGCAATTTGCCGTTTTCATCATAAATCAGCGACATTGTGGGGCTTTGCATATCGAGATTCTCGGGTAACTCGACATTAATTTTACCGTTATCCCATTTCGCCAGGGTATAGAACAGATTGCTTTCGCCGCGCAACAGGCGAAACGTTGTCTTATCAAAGCTGACGCTATAACCCACCAGGGCAACGATGCCGTAGGCCAGTGAGAGCACCAATACCACGCCAGCCGTTGCCAGTAAAAAACGTAGCCGAAGTGATAACGGGAAAAAATGACGCAATAGTTTATTCATTAGCGCAATTCAAAAAGATATCCCTGGCCACGCACGGTGGTGATGACGTCGTCAGGATACTGCGCCTGTATTTTTTTGCGCAAACGTCCCATCAGAACATCAATAGTATGACTTTCACGCAGCTCGGCATCCGGATAAAGCTGCAGCATGAGCGAATCTTTACTGACCACTTTGCCGTTATTACGGATGAGTGTTTCCATAATGGTGTATTCGAACGCCGTGAGCTTGATCACCTCATCATTGACGGATAACTCACGGCGAGAGAGGTCCACCTGAAAAGGTGGAAGGGAGATAATCTGCGATGCCAGACCGCTGTTGCGACGCATCAACGCCTGCATGCGCGCAGCCACTTCTTCAATGTGAAACGGTTTGGTGACGTAATCGTCGGCGCCGGCGCTGAGCACTTCCACTTTGTCCTGCCAGCCTTCACGGGCGGTTAATACCAGAATGGGGAGCGAAACGTCATTGCTGCGCCAGCGGCGGATCAGCGACAAGCCATCTTCATCAGGGAGCCCTAAATCAACGATCGCGATATCCGGCAGATGTTCATTCAGATAGTAGTCCGCTTCCTTAGCGTCCTCTGCATCATCCACCTGATGCCCTAAATCCTGTAACTGAACCTTGAGGTGGTGGCGTAATAAAGCATTATCCTCGACAACCAGTACGCGCATCATCATTACTCCCTATACGAACGGTATGAATAGTTTAACGCTGATTATGTGGCTGTGGGGATAAACATTTAATAAACCGGGGGAAGGGAGGCTATCACTGGCGAAAAAAGCCGGAAGGCGCTGACGCTTATCCGGCTTGCATACGACATAAACTGGTGGCCGGAACAGGCGCAATTGCTCTCCGGCGCAATACAGATTACTTCAGTTCATCAACCATAGTGACGGCGCGACCAATGTAATTGGCTGGCGTCATTGCTTTCAGGCGAGTTTTTTCGTCTTCCGGCAGGGCCAGACCGTCGATAAACTGCTTCATACCTTCAGCGTCAACGCGTTTGCCGCGGGTCAGTTCTTTCAGCTTCTCGTAAGGCTTTTCAATACCATAGCGACGCATCACGGTCTGGATCGGCTCGGCCAGAACTTCCCAGTTATGGTCCAGTTCATCCAGCAGATGATCGCGGTTCACTTCCAGTTTGCTCACGCCCTTCAGTGTGGATTGATACGCGATCAGCGCATAGCCAATACCGACGCCCAGGTTGCGCAGAACGGTTGAGTCCGTCAGGTCTCGCTGCCAGCGGGAAACCGGCAGTTTGCTCGCCAGATGTTGCAGTACCGCGTTAGACAGACCCAGGTTGCCTTCGGAGTTTTCGAAATCGATTGGGTTAACCTTGTGCGGCATGGTGGAGGAACCGATTTCGCCAGCGATAGTTTTCTGTTTGAAATGGTTCAGCGCCACGTAACCCCAGACATCGCGGTCAAAGTCGATCAGGATAGTGTTGAAACGTGCGATGCAATCAAACAGCTCGGCAATGTAGTCGTGCGGTTCAATCTGCGTGGTGTACGGGTTCCACTGGATGCCCAGCGACGTAACAAACTCTTCGCTGAACTGATGCCAGTCTACTTCCGGGTAAGCGGCGATGTGGGCGTTATAGTTACCCACGGCACCGTTGATTTTACCGAGAATTTCGACCTGGTTAAGCTGGCGGTACTGGCGTTCCATACGGTAAGCCACGTTAGCCATTTCTTTGCCCAGCGTAGACGGGGTGGCAGGTTGACCGTGGGTACGGGAGAGCAGAGGGATATCGCGATACTGTACGGACAGATCTTTCACTGCGTCGATAAGCTTACGCCAGTATGGCAGGACTACTTCGTCGCGAGCGGTTTTCAACATCAGCGCGTGAGACAGGTTGTTGATGTCTTCTGACGTACACGCGAAGTGGATAAACTCGGAAACGGCATGCAGTTCCGGGATATCAGCCACTTTTTCTTTCAGGAAATACTCAACTGCCTTCACATCATGGTTAGTCGTACGCTCAATGGTTTTGATACGCGCGGCATCTTCTTCATTGAAGTTAGCGACGATCGCATCAAGGAAACCGATTGCGTCGGCAGCAAAAGCAGGAACTTCCTTGATCGCTGCGTGCGCGGCCAGTTTTTGCAGCCAGCGTACTTCAACCTGTACACGGAATTTCAGCAAACCGTATTCACTGAAAATCCCGCGCAGCGCGCTGACTTTATCGCCGTAGCGTCCATCGACAGGGGAAACGGCGGTCAGTGAGGATAATTCCATAGATCACAACTCCGGGGTTAAATGAGCAAGAATTTGTTTTGCCTGAGTCGTCAGGCGATTACGAGAAAACATGAGTTGCAGACGGCCTCCACCAACCTGATGCCAGAGCACTGCTGCACGAATGCCAGCCAATAGCGAAGCGCGTACTTTGGCCTGAACTTGTGGGCTCTGGAGGATAGCAGGGGAACCCGTGACCTGAATACGCGGGCCGAGTGGGCTGATGACGTCAACATAAATGCCAGCCATCGCGCTCAGCAACGTTTCTGACTGCAAATCAAAATGGTCCAACTGGCGCTGTAAGCCGTTGATACGGTCTCCCAGCGTGTCCATAGCGCCTTTGGCCGCTGACAGCTTACGCTCCAGTACCATCAGGCTTAACGTGTAGCGGGTGAGTTCCGCGTTCAGCCCCTGACGACTGCTGGCGTTGAGCACGCCGAGCAACGTTTCAAGGCCAAGTCGCAGGTTCGCCTCACTCCCGCCAAAGACTCCAAGCGTCGAGCTGGGGTTCATGTCGATGATACTGTTAAGTGAAACGTGTAACGCATCGGCATCACAATGCCCCTGGTGCGCCAGTTCTTGCACCAGGCGTGCCGACTGGCATATACCTGCCAGGGCGAGGGTGATGTCATAATAATTCTTTGCCACGTTCACTGCTTCCTTGTATCAAATGTGTAAATAATTAGACCGGCAAAGGCAGGCGTTGTTCGATAATTCCGCCGCCGAGGCAGATTTCGCCATTGTAAAAGACAGCCGACTGACCCGGCGTTACCGCCGCAACCGGTTCGTCGAAAATGACTTCAATACGTTCAGCATCCAGCGCTTTAACGGTGCACGGAATGTCGGTCTGACGGTAGCGGGTTTTCACCGTGCAGCGCATTGTGCCGGTGAACGGTTCGCGATCGACCCAATGCAGCTGTTGTGCCACCAGGCCAACGGACATCAGGCGTGGGTGTTCGTGACCCTGAGCGACAACCAGAATGTTGTTCTCAACGTCTTTATCCACCACATACCATGGATCTTCCGTCCCTTCTTTCGTACCGCCAATGCCCAGACCTTTACGTTGGCCCAGAGTGTGGTACATCAGTCCCTGGTGCTGGCCAATCTCTTCGCCGTCAACGGTGATGATTTTGCCAGGCTGAGCGGGCAGGTAGCGACCAAGAAATTCGCGGAACTTACGTTCGCCGATGAAGCAGATACCCGTGGAATCTTTTTTCTTGGCGGTAATCAGACCGAGATCTTCGGCAATTTTACGCACCTGTGGTTTTTCCAGTTCGCCGACCGGGAACAGACTTTGCGCGATTTGCTCATGGCCGAGCGTATAGAGGAAATAGCTCTGGTCTTTATTGCCATCAAGCCCTCGCAGCAGGCGGCTTTTGCCGTCGACATCAGCGCGGCGCACGTAGTGACCGGTGGCGATGTAATCGGCACCTAAATCTTCAGCGGCAAATTCGAGGAAGGCTTTAAATTTTATCTCTTTATTGCACAGAATATCCGGGTTCGGCGTACGACCCGCTTTGTACTCTTCAAGAAACAGCTCAAAGACGTTGTCCCAGTATTCTGCAGCAAAGTTAACGGTATGCAGTTCAATGCCAAGTTTGTCACAGACAGCCTGTGCATCCGCAAGGTCGGCAGCCGCTGTGCAATATTCCTCGCCATCGTCCTCTTCCCAGTTCTTCATGAACAGGCCTTCTACCTGATAGCCCTGTTGTTGCAACAGCCAGGCAGAAACGGAGGAATCGACACCGCCGGACATGCCGACGATCACTTTTTTTGGGCTTTCAGACATAGGAATACTCACGACATTGAACTTCAAGGCGGCATATTCTAGCACGCAGCCCTTTACTTGACACCCTCTGTAAACGGCCAGTTAAATTCACCGATCATTGCCAGCGGATAGCGCTGCCCGCTCTGATAACAGAGAATGCTCTCGGCAACCAGCGGCGAGCGCAGGTTTGGCGCTGAGAGAATCTCTTCTGCGCTGACCCAGCGACAGCAATCAATATCACTGTCATGGGGTTCAGTAGCGCACATATTGGCAAGTTCGATAGAAAACAGAAAACGTAAAAAAGGCGTTCTGTCAGGCGCAATCCATTGGTGCATCCGAATGAAGTGCTGCGGCTGTGCGTTGATGCCTGTCTCTTCCCATAGCTCACGGGCGGCGGCCTGTACCAGGGTTTCGTCTGCTTCCAGGTGCCCGGCAGGTTGATTCCACAAGGCTTTGCCGTTTATGGTTTCCTCAACGACTAAAAATTTATCTTCTGCATGCACAATGCAGGCGACCGTAACGTGTGGTTTGAACATACCGATTCCTTATACAGTTGCATCCCGCCATTCGCCGTTAGCGAGATTATCCAGCGTGTAATTACCCATGGCATAGCGGATGAGGCGTAGCGTAGGAAACCCAACATATGCTGTCATACGCCGTACCTGACGGTTGCGGCCTTCATATAAGGTGACTTTTAACCAACTGGTGGGAATATTCTTCCGTTCACGAATGGGCGGGGTTCTCGGCCACAGCCAGGCGGGTTCTTTTACCACTTCAATGCCTGCAGGCAGCGTGGGACCATCGTTAAGCGTTACGCCAGTGCGCAGGGCTTCCAGCGCTTCGGGCGTAGGTTCTCCCTCAACCTGAACATAATAAATTTTCCCCGTGCGCTTGCCGGGCTGCGTTAACCGCGCCTGTAATGCGCCATCATTGGTCAGCACTAAAAGCCCTTCACTGTCCCGATCCAAACGACCCGCAGCATACACGCCTGGCACAGGAATAAAATCTTTTAACGTTTTGCGTCCCGCTTCGTCAGTAAATTGTGGCAAAACATCGTAGGGTTTATTGAACAAAACCACGCGTTTTGGCTGGTTTTCTTTACGCTGCTTAGTGACTTGTCGTGAGCTGAATCGCTTAACTTGGTGATTTCTAAAAGAAGTTTTTTGCATGGTATTTTCAGATTATGTCAATTGCCGCATTATAGCCTAAGAACGAGTGTCTTTCATGGCGACGAACAATAGGGTAGTATTGACACGCTCATTACAAATCATTAACAAAAAATTGCTCTAACGCAGTCGTGCAGCAGGACGCCAATGCACATGCAGCGCGATGACAGACGAGCAAACCAGAAGCGCTCGAAGGAGAGGTGAATGGAAAGCAAAGTAGTTGTTCCGGCGGAAGGTAAGAAGATCACCCTGCAAAACGGCAAACTCAACGTTCCTGAAAATCCGATTATCCCGTTCATTGAAGGCGACGGTATCGGCGTTGATGTAACCCCACCGATGATCAAAGTTGTCGATGCTGCTGTCGAGAAAGCCTATAAAGGCGAGCGTAAAATCTCCTGGATGGAAATCTACACCGGCGAGAAATCCACTCAGGTTTATGGCCAGGACGTCTGGCTGCCTGCTGAAACTCTTGATCTGATTCGTGAATATCGTGTTGCCATCAAAGGTCCACTGACCACGCCAGTTGGCGGCGGTATTCGCTCTCTGAACGTTGCTCTGCGTCAGGAACTTGACCTGTATGTCTGCCTGCGCCCGGTGCGTTATTACCAGGGTACGCCAAGCCCGGTTAAACACCCTGAACTGACCGACATGGTTATCTTCCGTGAAAACTCCGAAGATATCTATGCGGGTATCGAGTGGAAAGCAGACTCCGCAGATGCTGAGAAAGTGATTAAATTCCTGCGTGAAGAAATGGGCGTGAAGAAAATTCGCTTCCCGGAACATTGTGGTATTGGTATCAAACCGTGTTCTGAAGAAGGGACCAAACGTCTGGTTCGTGCGGCGATCGAATATGCCATCGCGAACGATCGTGATTCTGTTACCCTGGTACATAAAGGTAACATCATGAAGTTCACTGAAGGCGCGTTCAAAGACTGGGGTTACCAGTTAGCGCGTGAAGAATTCGGTGGCGAATTGATCGATGGCGGCCCGTGGGTGAAAATCAAGAACCCGAAATCCGGCAAAGAAATCGTGGTTAAGGACGTTATCGCCGATGCGTTCCTGCAACAGATCCTGCTGCGTCCTGCTGAGTACGATGTGATTGCTTGTATGAACCTGAACGGCGACTACATCTCTGATGCGTTGGCAGCACAGGTGGGGGGTATTGGTATCGCGCCAGGCGCGAACATCGGTGACGAATGTGCGCTGTTCGAAGCGACCCATGGTACTGCACCGAAGTACGCAGGCCAGGATAAAGTGAACCCTGGCTCTATCATTCTGTCTGCAGAAATGATGCTGCGCCACATGGGTTGGGTAGAAGCGGCTGACCTGATCGTTAAAGGTATGGAAGGCGCGATTAACGCCAAGACCGTAACTTATGACTTCGAACGTCTGATGGATGGCGCTAAGCTGCTGAAATGTTCGGAGTTTGGTGACGCGATCATCGAAAACATGTAATCCAGATTCTGGGTTGTATGAAAACGGGAGCCAGGAGGTTCCCGTTTTTTATTATTAGGACTCGAATGGTTATCAAAAAAACAAAACATTAGCTGAGTTTGATAACTTGCTGATTTTTATTAAAAATCCTGACTCAGGCGTGACCTTTATCGGTATTGTGTATGTCTACAATTTAATCTTATTTCCCGATAAGTGTTACTTTTAACCTTCGTGAAAAAGAACTAAAATCATTCTTGCCATACAGTTTAAACAAATTAAACCATCGATTCTTACCGAGATGATTTAGTTTGATTAATTGAGGTTTATAATGGTAGCACATTATAAAAATACCCTGGTCATCATCAACAATATTGTTTCTAAGCGTTTTTATTTGGCACTGGCAAACCAATTCATAAAATTCCTTCCATTTATTTTTTGTTGCAACAATTGCACCGCCAATAATATAAGAACGATTATTAATCATGTGGTCGAAAACCTGATGAAGCGTTTTGACAGTCAACCCTTTTTTTACCGTAAATAAGTTGACTTTGTTTACATCAAATGGATAATTCCATTGGGATAAACCATTTATGACTTCTGCATTACGACAGTAACCAAAGTCAACCCATGCAACCATATTATTATTAACAAGGTTTAACGCTATTGCCTTATTTACGAAGTATGATTTTAGATTGCAAACGAATACGTAGTTTGAGGACCAGTATTCTGGGTTTATTAGTTGGCGAGTTTCAAGTTTATTTCTAAATTCATCATCTTTCTGAATCTGTGAAATTTTATTTTTAATATGTTGGAATTTATTATTGATATCTAAAGAGATTACAACAGTTCGCTTACCATTTCTAATTTTTTCTATTTTTGGTTTAAGATCACTGGATGTAAATATGACCATCTCATTATCTAATTCAGACAGATTTTTAAAATACTCAATGTAAGTATCAGATGTTCTCTCTAAATGAGGAGAGAAACCTTTATCACTCGTCCAATTTCCTCGTCCTATATCGAAAAATGCTGTAACGATGGTAATAGATGTATTCATTTATATGCAGCCCATTTTCTTTATTTATCAAAAAACTACCAAAGTATTAGTAATAAATTTACATGATTTTTTATATTTCGATATTCTATCAGTATTAACATGGGGCGGAAAGCATAATGTGATATTTGAAATGATAAACAACAGGCTGTACCTATGGCTCCTGGGAATTATAAGTTGTAATTGTTTATTATTTTATGTGATATAATACACCATGATACTATTTCTTCTTGGTTTATTTTGCGGTATCTGGAGTAATTAAACTACAGAAGCAAAGATACCCGGACTGGACAAATGATATGTGCTCAGTGATGAGTGTTGCTGCGCCTGCGTCGTATGCCAGAACATAACGGCGGGTAGCCGACAATCTTTCAAGGATTTAAGTCGCAGCAAATTAGAGTAATTAATCTGAGACCAGCCACATATCGGCTTCTTCAAACATTTCCTGAACAGTGCGACTAATCTGTTCTTTCTCGTGCTTACTGGCATCAGTGTTTATTGCTGGTAGGGTCAGCATCGGTTTAACCCGGACATCAGCATCTGGAAAGATCTGGTGCACTCTCTTTCTCAATTCGCCCAAAATGATCTCTTTTGCACCGGGCAGCCCATCAAAATTCCTTTTGTCATAAACGAGTTCCACGAACATTGCTACTTGCCTTTATCTGTATGGATATACAGTCTTTATACTGTGTTTTTATCTGATATACAAGGGGGACAGTCAATATGAATTGACGTCCCCCGGGGATGATTATGTTATGAGGGGATAGAAAGAAACATAAGCATTATAGTGAATAACAAATAAACTAATGCTTTCTACGTTTTTTAGTGCCTATGTTTCTAATCTCATCATTTCAGATGTTTATGTTCAGGCATCATTCTTAAAAGTGTATTGTCCTTCTGTATGGCGTGATGAAATAATGCCGCGCCAGCATGGGCTGCAATCAAGAAATAGCCTACATTTGCCAGAGTTTCATGAATAGCTTTCACGACGGCCTTTATTTCATCATTGCTATGAACGAAAGAGGGGATGTTTAAACCTAAAAAAAACCAACTCTTTCCACCGTAAGCCATCGTCAAGACACCTAATAACGGTAGCGCCAGAAAAGAGACATAGAGCATGATATGCATTAATTTGGCTGATATCCTCTGCCACTGGGGGGGCGTAGGTGTGATAGCTGGATCGTCATACTTATGTTTGAGAATTAAACGTATTATCATTAAACACCAGACAAATACACCTGCATTATAGTGTGTTTCTTTCATCAACAGATAGGAGGCACTGCCTTTGGGAAACCAACCGCGAAATTCCATTGTGGCATAGGTTATCGCGATTAACACCAGAGTTAGCCAGTGCAAGTGAATCTGAATTCTTGAGAATCTGCTCATTATTTTTCCTCGAATGATGCGCCACCACAACCGTATCGTATTGAGCTTAACAAATCCTTATCTTCATTAAGAGATTAGGATTTTGTTATTTCTATTTCGGGTAAAACGATCGCATAGTTGATAGGGGGTCATTGCGAGTTTGTCAGGATTCAATTTTTCGACGAAATTTTATACGGGAAAACATGTAGAGCATTGGCTGCAATGGGGTAAACGCCGAGGCTTTCTGTTCTGGCCTTGATTTCCTCAAATGGGAGGGAAGGAGACGGTTCCCTTCCTCCCCAGAGATTGATCCCTTCCGGAATGTCGTCTCTGCCGTATTCCTCGGCGATTTCAATCGTTTTGCCATTATTCAATTCGATGACAACGCTTTTCCCATCAATGGGGATCAGATTTCCGTCATTGTCAGTAATAAAGATTTTCATTTGCTCTCCTCCTGATTATGCCTTCTCATCATAGCAAATTAAATGTGGGGCAATACTGCTATTGCTCTGAAAATGCACAATGATTATTTACTATTAATCAATGCGTTATGATGAGATTTAGAAAAAGTGATTGGCTTCATGGCGATTTATGTTGCTGTCGACCATGCTCTGTAGAGACAAACATGATTCAGTCAACGTCCGTTTTAACGTGTTCATTTTTCGCCACAGGATATAAGAATGCGCAAAGCACTGTTACCGATACTTGCTGCGATATGTCTGTTCGTAATCGGTGTTTTTATTCTCAATATGCAGCTTTGGTATTCCTCATCAATGGAAGCTCTTGGTGGGGCACGATATGCCGCGAAAAATATGGACAACATACTTAATGAAGCTTTTCAGGCAACGGGTACCGCTAAGCGCATCGCTGAAAAAAAATGCGACCTGGAGAGCCAATACCAGCTCGGAACTGAAGCTGCGCTTCGGCCCCATTTACGAACGCTGATTATTATCCGGCAAGGGAAGGTTTGGTGTACCTCACTGCCAGGTAATCGGATCTTGTTGAAACAGATACCCGTGATACCTGATACGAATTTGCTGTTGGCCTCTGCACAAAATACCGTGAATGAGATACCCGTTTTACTTTATCAGACTCATTTTCAAACAAGTAGTATCATTATCACGATAAGTGGGGTGCATATCCGGGGCGCATTGAATGTCCCATTAAAAGGACTGACCTATTCATTGCGGGTAGGCGACAAAGTGCTTGGTTCATCGACGGAAGTGAAAGTCTTCAAGGCGAGTGCGCAGCAGTCTGGTCAAGTGAATTCTGCAAAGTATCCCTTCAGCATTATTTTCGAACAGCCTCCATTATTTAGCTTAAAAAGGCTCGTCACTAATGGTCTGGGAATTCTGATTTTCATCCTGCTGATCTCGGTCGCTGTGGCTTATGCCATCGATAAATATTTGAATAAGGATGATACCCCTGAAGAAACGTTGCGCAGAGCGATAGATAAAGGGGAGATAGTGCCTTTTTATCAACCAATCGTAAATGGTCGCGATGGAACGTTACGCGGTGTCGAGGTGCTGGCCAGATGGAAGCACCCAAGGGCTGGGTATATCTCTCCGGCCTCTTTTATTCCAGTTGCCGAAAAATCAGGTCTGATAGTGCCGCTGACTCAAAGCTTGATGAGGCAGGTCGCTGCTAATATGAACTCCATCGCCAGCAAATTGTCATCCGGCTTCCATGTCGGAATTAACTTCAGCGCATCCCATATCTCTTCCCCTACGTTTGTGGAGGAGTGCCTGCGCTACAGAGACAGTTTCAGCCGTAATGATTTAAATTTGGTGATTGAGGTGACTGAACGAGAACCGTTGCATGTGGATGATGAGCTTGTGCAGAGGCTCAATACGCTTCATGAAAATGGTTTTGTCATTGCGTTAGATGATTTTGGTACAGGCTATTCTGGACTTTCTTACTTGCATGATCTGCACATTGACTATATCAAAATCGATCAGAGTTTTGTGGGACGGGTAAATGACCTGCCTGATTCAACCCGAATTTTAGATTGTGTCCTCGACCTGGCACGTAAGCTGTCATTAAGCATTGTTGCTGAAGGTGTTGAAACGAAGGCGCAGCTTGATTATCTCAACAAAAACAACATTGTTTTCCTGCAAGGCTACTACTTTTATAAACCGGTCACTTTTACTGAGTTTATTCTTATTCTGCTTTCAAAACCCAAAGTGAAGGTTTTTGTCGAATAAAATGGAAGGTATCTTGTTGATAGAAGTGAGAATGGGGAGGAATTGGTCGTAGAAAACCTGTTTTTTCTTTATCGTGAGATGAATCTCAGACTGTGTTATTCAAAGAGCATATCCTTAGTTGTGTAGCGGTTATTTGCGTTCTCACATACAGCAAACGGATAACAGTATGACAGATATAACCTTTACTAAGGGACACACTTCAAGTCGCGAAGTGACGGTAGTACATAAGAAAAAGTTGGCTGCGCGCACTAGAGTTCAGTACTCAAACCGCGATCAATTAGCTATTGCTGCAGTTCTGTTTGTAGGCGGTATCGCCGGAGCTATTGTTTTGGCAACGTACTTACTGATACTGGAAGGGATATTTCTGTACTAATTGTTTAACTGTTCTTATGTTTTATTACGGTGTTTGTTGTGTTGCTAATGCCATTTCTCAGTAATGATCAATATTATTAACCATCAGTAAAGTTAAGCAGGTATTCCTGAAAACACCTGCTTAAAATATCATTTAGAACAATATACTCTGGCTTCCCGAGGATTATAGATGCCAATCGTGATGATGCGCAAGAAAACATCCATACCAGACTCCTGAACTTCTGTACGAACAACTTTGTCTGCACCGCCGCATACAGAAGCTGCATCGATGGTTTGTGACTGGCCAATACCATTAATGAAAAAATTCTGTCTGGTTTCCTGAGAGGGTTTTTCTGCAATGCCGTTGTTGATTTTAAAGGTTTGCTGAGCGCAACCGGATAGAGCTGTTGCCGCAATAATTGCAATCATTAACTTTTTCATTTTTACCATTTTATAGTGTGGGATAGAGAGCAAATGATCTTCTTTAATGCTGCTGGTACATATCCGACCAGCACTTATGTCTGGCACTATTATGCTGACTGTTTATCTATTATTTAGTTAGATAAATGAGTAATGAATTTTCTGTTTTGACTTTGTAGAACATTAGTGATTGCTTGCGATATCAGCTTACATTTTATCAATGTCAGCATTAAAGTGGATAAAATATATGGGAGTTAATGTGTTTTTCTCGGAAACATCAATACTATATAAGAGAGATCTCGAACAGTTACGTATTTGAACAGAGCTATCAGAGATAGCCCTGCCAATAAAACATTTTAAAATTAGAACTGATAGTTTAAAGAAACCCAATAATTACGGCCTGGATTTACGTATCCAGTGGTGGATTGCGCAGTCTGATAGTAATCACCTGCATAGGTGCTATTACGGCCCACCTGGTACAGTTTAACTTCGCTGAAGTCTTTATCCAGTACGTTATTGACTGCCGTATTTAGCGTCAGGTCTTTGGTCAACTTATAAGACATTCCCATATCGAGAACGGTCCAGGCCTTTAAATCCGCGCCTTTGTCGTCATACACCGCCTTTTGTACCGCGCTGAGGTTCTCGTAATTTTCGGTAAAGCGTGGCGCCTTACCGCGATAACGGGCGCTCAACCAGGCGTTCATATCTTCTGTAGCCTGCCAGTTCAGGCGAGCGTTAGCCATATGCTTGGGGGTGTAGCTCAACGGCGCGCCTTTATTATCACCATCTTTTTGTTTGCTCTGTGTGTAGGTGTAGTTGAGGGATAAACTCAGTACGTCCGACCAGAGAGGGAAGGTGCTGGCGAATTCAATACCATCGGTCCTTGCCTTACCGCTGTTGGTATAGCTGTTGGTATTATCATCAATAGAATATGAGACAATTTTGTTTTTATATTCGGTATAGAAGCCAGTAATGTTGGCGTTAAGCCCGGCATCGTTCTCGTAATACAGCCCGGTTTCGTAGCTGATACTTTCCTCCGGTTTGAGGTCAGGGTTACCGACAGTATTAACAGTTCCTTGCGCAGTTACGCCGCTAATGCCGTTATGCAACTGGCTGAGTGAGGGCGCTTTATAACCTGTAGTAACACCGCCTTTGAGCGTCCACTCATCGGAGACATCCCAAACCATATAGGCGCGAGGACTCAGGTGGCCGCCAAACACATCATTATGCTCATAACGGGTACCTGCGGTTAACGCCAATGAGTCAAGAATATGCCATTCATCTTCCGCGTAGGCTGCCCACGTTTTTTGGTGGAACGTCTCGCCGGTATTGGCCAGTACAACACCGTCTTTCATTCGCGCATCCCAGTATTCCCCACCAAGGGTTAACAGGTGTGAGTCACCTAATGGCGTCAGCAGCACTGAGTCCAGAATGACGTTAGTGTTTTTCAGTTCACGCGCATCACCGGCGCGGCCAGCGTTTTCCGGCGTGAGTGCGGAGGAGACCAGTTGTCGGCCTTTGTTCTCGGTCTCATTCCAGCCGAGGGATGATTTCCAGGTGCCGAACGTTAAGGCGGTATCGTGGCCGAGAGTCACTTTGTTGCGCTCATAGCGCAGCGTTTTATCATAACCCCCCGTCAGGTTGCCCAACTGTCCATCGTCATTGTCATAGCGCTGTCTGGCAGAGTCGAGATCTAACCACAACGTATTGTTCTCATTGGCTTTCCAGTCCAGTCGGGTGCCGATATTATAGTTCTCAGATTCAGTAGGATAGGGTACGCGAGTAGAGGCGGTATCGCTCAAAGAGGTGACGCTTGAACCCTGGCGCTGGGTTGTGCTCCCGCGAACCTGCATATCCAGCACGCCTGCGATTAACGGACCGCTGGACCAGAAGTTGGCGACCGTGCTGTTACCCCATTTATTACTCTCTTGCAGGTTAACGCCAGTATTGATGGAGGTGCTCCATTTATCGGTGCTTTTTTTGGTGATGATATTCACTACGCCACCGATTGCGTCGGAGCCATAAAGCGTCGACATTGGGCCGCGGATCACTTCGATATGATCGATTGCCGCCAGCGGTGGCATAAAGCTGGTATTCATGGCAGAGAAGCCGTTTGGCGTTACATCGCTGCTGCCGTTTTGACGAATACCGTCAATCAGTATCAGGGTATAGCTCGCAGGCATACCACGGATGCTGATCTCCAGACCACCGGTTTTACCGGTGCTGCTTTCAACATCCACGCCCTCTACTGAACGCAAGGCTTCACCTAAGTCATTATATTTATTGGTTTGTAATTCTTGCTGCGAAATTACGGAAACACTGGCTGCTGCGTTGGTAATTTTCTTTTCGTAACCGGAGGCGGTGACGACCATTACATCTTCAGCAAAAACCAGGGGGCTGGTGAAACCCAGACAGGACAGAACGACAGAGGCAACAGGTTTTAAACGCATAGTCAAACTTCCTTTGTTAAAATTCAAAGGCAGTAAGATAATTGATGGAAATGATAATACAAATGATTATCATTACAAATTTACATAACTTGTCACTTCTGGTGTTTTTCTTGAATAAATATACATAAATTGTCATTAATTTAGCGCAAGGGAATGGTAGGGATTACAATAGTCTCCATGGGAAACTATTGGATATAAATTAATATGTTAATGAATAAATCGCTAAATTTTAAACTGTTTCTGGGATTCATATCGTACTCATAACGGAGTATCAGAAAAAAGTATGATAATTTTAGAAAATCGTCATACTTTTCTGCGCCGCATCATTTTTTTCGCCAATTCTCTTCGCCATAATCCCTTTCCCAGGAGACTGCTTAACGACAAGGCATCGTTAAGCGGCATATACATAACGCAAATCTGGATAAAATAATGATCAAAGGCAAGCTGGCACTCCTGACGTGTGCATTGACTCTCGCATTAACCTCACCACTCCTCGCCGCGCAGAATGCGGACGCAGGTCAGACGTTAAAACTGGCGATTGGACCAGAGCCAACGGAAGGGTTTGACCCGATGTTGGGCTGGAGTCATGGCAGCTATTTGCTTTTGCATGCACCGTTATTAAAACAAAATGCAGATATGAGCTGGGGAAACCTGCTGACGGAGAAGGTGGTGACCAGCGCTGATGGCAAAACCTGGACGCTGACGCTAAAACCTGACCTTAAATTTTCTGATGGTTCGCCGCTAACCGCTGAAGATGTTGTGTTCACCTATAACAAAGCAGCAAAAAGCGGTGGGAAAATTGACATGGGGAACTTCGCTCATGCCAGTTTGAAAGATAACCGCACGGTAGAAGTGACACTGAGTAACCCGCAGAGCACCTTTGTGAATGTGCTGGGATCTTTAGGCATTGTTCCGGCAAAGCTATATAACGAAAAAACATTCGCCAAACATCCGATTGGTGCAGGTCCTTATCGGTTGGTGAGTTTCCAACCCGGGCAGCAACTGATTGTGGAGGCTAACCCCTGGTATGCCGGTAAGAAAAATGATTTCAGCAAGCTGGTGTTTGTTTTCCTTGATGAAGATAACGCTTATGTCGCAGCGCGCAGTGGGCAATTGGGATTAGTACGTATTGCGCCTTCGATGGCGGTCGCCCCTCAGCAGCAGAATTTGAAACTGTGGGTGCGTAACAGCGTGGAGAACCGGGGCATTGTGTTCCCGATGATTCCTGCAGGTAAAAAAGACGCCAATGGTTATCCAATTGGTAACGATATCACAGCCGATGTCGCGATCAGACGCGCCATCAATTACGCCATTGATCGTAAGCAGCTCGCCGTGCAGGTTATGGAAGGTCATGCGATCCCCGCCTATAGCGCGGTTCAGGGCCTGCCGTGGCAGGGGCAGTCAGTCGCGTTCAAAGATGGCGACAGCGAAAAAGCACGAATGATTCTGGAGGAAGCTGGCTGGAAAGTGGGGAAAGACGGTGTACGAGTGAAAGAGGGCAAAGAGGCGCGCCTGACTTTATGGTATGCCAGCGGTGACAGTACCCGCCGGGATTTAGCCGAAGCAGTCCGTGCGATGCTGGAGCCTGTGGGTATCCAGGTATCATTGCAATCCGGAAGCTGGGAAACCGTTGAGCGTCATATGCATGCCAACCCGACGCTGTTTGGTTGGGGAAGCCTGGATCCCATGGAGCTGTTCCATCATTACAGCAATCAGGCTGCGGGCGTGGAGTATTACAATCCCGGTTACTACAGTAATTCTGTCGTTGAAGAGCATCTCAAACAGGCTATTGATGCACCGGACTGGCAAAAAGCGCTGCCTTTCTGGCAACAGGTTGAGTGGGATGGCAAGCAAGGCGCTGGTGTACAGGGCGATGCCGCATGGGCATGGTTATTGAATATTCAGCACACTTACCTGGCAAATCCATGTATTGACTTAGGCAAAGGCGCACCGGAAATTCACGGGAGCTGGTCACTGCTCAATAATCTGGATGAATGGACCTGGACCTGCCGTTGATGAAGTCTGTAGTGGGCCATTTTCTCCGGCTGATAGTGTTATTAGTGCTGGTTGCGGCTGGCACTTTTGTGCTGCTCAGCTTTTCTCCGGTCGATCCGATTCGCGCCTATATCGGCAACGATCTCCTGCACGTGCCGCCGGAACAATATGCGCGTATCGCCGCTCGCTGGGGATTGGACCAGCCACTGTGGGAGCGTTTTGGTAGCTGGTTTCTACGTGTATTGCAGGGCGATCTCGGCTACTCGATGTTGTTTAATGCGCCGGTTGCCAGCGTGATCAAGGAGCGCTTTGCTACCTCGTTTGCGCTGCTTAGCGGCGCATGGCTGCTCTCCGGTATAGTGGGGACGGCAATGGGATTTGTCGCCGGACGCTACCTGAATCGCTGGCCGGATAAAGCAATTTGTCGCCTCAGCTATCTGCTTTCCTCGTTGCCGACCTTCTGGATTGGCATGCTGCTGCTGGCATTATTTGCCGTTCGTTGGCCGGTATTCCCGGTATGCTGTGCGTGGGAGCCGGGCAACAACAGTGATATGGCGACACTAACCGAGCGTCTGCGCCATCTGGTGCTTCCTGTTTGCGCGCTAAGTTTGCTGGGGCTGGGGCAGATTACGCTTCATACGCGGGAAAGTATCGCCAGCGTCATGAAGAGCGAATTTGTCCGTTTTGCGCGCTCTCAGGGTGACAAAGGTTGGTCGCTGTTGCGCCATCAGGTTCTGCGCCACGCTATCACGCCCGCGCTGTGCCTGCAGTTCGCCTCGCTGGGAGAACTGTTGGGGGGCGCACTGCTGGCAGAAAAGGTTTTTGCTTATCCCGGGCTTGGGCAGGCGACCATTGATGCCGGATTGCGGGGCGATCTACCGTTACTCATGGGGATCGTCTTATTTAGCACCGTGCTGGTTTTCATTGGCAATTCACTTTCTACCTGGTTTGTTCATGTGTTGAACCGTGCTCTGGAGCGACCCGATGCTCTATAATCCGACGCCGACGCTTATTCGTCTGGTGCTCTCTTTTAGCTGCCTGCTAATCATTGCGGTGTATGGCGCAGCCACGCTGGACAACCCGTTGAGCGTGAATTTACTTGCCCGTCATCTGCCCCCCGATGCGCTGTACTGGTTCGGTACCGATAACCTCGGTCGCGATCTGTGGGTGCGTTGCTTTCAGGGGGCATTAACCAGTCTGCAAATTGGTATTGGAGCGGCCTTGTGCAGCGGCTTCATTGCGTTAATTATGGCGGCGGTTTCGCGCCTGCATCCTCGACTAGACGTGCTTATGCGTCTGATAACTGATGCCATGCTGTCGATGCCGCATCTGCTGCTGCTTATTTTGATTTGTTTTACGCTGGGCGGCGGGAAAAGTGGGGTGATCATGGCGGTGGCGCTAACCCACTGGCCGCGCCTCGCATTGATTCTGCGTGCTGAGGCCGAGCGCGTTGCCCATAGCGATTATCTGACGCTGACATGGCGTCTGGGACATGGTCATTTTTACTGCTGGCGACATCACTATCTACCGGCATTGTTACCCCAATGGCTCACGGGGACATTGCTGATGTTTCCCCATGCGGTGCTGCACAGCGCGGCGTTGAGTTTCCTTGGTTTTGGACTAGCGCCGCATGAACCCTCGTTGGGCCTGCTGCTGGCGGATGCTCTGCGGTTCATCAGTCATGGCGACTGGTGGTTAGTGTTGTTTCCGGGGCTGATGTTATTCAGCCTGGTGATGTTATTCGATCAGCTCGCGAGGGCAGTGCATCGTTTATGGTTGCGAGGTGACATATGTTGAGTTTGAAACAGGTCTCGCTGGACGTGGCGCGTTATCGTTGGTTCGGCGCGAGAAAATGGTCTCCGCTGTTGCAGGATATCTCTTTCGACGTTGCACCCGGCCAGATGGTGGCGTTAGTTGGGGGAAGCGGTGAAGGGAAAAGTTTGCTCCTGCAATGTCTGCTCGATCTTTTACCGGAAAATTTGCGCCTGCACGGTGCAATAACCCTTGATGGCAAAATGCTGAACAGTCAAGACATCCGCGAATGTCGAGGCAATACCTTCAGCTATGTCCCGCAAGGCGTTCAGGCCCTGAATCCGCTGCTCTCAATTGAAAAGCATTTACGTAGAGCAAGTCAGCTCTCCGGCCAAACCTGGAATGCCGGAATAATAGAAAAATTGCTTCAGCGTAGTCAACTGGAAACCAGCGTATTAGATGCCTTCCCGCGTCAGCTTTCGGGCGGTATGGCGAAACGTGTTCTGGCCTGTCACGCGTCGTTGAGTCAGGCCCGCTATATTTTGGCTGACGAAATTACCGCCTGGCTTGATGCGCCATTGGCTAATCAACTGCTTGAGCAGTTGCGTGGTTTATGTGAACAGGGGGCTGGTGTTTTATGGGTAACGCACGATCTCACGCTGGCGGCCCGCCATGCGGATCGCATCGTCGCGCTGCACCAGGGAAGCGTGTCGGATAACGTTAGTCGTGAACAGCTGTTGCGCGGGGAAATTAGCGAGCATCTGCAACGTCAATGGCAGGCTCTGCCTGAGAGAAATCAATTGTTTGGAGTGCGGGATGCTGTGCTGTCGTGATGTCGTGATTCGTCAGGGAGGGAAGGTGCTGTGGCAAAACCTTTCTTTCTCATTGCACTCCGGTGAACGTATTGGGATTTGTGCGCCCAGCGGAACCGGCAAAACGACGTTGGGACGTGTGCTGGCGGGCTGGCAAAAGCCGACCTCGGGCGACATTCTTATCGATGACCAGCCGCTACCGACGCATCAATATTGCACGGTGCAACTGGTACCGCAGCATCCGGAATTAACCTTTAACCCACGGCGTAGCACCGGTGATGCGGTTCATGACGCCTGGCGGCCTGGCGCAGAAATCCTTACCCGCCTGCATATCAAACCGGAATGGTTAACCCGTCGCCCTGGCCAGCTTTCTGGTGGTGAACTGGCGCGAATCGCCATACTTCGTGCGCTGGACCCGCGTACCCGTTTTCTTATTGCCGATGAGATTACCGCCCAGCTCGATCCTTCCATTCAAAGAGATATCTGGGTACTGCTGCTCGAAGAATGCCAGCGTCGACCATTAGGCATGCTGATTATCAGCCATCAGCAGGCGCTGCTTGATCAGATCTGCACGCGGACGCTGCTTACGCCGTAATTTTACCCGTTCTGGTAAGTAACGATATTGATTAAATTGTGATGTTATATTATAACATTTCACTCGCAAATGATTTGAGGGTGAAATTTTGGCTATTCATTTTAAAAAACTGGCAATCGCTCTGGGGATGCTTTTAGCCAGTGGTCAGGTTTTGGCTCACGGTCACCATTCCCATGGTGTTCCAATGAGTGAAACAGAAAAAAAGGCGTCAGAAGGTGTGTTTGATGATAATCAGGTACAGAACAGAGCGCTAACCGACTGGGATGGCATGTGGCAATCTGTCTATCCCTACCTGGTCAGTGGCGAGCTTGATCCGGTATTCAAAAAGAAAGCGGAGAAAGATAAAAGCAAAACGGCAGAACAGATTAAAGATTATTACCGTCAAGGCTATGCAACTAACGTAGACACCATCGGTATTGAAAACGGTGTGATGGAATTTCATACCGGTAATCAGGTTACATCATGCAAATACGACTATGCCGGATATAAAATCTTGCACTACAAATCAGGCAAGAAAGGTGTACGTTATTTGTTTGAGTGTAAAACTGCTGATAGCAAAGCGCCTAAATACGTCCAGTTCAGCGATCATATAATTGCTCCGCGCAAGTCAAGCCACTTCCATATTTTTATGGGAAATACCTCGCAGGCAGCCTTGCTCGAAGAGATGGAGAACTGGCCTACCTACTATCCTTATCAGTTGAAAGGTGAAGAGGTGGTGGATGAGATGCTGCACCATTAATCCGGACTAAGTTTATCTGTACATACCCGCCGTCCGTGGCGGGTATTTTAATTAACAACCTTCTCTTTCCATCCCCCTGCGCATTCGTTAGCATATTGTCTTGCAGCAAGTGCATGTGTTTTTTCAGGAAGAGGTTAACGTGTTTGCAGAGTATGGAGTTCTGAATTACTGGACATACCTGGTGGGAGCTATTTTTATCGTGCTGGTTCCGGGGCCAAATACGATATTTGTGTTGAAGAATAGCGTCGGTCGGGGTGTGAAGGGCGGTTATCTCGCCGCAAGCGGTGTGTTTATCGGTGATGCTGTGTTGATGTTTTTGGCCTATGCCGGTGTTGCCGCCTTGATCAAAACCACGCCTGTTTTGTTTAATATCGTTCGTTATCTCGGCGCTTTTTATCTGCTGTATCTCGGTGCGAAGATCCTGTACGCAACACTGAAATCGAAGGCGAGCGACGCCGCGGCTGAGGAAGTCCCGTTTGGCGCCATTTTTAAGCGCGCCTTAATTCTGAGCCTGACTAACCCAAAAGCTATCCTGTTTTATGTTTCGTTCTTCGTGCAGTTCATTGATGTCAATGCGCCGCACTCAGGGCTGTCATTCTTTATTCTGGCCATTACGCTTGAGATCGTGAGCTTTTTCTACTTAAGCTTCCTTATTTTCTCCGGCGCGTTTGTGACCCAGTACATTCGCACCAAGAAGAAGTTGGCTAAGGTGGGTAACTCTCTTATAGGTCTGATTTTCGTTGGTTTTGCTGCCCGTCTGGCGACGCTTCAGTCGTAATCATTGTCCCGCTGAATATGGCGGGCTTCAATTTTTAGCTTTTCTTCCCCACGCATATCAGCTGCTGGTTATAACCAATAAATGGTATTTTAAATGTATATTTTGAAGCGTACTCTGTGCACAGCAGCGGTTGAATAAGACTCGCTGGTTGTTGACTGGAAAAGGGAAGAAAAATGCTTCAAATTCCACAGAATCATATCCATACACGCTCAACTCCGTTCTGGAACAAAGAAACTGCACCTGCCGGAATTTTCGAACGCCACCTTGATAAAGGCACCCGTGCCGGGGTTTATCCTCGACTGTCAGTTATGCAGGGGGCGGTTAAATATCTCGGCTACGCAGATGAACACAGCCTGGAGCCTGTAGAGGTGATGGTTATTGAAGCCGGTCAGTTTGGCGTTTTCCCGCCGGAAAAATGGCATAACATCGAAGTGATGACCGACGACACTTACTTTAATATCGATTTTTTCGTTGCCCCTGAAGTGTTGATGGAGAGTGCAAATCAACGAAAAGTCGTGCGCACTGGCAAGGAGTAAATCATGGGCAAAGCAACCTACACCGTCACAGTAACCAATAACAGCAATGGTGTGTCTGTCGATTACGAGACCGAAGCGCCGATGACATTATTGGTTCCGGATGTCGCGGCAGAAGTGGTCAAAGACCTGGTCAATACCGTCCGTTCATATGATACCGAAAATGAGCATGAAGTCTGCGGGTGGTAGGGCTTTAACTTCTGCTACCGTTTGAACTAATTGATTTTTAAATTGAAAACCGCACGGCGTTTTGATAGCGCAGGGCGGTTTTTTTATTTGAGTCGAATAGATCGCGGTCCGGAAAAAGATTTCTTAAGAATACCTTAAGAAATTCGCATCGTTTGCTAATAGTTAATCATTCATAGGGGTTATGATCGCAAAATAGTAACAATACAGAACTTTGCGCTTATGAAATTGAATACCCGACTTACATTATCCGCATTCATTCTTGGACTTGTCCTCGTAGCAATCCCGTTCACTGCGAACTGGCATCTTCCTCTGCTCAATGGCGCGGTCGTCACATGGATTGAAAATGGCCAGGCGCTATGGTTATTGTTTGGTGCAGTATTTACTCTCTGCTACATCCGGCCTTTATCACGTCCTGCAGGCGAGAAGCAATTTTGGCTTTGGGCGGCAGTATGGTGGTTGGTATTGCTGGGCCGAAGCACCAGTTGGGGCCGTGATTACTTCCCGGAGCATCCTAAACTGCTGTTCAGAGCTATCTCAGTCGTGTTAATTGCGATGATTATTCTGCCGGTCCTGCTGTCGAAGAACTTACGCCAGGATATTGCCCGGCGCTTGCGCAATGAACCGCTACCGCTGTGGCTACTTGCGATCACCGTCTGCGCATTTTTGATATCCGATACAGTGGAGCATCATCGCCTGCTGGCGCCTGTCTTTTTGCATAATGCCAGTTACGGCGATTTGATTGAAGAATTGTACGAACTGCCGTTTATGGCGGGATTGTTTCTGATGAACCTCGGTTTTATGCAACGGGATAAACAGCACGAGTCTGCCGCTATTCGTTTCAGTGAACCGCAACTGGCGAAGTAGTTGGATAAAGCCTGAGTCTGGAAGGCCAGACTCAGGCGGTCAGGGCGATACTTTACGCAATGGCCTCACATAAGCGTGATTTCATTTCGCTGTACGTTTGTGCGGCATACTTCTCCGCCCATCCCTGATCGGTAATGTGCTCAATTTTGACAGCACAATATTTGGTTTCCGGCGTTTTCGAGATCGGATCAAGGTTATCCTGTGTTAACTCGTTACACGCGCCAATCCACCATTGATAGGTCATATACACTGTTCCGGCATTAATACGCTCGGAGACATCCGCACGGCTGATGACCTTGCCTCGGCGCGAGCTTACCCACACCAGGTCACGATGACGGATGCCCAGTTTTTCTGCATCATCGGTGTTGATTTGAACATATCCTGGCTCATCTGCCAGCGCCTGTAATGCCGCGCAGTTGCCGGTCATCGAGCGGCAGGAGTAGTGCCCAACTTCACGCACGGTACACAATACCAGCGGATAGTTCTCATCAGGGACTTCAGCAGGAGCGCGCCACGGCGCGGCAAACAGTTTGCCTTTGCCATTAGCGGTATCAAACTGGCTGTGTGCATAAAGATACGGTGTTCCTGGGTGATCGAGATCCGGACAAGGCCACTGAACATGGCCCATTTGACCCATTTTCTCATAGGTTACGCCATAGAACAGCGGGCACAGTTCGCGCATTTCATCCCAGATTTGTTGGTTATTTTGATACTGCATCGGGTAGCCCATTTCGCTGGCCAACAGACTGATAATTTCCCAGTCACGTTTTACATCCCCGCTGGGTTCAATCGCTTTCTCGAAACGTTGGAAGCCACGATCGGCGCAGGTAAAGACGCCACCGTGTTCGCCCCATGATGTTGCCGGCAACAGGACGTCGGCCATCTCTGCCGTTTTGGTCATGAAGATATCCTGCACGACGATAAAATCGAGCGCGTTAAATCCTTCCCGGACCAGCCCCAAATCAGCCTCGGTTTGCAGCGGATCCTCGCCCATGATGTAGTAGGCTTTGATTTTGCCCTCAATCGCCAGATGCGGAACTTCGGTGATGCGCGTTCCGACCTTGTCATCCATCTGATTAACGTCAATCCCCCAGGCGGTGGCGAATTTCTCCCTGACGGCAAAATCGGTCACGTCCTGATACCCCGGAAACTGGTTAGGCAGTACGCCCATATCACATGCGCCCTGCACGTTATTTTGCCCGCGTACCGGGCCAACACCGACATTTGGACGTCCCAGATTCCCGGTCAGTAAGGCCAGGCTCGACAGTCCACGCACCACATCAACGGCCTGGCCAAACTGCGTGACGCCCATCCCCCACATCACGGTTGCCGATGGTGCTGCCGCAAATGTACGCATCGCCTGACGAACCTGTTGTGCAGGGACGCCGGTTAAATGTTCTACGGCTTCGGGGGCATAGTCCTTAACGGTTTCCCAGTATGTTTCCAGACCTTCGGCATGCTTATGCACGTACTCGCGATCGTAAAGCTGCTCTTCAATAAGCACATGGCCAAAAGCGTTGACCAGCGCCATGTTGCAGCCATTTTTTAACTGCAAATGCTGATCGGCGATACGGGCGGTTTCAATACGGCGAGGGTCGCAAACAATGATTTTCGCGCCGTTCTGACGAGCTTTAATCACCCGACGGGCCACTATGGGGTGTGAGTCCGCGCAGTTATAACCAAAGATGAGCAGGCATTTTGAGTTTTCAATGTCGCTGATGGAGTTGCTCATTGCGCCATTGCCCAGCGTTTCCTGTAGACCCGCAACGGAAGGGCCGTGACAGACGCGGGCACAGCAGTCGACATTGTTGGTGTTGAGCACCCCACGGGCGAATTTTTGCATCACGTAGTTGGTCTCATTGCCTGTTCCCCGGGAGGAACCTGTCGTCATGATGGCGCGAGGACCATAGGTATTTTTGATTTCAGATAAGCGTTTAGCGGTGTAACGAATGGCCTCATCCCAGCTAACGGGAGTGAATTTTCCCCCTTTTTCATAACGGATCATCGGGCGAGTCAGACGGGGAGTCAGAAGGCGGGTGTCGTTCAGAAAGTCCCAACCATAATAGCCTTTCAGGCATAACTGATTTTGGTTCGTTACACCCTCAGCGGCTTCGGCGCGGATGATTTTGTTATTTTCAACAACAAGCTTGAGCTTGCACCCGGCCCCACAGTATGGGCATACACTGGTGATTTTTTTCATCAATAACAGACCTGTTAAATGCTGAAATAGCGCGAATTGTAGACGAAGCCACGTGAATAGATATCACGGGCTACGATGTGTCGTAGTGACGGGCTGTTAAAGCATAAAGCATGCCAAAGATGAAAACCCAGCATTGGCAGGGGTGCTGCCCAAGGAGCAGAGAGGAATGACTGTCGATTCGTCACTATTGACGAGAAGCGTCAAAAATATCACCGTTTTGACGCTGGGCTAACTCCATGAAACATCGGAAAAAGATGAAAAACACAGGTGATACCGATCACAAATTTTAATTTTTCAGCGCTATGCTATGCTTTTATACAACGAGTCAATCGTTAACCTAAAAGCATAAGTGAGGAAAATAATGGGCATTCTTTCATGGGTAATTTTCGGTCTTATCGCGGGGATTTTGGCAAAATGGATTATGCCGGGTAAAGATGGCGGCGGATTCTTTATGACCATTATCTTAGGGGTTGTTGGTGCGATGGTTGGCGGCTGGATCAGTACCTTCTTTGGCTTTGGTAAAGTTGATGGCTTCAACTTCGGTAGTTTCGTCGTAGCGGTTATCGGCGCGATCGTGGTGTTGTTTATCTACAGAAAGATCAAAAGCTAACTATATATACAGAGATGAAAGGCCACTGAAGTGTGGCCTTTTTATTGGTTACCACCAGCCTAGTTCCGTACCCAGAACCACGATGATAGCCACGCAAATCATAATGAGCGTTGTTTTTTTCATCGTTATGCACCCGGCGCAGCGTAGCCGCCAACAAAAAACCAGGATAAGAAAACGACAGCGGAAATAAAAATGATGACGGGGAAAATAATACCGAGTCGCATAGGATTATCTGC
Source organism: Citrobacter sp. TBCS-15 (assembly GCF_005280815.1). Taxonomy (NCBI): domain Bacteria; kingdom Pseudomonadati; phylum Pseudomonadota; class Gammaproteobacteria; order Enterobacterales; family Enterobacteriaceae; genus Citrobacter; species Citrobacter sp. TBCS-15. The sequence continues at coordinate 659,712 of NZ_SZWK01000102.1, read as the reverse complement.
CAGAGTTATTTAAAGACGAGCCAGCATAGCAGGGCTTAATGTACGACAAAAGTGGTTTTATCCTGCCGCTTTTTATCTTTGTACATGGCGCTGTCTGCCAAGTGGAGCGCGCAGTTTACATCGGTCTCATGCGGATCAATTTCCACCACGCCCAGACTGGCTCCAGGATAAAACAGATGGACGCTGCCCAAGTGATAGTCGCCACAAATTCGCTGTTGCAGCTGATTTTTCACCTTTTGCAGACGCTCGCATCGATCGCTTTCACTTTCCGGCGACAGGCTAACGACTAAAAATTCGTCACCGCCCAGTCGACCAAGGATATCATTGTCGCCGCATTCGTGGAGCAGACGCTGTCCTATCTGGATCAGGAACTGGTCGCCAACCTCATGACCAAAACGGTCATTAATCAGTTTAAAATCATCCAAATCAATATAGGCAACGACGACCTTCTGCCGAAGATGTCGGGCAAGCGAAAATAGGGTTTCAACATTTTCAAAAATCGAGCGCCGGTTCGGTAACCCGGTCAGCGCATCGGTGTAGGAATGAGCAATCAGCGCGGCGTTGGCTTCGCGTAACTGAGCGACCAGCGACTCTTTTTGAATAGACTGGGCGATCAGTCCTGCAAACAGATGCAGCACCTGTTCACCTCGCTCGCTCAATGCCTGCTGGCGGCGACTGGTGGCGCAGAGCGTACCGTAAAACGTTCCATCCGGAAGATGAACAGGCGTGCTCAGAAACGTGGTGATTTCCAGCGCGCGGGCTGCGCTGCATTCCGGCCAGCGTGCGGGCACGTTGTCGCTGTACAGGCAGTTATCCTCGATGGCGCGTTTGCATAGCGTCTCATCCCACGGGACGGATAGCCCTTCCGGGATCTGCATTTGTTTGCTATTGCGCGCGTACAAAATATGCTGCAGGCGAGCATCTAAATCGACTTTGGTTAAATAGGTTGATTCCATCTCTGTCACCACCTCCAGCATCTCCAGAAGTTGCCGAACCAGACTCTCAACAGTCTGCTCCGTGGCTAAGGATTGTGAGACTCTGGCGAGGATCATGTCCGACATGAGGTGTAAATACTCCTGAGTAATGACAAGGCTGGTGTTGTCCGCATGATAGAACATCAAGGTGTAAGATGAAACAAGCTATCCAGCTCAGAATGTAAACATAAAATGGATAGTTAGCAGGAAAACATGGAGATAGATGGAAAGTCGGGGTAACCTGCCAAAATAAGATTTTTAACAGGAGTAGATATGAAACTGGCGTTTGTTGTTTTGCCCGGCATGCTGGTGCTGGCAGGGTGTAGTACCCCGCAACCAGAAGCGCCAATGCCACCGAAAATTGGCATGGCGAATCCGGCATCGGTGTATTGCGAACAAAAGGGCGGCTCGCTGATTGCGATACAGACTCCGCAAGGGGTAAGGTCTGACTGCAAACTCCCCGGAGGGGAAACGATCGATGAATGGGAACTCTGGCGTAGAGACCATCCGGCAGCGGGGAAGTGATCTGCTGTTAGTATTGACGTAGCCATTCAGCCAGTACCAGCGCGTGGTTTTGCTGAGTATTCTTCGCCGCATACAGTAGCGTTAAGGTTTGCTGCCGGGCAATCTCTGCGAGACGCTTTCCTTCCTGCTGCTGTTGGGCCAGTTCGGTACGGTACTGCTGAGAGAAGTGCGCAAAATCAATCAGTTCTGCGTGAAATGCTTTACGTAAATCTGATGACGGCGTCAGCGCTTTATTCCATTCATTGAAAGCAAGATCAGTCTTTTTTATCCCACGTGGCCACAACCGGTCGACTAGGACGCGATAACCATCGCTTGCTTCTGCCGGGTCATACACGCGTTTACACTGAATATTCATCTCTTCATCCGCTCTGTTAAGCTGCCGCTTTGCTATTTAACATCATTTTTATTACGGTTAAATAAGATCCTAAAACGTGACCATTATAGCATTTTGCCAGCCTGGACTCCCAATTTAAGGGATTGTGATACCGATGAAAAGTCGGTAGGCTGAGGCTCCTTATGTTGTCCCTCATTGTCTGGACATAAGGAAACCTTAATGGACATTTCCCCGATAAAAGATACGCTTCGCATTGCGCTGGTGGGCGATTACAACCCCGATATTGTGGCGCACCAGGCTATTCCCCTTGCTATTGATGATGCTGCTGCCGTGCTGGAGTTGGTGGCTGATTATGACTGGCTAACCACTTCTGATATCAATAGCAGCGAAGATCTGATTGGCTACGATGCCATCTGGGTCGTGCCAGGCAGCCCCTATCGACACCCAGAAGGTGCGCTGATTGCGATACGCTACGCACGCGAAAACAGCATTCCATTTTTAGGCACCTGTGGTGGTTTCCAACACGCCATACTGGAGTATGCCCGTAACGTGCTGGGCTGGAGCGATGCCGCGCATGCCGAAACGGATACCACTGGGCGAATGGTGATCGCGCCGTTGACCTGCTCGTTGGTAGAAAAAACGGATGATATTGAGCTCCGGGCCAATACGCTGATTGCGAAAGCCTATGGACGCGATGCTATCTCTGAGGGGTATCACTGCAACTATGGTGTGTCGGACGCTTTTGCCGCCGAGCTTGAGAGCGGCGATCTCCGGGTGACCGGTTGGGATGATGCCGGAGATATTCGCGCCATTGAACTGGTAACGCATCCTTTTTTTGTTGGCACACTCTTTCAGCATGAACGTGGCGCGCTGGCGGGTAAACCCGTGCCGTTAGTCCAGGCGATGCTCCGCGCCGCGCGGGGATAAAATGTAGGGCAGGAGGTTAGCTAACCTGCCCGCTACATTATGCGTTCGCGATCTCCCGATCGCGCCCTGCGCACAGACCAAACACGGCCATCAGCACCGCTAACCCGGCGACACCCGCTAATGGAATCAGCCAGCTACCGTTGAGGTCGTGAATTTTACCCATCAACGGTGGCCCGCAGGCGGCCAGTAAATACCCGACAGACTGCGCCATTCCGGACAACGCCGCGGCCTGATGTGCAGAGCTTGCGCGCAGGCCAATGAAGGTCAAGCCGAGGATCATGGTCGCACCTGAGCCAAAGCCAAACAGAATGGTCCACAGCAAAGCCTGATCGGGCATTATGGCGAATCCCGCCGCGCCAACGGCGCACATTACCGAAACCAGGGCGGCGATGGCTCGCTGATCCTTGAATCTGTTCAGGACGAGGGGAATCAATAACCCTGGCGCGGCGGTCGCCAGTTGCAGTAAACCGTGCAATGAACCGGCCTGCGCCTCGCTGTAACCGTGGCTGATTAAAATGGCGGGCAACCAGCCGATGATCACGTAATAGATAAGTGAGTTGATTCCCAGAAACAGGGTCACCTGCCAGGCGAGGCTGGAGCGCCAGATTGCACGGGAATGTAATGCGCGTGAGTTACTCAGGCTGGCATTGGTCGTCTGACGGCATTGGGGTAACCAGATAACCAGCGCCAGCAGCGGAAAAACCATCAACACCATCAGTGCGCCCCGCCAGCCAAATCCATTTAACGCCAGCGGAACAACCATGGCTGAACCCAGCGCCGCCGCTGCGCCCATGGTCAGCGAGTATGCGCCAGTAAGTTTTGCCACATGCTGGGCATAATCACGCTTTATCAGCCCCGGCAACAGGACATTGCCCAGGGCGATTCCGCACCCGATGATAGCGGTACCGATAAACAGCAATCCCGGTGAGGGCAGCGAGCGTATCGTAATACCTGCGCAAATCAGCAGCATAGCGGCAAACAGGCTGCGTTCGATGCCCCAGCGGCGCGCAACGGCTGCGGCCAGAGGGGATACCAGCGCGAAGGCCAGCAGCGGAAGGGTGGTCAACAGTCCCGTTTGGGCGGTACTCAGACCGTAGTCGGCACGAATTGCATCTAATAGCGGGGCGGCACCGGTAAAGGTAACGCGCAGCGTGGTGGCAATCATCAGGATACCCGCGATCAGCAAAGCAGCGTTTTTACCGCGGGAAGAAGGCGTATTTATCATTTTTTCCTCATCTTGTCAGGCGAGGCGATACCTTAGCGTTTTTACGCCATGAGTGAATCAAGCTAAAATGACAGTTTATCGCTAAAATCGGACATTCTTATGTTGGGACTAAGATTGGATGGGTATGAACCTGACCTTCACCATGATGCCGCGGTGGCGTTCTGCATTCAGGCCCGGGAAGATGAACTCTTTAGTCCGCTGCATCAGCATCGTAAGGGGCAGTTGATTCTGGCTTTGCATGGCGCGATTACCTGCGAGGTCGAAAATGCCATGTGGATGGTGCCTCCCCAATATGCGGTGTGGATCCCTGGTGAAATTCCGCACAGTAACCATGTAACCGTAGGCGCACAATTGTGTTTCTTGTTTATTGAACCTCATGCCGTCGTGATGCCTGAGCGCTGTTGTACGCTAAAGATATCTCCCTTGTGTCGGGAGCTTATTCTGGCGCTGGCGTCGAAAACGGACGGCCAGCGGCTGGAACCGTCAACTCAGCGACTGACGCAGGTGTTGTTTGATGAACTCCCGCAGCAGCCGCAGGAGCAACTGCAGTTGCCGGTTTCCGATCATCCTAAAATCCGCAGAATGGTCGCGACGATGGCGCGAGAGCCCGCCCAATGGCAGACGCTGGGGCAGTGGGCCAGCGTATTTGCGATGAGTGAGCGCAACCTTGCCCGGCTGGTCGTCAAAGAAACGGGATTGAGCTTTCGCCGCTGGCGTCATCAGCTGCAGTTGATTCTGGCGCTGCAGGCGCTGATCGATGGTCATAACGTGCAGCAGGTCGCGCAAATGCTCGGTTATGATTCAACCACCGCATTTATCACGATGTTCAAAAAAGGCCTGGGGCAGACTCCAGGCCGTTATCTGAGCTGACTTGCTACTGCTTCCCAACAATCAATGAGACCAGACCTGCCGCAATAAGCGGCCCCACCGGCACGCCGCGAAACAGCGCCACGCCCAGCACCGTACCGACCAGTAAACCGGCAACAAGCTGGGGCTGGCTGCCCATCAACGTGACGCCGCGCCCGCCAAGCCAGGAGACAACCACGCCGACGGCAATCGCGACCAGGGATTTCCAGTTTACAAAGGAGTGAATGAGCGTGGAGGGCGGTAGCGTTCCGCTGGCGATCGGGGCCATTACGCCGATAGTCAGAATAATAATCCCGACGGTCAGGCCCTGTTTTTCTATCCACGGAAAGAACGTATTCAGAGGGGTTACACGGACGATGATCAGCACCAGAATTGAAACAGCGACAGTGGTGTTGTGGCTGACAAAGCCCAGAGCTGCCAGTCCGAGGAGGATCAGCAGAGTGACATCAAACATCGTAGTTTCCTTGCCAAAAGAAAAAATAAGCCTGCTTACTGTACGCGTAAACGCGTGACGGAACAGGCTTTATTTAATGATAATGATTTTTTTTGAGCTAATGCACTATGTGACGTTTTTTACTGCTAACTCGGCTGTGATTGAACGCGGCGGAACGAAATTAATTCCGGTTGTGCAATTCGCAGGTAATCAGCAGTATCCATGATCACGGATTTCTCCAGCATTCCGGCATTAAACGCAATTTCATTAAAACGTTCAAACAGCAGCGGATCGGCGACCAGTTTGAGATTCGGATGAAAACTAAACGGTGGGATGGCGCCAAATACGCAACCTGTCAGTTCATCGACTTCCGCCGGGCTGGCGAGCGATGCTCTCAACCCGCCGATATGACTGGCCAACAGGCTCAGGTCGGCCTGCTGGTCAGCAGAGAGAATCGCCAGTACATGCTGATTAACGCCGTTACCCTTTACTTTACAGACCAACGCTTTTGCGCCCTGACCCAGTGCAGTACCGCGAATTTCAGAGACCGCTTCACATTTGCCGACGGCTTCATGGCTAACCACACGATACGTCGCGCCCTGTTCTGATAACAGCGAAATTAAACGCTGATGCGTTGCGTTACCTTTGTTCACTTCCGTCATGACTTGCTCCTGGTACAACAATAAAAATCCTGGCTGAAAAATGATTACGCATCGGCGCGTTTTTTCTGTTTGTTCAGGTAGAGTTGCGCATCCGATGCTTTGTAAGCATCATCAATGGTGTCGTTTGGCTGCATATTATAAATCCCGACAGAGAAGCTGATTGATATATCTTGCGCAATAATTTGTAAGTTGTAGCGAATCCGTTCCAGCATGCTGTGCGTTAATTCACTGGGATGATCGATAAGGATGATGCAAAATTCATCCCCGCCAAGGCGGATGGCATAGTCGCTTTTGCGAATAGAGCTCTGAATGGCCTTGGCCAGAAGGGTGATAATGCGATCGCCTTCCTTATGCCCCAATGTGTCATTAATAACTTTTAGCTTATCGCAATCAATGGCGATAAAGGTCACGAGGGTTCCCGTGTTGACCAACTGCTGCAAACGTTGTTCGAGCATCGGCGTCAAAATTTTACGGTTATAGAGTCCGGTCATTGCATCGCTGATATTTTCCCGTGTGACGTTGTGATACAAGCGAAAATGAGTTCTGACCATATTCAGCAGCAGTATCGTTGCCAGAAGATAGAAGACGAATATTTTCCACGATGAGACGATAAAGTACATAAAATCAAGAGATAAGGTGACGCGTATGCCACCAGGGATGTCCTTCTCGTAGTGAACGTAGCGGAATAGATTGGTCTCACTTTGGTGAACGTGGATCTCTTTACCTGAGCTGATATCAGAGAGCGTCACGTTAAGATAGCGCCAGACCAGAGGACGATCGCTGGTATAGAAAATATTCTTTAAATTTTCTTTGTTGATATCCACCATCACCACGCCTTTTAGCTTACCGGCATAGTAGACCGGGGTTAAAAAGCTCATCACCTTTTTCTCGGTCAGGTTATCCTCATAAATGCTGGAAATCACCGTGCGACCCGTGAAAATACCGTCAATATCATTCTGATCGATGCCCAGCGAGCCTTTTTGCAAAAATGTCCAGTTGTGTATCGCAAATTTCCGTGAGTCGATCAGATTATAAAAATAGACGTAGTTATTCTTGAGATCGACGTAGTAGCGAAATTTATACTCCAGCGTTCCTAATCCCTGACCGTAATCTTTTTGCAGGCGATTGACGTTCACCGCCCGGTCAAAAGAGGGTAACAGGAATACGTCTTCGAGTTGCCCGCTACATTTGGTTGAGGTGGTCTGCAGCGTACCGTGTAATGGCAGGTAATTATGCGTTGTGAGATTGAGCCCATGTGTACCGTTAACGCTATCGAAAGCATCGCAGAACGCTTTTTGTTGTTCGACAGATGCGGGTTCCTTAGGGGATGAAAAGGTGCGCATCAGATGGGCTGCAATACTCTGATTGGTGTACTTATCATAGAGAAAGGAGGAGTCGGCTTTCTCATTGATATAGCGCATATAGGCATTCATTGCCTTATCGCTGGCAATCAGTTCATAAACCAAAAAAGAAGATGTCAAAACAATAACGCTGACTGAGATAAAGAGCCTGAGCGCTTTATGATGCAACTTCATAATGAATTACAGCCCATAGGTTAGAGATGCGATTTTACCACATGCTCCACATTCGCTCTAACGAAGCGGCGGGATAAACCATTGCAAAATGTCACGATCATGATACAGGGTAATGTAATCAGCCGAAGCCGAAGCCTCGGCTGAAAGTGGTCGCTTAATTATTGCTGGTGGTACTTTGCTTATGAAACAGTTCGCGGAATACCGGATAAATGTCATCCTGATCGCGGATATGCTGCATCGCAAAGTTTTCAAAGGTTGATTGCAGATGTTCGTATTCACGCCACAAGGTCTGGTGCGCGCGGCGGGTAATTTCGATATAGCTGTAATATCGCACTACCGGCAGCAGTTTTTTCGCCAGAATCTCATGACACAACGGTGAGTCATCCGCCCAGTTATCACCATCCGATGCCTGTGCGGCATAGATATTCCACTGGGCAGGGTCGTAGCGCTCTTTCACCACTTCATCCATTAACTTCAGCGCGCTGGAGACAATGGTTCCCCCGGTTTCCTGAGAGTAGAAGAACTCATGCTCATCTACCTCTTTCGCCTGGGTGTGGTGGCGAATATAAACCACTTCCACGTTCTTATAGGTGCGGCTTAAGAACAGATACAGCAGAATATAAAAACGCTTTGCCATATCTTTGGTCGACTGATCCATCGAACCGGAGACATCCATCAGACAGAACATCACCGCCTGACTGGAAGGATCGGGCCGTTTTTCATAATTCTTGTAGCGTAAGTCAAAGGTGTCGATAAATGGCACACGTTCGATTTTTGCCCGTAGTTCGGCAATTTCTTTGCGTAACCGTTCTTCTTCCAACAACTGAGCGGGTTCACTTTTTGTGATGGTCTCCAGATCCGCTTCGAGCGCATGCAGTTCGCGACGCTTACCTGCCGTCATTGCCGTGCGGCGCGCCAGTGAATTTTGCAGGGAGCGCACCACGCTGATGTTGGCTGGCACACCGTTAGAGGTAAAACCAGCCCGGTGCGTTTTGTACTCCGTTAGCTGACGCTGCTGATTCTGTTTAAGATTTGGCAGAGCTAAATCTTCGAAAAGCAGATCGAGATATTCATCTTTAGAAATCTGGAAGACGAATTCATCCTGACCCTCGCCATCCTGACTCGCCTGGCCTTGTCCGCTTCCCGAACCGCCGCCTCCGCCCTGTGGACGTTCAATACGGTCATTCTGCACAAAATGGTCGTTACCCGGATGCACGCGATGGCGCAGACCACCGCGCCCCTGATGGAACATCGGTTCGCTAATATCATCGGTAGGAATAGAGACAGATTCGCCGCTATCCACATCAGTCACCGAACGCTTGTTAATGGCCTCGGAGATCGACTGTTTAATTTGCGATTTATAACGGCGTAAGAAGCGCTGGCGGTTTACCGTGCTCTTGTTTTTGCCGTTAAGACGCCGGTCAATAAACCAGGTCATAAGCCCCCCGTACTGCATTTGCCAACTTACGCTTCATCCTTCAAGTTGTCTCCGCGTTGGCTGCATTCGCTCACCCAGTCACGTACTTATGTACGCTCCTGGGAATTCACTCATTTGCCGCCTTGATACCTCTTGAATGATTTCGCGTACAGAAGAAATATTGGCCCGGTAAACGGATAAATTGTCCGGGCCATTTATGCTCTTAAGACGATTTACGTACGCGCAAATACCATTCGCACAGTAAACGTACCTGCTTACGCGTGTAGCCTTTTTCCATCATACGGTCGACAAAATCGTCGTGCTTTTTCTGCTCGTCAGTCGAGGTTTTGGCGTTGAACGAAATAACCGGCAGCAGCTCCTCGGTATTAGAGAACATTTTCTTCTCAATCACCGTGCGCAGTTTTTCGTAACTGGTCCAGTTTGGATTGCGACCGCTGTTATTCGCTCTGGCGCGCAGAACAAAGTTGACGATCTCGTTACGGAAGTCTTTCGGGTTACTGATACCCGCTGGCTTCTCAATTTTCTCCAGCTCTGCGTTCAGCGACTCGCGATCGAACAGTTGACCGGTATCCGGGTCACGATACTCCTGATCCTGAATCCAGAAATCCGCGTAGGTGACATAACGGTCGAATATGTTCTGTCCGTATTCGGAATAGGATTCGAGATAAGCCGTCTGAATCTCTTTGCCAATAAATTCAGCATATTTAGGGATCAGATAGCCTTTCAGGAACTCAAGATAACGTTCTGCCATTTCCTGCGGGAACTGCTCACGCTCGATTTGTTGTTCCAGGACGTAGAACAGATGCACCGGGTTTGCCGCGACTTCGGCATGATCAAAGTTAAAGACGCGAGAGAGGATCTTAAACGCGAAACGCGTGGACAGACCGTTCATACCCTCATCGACCCCGGCGTAATCCCGATACTCCTGATAGGATTTCGCTTTTGGATCGGTATCTTTCAGACTTTCGCCATCGTAAACCCGCATCTTCGAGTAAATGCTCGAGTTCTCAGGTTCTTTCAGGCGAGAAAGAATGGTGAAACGAGAGAGCGTCTCCAGCGTGCCTGGTGCGCAAGGCGCATGGGTCAGCTCACTGTGGTTAAGCAATTTCTCGTAGATTTTGATCTCTTCGGAGATCCGCAAGCAATAAGGCACTTTGACAATGTAAACACGGTCAAGGAACGCCTCATTGTTTTTGTTATTGCGGAACGTCACCCATTCGGACTCATTCGAGTGGGCAAGAATAATTCCGTTAAACGGCAGGGCAGAGATACCTTCTGTCCCGTTGTAGTTTCCTTCCTGGGTGGCGGTCAGCAGAGGATGCAGCACTTTAATCGGTGCTTTAAACATCTCTACGAACTCCATAATCCCCTGGTTAGCGCGGCACAACGCACCCGAGTAACCGTAGGCATCAGGATCGTTCTGAGCATGGTGTTCGAGTTTACGAATATCCACTTTCCCGACCAGCGCAGAGATATCCTGGTTGTTTTCATCACCAGGTTCCGTTTTGGCGATAGCGATCTGCTCCAGAATAGACGGCCAGACTTTGACGACGCGGAATTTCGTGATGTCCCCGCCAAACTCGTGCAGACGTTTCGCCGCCCATGGCGACATGATCGTCCCGAGATAGCGACGCGGGATCCCATACTCTTTTTCCAGGATCTGCGCGTCTTCCTGTGGATTAAACAAGCACAACGGATGATCGTTAACCGGGCTACGTTCGCCATTGGCGCTCAGGACATAAATCGGAACTCTCTGCATCAGCGACTTGAGTCGTTCAGCGAGAGATGATTTCCCCCCTCCCACAGGCCCCAACAGATACAGAATCTGTTTCTTCTCTTCCAGACCTTGAGCTGCATGTTTCAAATAAGAAACAATCTGCTCAATGGCGTCTTCCATGCCGTAAAACTCTTCGAAAGCGGGATAGCGTGCAATTACCCGATTCGAAAAGAGTCGAGAAAGACGAGGTTCGTGGGCAGTGTCAACCATGACAGGTTCACCAATAGCCATTAATAGCCGCTCTGCCGCGTTGGCATAAGCACTGCGATCTTGCCGACAAGTGGTAAGAAACTCCTGCAGCGTGAACTCTTCGTCCTTGGCAGCTTCATAACGCTGGCGATAGTGATCGAATATATTCATGGTATGCCGTCCTTTCGTTTTTTAGCACATGTTAAGAGCCGTTCATATGAATAGTAGAGGCCCCTGAAGAGGTAAACTGAACGACGTCGCTGCTGAAGAAATAAGCAACTCTCATGCCATTTTGATGGTCAGGAGATCAACGTATTCGGTGATACACCTTCTAAAATTAAGCGTAGATGGCATTTGCAAAACTTGCATGGATGCGCAAATGAATTTCAACGGCATATCAATAACTCATCAGCAAAAAAAGCACACCTTATGTAAAGAAATGGGGCAGATTTCATGCAGTGTTCACTGTCCTGCAAGCAAAATGTCATCACTCATTGAGAAATTAGGGGGTTACATTCCTGGACTAATACGTAAAATAGTTGGGCTGAAGCGTATTGGCGATTACACTTTGACCGCTACACATTTGAATAAGGAATTATGGATTGTGACCAAACTCAAACTTCTGGCACTTGGCGTCCTTGCCGCAACCGCAGTTAGCACCGCACAGGCGGAAAGCCAGTGGACTGTTGGTGCAGGTGTCGGCGTGATTAACAGCCCGTACAAACAGTATGACCGCGATGTTTATCCCGTTCCGGTTGTCACCTATGAAGGCGATAACGTCTGGTTCCACGGTCTGGGTGGCGGCTACTATCTGTGGAATGACGCGGCAGATAAGCTCTCCATCATGGCATACTATGATCCGACCCACTTCAAGCCGGGTGACAGCGACAGCCATGCTTTGCGCCAACTCGACAAGCGTAAAAGCAGCCTGATGGCTGGCCTCTCGTATGTACATAACACCCAGTATGGTTTCCTGCGTACCGCTCTGGCGGGTGATACCCTGGATAACAGCAACGGCTTTATCTGGGATCTGGCATGGCTCTACCGTTACACTAACGGTGCGCTGACTTTGACGCCGGGTATCGGTGTGCAGTACAGCAGCGAAAACTACAACGACTATTATTATGGCGTGTCCAATCACGAGTCTCGCCGCAGTGGTCTGAAAAGCTACAGCGCTGACGATGGATGGGATCCATACCTGGAGTTGACCGCGAGCTATAACTTCCTTGGCAACTGGAACGTATACGGCACTGGCCGTTATGTGCGTTTGAGTGATGAAGTGAAGGATAGCCCGATGGTCGATAAGTCCTGGTCTGGCATCTTCTCGGTAGGTGTGACCTACAAGTTCTGATGCTACTGCGTGTCATACACAAGCCTGCAGACATGCAGGCTTTTTTATGTTTTGTGGGGATGAATATTGATCTAAAACATGAGATTGCATCTTTATAGTGGTTTTGCGTTTCGCCTGGCCGCAACGATTATTTAACCTGATAGCTCTTTCGCCGTTACGAAAAATAAACCTCTCATTTTATTAGCCTGGTATCTATTCTTTTTTGCATGAGGTAATATCGCCATGCCTTAATGATTTATTGTTATGGGCTGTCGTTTTCTGGATTCATAATTTATTGATAATACAGGGGTTTGTTGTATCGCGATGCGCGGGGTATTTATTCTCAACTGGCATAAAGATAACTGATAACTATTTTGGCTTGTTTTGAATGTTAACTTTCAGGTGAAAAAAATAAAAATTAATCATTTGTTTTTATTTTACATCCTTTAGGTATTTGTCTGAAAAAATTAAAATTGACATTAAATATCCTATTGCCGATATTCATTAAACTTTAAAAGTAGTGATAGCAACTCTCGTGGTAAGGCCTTAAATATGCCACGAGGATATCTTGAGTAAAAACCTGGTAAAAATAATGAAAAAGTTAATCATGATAGCTGTGATGGGCGGGATCCTGGCTGGATGCACCAGCGAGGCTTCACGCATGAGTGCATGCGAAAACAAAGGGATCAGCCGCGATGCCTGCTACATCGCCGAACAAAACCGTCAGGCGACAATCAATGCCGCGGCTGAAAAACAGGCCCTGGAAAACGCGCAAAATCTGTATAGCTCTGATGGCACCCATTCCGACCATCACCACAAACACGATAAATACTAAGGTTTAACACATGAAGAAATTGATTATTATCGCTGCGCTGGTGGCTTCATCTGCTGCGCCTGCTTATGCTATCAGCGAAGCATATCGTCAGCAATTACAGCATGAACACAAAACTCAGGTCAGCGACGCTAATGCCCCGGTGCACGCCAGCAAAACCACATCCGTGCATGTGAATAAGCTGGGCGTGGACTTTAAACGTGGCGCTGATGGTATTGCATATATTAATGGCAACCCTGCGGCAAATGATGAAAATAATGCCGATGCACAAACTTACAGTGCGGGTTTGATTTCCGTCATTGTCTATAAAAACGGAAAAATTAACGCCATGAAAGAGGGCAAATATTTAGGTCGGTTGAAATAAGCGCTGGCTAGTGAAAATTTTGCATTATTTAGGTCCGTGATCTGCATCAGATCCCGGGCCTTTTACTTTAATCGCATTAACGGGCGACACGCCAAACTATGATGGTGCAATTTGTGCACCATAACAGGACACATGTCTGTTGTTTTGCTTTACTGTGGTGCATTAACACAGGAGGGTGCGATGACAGCGAAACAGGTGATGTTTACGGAGCAGGTATCGCTTCCTGCGATTGGGCAGGGAACATGGTACATGGGCGAGGATTCAGCCCGACGTCGGGATGAAGTCGCCGCGTTACGGGCTGGGCTGGATCTTGGCCTGCGATTGATTGATACAGCCGAAATGTACGCAGATGGTGCAGCGGAAGAGGTTGTTGGCGAGGCGCTGTCAGGTCGGCGTGATAGCGCTTTTTTAGTTTCGAAGGTTTATCCATGGAATGCCGCGGGCAAGAAAGCGATTGCCGCCTGCGAAGCCAGCCTGCGTCGTTTGAAAACCGATTATCTGGATCTCTATTTGTTGCACTGGACGGGAGACTTTTCATTTGCTGACACCGTCGACGCTATGGAAACGCTTATTGCGCAGGGCAAAATCCGCCGCTGGGGCGTCTCTAATCTTGATTACGATGATATGCAGGCATTATGGCAGGTTGCAGGTGGACGACACTGTGCAACTAATCAGGTGCTCTATCATTTAGCATCACGCGGCATTGAATATGATTTACTGCCATGGTGCCAGCAACAGCAGATGCCGGTTATGGCCTACAGTCCGCTGGCTCAGGCAGGGCGGCTCCGGGGGGACTTGCTTTCTAACCCAGTGGTCAATGACATTGCGCGCGCCCACAATGCCAGCGCTGCGCAGATTTTACTGGCATGGGTTATTCGTCTTTCGGGGGTGATAGCCATTCCGAAAGCCGCGAATGTGGCGCATGTCGAACAGAATGCCGCGGCACTGGAGATAACGCTCTCTGCCGATGAGCTGAAGCAGTTAGATAAGGCATATCCGGCGCCAAAAGGTAAAACGGCGCTGGATATGGCCTGATTTGCCGCATGGCGCGCTGAGTTGCCTGATGGCGCAAACACTATCAGGCAACTGACACGATCTTAGCGCTTAGCAACACGAATCGTTTGTGCCAGACGAGACGGTTTTTCTTCGGTGGTTTTCTGCGGTGCCGTGGCGTAAGCCGTTTCTACGCAAACAAATGTTTTGTAACCGTCATCCGGCATGTCGCCCATGCTGACAGACAGCGCCGGGCCTGGGTTCCAGCCCACGACATTCAGATGGTGGTGGTGGATTACGTCAATATTGCGATTCAGCGCATCATCATGAATGACGCTGCATGCTTCCGGATTCAGATAGACACGATCGGTACGGTCCGGGAAGGTCTGGATACCATCAGCCAGTACGTCTTCTTTGGCATCATTCACTTTATCGATCAGACGATCGCCAAGACCGCTGACCTTCACTGCCGCAATATTACCCACATTGAAATAGGTATGCAGCGCGGAGGTAGTTTCAAACTCACCGTGCGCTTCCAGCTCCATCTCGCAGGTGGCGCCCACTTTGAACCGGGCCAGCAGACAGAACTCGTGCGGCCAAAGCTGACGCGTTTCAGCGCTACTTTGTAGTTCGAACGTCAGAACTACACCATTCTCGTCTTCGTTATGCGCTTTCAGCGTCCATGGCAGGTTACGGGCAAAACCATGAGACGGTAGGCCAGGCTGAGCGGCAGGGCCAAACCACGGCCAGCAAATCGGTACGCCGCCACGCAGCGCAACACCGGTTTTAAACGGCGTATTGTTACTTAACCACAGGACTTCTTCTTCACCGTTTGGTTTCCAGGAAAGAAGATGTGCGCCCTGCAGCGCAAAAGAGGCTTTAACCTGCGGGTGATCGACAACAATGACCTCAAGCTCATCAAGCTGACGGCGGGAGAGGACCGGGGCAATTTGTTCGACTACCGGAAGTGCAAAAATTTTATTAATCATTACGCAATCCTTTTTAACCCTAAATAATTCGGGTTGCAGGACGGCGGCAAGTGAACGACAAATTCGTCAGGAACGAATTTGAACAACCGAAGGTTGTCTTCGGTCAGGGACATGGATGTCCCTGATTCACCCCGATGAGCTTACTGTAGTAAGTGATTCGGGTGAGAGAGCGTAGCCAACACACCTGCAACTCGAAGTATGACGTGTATCTTCAGGCAAAAAAAAGAGCGACCATAGTCGCTCTTACAGATTACTGTTTCATCTCAACTTATTTGGAGATGTGAGCAATCAGATCCAGAACTTTGTTGGAGTAGCCGGTTTCGTTGTCGTACCAGGATACCAGTTTCACGAAGTTGTCGTTCAGTGCGATACCTGCTTTAGCATCGAACACGGAAGTGCAAACTTCACCGTTGAAATCGGTAGATACTACGTCGTCTTCGGTGTAACCCAGAACGCCTTTCATCGGGCCTTCGGAAGCAGCTTTGATTGCTTTCTTAATTTCTTCGTAAGAAGCAGCTTTTTCCAGACGAACGGTCAGGTCAACAACGGATACGTTCGGGGTAGGAACGCGGAACGCCATACCAGTCAGTTTGCCGTTCAGTTCTGGCAGTACTTTACCTACAGCTTTAGCAGCACCGGTAGAGGACGGGATGATGTTCTGGGATGCGCCGCGGCCGCCGCGCCAGTCTTTGTGAGACGGGCCATCAACGGTTTTCTGAGTAGCGGTGGTCGCGTGAACAGTAGTCATCAGACCTTCGATGATGCCGAAGTTGTCGTTGATAACTTTAGCCAGCGGAGCCAGGCAGTTAGTGGTGCAGGAAGCGTTAGAAACGATGTCCTGACCTTCGTATTTGTCAAAGTTAGCGCCTTTAACAAACATCGGAGTGTTATCTTTGGACGGACCAGTCAGAACCACTTTTTTCGCGCCAGCAGTGATGTGCTTACGAGCGGTTTCATCTGTCAGGAACAGGCCAGTAGCTTCAGCTACTACGTCAACACCAACTTCGTCCCATTTCAGGTTAGCCGGATCACGTTCAGCGGTAACACGGATTTTTTTACCGTTTACGATCAGATGACCGTCTTTCACTTCAACGGTACCGTTGAAACGGCCGTGAGTGGAGTCATATTTCAGCATGTAAGCCATGTAGTCAGCGTCTAACAGGTCGTTGATTGCAACGATCTCGATGTCAGAGCGTTCTTGAGCAGCACGGAAAACAATGCGACCGATACGGCCAAAACCGTTGATACCTACTTTGATAGTCATATATTCCACCAGCTATTTGTTAGTGAATAAAAGGTTGCCTGTAAAATTACAAAAACCTTACGCAGCGTCAAGCGGAATCGTGTCAATCATTGCGACAAATCAATCTGCTGCCTAAGCTTTGCGCAACTGACTCGCCTCACTCTTCCTTTGGGCTTGAAACCACATGGGGTCGGCGGCCCGAATTTTAAAGGGCAATCAAGATAAAAACGTGATTATGATCACGAATTGCAGGCTGCCATTTCGCAAGGATCAAGTTTAGAACAAAAGTTCGCACTCCGGTGTTAATGTTTTGTTAGAATCTGTCTCGTGATGTGAGTTTAGATAAAGCGAGATGTGAGCAAATGGCTAATCAACCTTCTCCAGAAGAACTGAAAAAAAATTTAACAGAAATGCAGTTCTACGTGACGCAGAATCACGGGACAGAACCGCCATTTACCGGGCGTTTGCTGCATAACAAGCGTGACGGCATCTACCACTGTTTGATCTGCGATAAACCGCTATTTCGTTCCGAGACAAAATATGACTCTGGCTGCGGCTGGCCCAGTTTTTACGAGCCGGTCAGCGAAGAGGCTATCCGTTACATAAAAGATACCTCGCATGGTATGCAGCGCATTGAAATCCGCTGTGGGAACTGTGATGCGCACCTGGGACACGTCTTCCCGGATGGTCCAAAACCTACCGGTGAGCGCTACTGCGTTAACTCAGCCTCTTTGAACTTTACCGATGGCGAAAACGGTGAACAAATTAAGGGTTGAAGAAACGATTCAGCAAATTATTCTACGGAGAGTGGATTTAACATGAATCTTGATGAGATGATCAACAGCATGACGCCGGAAGTTTATCAGCGCTTATCTACCGCCGTTGAACTCGGAAAATGGCCGGATGGCGTGGCGCTAACGGTGGAACAAAAAGAGAACAGCTTACAGCTGGTGATGTTATGGCAGGCGCGCAACAACGTTGATGCGCAGCATATGACGATTGATACCAACGGTGAGATGGTGATGAAGAGCAAGCAGCAGCTAAAAGTCGAATTTGGTATTACGCCCGAACCTATTGCAACGTTCAAATCCTGAGAATCCTGGCCCGGCAGTCACGATGTCGGGCCCGCTGTCGCTGTTATTTTTTGTTCATCATCGCCTTCAGATCGGCAAATGGATTATATTTAGCTTCGCCGACAGCCTTCTGCGCATCTTCGCCGGCAACCACCGTTGAGCCATACTGATCCGCTTCTGTATATTTGGAATGTTCGTGATCGTGGCAATACAAGCACAACATTTCCCAGTTGCTACCATCTTCCGGGTTATTGGAGTGATCGTGATCGATATGGTGTACCGTCAACTCGCGCAAATTTGAATAGACAAACTCACGGGAACAGCGTCCGCAGACCCAGGGGAAGAGCTTAAGCGCTTTTTCCCGGTAACCAACTTCCAGACGGGCGTAATTTTTAGGGATAAAAGCCATAAAAGCTCATGCCTCCAATAGAAAATGAAGAGCTGCGCCAAAGGCTGGCGCAGCGGAATTCGGTAATCATAACCTATTGTGTCAGGCGTTGGGATCAGTGTTTGATGCCTAATGAATCAGCCAACTGCTTAGCCAGTTGATTGTTGTCATCCGCACCGTATTCCCAGAACATAGCGCCTCCCAGCCCCTTACTCTTGATGTAGTCGGCTTTGATCGCCACCGAGCGCGGGTTTTCATAGGAGAGGGCAAAGAGCGTTTTCCCGTCTGCTGACTGTACCGACAGCCACGGTACTTTCGCCTCATCATCCCAATGCTGGCTAAAGCGCTTCTGCGGATCGTTGATCAGCTTTGCCACGATATCGTTGTACTTCACATAGGTATCTTTGCTCAGATCGACGCCCAGTGATTTGAACAACGCAATTTGTGCTGCTTCGAAATAGGGTTGGGTGGCAGGATTCTTCTGCGCGTCAGGTTTGCTCCAGTCAATTCCCGGTTCAACAGCGCGTTTTGGCACGCGTCCATAAAAACCAATACCCAGATTCATCTGGCTCGGCTTTAACCCGGCGGCGAGATAGTTATTAACCACAAAGTCAGCACTGTACTTATCAGCGGCGGCGACCGTCGGCCATTTCGTCGAATCATACAGGTTTGAGTTGAAATATTGAGTGCCGTAGGCCATGTCATAGGTCATCAGATTGATATAGTCGAGTGATGGCGCAATGGCTTTCACATCCACCCAACTTTTCGGACTTTCCGCATTCGCGCCCACGGCAATGGTCAGTAGCTTTTTGTGTCCCAATGCTGCCCGCAGCTCTTTTAACAGCGCGGTAAAGTTAGCGCGGTCGGTTGGTTGGCTTTCGACCAGTCCCCAGGCACCATTGACCGGATATTCCCAGTCGAGGTCGATGCCATCCAGACCGTATTTCTCAATGATCTCCTGCACAGACTGAATGAATACTGCTCGTGTTTCTTTCGTCGCCGCCGCGCCTGAGAATCCACGCGCACCCCAGCCCCCAACAGAAAGCAGAACTTTCAGATTCGGGTTCTGCTTACGCAGTTCCGGGATTTTCTGCAAATCAGCCTGCACCTTCTCTGAAAGCCAAATCTGATACAGCTTGCTGGCGTCTTTTAAGGCGGCATTGGTTTCGTCTTTTTCGTTGTTGTAGATCAGACCGAACGAATAGTTGAGGTGGGTTATCTGGCGCACATCCAGTTTATTGATATCGCCACCAGGATTGGCAGTGACATCGCCGCCACCATTAAAGTAACCAACTGACATCAGTGAATTGGCGGAAACAACGCTGGCGCAGAGCAGGGGGAATGCTGCCAACAAAGGCAATAGTTTCATCGGTGTTCCTCTTTGACATTTAAACAAGTAAACACGCCACGGAAATGGCGTGGCGAAAAAAACAGCTCTTGCAGATTAACAGTTCCATAACAGGAAAAATGCGAAGGGGTTCACGGCGTACAGGCGAAGCGGCTTCCACGTTTCTTTGTGTTTCAGTGCATCTTTGCACTTATTTGTGATCTAAGTTGTGAAATGCAGATCATAATCTGTGTTTTAAAGATTTTGTGTTGACCTCAAAAATTATATGGATAAGTATGATGACCACTGATGCAAAACTAAACACAAAGGAAAATTCAATGAAAGCACTGGCAAGATTTGGCAAGGCCTTTGGTGGCTACAAGATGATTGATGTTCCGGAACCGGTATGTGGCCCGGATGACGTTGTGATTGAAATCAAGGCGGCTGCTATCTGTGGCGCGGATATGAAACACTACAATGTTGATAGCGGTTCCGACCAGTTTAATTCGATTCGTGGTCACGAATTTGCCGGTCGAATTGTCCAGGTCGGCGACAAGGTTAAGGACTGGAAAGTGGGTCAGCGCGTGGTTTCTGACAACAGCGGGCACGTTTGCGGCGTCTGTCCGGCCTGCGAACAAGGGGATTTTCTTTGTTGTACAGAAAAAGTGAATTTAGGCCTGGACAACAATACCTGGGGCGGTGGTTTTTCGAAATATTGTCTGGTTCCTGGAGAGATCCTCAAAATTCACCGCCATGCGCTGTGGGAAATCCCGCCAGGTGTTGATTATGAAGAAGCGGCAGTCCTGGACCCCATCTGTAATGCCTACAAATCTATCGCTCAACAATCCAAATTCCTCCCTGGTCAAGACGTGGTGGTTTTCGGTACTGGACCACTAGGACTCTTTTCCGTGCAAATGGCACGCATTATGGGGGCCGTTAATATCGTAATGGTTGGTCTTGAAGACGACGTTGCGGTGCGTTTCCCCATTGCTAAAGAAATGGGGGCGACGGCAGTTGTCAACGGTTCAAGCGAAGATGTGGTCGCACGTTGTCAGGAAATCTGCGGCAAAGACAATCTGGGATTAGTTATCGAATGTTCCGGCGCCAATATTGCCCTGAAACAAGCTATTGAAATGCTGCGTCCTAACGGTGAAGTTGTTCGCGTAGGGATGGGTTTTAAACCTCTCGACTTCTCCATTAATGATATTACCGCATGGAACAAAAGCATCATTGGCCATATGGCCTACGACTCCACTTCCTGGCGCAACGCCATTCGTCTGCTCGCTAGCGGCGCGCTCAAAGTCAAACCGATGATCACTCACCGTATCGGCTTATCGCAATGGCGCGAAGGTTTTGACGCCATGGTCGATAAGACCGCGATTAAAGTCATCATGACTTACGACTTTGATGAATAAAATATTTATTAAAGGGACGTTATCGCATGGAACAGATTGCAAAACCGCACTGCGGCGCCAGGCTGGACAGGCTGCCTGATTGTCGCTGGCATACGTCGATGTTTGCTATGGTCGCCTTCGGATTATTGGTTTGCTGGAGTAATGCCGTTGGCGGATTAATTCTCGCGCAGTTAAAAGAACTTGGTTGGACCGATAATTCTACCACCGCCACGTTTTCCGCCATTACTACGGCGGGCATGTTTCTTGGTGCACTCGGTGGGGGAATTATTGGCGATAAAACCGGGCGTAAAAACGCGTTTATCCTGTATGAAGCGATTCATATTATTTCCATGGTAGTTGGCGCGTTTTCACCCAATATGACCTTTCTGATCGCCTGTCGTTTTGTTATGGGGATTGGTTTAGGCGCGTTGCTGGTAACCCTGTTTGCCGGGTTTACCGAATATATGCCAGGCCGGAATCGGGGCACCTGGTCCAGTCGGGTCTCGTTTATTGGCAACTGGTCTTATCCGCTCTGTTCACTGATTGCGATGGGGTTAACGCCACTGATCAGTACGGAATGGAACTGGCGCGTACAGCTGTTGATTCCGGCGGTGTTGTCGCTTATTGCAACCATTATTGCATGGCGCAGTTTCCCGGAGTCGCCCCGCTGGCTGGAGTCTCGCGGACGCTATCAGGAAGCTGAACAGGTGATGCGGGCCATTGAGGAAGGCGTCATTCGACAGACAGGTAAGCCACTACCGCCGGTCGTGACAGAAGATGATGACAAACAACCGCGTTCAGTTCCGTACTCTGCCTTATTAACGGGAGTATTGTTAAAACGGGTGGTTCTGGGCTCTTTTGTTCTGATCGCCATGAACGTTGTGCAGTACACCTTAATTAATTGGTTACCGACAATATTTATGACTCAGGGGATTAATCTGAAAGACTCCATAGTCTTAAATACCATGAGCATGTTCGGGGCGCCGTTTGGGATTTTCATCGCCATGCTGGTAATGGATAAAATCCCAAGGAAAACTATGGGCGTGGGGTTATTAGTGTTAATTGCCGTGCTGGGTTATATCTATTCGCTGCAAACCAGCATGTTGCTAATCACATTAATTGGTTTCTTCCTGATTACCTTTGTCTATATGTACGTTTGCTATGCTTCCGCGGTATATGTTCCAGAAATATGGCCGACTGAAGCGAAGCTTCGCGGGTCAGGGCTTGCGAACGCGGTCGGGCGTATTAGCGGTATCGCCGCCCCATATGCGGTCGCTGTATTACTTAATAGTTATGGCGTTACTGGGGTATTTGTACTGCTGGGCGCAGTCTCAATTATTGTCGCTGTTGCTATTGCCACCATTGGAATTGAAACAAAAGGCGTCTCTGTCGAGAGTCTCGGTATTGATGCCGTTACCAGCAAATAATATTGATGGGAAATAAAATGAAAAATTCAAAAGCGATATTAAAAACGCCGGGCACGATGAAAATTATTGCCGCCGATATCCCAGTACCTAAAGAGCATGAAGTGCTAATTAAAGTTGAATACGTTGGTATTTGCGGTTCAGACGTTCATGGTTTTGAATCGGGCCCCTTTATTCCGCCGAAAGATCCCAATCAGGAAATAGGTCTTGGGCATGAATGCGCCGGTACGGTGGTGGCAGTGGGAAGTCGCGTCAGTAAATTTAAACCGGGAGACCGGGTCAACATTGAACCCGGCGTGCCGTGTGGCCACTGCCGCTACTGTCTGGAAGGGAAATACAACATCTGTCCTGACGTCGATTTTATGGCAACACAGCCAAATTATCGCGGCGCGCTAACGTACTATCTGTGCCACCCAGAGAGTTTCACTTACAAGCTCCCCGATAACATGGACACCATGGAAGGTGCGTTGGTGGAGCCAGCAGCGGTCGGCATGCATGCTGCAATGCTCGCAGACGTTAAGCCGGGCAAGAAAATCGTCATTTTGGGGGCTGGCTGTATTGGTTTAATGACCCTACAAGCCTGTAAATGTTTGGGGGCTACCGACATCGCTGTTGTTGATGTTCTGGAGAAACGCCTGGCGATGGCCGAACAGCTTGGGGCTACGGTCGTTATCAACGGGGCAAAAGAGGACACCGTTGCCCGCTGCCAACAGTTTTCTGGCGATATGGGAGCGGACATCGTTTTTGAAACTGCCGGTTCGGCTATAACCGTTAAGCAGGCGCCATATCTGGTAATGCGCGGCGGGAAAATCATGATCGTGGGCACAGTGCCTGGTGATTCAGCAATTAATTTCCTCAAAATTAACCGTGAAGTCTCAATCCAAACTGTTTTCCGCTATGCCAATCGCTATCCGGTCACCATTGAAGCCATTTCCTCCGGGCGTTTCGATGTGAAGTCGATGGTAACGCATATTTATGATTATGCAGATGTTCAGCGCGCGTTTGATGAATCCGTCAATAACAAACGCGAGATTATTAAAGGCGTTATTAAAATCAACCATTAATTAAAAAGGGAGAAATAACCATGCTGGCAGATATTAAATATTGGGAAAACGATGCCCAAAATAAACATTATGCGATTGCCCACTTCAATGTGTGGAATGCGGAAATGTTAATGGGGGTTATTGATGCGGCGGAAGAGTCCAAATCGCCGGTGATAATTTCCTTCGGCACGGGTTTTGTAGGTAATACCTCGTTTGAAGATTTTTCGCAAATGATGGTTTCTATGGCGAAAAAGGCTTCGGTCCCGGTTATTACACACTGGGATCACGGACGTAGCATGGAGATCATTCACAACGCCTGGGTTCATGGCATGAATTCTCTGATGCGCGATGCTTCGGCATTTGATTTTGAAGAGAATATTCGTCTGACCAAAGAGGCGGTGGACTTCTTCCATCCGTTGGGCATTCCGGTCGAAGCGGAATTGGGGCACGTAGGGAATGAAACGGTGTACGAAGAGGCGTTGGCAGGTTATCACTATACTGACCCAAGCCAGGCTGCGGAATTTGTCGAGCGTACCGGCTGTGATTCTCTGGCGGTGGCGATTGGCAACCAGCATGGGGTGTATACCTCCGAGCCAAAACTGAATTTCGAGGTTGTTGAGCGCGTACGCCGAGCGGTTTCTGTTCCACTGGTGCTGCACGGTGCGTCAGGTATCAGCGACGCGGATATTAAAAAAGCCATCTCATTAGGCATCTCAAAAATCAATATTCACACCGAGCTGTGCCAGGCGGCAATGGTGGCGGTGCGCGAGAATCAGAATCAGCCATTCCTGCATGTTGAACGTGAAGTTCGTAAAGCAGTAAAAGAGCGAGCATTGGAAAAAATTAAATTGTTTGGCTCTGACGGTAAAGCGGAATGACAATATGGATAATATCGAGGTTATTTGTATAGGGGCGGCAATTGTTGATATTCCTTTGCAGCCAGTGAGTAAAAATATCTTTGATGTAGACTCTTATCCTTTAGAAAGAATAACCATGACCACGGGCGGCGACGCTATTAATGAAGCGACTATTATTTCTCGCCTTGGGCATCGTACTGCGTTAATTAGTCGGGTAGGGGATGATGCGGCAGGTCATTTTATTCTCGACCACTGCCGTCGGGAGAACATTGATATCCAGAGCCTGAAACAGGATGCGGGTATTGATACTTCCATTAACGTGGGTTTGGTTACAGCTGATGGCGAACGCACCTTTGTCACCAACCGCAACGGCAGCCTGTGGAAACTGAATATAAACGATGTTGATTTTGCTCGATTCTCTCAGGCAAAGCTGCTGTCGCTGGCGAGTATTTTTAACAGCCCGCTGCTCGACGGCGAAGCATTAACGGCGATTTTCACTCAGGCGAAAGCGCATCAGTTAATTATTTGTGCCGATATGATCAAGCCGCGGCTTAATGAAACACTGGACGATATTCGCCAGGCGTTAAGCTACGTCGATTATCTGTTTCCCAATTTCGAGGAGGCAAAACAGCTTACCGGCAAAGAGACGCTGGATGAAATTGCCGACAGTTTCCTGAGCTGTGGCGTAAAAACGGTAGTGATTAAGACCGGTAAAAGAGGCTGCTTTATCAAGCGTACCGATATGAAAATGGAGGTCCCGGCGGTTTCAGGAATTACCGCTATCGACACCATCGGCGCGGGAGATAATTTTGCCTCGGGATTTATCTCCGCGTTACTTGAAGGCAAGTCGCTGCGCGAGTGCGCACTGTTTGCTAACGCAACGGCAGCAATATCGGTACTGAGCGTGGGCGCCACAACGGGCGTAAAAAACAGAAAGCTGGTTGAACAACTTCTTGATGAATATGAAGGGTAATAACGGCAGATGAAAAAGATTCCTTTAGGCAGTACGGAGATTATGCTTTCCCGCATGGGATTAGGGACATGGGCCATTGGCGGCGGTCCGGCATGGAACGGCGATCTCGATCTACAGGTTTGTATCGATACCATTGTTGAGGCGCATCGCTGCGGTATTAATCTGATTGATACCGCTCCAGGCTACAACTTTGGTAATAGTGAAGTCATTGTTGGGCAGGCGCTGAAAAAGTTACCGCGTAAAGATATCGTGGTTGAAACTAAATGCGGCATCGTCTGGGAGCGGACGGGCAGCCTTTTTAACAAAGTGGGCGATCGCCAGTTGTATAAAAACCTCACGCCCGAGTCGATTCGTGAAGAGGTCGATGCCAGTTTGCAAAGGTTGGGTATAGAAAGCATTGATATCTATATGACCCACTGGCAATCGGTCGAACCTTGTTTTACACCGATTGCGGAAACCGTAGACACGCTGAACGCACTTAAGAAAGAAGGCAAGATTCGATCTATCGGTGCCGCCAACGTGGATGCAGGGCATATCAGGGAGTATCTTAAACACGGCCAATTGGATATCGTGCAGGCCAAGTACAGCATCCTTGATCGCGCACTGGAAGCTGAATTGTTGCCGTTATGTCAGCAGCATGGCATCGTCGTGCAGGTTTATTCACCGCTCGAACAGGGGTTACTGACTGGAACAATCGCGCGGGATTATATTCCTGGCGGCGCACGGGCCAACAAAGTCTGGTTCCAACGGGAAAATATGCTGCGGGTGATTGATATGCTCGAGCAATGGCAGCCATTGTGTGAAAAATACCGTTGCACGATCCCCGCGTTGGCGTTGGCGTGGATTTTAAAGCAAAGCGATTTAATCACCTTACTGAGCGGTGCTACCGCACCTGAACAGGTTCGCGAGAATGTTGATGCGCTGACCATTGCCCTGACTGATAGCGATTCATCGTTGATGAGAGAAATGGCAGAAGCGTTGGATATAAAATAATCCAGCTGGCAATGACCTCTGTTTCTGTGTAAAAGAGTACTAAATCTGTGATTCAGACATGTTCTTTTGAAAATAAACATAGCCTGTGAGATACTAGGGTCTTATTATTACTTTGCAGGAAACAGAGGTGTCATCGTGGCGGCAAAAGACAGGATTCAGGCCATTAAGCAAATGGTGGCTAATGATAAGAAAGTGGCGGTATCTAATTTAAGTTCCATCTTTCAGGTAACTGAGGAAACAATTCGCCGCGATCTGGAGAAGCTGGAAGATGAAGGTTTTTTGACCCGAACATATGGTGGTGCGGTACTTAATACCACCGCGTTGTCTGACAATATTCATTTTTATAAACGTGCAAAGTCTTTCTTTGAAGAGAAGCAGATCATTGCTCGTAATGCATTACCGTTTATTAAAAATAAGACCACAATGGCCGCTGACTCCAGCAGTACGGCGATGGAATTATTAAAGTTGTTGAAGGAAAGAAACGATCTGACGTTGCTAACCAACTCGGCTGAAGCATTTCATGAACTGGCTCAGTCGGAAATTAACGTCGTTTCCACCGGCGGCGAGTTGAACAAGAATACGCTGTCATTACAGGGAAGGATTACCAAGGAGATCATCAGTCGCTATCACGTTGATATTATGGTGATGAGCTGTAAAGGTCTTGATATGCAAAGCGGGGCGCTTGATTCTAATGAAGCGGAGGCGGAAATCAAAAAAACCATGATCCGCCAGGCGACTGAGGTGGCTCTGTTGGTTGATCACTCAAAGTTTGATCGTAAAGCTTTCGTCCAACTCGTGGACTTTAGCCATATTAATTATCTTATAACCAATAAGGCACCGGGTGCTGAGTGGATTGCGTTTTGCAAAAAGAATAATATTCAACTCGTTTATTAATTTTAAGGTTGCTCGTGTCGATATTATTTTAGTTTGCACCTGGAAATGCCATGAAAATCTAATGATGATGGATGGCGCGGCAAAATTATCTCTGCCGCGATCGCCATACTTTCTATTTAGTTGAACTTGAGGCATCCAGATGGAACAATGTGACCCTATCGGTGCAAGATTAGATCGCTTACCCTTATCGCGATTTCATTTTCGTATTTTTGGTATCATTAGTTTTAGTTTATTAATCACCGGTTTTCTCAGTTATTCCGGGAATGTTGTATTGGCGAAATTAGTCAGTACCGGTTGGTCTAATAATTATCTCAATGCAGCATTTACCTCTGCGCTGATGTTTGGTTATTTTGTCGGTTCGCTAACTGGGGGTTTTATTGGTGATTATCTCGGTCGACGCAAGGCATTCCGCATCAATTTGCTGATTGTTGGGGTCTCTGCTTGTGCCGCAACCTTTGTGCCCAATATGTACTGGCTTATTTTTTTCCGTTGCCTGATGGGGATCGGAATGGGGGCGCTGATTATGGTGGGCTATGCTTCATTCACTGAATTTATTCCGCCTGCAGTACGTGGAAAGTGGTCTGCCCGCCTGTCATTTGTTGGTAACTGGTCGCCGATGCTGTCCGCGGCAGTTGGCGTCGTGGTTATTGCCTGGTTAAGCTGGCGGGTGATGTTTATGCTCGGTGGCGCGACAATGCTGTTGGCCTGGTATCTGTCCGGAAAGTACTTTATCGAATCTCCCCGTTGGCTGGCTGGTAAGGGACAGAGAAGTGAAGCTGAAAAACACCTGGTACAGGTGGAGTCGCAAATTGAGCTAGAGAAAAATATCACCTTACCCTCCTGTCAGAGCAATTGCCTGACGGCAAGATCTGGCGTGAAAAGTGGTTCATTTTGGCTACTGTTCAAGGGACCAATGTTGCGCTGTACGCTGGTGGCGATCACCGTGCTTATTGCGATGAATATTTCGCTCTATACCATCACAGTATGGATCCCAACGATTTTTGTTAACTCGGGAATCGATGTGACGAAGTCTATCTTTATGACTGCGATAATTATGATTGGCGCACCCGTTGGGATATTCATTGCCGCGATGATTATCGATCGTTTTCCACGGAGGCTGTTTGGTTCATTCTTACTCGTTATTATCGCGCTGCTCGGATATTTCTATTCGATTCAAACCGAAGAGTGGGCCATTTTGAGCTACGGGTTGGTGATGATCTTTTTTCTGTATATGTATGTTTGCTTTGCCTCCGCGGTATATGTCCCGGAGTTGTGGCCGACACATCTTAGATTACGTGGATCGGGTTTCGTGAATGCGGTGGGCAGGATTGTCGCGGTATTTACGCCTTATGGCGTCGCTATTCTGTTGACGCGCTACGGCTCGATCACTGTCTTTATCGTGCTGGGCGTTATGCTGGTGCTTTGCGCGCTGATTCTGTTGTGCTTTGGCATCGAAACGCGCAAAGTTTCGCTGGAAGATATTTCACCCCTGGCCTGAAATAACGCGCCGACAGGAGCGCTCCTGTCGGCGTCGCTTACGGTTGGGTTTCTTCCCAATCTGCCAGCGTATACAAAGTCGCACCCGCCGCCGACATTTCCATAAAAGCGTTTGTGCTGTCCTGAGGGTGAATATTGACGCCACGACAACCGTCGGTGATGACGCTGACGGCGTAGCCCAGATCGAGCGCATCCAGCACGGTAAATTTGACGCAATAATCGGTAGCCAGACCCATGATGATGAGCTCGGCAATGCGATGTTCCAGCAGCCATGCATTCAGTGCGGTTGCCTGACGACGACCATTATCAAAAAACGCACTATAACTGTCGACCAGCGGGTTTTCGCCCTTAGTGAACGTTTGCGCTATCGTGCGCTGGTTCAGCAGAGGATGCAGGGCAGCCCCTTCGCTGTTTTGCACACAATGATCGGGCCAGAACGTCTGCGCGAGACCATCCAGTTGCCCCTGACTGTAAGGCGCGACCTGGTGCTGGCTGGCAAAACTACCATGATTAGCCGGATGCCAGTCCAGACTGGCGACGACGGTGTCACCGCGTGAGGCGCACCAGTCGATCATGCGGTTGGCAATATCGATTGTGCTGTCACCTTGCGGGACGGCGAGGGCGCCGCCAGCACAAAAGTCATTTTGTAAATCGACCAACAGTAAGGCTCGGGCCATGGCCTAGACTCCTTTATTCGTCTGGGGTGAGCTCGCCACGCAGATTTTGCGACATTGCTTGACGAATGCTCTGCGTATCCAGCCCCTGACTCAGCAAATAGTGCAGTTTGGTGAGGGTTGCTTCGACAGTCATATCCGCGCCGCCGATAACGCCAGCATGCGCCAGCGCGTTCCCCGTCGCATAACCGCCCATGTTCACCTTGCCAGACATACACTGCGTAAGGTTAACCACCACGATGCCGCGTGAGCTGGCATCTTCTAGCTCTTGCAGAAACTCTTTATTTTGTGGCGCATTGCCCACGCCGTAAGAGCGCAAAATTAACGCTTTAACCGGCTGGCGCAAGAAGTTGCGTACCACATCGGCAGAGATCCCAGGATAAATAGTCACCACGCCAATCGGTTGTGGCGTGATAGGGTGAACAATCAGTTCGCCCGTACCATGGGGCGCTGGTGGTGTTCCCAGTCGACGGATATGGATCCCGGCTTCCAGTAATGGGGCAAGATTGGGTGAGGCAAAGGCGTCAAAACCATCAGCGTGCGCTTTGGTGGTACGGTTGCCGCGAAACAGTCGATTATTGAAGAACAGGGTCACTTCGTTGATCGGATAATTCGCTGCAACGTAGAGCGCATTCAGCAAATTAATTTGTCCATCGGAGCGTAATTCTGCCAGCGGAATTTGTGACCCTGTCACAATGACCGGTTTGCCGAGATTCTCCAGCATGAAAGAGAGCGCCGAAGCGGTAAACGCCATGGTGTCTGTACCGTGCAGAATGACAAAGCCATCGTAATCGTCATAGTGCGATTTAATGTCTTCCGCAATATGCTGCCAGTCTTCCGGCGTCATATCAGAAGAATCCATCAGCGGATCGTATTCATGGATGGTGAAGTCTGGCATCTCAGGGCGGTGGAATTCAGGCATCAATGCCAGCTGGCGCTGGAGATGACCAGAAACAGGGATATAACCCTGTTCTGAGCGCTGCATACCAATGGTACCGCCGGTATAGGCAACGTAAATCGATTTCTTTTGCATGGGCGTCACAGATTAAGTTGTGCATAAACAGGCGCAGTATAAAGTCCCTCCTGAAAAAAGACAGCGCAAATGACGCATACCGGTTGTCTGATCAATATGTCATTTACGTTCAGTGCGTTGTCCCGATTATACAGTGTGGTTCTCCCCCCTCAGTCCTACAGTATCGACCTTCTTTTACGCGTACTTTTACGGATCGAGAAATGATCAGAAAGAGAATTGATAATGCCGCTATTTTGCTGATGGTGGTGATTTGCGGTGTCTGGGGTAGTCAACAGGTTGCGATTAAATCCGCGGCTGATGATATGTCACCGTTTCTTCAGGTGGGGTTGCGTTCTGCAATCGCCGCGCTGCTGATTGGACTGCTTTTTCACCCCCGGGATAATATATTTGGCCGCCTGCGTGAGCGCAGTATTGCCAGAATGGGTACTATCGTTGGGCTGCTTTTTGCGCTTGAGTTCGTGTTGGTTTCTGTCGGAATAACGCTGACGACTGCCTCTCATATGGCGCTTTATCTGTACACCGCGCCGTTGTTTTCCGCTGTCGGGTTACATATTATTTTGCCTGAGGAACGCCTGAGCCGCCTGCAGTGGTGCGGGCTGGGCATCGCCTTTTTCGGGATTGCCGTTGCCGTGATGTGGGTTGCGCATGACGGGAATACGCAGTGGAGTCTGGCAGGCGATTTGTGCGGGCTGTTTGCGGGCATTGCCTGGGGAACGTCCAGCGTTGTGATTCGCTGCAGTCGTCTTGCTACCATTCCTTCATCGTGTACGTTGTTTTATCAACTCGCTATCACCGGTATTGTGTTATTGCTTATTGGTTTGATGCTGGGTGAAACGACGATACATATGACCTCGACATTGATTGCTAGTCTGACTTTCCAGACGCTGGTCGTCGCATTTTCAAGCTATCTAATCTGGTTTACTCTGCTGCGTAATTATCATGTTGCTTCGCTGGGAACGCTGGTTCTGATGACGCCTGCGATGGGGATTATCGCCGGCGTGATGTTTCTGGGAGAATCTCTGCAGCCTGCGTTTATCGTTGGGGCGCTGTTGATACTGACAGGATTGCTTTGTGTTTCATTACCGTCCCGGGCAATTTTGCGCCATCGCCCGGGTTTAAACCGGAGCCTGAAGTGAAGAAATACAACATTACGTTGCCCCCAAGTGGAAAAGCAGATCGCGATATTATCACCGCCATTGATGCGAACCAGACAGCGATGCCCCTCAGGCCGCAATTAAATGTCGGGATTGTACTGTGGCCTGAATTTCCTTTACTGGCACTGGCGGGGTTGACGGATGCGCTGCGTCACGCGGCGGATATGGGTGATGACAGCCAGAAGATCCGCTGTTCCTGGCGTCTGATGAGCGCTACGCCAGAACAGCCTGTTTTAAGCAGTTCGGGCATGGCGATGATGCCGGATAGCGCATTTGTTACCCCGGAGCAGTTCGATTATATCGTGGTGATCGGTGGGCTATTGCGCAGTATGGCAAAAGCGGACCCTGCCGCGCGGCGTTACCTGCATCTTGCCCGTCAGCGGAATATCCCGCTGGTCGGTGTTTGTACGGGCAGCTTTGTTCTGGCGCAGGAGGGTTTTCTACAGGGATTAACTGCGGCGGTCCATCCCTGGCATCTGAACGATTTTAAGGCGCAATTTTCTCTGTTGACCGCCCGAACCGGCGTCGATTTCCATGAAGAAAAGGGGATACTGACTTGCCCGGGCGGTATCTCAACGATCGGGCTGGCGACGGAGCTTATTCGTCGGCACTGTGGCCCCGATAGAGCCACAAAAGCCATTTTCCAGATGTCAGTGCCTAACCGAATAGACGGCACTTCCGTGGCGGTTTCCAGAGCGATAGGCTTTACGCATGTGAGCGATAGCCGCTTACGTAAGGCCGTATTTTTGATTGAGAAAGGGTTGGTTAAACCTATCTCAACCCAATGGCTTGCCTCAGAAGTCAATCTGAGTCCACGGCAGTTGACCCGGTTGTTTAATGCTGAGTTCTCTCAGTCACCGGGGGAGTTTATCCGTAGCGCCCGATTGCGCTATGCCCATTGGCTGTTGATAAATTCTGGAGAGAGCGTAACGGAGATTGCGCTGCGTCTGGGGTTTAGCGACTGCGCGCACTTTATTCGCATGTTTAGTCGGGAATTTGGCTGTACGCCTGGGGACTGTCGGAATACCCGAATCAATGCTGCCCCATCCGGGGCAGCATTTGACAGTTAACGAACGTTGGCGCAGGTCAGGCAAAACGCATAGCGGTTTTGCGGATCGTTAAACGCGGCCAGCTTATCGCTTTCAGCTTTTACCGTACTTGCCGCAGAAGCCAGCGGAGCCGGAAGCATTGCCTGAATGGCGGCGGGCAGCATGGCGCGAACCGAACCTGACATACTGTCCATGACCATATCCACGAATGTGGGTTCGTCCTGGTAATACTCAATGTGCCATTGTTTCAGTTTGGCCAGTTCAGCCGCTTTCGCGACGGCGTCGTCAAAATCACCCAGACTGTCGACCAGACCGTTGGCTTTCGCATCCTGGCCGGTCCAGACGTGGCCTTGAGCGATTTTGTCAATCTGCTCTGGCGTTGTCTTACGTGCATCCGCGACCAGTGTGATAAAGCGCTTATAGCCGTTCTCGATGCTCAGTTGCATCATTTGCTGCACTTCAGGCGGTAACGCTTTGGTGATGGAAATGTCCGCCAGCGGGGAAGTGGCTACGCCGTCGGTATGTACGCCAATGGAATCCAGACTGTTCTCCACGGTGTTAATCACACCAAAGATCCCGATTGAACCGGTCAGCGTGCTGGGGTTAGCCACAATGTAACTGGCTGGCGTGGAGATCCAGTACCCGCCTGATGCCGCCATGCCGCCCATCGATACGACGACCGGTTTGCCCGCCGCTTTAGCCGCAGCCAGTTCAGCGCGGATCACTTCAGAGGCGCTGACACTGCCGCCAGGACTGTTCACTCGCAAAACAATGGCTTTTACCTTCGGATCAAGACGCGCTTCGCGGATCTGTGCGGCAGTGGTGTCGCCGCCCACATTCCCTGGGGTTTCTTCACCGTCCATAATCGCGCCATTCGCGAAGATGACGCCAATGCTCTCACCGGTATCCGCCGGGGTTTTCAGTGAGTAATCGTAGTAGCTGACGGCGCGGAAGTTTTTATCCGCTTTGCTCCAGCCGAACTGTTTGGTCAGTATTTTTTCGACT
Source organism: Citrobacter sp. TBCS-15 (assembly GCF_005280815.1). Lineage (NCBI taxonomy): Bacteria > Pseudomonadati > Pseudomonadota > Gammaproteobacteria > Enterobacterales > Enterobacteriaceae > Citrobacter > Citrobacter sp. TBCS-15. The sequence continues at coordinate 626,297 of NZ_SZWK01000102.1, read as the reverse complement.
TCGGCACTGGAGGCAAGGGCATCCACCAGTTTGTTGTCGAGCGCGTATTTTGCGGTATCACCCTCGACTTTTGTCAAACCGTCCAACATCGCCTGCGCGCCGGGGAACACCTGCTGGGCTGGGATCTGACGGTTGGCGGCGACCGTATCGAGATAGTTCTGCCACAGCTCGCCGATCCAGCGGCTATCGGCCTCGCGCGCGGCAGGGGACATATCATCGCGGATGAAGGGTTCTACCGCAGACTTATAGGTACCGACGCGGAACACGTGCGTTGAGACTTTCAGTTTATCCAGCAGGGACTTGTAGTACAGACCGTTAGTGGCAAAACCATGCAGATCAACGGACCCCTGTGGGGAAAGGTAAATTTTGTTGGCAAAACTGGCGAGGTAATATTGCCCTTGGCTGAAGTTATCGCCCACGGCAAAGACCGGTTTGCCGCTGTCGCGGAATTCCCGCAGCGCTTTACCGATGTACTGCATTGAAGGCTGGTCGGCCCCGGCAAAGTTTTTCAAATCCATCACGATGCCGGTGATGTTGCGGTCATCTTTCGCCTGGCGAATGGTATTCACGATATCAAACAGGGAGTTTTCCTGCAGTCGGTCAGAACTGGCGCCAAACAGTTGACGGCCAATGACGCTCAAGCGGCTGGTGCTCGAAGGTTTGTCGACAATCACGCCCGAGATATCCAGCAGCAGCGCGCCACGTTCAGCATGTTCACTGGTGTTGCTGCTACTGACCTGCATCCAGATCCCCACACCAACCAGCACCAAAAAGATAAAGAACAGGTTAAGCACTAATTCACGGACGAAATTGAGTAATCGCCATGTCCATTTAAAAAATCCGGCAATAAATCGCCACAGGGTTCGCATGTATTCTCCCTACCGATTAACAACACGCCACCCGGTTATCCCGAAAAAGGCGTTAAGATGTGGCTATCGTAATGACCCGACGGGCACTTGTCAGCAGGAATCACCGCCTGTGCTGTAACAAAATCCGCTCACGTGTTAATTTTGTGAATAAATCTCATTGTTGGAGTTAAACAAATGGATGCACTCGAATTACTCATCACCCGTCGTAGCGCTTCTCGTCTTGTCGAACCGGCACCGGCGGGAGAGCAACTGCAAAACATTCTGCGGGCGGGAATGCGCGCGCCAGACCACAAAACGCTGCAACCGTGGCAATTCTTTGTCATTGAGGGGGAAGGGCGCGAACGCTTTAGCGCCGTGCTTGAAAAAGGCGCTATTGCCGCAGGCAGCGACGAGAAAGCTCAGGAAAAAGCGCGGACCGCGCCGTTTCGCGCCCCGCTGATCATTACCGTCGTCGCGAAATGTGAAGAAAACGACAAGGTTCCGCTGTGGGAACAGGAAATGTCTGCCGGTTGCGCGGTAATGGCCATGCAGATGGCCGCTGTTGCCCAGGGCTTTGGCGGCATATGGCGTAGCGGCGCATTAACGGAAAGCGCGGAAGTGCGCGAAGCGTTTGACTGCCGCCCGCAGGATAAGATCGTCGGTTTTCTCTATTTGGGTACGCCGCAGCTAAAAGCGTCCACGACCATTAACCTGGCCGATCCGAGCGCTTTTGTTCGTTATTTCTGATATCAACGGCAAAACTGTCTGGATTATGAGCAAAGACACCTGAATTCAGACAGTCACTCTTACCACATCATGGAATGAGCGCTACCATATCCGAATTGCAATGACAGGAGATGTCCATGAGCGAGCAAGCTATTCGTTTAACGCAATACAGCCACGGAGCCGGTTGCGGTTGTAAAATTTCCCCTAAAGTGCTGGAAACCATCCTGCACAGCGAGCAGGCGAAGTTCGTTGATCCAAACTTACTCGTGGGTAATGAAACCCGCGATGACGCCGCTGTCTACGATTTGGGTAATGGCACCAGCGTTATCAGCACCACCGATTTCTTTATGCCGATTGTCGATAATCCGTTTGATTTTGGCCGCATCGCCGCCACCAACGCCATCAGCGATATTTTTGCTATGGGCGGCAAACCGATTATGGCAATTGCTATTCTGGGCTGGCCGCTTGATAAGCTGGCGCCGGAAATCGCCCGTGAAGTGACCGAAGGCGGACGCTTTGCCTGCCGTCAGGCGGGTATCGCGCTGGCGGGCGGTCACTCTATTGATGCCCCGGAGCCTATCTTCGGTCTTGCGGTTACCGGCGTTGTGCCGACTGAACGCGTGAAGAAAAACAGTACTGCCGAGGCGGGATGCAAGCTGTTCCTGACCAAACCTTTGGGCATTGGCGTCCTGACTACCGCAGAGAAAAAATCGCTGCTGAAGGACGAACATATTGGGCTGGCGACTGAAGTGATGTGTCGGATGAACATTGCCGGTGCGGCATTTGCCGATATCGAGGGCGTGAAAGCCATGACCGACGTTACCGGTTTTGGTCTGCTGGGACATCTGAGCGAGATGTGTCAGGGCGCAGGCGTTCAGGCGCAGATTGTCTACCAGGATATTCCTAAGCTTCCTGGCGTTGAAGAGTACATCGCGCAGGGCGCAGTGCCGGGCGGTACCCAGCGTAACTTTGCCAGCTACGGACACCTGATGGGTGAAATGCCGCAGTCGGTACGCGACCTGCTCTGCGATCCGCAAACTTCTGGTGGTTTGCTGCTGGCGGTAACGCCGGAAGCGGAAGCCGAAGTGAAAGCGGCAGCGGCGCAGTTTGGTATCGATCTCACTGCAATTGGTGAGTTAGTGGAAGCTCGTGGCGGTCGCGCCATGGTTGAGATCCGTTAACTCGATGCGGTTGTTTATTGCCGAAAAACCGAGTCTGGCGCGCGCTATCGCCGATGTGCTGCCAAAGCCGCATCGCAAAGGTGACGGTTTTATTGAATGCGGAAACGGACAAGTGGTGACCTGGTGCATTGGTCACCTGCTTGAGCAGGCGCAGCCAGACGCCTACGACAGCCGTTATGCGCGCTGGAGTCTGGTCGATCTGCCGATTGTCCCGGAAAAGTGGCAACTGCAGCCGCGTCCTTCGGTGACCAAACAGCTCAACGTTATCAAGCGCTTTTTGCATGAAGCCAGCGAAGTTATTCACGCAGGAGACCCCGATCGTGAAGGACAACTGCTGGTGGATGAAGTGCTGGATTACCTGCAACTGGCTCCCGAAAAGCGCCAGCAGGTGCAACGTTGTCTGATCAATGACCTCAACCCGCAGGCTGTCGAACGGGCTATTGAGCGTCTGCGCGCCAACAGTGAGTTCATCCCGCTGTGCGTGTCGGCCCTGGCGCGGGCGCGGGCCGACTGGCTGTACGGCATCAATATGACCCGCGCTTACACCATTCTTGGGCGTAACGCGGGCTATCAAGGGGTACTCTCGGTCGGGCGCGTACAGACGCCGGTACTCGGCCTGGTTGTGCGTCGCGATGAAGAGATTGAAAACTTTGTCGCCAAAGATTTCTTTGAAGTGAAAGCGCATATCGTGACGCCCGCCGACGAGCGGTTTACCGCTATCTGGCAGCCCAGCGAAGCATGTGAGCCGTATCAGGACGAAGAGGGGCGCTTGCTGAATCGTACGCTGGCCGAACACGTGGTGAACCGTATTAACGGCCAGCCGGCGCTCGTCACCAGCTATAACGATAAACGGGAATCAGAATCCGCGCCGCTGCCGTTTTCGCTGTCGGCGTTGCAGATTGAAGCGGCGAAACGCTTTGGCTTGAGTGCGCAGAACGTTCTGGATATCTGCCAGAAGCTGTATGAAACCCATAAACTGATCACCTATCCACGTTCGGATAGCCGTTATCTGCCGGAAGAACATTTTGCCGGACGTCATGCGGTAATGAACGCGATTAGCGTTCATGCGCCGGATCTGCTCCCGCAACCGGCGGTAAATCCCGATACGCGAAACCGCTGTTGGGACGATAAAAAAGTGGATGCCCACCATGCCATCATTCCTACCGCGCGCAGTTCGTCCATCAACCTGAATGACAACGAAGCGAAAATTTACAACCTGATTGCCCGTCAGTATCTGATGCAGTTTTGTGCGGATGCGGTCTTCCGTAAGTGCGTTATTGAGCTGGATATTGCCAAAGGCAAGTTTGTCGCCAAAGCGCGTTTTCTGGCGGAGGCTGGATGGCGCACGCTGCTTGGCAACAAAGAGCGCGATGAAGATAACGACGGAACGCCGCTGCCGGTGGTGGCTAAAGATGATGAATTGCTGTGCGAAAAAGGCGAAGTGGTTGAACGTCAGACTCAGCCGCCACGCCATTTTACCGACGCGACGCTGCTGTCAGCGATGACCGGGATTGCGCGCTTTGTGCAGGATAAAGATCTGAAAAAGATCCTACGCGCCACGGATGGATTAGGTACGGAAGCGACGCGCGCCGGGATTATCGAGCTGCTGTTCAAGCGCGGATTCCTGGTGAAAAAAGGGCGCTATATCCATTCCACCGATGCCGGAAAAGCGCTGTTTCACTCGCTGCCGGAAATGGCGACGCGTCCGGATATGACCGCGCACTGGGAATCTATTCTGACCCAAATCAGCGAAAAACAGTGTCGTTATCAGGATTTCATGCAGCCGCTGGTGGGAACGCTGTATCAGCTCATCGATCAGGCGCGCAGTACGCCGGTACGGCGCTTCCGGGGAATTGTCGCGCCGGGTGGCAGTGGTGGCGATAAGAAAAAGAGCGCGCCGCGTAAACGCCCGGCAAAAAAAAGCCCGCCATCCGAAGAGGCAGGCGTGTAGGTCTGTAGGCCTGATAAGCGTAGCACCATCAGGCTTTGCCGGATGCGGCCCCCGTGCCTTATCCGGCCTACGGTTCTACAGAGACAATATTAAATCACACCCTGGCCCAGCATCGCGTCGGCAACCTTCACGAAGCCCGCGATGTTGGCGCCACGTACGTAGTTGGTTTGTTTGCTTTCGCCGCCGTATTCAACGCAGGCATGGTGAATATCCAGCATGATGTGGTGCAGGCGTGCGTCCACTTTCTCCGCTTTCCAGCCCAGACGTGCGGCGTTTTGCGCCATTTCCAGCCCGGAGGTCGCTACGCCACCGGCGTTGGCGGCTTTACCCGGCGCGAACAGTACGCCCGCTTCGAGGAACAGGTCGGTGGCTTCGATGGTGGTCGGCATGTTTGCCCCTTCGGCGACAGCTTTCACGCCGTTGGCGATCAGTACGCGTGCCGCGTCGACATCAAGTTCGTTCTGGGTGGCGCACGGCAGGGCGATATCGACCGGAACCGACCACGGCTGTTTGCCTTCCAGATAGGTCAGACCAAACTCACGAGCGTAATCCGCCACGCGACCGTCACGGCTGTCTTTGATCGCGCACAGACGCGCCAGTTTTTCTTTAGTAAATCCACTTTCGTCGACCACGGTACCGCTGGAGTCGGAGGCGGTCACCACCCGGGCGCCAAATTCCATGGCTTTTTCAATGGCGAATTGTGCAACGTTGCCGGAGCCAGAGACCGCCACGCGCATGCCTTCAAAGCTGAGGCCATGACGTTTAAGCATCGCTTCGGTGAAGTACACCAGACCATAGCCGGTTGCTTCCGGGCGAATCAGGCTACCGCCGAAAGAGAGACCTTTACCGGTAAAGACGCAGGCGCTGTTGTTGGACAGTTTTTTCATCATCCCGGCCATAAAGCCGACTTCACGACCACCCACGCCGATATCGCCCGCCGGGACGTCGGTATCAGGACCTAAATGGCGGAAAAGCTCGGTCATCAGCGCCTGGCAGAAACGCATCACTTCACCTTCGCTTTTACCTTTCGGGTCGAAGTCACTCCCGCCTTTACCACCGCCCATCGGCAGCGTGGTGAGGGCATTTTTAAAGGTCTGCTCGAAGCCGAGGAATTTCAGGATCGACAGGTTTACGGAAGGGTGGAAACGCATACCGCCTTTGTATGGGCCAATGGCGGAGCTAAACTGCACGCGCCACGCACGGTTAACCTGTACCTGATTACGATCGTCGAGCCAGACTACGCGGAACTGGATCACGCGCTCCGGCTCAACCAGACGCTCCAGCAGCGACATTTGGCGATAACGTGGGTTTTGCTCAAGGAAGGGCCACAGTGTCGTCATTACCTCACGAACGGCTTGCGCGAACTCGGTTTGGTTTGGGTCGCGCTTTTGTACATGGTTAAGAAACGACTCCAGAGAACATGTCTGATCCATAGATATAAAAACCTCTTATGTATTGATATGGTTATATTTTTGATATTTGTGTTAAGTGTTTTGCAGTTTTTGACTATACCACCAGCAGCGTGACGGGACGCAAGAAAAAATTAACCCCGCTAAGTAAATTAATATCGTGGCGTGGGTCATAACCAAAAACGATGACGGGAGGGACTAAAGTTTCTGCCGATTTATACCGTTATACTGAGCATAACTGTCAGTCACAAAGGAAAGAATATGCGCCGTTTAATCATGGCAGGAGCGTTGGTATTGGTGTCCAGCGCGACGCTGGCAAATCAGCTTTATCGCCCGGATGTGCAGGTGAATGTGCCGCCGGAAGTGTTCAGTTCCAGCGGGCAGCGAGCGCAGCCCTGTAGTCAGTGCTGTATTTACCAGGATCAAAACTATTCCGAAGGGGCGGTGATTAAAGCGGATGGTGTACTGCTTCAGTGCCAGCGCGATGATAAAACGATCAGCACGAATCCGCTGGTCTGGCGGCGCGTAAAAGAATAAAGGCTTCTAACAGTGGGATATCGGCAGGCGCCAGCGGATAACGCCGCGCCTCTTCGGGTGAACACCAGACAATATCCTGATGTTCATACGCATTCAGTTCTCCCTGAAAAGACGGTACATGCCAGGCATGTAAATGGATCAGCCGGTCCGAAACCTCACGTTGGTGGCTGGCGATATAGCGCCCAACGACCGCGTCGATCCCTAACTCTTCACGCAGTTCACGGATCAGCGCCTCGGGCTGACTTTCGCCCGCCTCAACCTTACCGCCAGCAAACTCCCACATGCCTGGCTGATCCGCATCCGGCGAACGTTGAGCCAGTAAAATTTTGCCATCACGTTCAATGATAGCAGCGACCACGTCGAGGGTTTTCATCATATTCATCAAGATCTAACAGCAGAAAATGACATACTATATTTATCTTTGAGTTATCTAAAGTATTCAGGAGTCATCGTTGAACGATCCTCACTCGTGGGTAAGTCCGTTAACGCGTATTCCCTCCAGTTTGCAACTGCTCGTCGCGACGCAGAAAAAACATTATGGCGATGTGCTGCATCCCACGCGCTGGTGGGGGCGGATGCCGTTTCTGTTCTGGCTGGTGGCGCTGTTTGTCGGATTTCTGGAGCGTAAAGAGGCGCGCTTAACGCCGGTGATGCGCGCATTGTTAATGACCCGCGTTTCTCAGGTGTGCCACTGTGCTTTCTGCGTTGATGCCAACAGTTTGCGGTTGGCGGAACGCTGTGGCGCGCTGGATAAAGTCTTGCAGGTCGCCAACTGGCAAGAATCAACGCTGTTTAACGCAGAAGAGCGCATAGCGCTGGCCTATGCGGATGCGGTGACCGCCACGCCACCGCAGGTTGACGATGCGCTGAAAACGCAAATGAAGCAGCATTTTACCGATGACGTCATTACTGAAATGACCGCGCTGATTGCGTTTCAAAATCTCTCGGCGCGTTTTAATGCCGCCCTCGATATTCCTTCGCAAGGACTGTGCGACAGTTTTAAAGGACGCCCGCATGCTTGACCGTCATCTTCATCCACGGTTAAAACCGCTGTTGCATCGCGGTGTGGGCATTATTGATAAACCAGCGATTACCCCGGATGGCCTGACGCTGGTCGGTTTTGCTATTGGCGTGTTGGCCCTGCCATTTCTGGCGTTAGGCTGGTATCTGGCGGCGCTGGTGGTCATTGTGCTTAATCGCTTGTTTGACGGGCTGGACGGGGCGCTGGCACGGCGCAGAGGGCTAACCGACGCGGGAGGATTTCTCGATATCTCACTCGATTTTCTGTTTTACGCCCTGGTACCGTTTGGTTTTATTCTTGCCGCACCTGCGCAAAACGCACTGGCTGGGGGCTGGCTGTTGTTTGCGTTTATGGGTACTGGTAGCAGCTTCCTCGCCTTCGCTGCCCTGGCAGCGAAATACGATATTGATAACCCAGGCTACGCGCATAAATCGTTTTATTATCTGGGAGGGCTAACCGAAGGCACCGAGACTATTTTGCTGTTTGTTTTGGGCTGTTTGTTCCCGGGATATTTTGCCGTGCTGGCGTGGGTCTTTGGCGCGCTGTGCTGGATGACGACGTTTACCCGGATCTGGAGCGGATATCTGACGCTGAAATCGGTTCAGCGTCAGGCGTAATGTCTTGCGTTGCCGGATGCGCTTATCCGGCAATCGTGACCATTTTACTTGCTGCTGTCAGGACCACGTTCACCGCTGGCGACCGGGTTTTTCGGATTGCTGCTCCACTCATACCAGCCACCGTCGTAAACAGAGACGTTTTTCCAGCCCATCGCACGAGCATACATAAACGTTTCTGAAGCACGCCAGCCGGTGCCGCAGTAGAAAGAAACCTGCTGGTCTGGCGTGATATTCCACTGTTTCCACATGGCGGCGATATCATCCGCGCTGCGCATGGTGCCGTCCGGATTATGAAAATCTTCCATATGCGTGGAATCACTCCCCGCGTGGCCCCAGCGCGCGCCTGCGATCTCACCTTTTGGCTTGATGTAGCTATAACCGCTGGTGGTGCCAATAAACTCAGGCCACGAGCGGATGCTGACCAGCGATGCATCCTGGCGATGCAACAGGCCGCGAGCCTGTTCCATATCCAGCATCAGCTGTGGTTGGGCAGGGATAGCAACGCCAAAATCAGGCTCCGCTTTCACCGTCGGCGGGGTTCCGCGTTCCACCGGTAAACCGGAATCTGACCAGGTTTGCCACCCGCCATCGAGCAGACGCACATCTTTCACGCCGGCATACAGCATGATTTGTGCCACGCGCGCGGCGGCGTAGACGTCGCGACCATAGAGGATCACCGTGGTGTCGTGACGGATGCCGTGTTTCGCCAGCATCGCCTTGAGCTGCGCGTCGGAAACTTTGTTCCATAGCGGTTCGCTTTCGACTTCGTTGGTATCAATGTAGCCCGCACCGGGGATATGGCTGAGCAGATACAGCTTCGGCGCTCCCCAGGCGGCTTCAATCACTTTCCAGTCACCCGACGGCTTGGCGGTCACGTCTTTTCCCTGCTGCAGGTCGTGCAGCCACTGCGGGTAAACCAGTTGTTCGAAGTGCGGCAGACGTTGCAGGCGGACAGGATCCGCAAGGGCGTCGCTGAGGGTTGAAATATGGCTAAAACCGACTTTCTGCAGGCGGGATTTAACGGCCTGTATCTCGCTATCGCTGCCATATAACGCCACCGGCGCATCGGTTTTCAGCTGATGCGCCTTAACCCAGGCATTGAGTTGTTCATCATTCATTTTGTCGAGCCAGGCGGCAGACAGGTTCAGTGCGGAGGGTTCATGTCCGGAAGGACCATTGAGCGATTGCGGCCAGCCGTTGTAAAAAGCGCTCTGACGGGTATCGATCGCCGCGCCTTGCTTTTGCTGTAACTGGTTGAGGGTGAGGGTCTGTGCTGTTTCAGCAGCCCAGGAAGGAGCGCAAGCGAGCCCTAAAGCCAGTGCCAGCGCGGTCATTTGAGAAACACGTTTCATCGAATAGCCCGACGTTGAAAAAAGAAGACGACATTCTGTGCCGCCGGTTAAGTTAAAACCTTGCGTTAACGCAGCATATCGCCACATTCACGCCCAGTTTTCCATCTGTAATACACGGCCTGCTGGCGGGACATCCTGCGCATCATGCGTAACTTGTACCACCGGAATATTCAACTTGCGCACCTCGGTAAAGACCCACTGGCGAAAGGTATCGCGTAGCGACGCATCCAGTCTGCTAAAGGGTTCATCGAGCAGCAGCGCCTGAGGCTGAGCCAGCAGGGCGCGCAGCAGGGCGACACGCGATCGTTGGCCGCCGGAGAGTGAGGCCGGGTCGCGATGATAAAATCCTGCCAGATCCGCGCGCGTAAGGGCGTTTTCAACAGTATGGCGTCTGGCGGATCCTTGCAAACTGGCGGGTAAGGCCAGCAGTAAATTCTGCCCAACGCTGAAATGGTCAAACAGCAACGCATCCTGGAACAGGATGCCAATCTGGCGCTGCGCGGTGGGCAGCGTGTCTATGCGCCGTTCATTGAGCCACAGTTCGCCTGAAGCCTGAAACTGAGGGGATAATGCGCCGACCATCCACGAAAACAGCGAAGACTTACCACTACCGGAAGGCCCCATGATAGTGACAATGTCACTTTTGTTAACCTGGAAATTCACGTCTTTCAGTAGCGTTGTCGCGCCCCGGTACACTGAAAGGCTTTGAACGATGAGCATTAACGGAGTCCTTGTCGAAAGCGGCCGAGCCACGCGGCGAAAAACGCCGTCAGTACGAAAACGGATAGCGGTAACAGAAGTTGCCATAGCGCCTGTGTCGCTAAAATAGCCGTGCTGCCGCCGCTGCTTAATGCCACCGCCTCGGTGGTCAGGGTGGGATAGCGTCCGGCTCCTAACCACAGGGTTGGCATATATTGGGCAATACTGACCGAGAAGCCAACCGCGAAGGCAATCAGTGCCGGGCGTAACAGCAGCGGGCATTTTACCCGCCAAAATATGCGGCCTCGCGCCCAGCCCAGCGTTTGTGCAATCAGAATCAATCGTGGGTCAATGCGTTGCCACGCCGGTTTGAGCACAAACAGCATCCATGGCATCACCCACAGCAGGTGGCCCCAGATGATGGTCGTCATCAGCCCATCTTGTCCGGTATATAACGCCACCAGATACTGTCCGGTGACCAGCGGCAGCGCGGGCAGGATAATGGGCAGCCAGACCCAACGGTGTCCGGTTTGCGGTCCCCATTCCAGCCACGCAAAGAGTATCAGTAATCCCAGCACGCTGGAGATGAGTCCCAGTTGCAGACTATTGCTGAGCGCCTCGCTGTTGAGCGATGAATAGTTGGCGGAAAGCGCCAGTACCAGGGCGCATACCACTCCGCTGATGGGCAAAAGTTGTACCAGCGGGCGTGCGATTGTAGCGGACGAAAAACGCAGGCGTATTCCGTTTACTGCTGGAATCATGCTCCGCCAGCCACGCCAGAACAGATAGCCCACCAGCGCGAAGATAAATAGCAACAACACCAGCAGCAGGCTGGCGAGTGCGCCTTTGGCCTGCTGTTCGGCATCACCCTGGCTGAGCCATTGCCAGCTCAGCACGGCAAGTGTGGGCGGATTTCCGGGGCCAAGGACGATGGCCACATCCACAACGGAGAGTGACCAGGCCACGACTGCCAGCATGGCTTTGCCTAACGCAGGGGCGATGGAGGGCAGAACCAGCCAGTTCAGGCATTGCAAACGGCTGTAACCGAGCGAATCCAGGACGATAACCTGCTGTGAAAGTTGTTTTTCACTCAACAGGGCTGAGAGGATCCACAACAAAAAGGCGCTCTCTTTCACCGCCAGCGTGATGCCAAGTCCAATCCCATAGCGGTCCGGTTGCGAGTTGAGAAAAGGCAGCCACTGCCAGAGCATGCCGCCTTCGGCAAAAATCAACAGCATGCTGGTCGCGAATGCGACGTGCGGGATCGCCAGCAGCAACGGCAGGCGTGAGTACAGTCGCGCCCAGCCAGCGCCAGGCCACAAAAAGAGGATCGCCAACAGCGCAATGGTCAGTGCGCCGAACGCCGCCAGACTTACGGAAACCAGCGTTGCCAGCAACGCCTGCGGGAGTTGAGGATCGTCAAAGAGCGCCAGCCAGTGCGTGGTGCGAAGTGCTGGGGCTAGCAGAGAGAACGTTGCAGGCACCAGCGGCAGATAAACTGCCGTCATGATGCCCCACAGCAACAGAATTAATGCGTACCGTAGCGGCGTAGCCATTCTTGTTCCAGAGCGTTTACCCAGGCTGCATGTGGTTCTGGCAGTACGGCAGGGAGTCCTTGCGGGATATACGTCAGCAGGGCGTCACGCTGTTCGTCTGGCAGTTTTTGCGGATCAAGCACCGAAGGATCTCCCCAGATAGCAGGGTCAGCTTTACGCAGTTGCGCTTCGGGAGACAGCAGGAAGTTTGCCACGACTTTGGCTCCGGCGCTGGCGCGGGCATTCGCCGGAATAGTGACAAAATGCACGTTGCCGATCATGCCTTGTGAGAAACCAAAACTATAGCTGGTTTTGGGCAATTCGCCGCTGGCCACTTTTTGCTGCGCGTGGGCTGGGTTAAAGGTCAATGATAAACGCAGCGTACCGGTATTCAGTAACGCATCCATCCGCGCAGGCGTGGGCGGAAAATCTTTGCCTTCACGCCATAGTACAGGGTGTAGAGCGTCAAGATAATGCCATAACGGAGCGGTAACGTTGGCGAATGTGGCGGCATCCGGCGCAACTTTCAATGCTTGCGGTTCCGTGGTGAGCATAATCAACAACTGCTCGAGAAAAGCCGTTCCGGTAAAGTCTGGTGGGCGCGGGTAGGTTACTGTGCCAGGATGCGTCTGCGCAAATTCAAGTAACGCCTGCGGGGATTGCGGCGGCTGGGCAGTGAGATCGCGCCGGGTAATGAAGGTTAGCTGTGCGCCGCCCCATGGCGATTCTGCCCCTTCTGTGGGGATGGCAAAGTCTTCACTGACCGGTTTCCGGGTATCAACATAGCGCCAGTTAGGTAACGCCTGCGCCCACTGGGTTTGCAGCAGACCCGCTTCTTTTAATGTGCGGAAGTTTTCACCGTTTACCCACAATAAGTCGACAGATCCGCCGGTTGTTCGCCCGGATGCCGCCTCGGTCTGGATGCGTTTCACAGCGTCGGCGGCATCCGCCAGCCGCACAATTTTCAGGTTAATGGCATAGTGCGTTTTCATCTCGCCGCTAACCCAGTCGAGATACTGATTAACGGCGTTATCGCCACCCCAGGCGTTGAACCATACCGTCTGACCGCGGGCGTCATTTTTGATTTGCTGCCAGCTGGCGTCCTGGGAAAAAGCCGCCAGCGGGCAGAGCAGCAAACTCAGGCACAATAAGCAGTAACGCATAATATCTCCATTGCTAAAAATGGCGTATGTCTCAGGTTTTCTTCCGTTGACGCTCAAGGTAAAGGCTTCTTGCTCCTGCAATCACCACGCTCAGGGCAAACAGGATGAACAGGCCGGTAACAAACCAAAATGTACCGCCGGTTAACAGGCTACCGGCCCACGAATAGACAATCGTGGCGGGTAACTGACCGAAGCCGGTGGCGAGGAGAAAGTGGCGAAAACGAATCGAGGTCAGGCCTGCGGCATAGCTTACCGGGTCGAAGGGCACAAAAGGCAACAGGCGACAGATGAGAATAGTGTGCTTGCCATAACGTTCGAAAAAAGTGTCCATGTTGTTCAGCACTGTTTTCCCGGTCAGCTTTTCCACCGCACTGCGACCCAAAACGCGGGCAATAAAAAAGCACAGCGCTGCGCCGACCATCGCGCTGCTCCAGGACAGTACACCGCCCCAAAACGCGCCAAACAGCGAGGCATTGGCAAACGTAATCACAAAGGCGGGAAGCGGCGCGACGATGGCCTGTAAGATCATCAGAAAGAACGATACAACCGCCGCCTGGGTCCCATACGAACGAATGAAGTTCTCAAGAGCGTGTTGATCCAGCGTAGTAAACGCCGCCAGGCTGCCCCGGAGAAAATCACTGACGCCAGGTATCCACATCCATGCCATCAGCGCGAGCAGCAGCACAACTATTAATCCTGTCCGGTAATAGCGGGTTAATTGCGCTTTGTTCAGCTTTGTCATTTACCTGCACACTCGTGGCTGGACGACGGATCGATATGTTTATATCTGGCCCAGGCTTTTGCCGCCTGAATAAGAATGAATAACGCCAGGCCCGCAACGCTGAGTTTGCCGATAAATGCCAGAGTCATGCCTTCGCTGGCCAGTTCGTGCGACATCAGCGTATAGATAAAGATGCCGGGCAAGGTGGTTACCGCAGATATCACAGTAAATGACCAGAACGGAATCGCCGTCAGCCCATAGGCGTAATTTTGAATATTATAGGGGAACAGTGGGACGAGTCGGGTGAGGATCAGAAAGTCCAATCCGCTATGGGCAATGCCTTTCTCGATTGCCTGAAAAGTCGCCGTGTGCCCAACGTATTTCAGCAGTAGATCCCGACCAAGCCAGCGAGCCAGCAAAAACGACAGCGCCGAGGCGACGGTTGCCGCCACTAACGAGACAAGCGTCCCTGTGACAGGGCCAAACAGCACACCGCCGACGATCACCAGAATGCTGCCGGGGATCAGACACAGCGCCGCGATGATGAACAGCAATATATAAAGCGTATAGCCGAACATGCCGCTTTGGCGGATGACGTCTTGTAAATGCTGGAAATTGGTTATCAGGTCGGTCAGGCCGAAATAATGGAAAACTCCCGCCAGAATGCAGAACAGGACCGCGACGATCAGCAGCCGGTATTCTGCGTTATGCGAACTTCTTTTTCATGGGGGTTCTCCTGTAAAACCGAGTGTAACGCAGCGTTTTCGTCAGCGAAAAGTGCGCGCGAAGATATAATAAATTCCCGGACACAACAATGTATTACCGTCGATTTATTGATTTTACACAGAATAAACAGACTCTCCAGGCGAGGCCCGGAGAGTGAAAAATCGCAGGAGGTCAGACGCGGAATTTAGCCCATACCGGCGCATGATCGGACGGTTTTTCCATGCTGCGGATCTCATAGTCGATGCCGGTTTCTTCGCAGCGCTCCGCCAGTGGGTTGCTCGCTAACAGCAGATCGATACGCAGGCCACGGTTATCATCAAAGCCTTTTGAGCGGTAATCAAACCACGAGAACTGGTCATTTTTTTCAGGATAAGCATGACGATAGGTGTCCACCAGACCCCAGCCCAGCAGACGCTCCATCCACTCACGCTCTTCCGGCAGGAAGGAACATTTACCGGTACGCAGCCAGCGTTTACGGTTTTCCTCGCCAATGCCGATATCGAGATCGGTTGGGCTGATGTTCATATCGCCCATGATCAATACCGGATTGTCGCGTTTCAGTTCAGTCTCCAGATAGTTTTGTAGATTCTGGTAAAACGCGGCCTTGGCCGGAAATTTGGTTTCGTGGTCACGGCTTTCGCCCTGCGGGAAATAGCCGTTGATCACGGTAATGCTGCCCAGAGGGGATGGGATTTCCGCCATGATGATACGACGCTGCGCTTCTTCGCCATCGTCCGGGAAGCCACGACGCACTGCGATTGGCGTTTCTTTCGTTAGCAGCGCCACGCCGTAATGACCTTTCTGACCATGATAAAAGACGTTGTAACCCAGCTTTGCTACCTCTTCGAGAGGGAACATGTCGTCGTGGACTTTTGTCTCCTGTAAGCCAATCACATCCGGTTGGTGTTTTTCGACAATGGCTGCCAGTTGATGAGGACGGGCACGCAGGCCGTTGATATTAAAAGAGACAAATTTCATAGTCGCTGCCGTTTTGCAAGATGAATAGTGCAAGGATGGTAGCAGAATTTCCGCTGGCTGACTGCTTCTTGTCACCTGATTCCAACAATGATTGCCAATGGTGTTAACGATGGAGCAAAAACTGCACCGTTTTGGCGCGAGGCGCGTCAGAACAGAGCAATAATTTCCGATAAATTTCGTATACGATCACAATTCCAGAATTATATTTGGCAACTGAATAAAACTGCGGTTTTTCCTCTATTTAGTCGCCTGATGCGCGAACATATTCACTTTTTATGCGCATAAAGTGAATATCGCCACGTTGTAACCTGTTGATATTCCGTCACCGACCTTTGTTTATGCACTTTTTTTGCTGGCTGGCACGAACCCTGCAATCTACATTTACACCGCAAACACTATATTTATTAACATATAAATAACTTTTTATTTACCGTTGAGGTCGCTATGTCTCTGTCAATTACGCGTGAAAATTTTGATGAATGGATGATGCCCGTATACGCTCCGGCTCCTTTTATTCCGGTGCGTGGTGAAGGTTCACGTCTGTGGGATCAGCAGGGTAAAGAGTATATCGATTTCGCGGGAGGCATTGCGGTTAACGCGCTGGGGCACGCCCATCCGGCTTTGCGCGAGGCATTAAACGACCAGGCGAGCAAATTCTGGCACACAGGAAATGGCTACACCAACGAGCCGGTGCTGCGTCTGGCGAAAAAGCTGATTGACGCCACCTTCGCCGAGCGTGTTTTCTTCTGTAACTCCGGCGCGGAGGCAAACGAAGCGGCATTAAAGCTGGCGCGTAAATTTGCTCACGATCGTTTTGGCAGCCAGAAGAGCGGCATCGTGGCGTTTAAAAATGCTTTCCATGGCCGCACGCTGTTCACCGTCAGCGCCGGAGGACAGCCTGCTTATTCACAAGATTTCGCGCCGCTGCCGCCGGATATCCGCCATGCCGTCTACAACGATCTCGACTCAGCCTGCCAACTGATTGATGACACCACCTGTGCGGTCATCGTTGAACCGGTGCAGGGTGAAGGTGGCGTCGTGCCGGCAACAAATGAATTCTTACAGGGGCTGCGTGAATTATGCGATCGCCACAATGCGCTGCTGATTTTTGACGAAGTCCAGACCGGAGTAGGCCGTACCGGCGAACTGTATGCCTATATGCACTATGGCGTTACGCCAGATCTGCTGACGACAGCCAAAGCGTTGGGCGGCGGTTTCCCCATCGGCGCGTTATTGGCGACGGCAGACTGTGCCAGCGTGATGACGGTTGGTACGCACGGTACAACATACGGCGGAAACCCGCTGGCCACGGCGGTGGCGGGCAAACTGCTGGAGATTGTTAACACCCCGGATATGCTCAACGGTGTTAAGCAGCGCCACGACTGGTTTGTGGAGCGTATTAACGCCATTAACGAACGTTTTGGACTGTTTAGTGAAATTCGTGGGCTCGGCCTGCTGATCGGCTGCGTACTGAACGCGGAATTTGCCGGGAAAGCGAAACTCATCTCGCAAGAGGCGGCCAATGCCGGAGTGATGGTGCTGATCGCCGGCGCTAACGTGGTGCGCTTTGCGCCAGCGTTAAACGTCAGCGAAGAAGAGGTTGCTAGCGGACTGGATCGTTTTGCGCTGGCCTGCGAACGCATTAAAGCAGGAGGTTCATCATGATGGTGATTCGTCCTATTGAACGCGCTGATATCACCGCGCTGATGCAACTGGCCGGTAAGACCGGCGGTGGGCTGACCTCGTTACCGGCCAATGAAGCCACGCTGATGGCGCGTATCGAGCGCTCGCTACAAACCTGGCGCGGTGAGTTGCCGAAAAGTGAGCAAGGCTATGTTTTTGTACTTGAAGACAGCGCCAGTGGAACCGTGGCAGGGATTTGTGCCATCGAAGTGGCGGTGGGGCTTAACGATCCCTGGTACAACTATCGGGTTGGCACGCTGGTGCATGCCTCGAAAGAACTGAACGTATATAACGCGCTGCCGACGCTGTTTCTGAGCAACGATCACACGGGTAGCAGCGAGCTTTGCTCTCTGTTCCTCGATCCCGACTGGCGTAAAGAGGGCAACGGCTATTTGTTGTCTAAGTCGCGCTTTATGTTTATGGCGGCATTTCGTGACCGGTTTAATGAAAAGGTCGTGGCCGAGATGCGCGGCGTAATCGATGAGCACGGTTACTCCCCCTTCTGGGAAAGCCTCGGCAAACGCTTTTTCTCCATGGAATTCAGCCGGGCGGATTTTCTCTGCGGCACCGGACAAAAAGCCTTTATTGCTGAACTGATGCCCAAGCATCCTATTTATACCCATTTCTTGTCTGATGAAGCGCAAAGCGTAATTGGTCAGGTACATCCGCAAACCGCACCAGCGCGAGCGGTGCTGGAGAAAGAAGGATTTCGCTACCGCAATTATGTCGACATTTTCGACGGCGGGCCGACGCTGGAATGCGATATCGACCGGGTAAGGGCGATTCGTAAAAGCAGACTGGTGGAGGTGGCGGAAGGTCAGCCTGCAACCGGCGATTACCCGGCCTGTCTGGTCGCCAATGAAAACTATCAAAACTTCCGCGTCATGTTGGTTCGCGCTGACCCGGATACCCAACGTCTGGTACTGACGGCGGCGCAACTGGACGCCCTGAAATGTCATGCGGGCGACCATGTACGTTTTGTGCGTCTTTGTGCAGAGGAGAAAACAGCATGACATTATGGATAAACGGCGACTGGGTGACGGGGCTTGGCGAGCGTCGGGTGAAAACGAATCCGGTAAGCGGTGATGTGCTGTGGCAGGGCAGTGACGCCGATGCAACCCAGGTGGCGCAGGCGTGCCGGGCTGCGCGCGCAGCCTTTGCCGGTTGGGCTAAACACCCCTTTAGCGCACGTCAGGCTATTGTTGAAAAATTTGCCTCATTGCTGGAAAGCAATAAAGCCGAGTTAACGCAGATTATCGCCCGGGAAACCGGCAAACCGCGCTGGGAAGCTGCCACGGAACTGACGGCGATGATCAATAAAATTGCTATCTCTGTGCAAGCTTACCATGCGCGTACCGGGGAGCAGCACAGTGAACTACCGGATGGCGCGGCGACGTTGCGCCATCGACCGCACGGCGTGCTGGCGGTATTTGGCCCGTACAACTTCCCGGGCCATTTGCCCAATGGCCATATTGTTCCGGCTCTGCTGGCAGGCAACACGTTGATTTTCAAGCCCAGCGAGCTGACGCCGTGGACCGGTGAAGCCGTGGCAAAACTGTGGCAGCAGGCGGGCTTGCCGCCGGGCGTGCTGAACCTGGTGCAGGGCGGACGCGAAACGGGGCAGGCGCTGAGCGCGTTGGATGATCTGGATGGTCTGCTGTTTACCGGCAGTGCCAATACCGGTTATCAACTGCATCGACAGTTATCCGGCCAGCCGGAAAAAATCCTTGCGCTGGAGATGGGCGGTAACAACCCGCTGATCATTGAGAACCCGGAAGATATAGATGCGGCAGTTCATCTGACCATTCAATCCGCATTTGTCACCGCCGGGCAGCGTTGTACCTGCGCCCGTCGCCTGTTGGTTAAAAACGGCGCGCAGGGGGACGCGTTCCTCGCGCGTCTGGTGGAAGTCAGCCAACGACTAATGCCGGGTCACTGGGATGCAGAACCGCAGCCGTTTTTAGGTGGGCTGATTTCTGAACAGGCCGCACAGTACGTTTATGATGCCTGGCAACGTCTGGCGTCGTTGGGGGGGTACACGCTACTGGCGCCACGCATGGTGAAAGCCGGAACGTCGCTGCTGACCCCTGGTATTATTGAACTGACCGACGTGGCAAACGTACCCGATGAAGAGGTTTTTGGTCCTCTGCTCGGCGTCTGGCGCTACGACAGCTTTGATGACGCGATTCGTATGGCGAACAACACCCGCTTTGGGTTGTCTTGCGGGCTGGTTTCACCCGATCGCAGCCAGTTTGATCAGCTTCTGCTGGAGGCGCGGGCCGGGATTGTTAACTGGAATAAACCGTTAACCGGCGCGGCAAGCACCGCGCCGTTTGGTGGCGTGGGCGCTTCCGGCAACCATCGCGCCAGCGCGTGGTATGCCGCCGATTATTGCGCCTGGCCGATGGCGAGCCTGGAATCGCCGGCCTTAACTCTGCCGTCGGCGCTCAGCCCCGGTCTGGATTTCTCTCGCGAGGATAAACGATGAAAGCGCGTGAGGTAAATTTCGATGGTCTGGTGGGGCTGACCCATCACTATGCGGGACTGTCATTTGGTAATGAGGCTTCGACCAGCCATCGTTTTCAGGTGTCGAACCCTCGTCTGGCGGCGAAGCAGGGTTTGTTAAAAATGAAAGCACTGGCGGATGCGGGATTCCCTCAGGCGGTGATCCCGCCTCATGAACGTCCCTATATCCCGGCGCTGCGTCAGCTGGGCTTTTGCGGCAGTGATGAGCAGATTCTGGACAAAGTGGTGCGTCAGGCGCCGCACTGGCTCTCCAGCGCCAGCTCCGCATCACCTATGTGGGTGGCGAATGCGGCAACGGTCTGTCCTTCGGCAGATTCACTGGACGGAAAAGTGCATCTGACGGTGGCGAATCTGAATAATAAGTTCCACCGTTCGCTGGAAGCGCCGACGACCGAAGCGTTGTTACGCTCGATTTTCCGCGATGAAAGTACCTTTGCGATTCACGGCGCGTTGCCTCAGGTTGCTTTGTTCGGTGATGAAGGGGCGGCAAACCATAACCGACTCGGCGGGGACTATGGCGATCCCGGCGTACAACTGTTTATTTACGGTCGTGAAGAGGGGAACGCGTCACAGCCGAGGCGCTACCCGGCGAGGCAATCCCGTGAAGCCAGTGAAGCCGTAGCCCGACTCAATCAGGTCAATCCACATCAGCTTGTTTTTGCTCAGCAAAACCCGGACGTCATCGATCTTGGCGTGTTTCATAACGATGTGATTGCGGTGTCGAATCGTCAGGTGCTGTTTTGTCATCAGCAGGCGTTTGTCAGACAGCAAGCGTTGTTAGAGCAACTACGCCGTCAGGTGGCTGGTTTTACTGCGCTGGAAGTTCCGACAGCAGAGGTGTCGGTGCAGGATGCGGTAACGACCTATCTGTTTAACAGCCAATTACTGAGTCGTGACGACGGTTCGATGATGCTGGTTTTACCGCAGGAATGTCGGGAGCATGCTGGCGTGTGGCGATATCTGAGCCGCTTGCTTGCAGATGACAATCCGATCGATGACCTGCGGGTCTTTGATTTGCGCGAAAGCATGTCCAACGGCGGCGGCCCGGCTTGTTTACGCCTGCG
Organism: Citrobacter sp. TBCS-15; assembly: GCF_005280815.1. Classification (NCBI taxonomy): domain Bacteria; kingdom Pseudomonadati; phylum Pseudomonadota; class Gammaproteobacteria; order Enterobacterales; family Enterobacteriaceae; genus Citrobacter; species Citrobacter sp. TBCS-15. Next base: position 605,560 of record NZ_SZWK01000102.1, on the reverse strand, counting down.
AGTGGTGCTTACCCCACAGGAGCTGCAGGCCGTGAATCCGGCGGTTATCATGAACGACACGCTGTTCAATACGCTGAATAACTGGGTCGACCGCTACTATCGCGATCGCCTTGTCGCAACGGACCTCGCGGATCCGCAGTTGTTGCGCGAAGGGCGTGAAGCGTTGGATTCACTGACGCAATTGCTCAATCTCGGCTCTGTTTATCCCTTCCAGCAGGAGACAACGAGCCATGGATAATTTTCTGGCCCTGACACTCGCGGGTAGCATACCGGAGAAAACGCAGGGCACAATTCACGGTTTTGTCTGGCAATGGCTTGGTCACGGGGTGCTGGAACTGACACCAACTGCGCCGGTTGAACAGTCGCTGGTGCTTTCTGCGGGGATTCACGGCAATGAAACCGCGCCGGTAGAAATACTTGATTCATTGCTGACCAGACTGTTTAACGGTGAGCTGGCGCTAACATGGCGCCTGCTGGTGATTCTCGGTAATCCGCAGGCGCTGGCTGCGGGGAAACGTTATTGTCATAGCGACCTGAACCGTATGTTTGGTGGCCGGTGGCAGAGTTTTGCCGAGAGTGAAGAAACGCATAGAGCTCATGAGCTTGAGCTGTGTCTGGAAGATTTTTACTCGCGCGCGAAAGAGCCTGTGCGCTGGCATCTGGATCTCCACACCGCGATTCGCGGCTCTCAGCATCTGCGCTTTGGCGTGTTGCCACAACGCAACGTTGCCTGGGACGAAAATTTTCTGGGCTGGCTGGGGGATGCGGGGCTGGAGGCGTTGGTTTTCCATCAGTCCCCAGGCGGCACGTTCACCCATTTTAGCGTTGAACATTTTGGCGCGCTGGCCTGTACGCTGGAGCTGGGTAAAGCGCTGCCGTTCGGGCAAAACGATCTGACCCAGTTTGCGTGCACGGCAGATGCGATGGCGAAGCTGCTACGGGGCGAGCGAGTGTCTACCGGAGAAACATCCCCGCTGCGCTACCGCGTGGTCTCTCAGATTACGCGGCGGAGCGACGATTTTATTCTCCACATGGATAACCAGACGCTCAACTTTACCCCCTTTACCGAGGGAACGCTGCTGGCGCAGGACGGAGATGAACGTTTTATCGTCACCCATGACGTTGAATACGTTCTTTTTCCGAACCCAAACGTGGCCTGTGGTTTACGTGCCGGATTGATGCTCGAAAGGTTTTGATAAATATAACCGCCCTCAGGTTTATTTCTGAGGGCTTATTTTTACGTGCGCTTTAGCTTTATTACGGATTATTCCTGGTAAGTTGCTTTCTTAATAATCACAGTTCAGGTATAGTTCTTCATAATCCTTTCAAAATCATCTGGTTGTAATTTTTCATTTCAACTCTGCGCAATTTATTCTTTTTTTCTCCATAATTGATGAAAGTTTGTTTTTTACACTTTCATTGTTTTACCGTTGCTCTGATTAATTGACGCTTAAGCCGGTAAAGTTAATCTCGTCAACACGACATCACATTGCATAAGAGTCGCATGAATGTCGTAAAAATAACTGAAAGAAAGGATAGAAATTATGCGTAAACTGACTGCTTTGTTTGTTGCCTCTACCCTGGCGCTGGGCGCTGCAAACCTGGCCCATGCTGCTGACACCACAACAGCTGCGCCAGCGGATGCCAAACCAATGATGCATCACAACGGGAAGTTCGCCCCGCATCACGACATGATGTTCAAAGACCTGAACCTGACCGACGCGCAGAAACAGCAGATTCGCGAAATTATGAAAGGTCAGCGCGATCAGATGAAACGTCCGCCGCTGGAAGAACGCCGCGCAATGCACGACATCATCGCCAGCGATAGCTTCGATAAAGCGAAAGCCGAAGCGCAGATTGCGAAGATGGAAGAACAGCGCAAAGCCAACATGCTGGCGCACATGGAAACCCAGAACAAGATTTACAACATTCTGACGCCGGAACAGAAAAAGCAGTTTAATGCCAATTTTGAGAAGCGTCTGACAGAACGCGCAGCGCAGAAAGGTAAAATGCCGGAAGCTGCTGAGTAAACGCCAGGCGTCTACACTAAATTAGTCATGCTGTGTCGGCGTTCAGTGCCGCACAGTGTGCAACAAACTCAAGACCGCCGCTCTTGTCCACAACACGTTTAACGATGTGGGCAGGATCGGCGGTTTTTTCTTTCTCGCCAGGATGATGCGTTAATCTTTTTTGCAAAATACCGTATTCAGCGCTAAGGCTAACCAACCCTGTTGCCGATAACGATACTCTGCAGGGTAAATATCACAATGATGATTTATGGCTGGCTGTTCACGGCAGGTTGACGTGCTACGCCTTTCTGGAGGGGTGATGGAATATTTCGATATCCGCAAAATGCCGGTTAGTCTGTGGCGCAATGGGGCGGGAGAAACGCGAGAGATTTGCTGTTTTCCGCCAGCAACACGCGATTTTCACTGGCGGGCGAGTATCGCCTCCCTTGCAGCGAACGGAGAGTTTTCTCTTTTCCCGGGCGTAGAACGCGTTATTACCTTGCTGGAAGGAGGTGAAGTGACCCTGGAAGAGGCGAACATGTTCACTCACACCCTGAAACAGCATCAACCTTTTACTTTTGCTGGTGACAAGGTAGTAAAAGCAAAGCTGACGGAAGGACGGATGTCGATGGATTTTAATATCATGACCCGACGAGATGTTTGCCAGGCGAAAGTCAGAGTTGCCGATCGCACTTTTACGACCTTTGGTTCTCGTGGCGGCGTCGTGTTTGTTATCAGTGGCGCCTGGCAATTGGGTGAGAAACTGCTGACGGCCGATCAGGGCGCGAGCTGGCACGACGGTAAACACACCCTGCGCCTGTTGGAGCGTGAGGGGAAACTGCTGTTCAGCGAGATTAACTGGATGCCGGGACACTCTCCGGATTCAGTTCAATAATATCGTATTTGCCAGACAGAACAGGCCGACAGAGAATTTTGTAGCCATCATGGTCAAAGCCAGCCGGCATTCTCGCCAGGGTTGTCGCCTCATCCAGCGTTGCAACGGCACCCAGCCAAAACCAGTTATTGATGATATGGTACTGAGTCATTTCAGCGCGGGTTTCTTGCAGCGCAATGGCATTGTTCCACGGCCAGCAGATAACGCGCACTCTTTCCAGCGCCTCAAGCAGGCGCGAATGATGCGCCTGCGGGCTCTCTTTCCCACAGCACGCTCCGGCGCAGCGCTTTAGCGCTGAGCGAAAGCAGGCGCGCCCTCGACTCAGGGGCTCCAGCCCCAACAGGCCGTAGCACAGTTGCTGTTCATCGGCGATGCTTTGCAATGTTTGTAGCGCGGCACGACGATTGGCAAACAAACCAAACAGATTGGGGGAATGGGAGAAATCAATATCTCGTGCGTAAACAACCTGCACAGTCTGGTCGGTGAGCTGCAGGGCGCAAAGCTGACGATTGCGCCGCAGACGTTTGTTAAACAGAGGCTGTTGCTCTTTGATCAGCCGCGCCTCTAACAGTAGGGCGCCAATTTCTCCAGCCGTACAAATCCAGCTAATGCGTTTGGACTGGCGCAGCATTGCCGCTTCGTCCGTGGTACGCAGGTGCGACAACACGCGGCTGCGAATGTTGACGCTTTTGCCTATATAAAGCGGCATGGTGTCGCTTTCGCTATGAAACAGATAGACGCCGGGCACAGCGGGAAGCGCACTCAAAAATGGGCGCAGGTGCTCAGGATATTCATAAATTGCTGCTGCCTCTAATGTCAGGCGAGGGGCTGATTGACGGCGTACCACTTTTCACTCCGCTGCTGGTTATCCATCCAGTATAACAGCTGAGAGGCGATTAAAAAAGCGGCATGGCCATGCCCCTTAGGCCGGAGAGCAGCAAGAAGGGCGCTATCCGGCCTGAGGCAGAAAAAATTACGCTTTTTTCCAGAAATCATCAAACACCGTGATGGGTGGGCGACGTTTGTGCTCAGTCTTCACGTACCAACCTTCAATTATTTTCGCGACGTCGGCAGCCAGGATTTTTCCTTCCAGATAATCGTCTATGTTGTCATAGCTCACGCCCAATGCGGCTTCATCCGGCAGAGAAGGGCGATCGTCTTCAAGATCGGCGGTCGGTGCTTTCTTATATAAATGTTCCGGGCAACCCAGCGCGGCAAGCAGTTGTTTACCCTGGCGTTTGTTCAGGCGGAATATTGGGTTGATGTCAGTACCGCCATCGCCATATTTGGTGAAGAATCCGGTGATGGCTTCTGCTGCATGATCGGTACCCACGACAACGCCGCTGGTCATACCGGCGATGCTGTATTGCGCCTTCATACGTTCACGTGCTTTTTCATTGCCACGCACAAAATCACTCAGCTCAATACCCGCCTCGCGCAGCGCCTGCTCGCTGGCCAGCACCGCACCTTTAATATTGACGGTGAGTACGCGGTCCGGTTGTATAAAGGCAATGGCGTCCTGGCAATCCTGTTCGTCAGCCTGAACTCCATATGGTAAACGCACCGCAATAAACTGTAGCTCGTCATTCCCTGTTTCCTGGCGGAGCTCGGAAATGGCCATTTGGCAGAGCTTCCCGGCGAGTGTTGAGTCTTGTCCGCCGCTAATTCCTAACACCAGTGATTTCAGAAAGGGGTAAGTTTGCAGGTATGATTTGAGGAAATCTACGCTGCGACGAATTTCCTCTTCTGCATTAATGTGCGGTTTTGCGCCAAGCGCTTTGATTATCTCTTGCTGCAGAGTCATGCAACCCCCTGTGAAAAATAAAATGATAAAAAATGATATGTTAAAGCTAACGCGTTGAGGCCCAAACGACAAGGGATGCAAGCCTGATATAACATCATTTTGTTTTAATAGAATTTTCCGAAACGGCCTAAGTATCATCTGATTGCTTGAAAAATGTGTTGTTGTGCTCCAGGCTTACATAACACGCTGAAAAACAAGAGGACGAAAAAATGAACAAGAATCTAACAGGAATTCTGGGTGCAGCGGCTGTTTTGACTATGCTGGCGGGGTGTACGGCCTATGATCGTACCAAAGACCAATTTGTTCAGCCCGTAGTGAAGGATGTGAAGAAAGGGATGAGTCGGGCGCAAGTCGCGCAGATTGCCGGTAAGCCTTCTTCAGAAGTAAGCATGATCCATGCGCGCGGGACCTGTCAGACCTACATCCTGGGTCAACGAGATGGTAAAGCTGAAACCTATTTTGTTGCTTTAGACGATACCGGCCATGTGATCAACTCTGGCTACCAGACCTGCGCAGAGTACGACACAGACCCACAGGCAGCGAAGTAGTAACAACTGTTTATTGCCTGAGCACTCTGAACAACCGGCCATCGCGCCGGTTTTTTTGTGCCGCACGATCTTATTTATTGCCGCGAATTATTTGCCCGAAATGTGAGGGGGGTCATAACGACAGGTCAAGGAGAGACAATTTAGTTGGTCAAGGAAATACCATCCACCGGTACAATCCCGTATACTCGTTTCAGCCACCTAAAAAAGTAATTTAGCTGACGCAAGTTACCCAGAGCATGGATGCAGGTTATGGCTTGCGGAGTGTCTGGTTGACAGATAATCGCACATGAGGATCGTTTTAATGGAAAAGAAACACATTTATCTGTTTTGTTCTGCGGGCATGTCGACTTCATTGTTGGTTTCGAAGATGCGTGCTCAGGCCGAAAAATACGAAGTGCCGGTTATTATTGAAGCGTTTCCTGAAACGCTGGCTGGAGAAAAAGGCCCAGCGGCCGATGTTGTGTTATTAGGTCCACAAATTGCTTATATGTTGCCCGAAATTCAGCGTTTGTTACCCAACAAGCCTGTGGAAGTAATTGACTCGCTGCTGTATGGCAAAGTCGATGGTTTAGGCGTGCTTAAGGCTGCTGTTGCAGCAATTAAAAAAGCCGCAGCAAATTAATTATTTTATTTTAATTTTTCCCGTCAAAGAGTTATTTCATTAACATTCACCGCAATTACTGATTGCGGTATTTAAGGGTATTTTTCTATGAGTAACGCTATTGCTTCACTTGAAAAGGTACTCCTTCCTTTTGCTGTAAAAATTGGAAAGCAGCCACACGTTAATGCAATCAAAAACGGTTTTATTCGTTTGATGCCGTTAACCCTCGCAGGGGCAATGTTTGTATTAATTAATAACGTTTTCCTGAGCTTTGGGGAGGGGTCGTTTTTTTATTCGATGGGCATTCGACTTGATGCTTCAACTATTGAAACGCTGAATAGTTTGAAGGGCATCGGTGGAAACGTCTATAACGGTACGTTGGGTATCATGTCCTTGATGGCGCCGTTCTTTATCGGTATGGCGCTGGCGGAAGAACGCAAGGTCGACTCACTGGCTGCCGGGTTGTTATCTGTCGCCGCGTTTATGACCGTAACGCCATATAGCGTGGGTGAAGCCTATGCTGTTGGTGCTAACTGGTTGGGTGGTGCCAATATTATTTCCGGTATTATTATCGGCCTGGTGGTCGCGGAAATGTTCACTTTTGTGGTCCATCGTAATTGGGTGATTAAATTACCTGATAGCGTACCGACGTCCGTATCGCGTTCCTTCTCTGCGCTGATTCCTGGCTTCCTTATTCTCTCGATTATGGGGATCATCGCCTGGGCGCTGAACACCTGGGGTACCAACTTCCATCAGATCATTATGGATTCCATTTCAACGCCGCTGGCATCGCTGGGTAGCGTAGTGGGTTGGGCCTATGTGATTTTTGTTCCGCTGCTGTGGTTCTTTGGTATTCACGGTTCTTTGGCGCTGACTGCCCTGGACAGCGGAATCATGACGCCATGGGCGCTGGAAAACATCTCTATCTACCAGCAGTTTGGTTCCGTAGACGCCGCGCTGGAAGCCGGTAAGACGTTCCACGTCTGGGCGAAACCGATGCTCGATTCCTATATTTTCCTTGGGGGTAGCGGGGCAACGTTGGGTCTGATTATCGCTATCTTCCTGGCATCGCGTCGTCCAGACTATCGTCAGGTTGCTAAGCTGGCACTGCCGTCAGGTCTGTTCCAGATTAACGAACCAATCCTGTTCGGTCTGCCGATCATCATGAACCCGGTTATGTTTATTCCGTTCATTCTGGTGCAGCCGATTCTGGCGGCGATTACGCTGGCAGCTTACTACTCAGGCATTATTCCACCGATTACCAACATCGCACCGTGGACCATGCCAACCGGTTTGGGCGCGTTCTTTAACACCAACGGTAGCGTCGCCGCTCTGCTGGTCGCGCTGTTCAACCTCGGTATCGCAACGCTGGTTTACCTGCCGTTCGTGGTGGTAGCCAACAAAGCTCAGAACGTTATTGATCAAGAAGAAAGCGAAGAAGATATCGCTAACGCATTGAAATTCTAAATTTAATCCGGCATGGCTTCACCGTCATGCCGGACTGAACCAGAGGGAAAAAGTATGTTGGATATCGAGAATATCGTCGACACGCAGTCAGAAGCAGAAGAACTTGAAGAAGTGGTGATGGGGCTCATCATCAATTCGGGTCAGGCGCGTAGCCTGGCATACGGTGCGCTCAAAATGGCCAAGCAGGGTGATTTTGAAGCAGCGAAGACCATGATGGATCAGTCTCGCCTGGCGTTGAACGAAGCTCACCTCGTGCAAACGAAATTGATTGAAGGCGATCAGGGCGAAGGTAAAATGAAAGTCAGCCTGGTGCTGGTCCACGCACAGGATCACCTGATGACGTCGATGCTGGCGCGCGAGCTGGTCACTGAACTGATTGAACTTCACGAGAAGCTGAAATAGCGAGGAGTGCACAATGCAGCTACAGATTAACGCACCGGAAATCAAAACCGTCTATGAACAGCAACTGTTTAATGGCAAAAATTTCCATGTGTTCATCTATAACAAAACTGAGAGCATCAGTGGGCTGCATCAACATGACTACTATGAATTTACGCTGGTTTTAACCGGACGCTATTATCAGGAAATCAACGGTAAACGCGTATTGCTTGAGCGCGGGGATTTTGTTTTTATCCCGTTGGGATCGCATCACCAGAGTTTCTATGATTTCGGTGCGACAAGGATCCTCAACGTCGGTATCAGTAAACGTTTTTTTGAACAGCACTACCACCCGCTGCTGCCATTTTGTTTCGTTGCATCGCAGGTCTATCGGGCGAATAACTCGTTTCTTACCTACATTGAAACGGTTATTGCATCACTGAACTTTCGTGAGAGCGGACTCGATGAATTTGTAGAAGTGGTCACCTTCTATATTATTAATCGACTGCGCCATCATCGCGAAGAGCAGGTGCTGGATGATATTCCTCAGTGGCTCAAAACCACCGTCGAGACCATGCACGACAAACGGCAGTTTAGCGAGAATGCGCTGGAAAATATGGTACATCTGTCCGCGAAATCCCAGGAGTATCTGACCCGCGCAACCCAGCGTTATTACAGCAAAACGCCGATGCAGATCATTAATGAAATTCGCATTAATTTTGCTAAAAAACAGCTGGAAATGACTAACTATTCTGTAACGGATATTGCTTATGAGTCTGGTTACAGTAGTCCAAGTTTGTTTATTAAAACGTTTAAAAAACTGACGTCGTTTACGCCAAATAGCTATCGTAAGAAATTAACTGAATTTAATCAGTAGATATTATTTTCCAATAACTCATTTTTTATAGCTTGCCCTAAATAGCGTCGGGACAGCCACGCTATACCTGACATACGGGTTGAGCATAATACATGTCAGTGTTTTGACACTGAAGGGAGAACGTATGAGCCAGAAATTAAAAGTCGTCACTATCGGTGGCGGGAGCAGCTACACCCCTGAATTACTTGAAGGCTTTATTAAGCGCTATCACGAATTACCGGTTTCTGAATTGTGGCTGGTTGATGTAGAGGGTGGTAAAGAGAAGCTGGATATTATTTTTGACCTTTGCCAGCGGATGATCGACAAAGCGGGCGTCCCGTTGAAGTTGTATAAAACGCTGGATCGCCGCGAAGCGCTGAAAGATGCGGATTTCGTTACCACTCAGCTGCGAGTAGGGCAACTTAAAGCCCGTGAGAAGGATGAGCGTATCCCGCTGAGCCACGGTTATCTGGGACAGGAAACGAACGGTGCGGGCGGTCTGTTCAAAGGTTTGCGTACCATTCCGGTTATTTTTGACATTGTGAAAGATGTGGAAGAACTGTGCCCGAATGCGTGGGTGATTAACTTTACTAACCCGGCAGGGATGGTGACTGAAGCGGTCTATCGTCATACAAATTTCAAGAAATTCATCGGCGTGTGTAATATTCCCGTCGGCATGAAAATGTTCATTAGCGATGTGCTGGCGCTGAAAGAGAGCGATGATTTATCTATCGATCTGTTCGGTCTGAACCATATGGTCTTTATCAAAGACGTACTGGTGAACGGCGTGTCACGTTTTGATGAGCTGCTGGATGGCGTCGCATCGGGCGAATTGAAAGCGTCTACCGTGAAGAACATCTTTGACCTGCCGTTTAGTGAAGGACTGATTCGTTCGCTGAAACTGCTGCCGTGCTCTTATTTGCTCTACTACTTCAAGCCAAAAGAGATGCTGGCGATTGAAATGGGTGAATACTATAAAGGCGGGGCACGCGCTCAGGTGGTACAGAAAGTTGAGAAACAACTTTTTGATCTCTATAAAAATCCTGAGCTGAACGTTAAGCCGAAGGAGCTGGAGCAGCGCGGTGGCGCTTATTACTCTGACGCAGCCTGTGAAGTGATCAACGCTATCTACAACGATAAGCAGACCGAACACTATGTCAACATTCCGCACCATGGGCATGTCGATAACATTCCTGCGGACTGGGCGGTAGAAATGACCTGCACGTTGGGACGCAACGGCGCCACGCCACACCCACGTATTACTCATTTTGATGAGAAAGTCCTTGGTCTTATCTATACCATTAAAGGTTTTGAAGTGGCAGCGAGCAACGCGGCACTGAGCGGCGAGCTGAATGACGTGCTGCTGGCACTGAACCTGAGCCCGCTGGTGCATTCTGACCGCGATGCTGAAGTTCTGGCGCGTGAATTGATTCTGGCGCATGAACAATGGCTGCCAAATTTCGTCGGGTGCATTGAGAAACTGAAAAGCGAACAACACTAACTGAGGTCGGCTATGGAACGCGTACTGATTGTGAATGCGGATGATTTTGGCCTGAGTAAAGGACAAAACTACGGCATTGTTGAAGCCTGCCGCAATGGCGTGGTCACCTCGACGACGGCGTTGGTGAATGGCGCGGCGATTGACCATGCGGTACAGCTGAGTCGTGACATACCTGCACTTGCCGTCGGGATGCACTTTGTTCTGACGCTGGGCAGACCGTTGACGCCTATGCCGGGCCTTACACGTGACGGATTGCTGGGGAAATGGATCTGGCAGATGGCAGAGGAAGATGCTTTGCCGCTGGATGAAATTTCGCAAGAGCTGGCCGCGCAGTATCAGCGTTTTATAGACCTGTTTGGGCGGGAACCGACGCATCTGGATAGTCATCACCATGTGCATATGTTCCCGCAGATTTTCCCCATTGTTGCAAGCTTTGCAGCCGAACGAGGGATTGCGTTGCGTATCGATCGTCAGGCGGTGTTCCAGGCGTCTGATTTACCCGACCGGTTGCGTACTTCCCAGGGATTCAGCAGCGAGTTTTATGGCGAAGCGATTTCTGAGGCGCTGTTTTTACAAACGCTGGACGCCTCAGCAGACCGGGGAGAGTCCTCACTGGAAGTTATGTGTCATCCAGCCTTTATTGATGACACTATTCGTCAAAGTGCCTACTGTTACCCCCGCTTAACTGAGCTTGACGTACTGACGTCTTCGTCACTGAAATATGCTATTGCGGAGCGCGGTTATCGTCTTGGCAGTTTTCTGAACGTGTAATTCCTGAGTTTGCGGCGCAATTATGCGCCGCATTTTTTTAGGCAGGGATCGCGTCGATTTTTCCGGCTCGCGACCAGACACGATGCGCAGTCATCAGTGTCAGCAGGGTATCCATAAACTGTGCGTCTGCACTGTCCGCTTCTACCACGCCTTCCTCACTCTGATTTGTGATATTCAATGCAGCTTTAAGCTGGCGAGCATCTCCAGCCAGGGCGATAGGTTTCAGGTGTTTATACGCTTCGAGTAAGTAATATTTCGCATCGCCATTCATGGCGATATCCGCGATATTCCCACCCGGAACGATAACCGCATCAACCGTCAGCGACGGCGAGCCGGCAAAGGTGCCCGCGATCGTCAGGACGGAGCCATCGTCGGCAATCACATTACCCATTCTGGAATAGAGCAACCTGGCATGAACGCCTTTCGCCTGCAGGGCCTGCATAATGGTGAGCAGATCGTCCGCCTTTATCTGATCATTGAGCAGAATGGCGACCACACGGCCTTTGATATCACCTTTTGATCCCGCATATAGACTAAGCGAAGGCGCATTGGTTAATCCGTTGACATCCGGCGGAGGGGAGATCTGGGTTTGCTCTTCGGTTAGCTCAAAACCGAGGTTGCTGGCCACGGACTGCGCCAGCGTAGTATCAATATGCGCCAGATGATCGACTACTCTTTCGCGAATATAAGGCCGGGTCACCTTACTGAGTTCGAAACTGAATCCGCCAATAATATGCTGTTGCTCTATTGGCGTCTGGCTTAACCAGAACAGGCGAGGGTGGGCATAGTATTCGCCGAAAGAGGGGCTACGCTCACGAATTTTATTCCCGTCAATGCGCTCCTGATACGACTCAAATCCACCACGTTTTGGCCCCGGCGGCGTTTCTCGTGGCCAGTTGTCATTGATGGAGTTAGGTTCATAGTTGGCGGGATTGGTATCAATATCCATGCGATGCATACCGTCGCGCTGGAAGTTATGATACGGGCAGGTAGGACGATTGATTGGGATTTCATGGAAGTTGGGCCCACCCAGGCGACTGATCTGTGTGTCCGTATACGAGAACAGTCTGCCCTGTAACAGAGGATCATTGGTAAAATCGATGCCCGGAACGATGTGACCGGGATGAAATGCCGCCTGTTCGTTTTCTGCGAAGAAATTGTCCGGGTTGCGGTTTAGTACCATTTTACCGACGCGCTGAACCGGAACCAGCTCTTCCGGGATGAGCTTGGTCGGGTCGAGCAGGTCAAAATCGAATTTAAACTCATCTTCCTCCGGGATTAACTGCAGGCCAAGTTCGTATTCCGGGTAATCACCGGCTTCAATTGCCTCCCACAGATCGCGGCGATGGAAATCAGGATCGCGTCCCGTCAGTTTCTGTGCTTCATCCCATACCAGAGAAGCTTTGCCAGCCAGCGGTTTCCAGTGGAAGCGGACGAAAGTGGCTTTCCCCTGCGCATTAATCAGCCGAAAAGTATGGATACCGAAACCTTCCATCGTGCGATAACTGCGTGGGATCCCCCGGTCAGACATCGCCCACATCACGTTGTGCAGGGTTTCAGGTTGCAATGAGACATAATCCCAGAAGGTATCATGTGCGCTTTGGCCCTGCGGGATAGCCCAATGTGGCTCCGGTTTTACGGCATGGACGAAATCCGGGAATTTATGTGCATCCTGAATAAAAAAGATCGGCGTGTTATTTCCTACCAGATCAAAGATGCCCTCTTCGGTATAAAATTTTGTCGCAAATCCCCGAATATCTCTGACCGTATCCGCTGAGCCCGCGCCGCCCTGGACAGTTGAGAAACGGACAAAAACGGGTGTTATCTTGTTTTCTTCGGATAAGAAATCGGCTTTTGTCGTTGCGCTTAAATCGGCATAAGACTGAAAGTAACCGTGCGCGGCTGACCCTCGGGCGTGAACGATACGTTCTGGTATACGTTCGTGATCGAAATGGGTGATTTTTTCTCGCAGGATAAAATCTTCCAGTAATGTTGGCCCGCGATTTCCGGCGCGCAGCGAGTTTTGATCGTCCGCAATGCGTACGCCCTGATTGGTGGTCAGGGCAAAATCTTCGCTTCCTTTGCGAAAACTGTCCAGCGCGTTGAGTTTGTCACTTCTGATGTCAGGTGCTTTTAAGCTGCCGGACGTAGTAGGTTGCATGCCCGGAGGCGTCGGTTCAGGCGTTGGACGATGTGAACCGTCTGCTGGCGCCAGAGAATCAAGACCAGGTTTGGACTCGCTGGCGTCATGAACCGGCGCAGTGTGATGGAGCGGATGCTTATCTTTCTGTGACATTAAACTCGTCTCCTGTATTCATCGCTGAAAGGGTCGTTGTTGCTGTCAAAAGCTTTAACTATAGACCACTCATTCAGCCCTGCAGGAATATACGAGGAGGTAAAGCGCGATGAGGCAGACAAACCGCGCACGCAAGGCAGGACGCAGGAGGGGAAAATCGGCTAAGATAGCAGTTTTCTGATTTTTAGAATTTGTCTTTAGTGAAACAACTGATTATGAAACCTCTTCGCCAACAAAATCGTCCGGTTATTAGCTACGTGCCACGCGTGGAGCCTGCTCCGCCAGAGCATGCGGTTAAAATGGATGCGTTTCGTGACGTATGGATACTGCGCGGGAAATATGTCGCTTTTGTCTTAATGGGGGAGTCGTTTCAGCGTTCGCCTGCATTTACTGTTCCGGAATCAGCGCAACGCTGGGCTAATCAGATTCGTCAGGAAAATGAACTGAGCGATTGACTGGATATAAAAAACCGCCGGGGCATTACACGCCGGCGGTTTTTTGTTTTTCAGCAAACAGGCTTAGCGATGCGCCAGTTCCGCGTTATCGTCGCTGTCCAGAATCGTTTTATCGGTCTGCTTCAGCCATTGGCTGGTCAGCGTACCGGCAGTCATTGAGCCGCTGACGTTCAGCGCAGTACGACCCATATCAATCAGTGGTTCAACGGAGATCAGCAGAGCAACCAGCGTCACCGGCAGACCCATGGCAGGCAGAACGATCAGCGCAGCAAAGGTCGCGCCGCCACCCACACCCGCAACGCCTGCGGAACTCACTGTCACGATACCTACCAGCGTGGCAATCCACATTGGATCCAGCGGGTTAATACCGACGGTCGGGGCGACCATCACCGCCAGCATGGCCGGGTACAGGCCGGCACAACCGTTCTGACCAATCGTGGCGCCAAATGAGGCGGCAAAACTGGCAATGGATTCAGGTACGCCCAGACGACGGGTTTGTGCTTCCACGTTCAGCGGGATAGACGCGGCGCTGGAACGGCTGGTGAAGGCGAAAGTCAGCACCGGCCAGACTTTACGGAAGTATTTCAGCGGACTAACGCCGTTCACACCCAGCAGGATCCCGTGTACCACAAACATAATACCCAGACCGAGATACGAAGCGACGACGAAGCTACCCAGCTTGATGATGTCCTGCAGGTTGGAGCCTGCAACCACTTTAGTCATCAGCGCCAGAACACCGTACGGCGTTAACTGCATGACCAGACGAACCAACTTCATCACCCAGCTTTGCAGGGTATCGATAGCGACCAGAACGCGCTCGCCTTTTGGTGCGTCATCTTTCAGCAGTTTCAGTGCGGCTACACCGAGGAATGCAGCGAAGATAACTACGCTGATAATCGACGTCGGGTTCGCTCCGGTCAGATCGGCAAACGGGTTTTTCGGGATGAACGACAGCACCAGTTGCGGAACGCTGAGGTCGGCAACTTTACCAACATAATTGGTTTCGATGGCGTTCAGGCGAGCGGTTTCAGCCCCACCTTGTACCAGACCTTCGGCGGTCAGTCCGAACAGGTTGGTCACCAGAACACCTACCAGTGCGGCAATCAGCGTAGTAAACAGCAGCGTGCCGATGGTCAGGAAGCTAATTTTACCTAACTGAGAGGCGTTGTGCAGACGTGCAACGGCACTGAGTATAGAGGCAAAGACCAGCGGCATAACAATCATTTGCAGCAACTGGACATAACCGTTGCCGACAATGTTGAACCACTGTACGGAATCTTTAAGAACCTGGCTGTCGGAGCCATAAATGGTGTGCAGCGCGAGGCCGAACACCACACCCATGACCAGACCGACCAGTACTTTTTTTGCCAGACTCCACTGTTTGTGACGGGCTTGCGCCAGCACGAACAACAGCACTACGAACACGATAATGTTCGCGATTAATGGAAAGTTCATCCCCGTTCTCCTGATCTTATTATGCGGATCACCGTACGATGGTGATTCTGTTGGCGCAAGATTAGCAGAACTGTGACATGCCTCTTATATTCAAATGGAATTGTTTATGCCAAAAATGACATTTCGGCTGATTTATTAGTCAACCTGGTGCGTTATGAAACGATTAAACTGCATTTGTAGCGTATTTATCATTTGCGATGACCAGCGTACTGCACTGTTTTCTTGTACGGTCTGCGGCATCCAGATGGCCCAGGCAAACAGCGCCATACACAGGAATCGCTCCAGTTGATTCCCTTTTTGCGGCACAAGGATCGGCAGGCGAAAACGCCAGCGGCAGGGCCAAAGCAGGGGCACGCCCGCCGGGGTCAGCATATCGGCCAGAATATGGCTGAGATAACCGAGAACCATGCCTTGTAAGGCATCGGCCGGAATTATCCAGGTATCAGGAACTTTCAGGTAAAACGTGGTCAGCAGGGCAAAGACTGCCAGCAGGCTATGCGTAAACCCGCGATGGCCAAATGCGCGGGCAATGGGTTTTGATATCCACTTCAGACGCTGGCCGAGCAGGGATTTTGGATGATCGATATCCGGTAGCAGACATGTCAAAATGGCTGAAGGGACAATATGCCACCAGTCACCCTGCGCAAGAACGGGCGTTAGCTCGGCATTTTTGGCAAATACCGCACAGGCAATAGAAAAAAGAAGGTGGCCTTCCGCCGTCATGATAAAACCCAATAAACTGTCGATTCATACAGTATAGGGGTTTTATACAGTAGGCGGAAGAGGTGACGTTGTAACCCTTTGTCACAAGTGCGACATTACCGCGCCAGCCAACCACCGTCCACGGCCAGCGTATAACCATGAATATAGTCAGAGGCAGGACTGGCGAGGAAAACGACCGGGCCTTTCAGATCGTCTGGCTTTCCCCAGCGTCCGGCTGGAATACGATCGATAATCTCCTGATTACGCTCGCTGTCTTCACGTAATTGCTGCGTGTTATTGGTCGCCATATAGCCGGGCGCAATAGCGTTGACATTAATACCTTGCGCAGCCCATTCATTGGCCAGCAGGCGGGTGATACCCAGTACACCGCTTTTAGATGCGGTATAGGAAGGAACGCGGATCCCGCCCTGAAATGAGAGCATTGAGGCAATATTAATTATTTTCCCACCGTTACCCTGCGCCACAAACTGTCGCGCCACGGTCTGCGACAGAAAGAACACGGATTTGAGATTCAGGTTCATCACGTCATCCCAGTCTTTTTCGCTGAAGTCCAGCGCATCCTGGCGACGAATGGTGCCCGCATTATTGACCAGAATATCGACCCGACCAAATGCCGCCACCGTTTGTGTCACGATGCCGGAGAGTACGTCCTGTTGGCGGAGATCGGCCTGAATCGCCATAAAACGTCGACCGAGCGCGTTAATTTTCTCTGCGGTTTCATGCGGAGTTTTACGATTCACGCCGACCACATCACAGCCAGCTTCAGCCAGCGCTAGTGCCATACCTTGTCCAAGGCCGGTATCACATCCGGTGACGATGGCAACTTTACCTGCGAGACGAAAAGCATCATGAATCATATTCACCTCAATTATTCATTCCATTCACACTTCACCATGCGGAAAGAATAGGAGAGGATGAGCAGAAATACAATAAAAATGAAACACTGTTTTAAAAAAACAATCTCACGGGCAATGATTCGCATTGCCCGTGAGAGGATTAGCCGCGCAGATGAACGGCTGTAAGTTCGGTGAGCGAGGACAGTTTTACGTCGGCCAGTACAAAGCGAGGATCGTCCTGATTTTCATGTGCAGGCACCACGATAGAGCGCATGCGAGCCGCTTTCGAGGCGATCATGCCGTTGACTGAATCTTCCAGGGCAACGCAACTCAAAGGATCAATGCCTAGTTTCGCTGCGCAATCAAGATACACCTGTGGGTGCGGTTTACTGTAGGGCAGTTTCTCCGCGGAGGCCAGCGCATCGAAGCTGTCGCGCAGATCAAACATGGTCAGCACTTTTTCCAGCATATGCAACGGTGATGCGGATGCCAGCCCGACCAGAATTCCCTGCGATTTGCACAACGCCACGGCTTCACGTACGCCAGGCAACAGCGGTCTTGTCTCTTCAACTAACGCAATTGCCCGCGTGATGATACGTGCAGTCACTTCCTGACGTGTGGGACCATTCCACGGTTGCTGCGCAAACCACAAATCAACCACCATGTCGATGCGTAAGCCAAGGGTATCGGGAAGTTCATGGCGGCGAGTGATATCAACGCCTAAACTTGCCATCACATCCAGTTCGGCCTGATCCCAGAGCGGTTCTGAATCGACCAGTAATCCATCCATATCGAAAATTGCAGCAAGAATTTGACGCGGGGTTGACATCACAACCTCTCCTTTAGGGTGATAAAAGGGATTTCGAGCCAGTCATAACAGGCTCTGAGCGTACATTATGGCTAATTCTCTATTATACCGCCTTTAAAGATCAGGCGAAAACGGTTATCAACGGGTAAACTTAGGCCAAAATGACACGTCTTTATCAAGGGGAACTCATGACGTATCAACAAGCTGGACGCATTGCCGTCTTGAAAAGGCTGGTGGGATGGGTGATTTTCATTCCCGCGCTGATTTCAACACTGGTTTCTGTACTGAAGTTTATGTATGCGCACAGCGAAAAGCAGGAGGGGATTAATGCGGTAATGCTCGATTTTGCCCACGTAATGATCGACATGATGCGGGTGAACACCCCCTTTCTTAACGTATTTTGGTATAACTCGCCGACTCCCGATTTTCAAAGTGGACTCAATCTCGTTTTTTGGCTGATTTTCATCCTGATTTTTATCGGCTTAGCGTTGCAGGATTCAGGTGCAAGAATGAGCCGTCAGGCGCGTTTTTTACGCGAAGGCGTTGAGGACCAGCTGATTCTGGAACAGGCAAAAGGCAGTGAAGGGTTATCACGTGGACAAATCGAGTCACGTATCGTGGTGCCGCACCATACGATCTTTTTACAAATTTTCCCGCTGTATATATTGCCGGTGATTGTTATCGTCATCGGCTACTTCTTCTTCTCATTGCTGGGCTTTTTGTAAGCGTTGACATATCAGGCCTGACTCATGGTGTAACGCCAGGCCTGATAAGCGCGTTGCTAAGCCGCCAGTAACCTATCCATCGCTTTCTGCGCCACAACCAGATGCTGCCCTCCGAACAGAATAGCCCGGTTCAGCAGCGTATAGAGCTGGTAGACAGGCTGTCTGTCGAGAAAATCCAGGGGGAGCGGCGAGACGGACTGATAACCATCATAAATTTGTGGCGGCTGTTCGGTATGTAACGGCAGCATTGCCAGATCGCACTCCCTGTCTCCCCAGTAGCAGGCAGGGTCGAAGATGTAGGGACCGTTCGGGCCGAGCGCGCAGTTCCCCGACCACAAATCCCCATGCAGGAGCGACGGCTGCGGCTGATGGGAAGCGAGGCGTTGCTGAACATGCTCGACAATGGCGTCAATATTGCCAAACGCAATACCTTTCTCAGCGGCGAGTTCCAGTTGCCAGCCAATACGCTGCTCGGCAAAAAAAGTTGACCAGCGACGTTGCCAGGTATTGGGTTGCGGCGTGGTTGAGAGCGCATTGTCGAAGTCGAGTCCGAACTGCGGCTGATCGCTCCATTCATGCAAATGCGCAAGTTGTTGGCCGAGGATAAACGCGTTGTGCGCGTCAAGCGGACGGGGAGGGAGGAAGTCCATCACCAGGAAACTGTAATCTCTGTCTGCGCCTACCGCCCAAACTTTCGGTACTGATACGGTTTGGCTGCGGGAAAGTAGCTCCAGCTGATCGGCTTCCGCCGTAAAGCCGGTTAACAACTCTCTTTCATCGCATTTGACGAAAAAATCGCGCCCCGCATAGCGTAAATGCCATGCGGCGTGGATCTCTCCGCCGGGCAGTTCATTACGCAGTTCGATTTCGCCTTCACCTAATTGCTCGCTTAAAAGACGACTGATAGCCTGCCACATGATGTCTCTCCCCATGTTGTCTGCCAGATCATAAGGTTAGCGCAAGAATGCGGTTAAAAAACACGAACTGACGCACACCACGGACGCGTCATCGCTCGAAAGGCACTTAATGTTTGTCGTTCTTCTTCATCTCGCACCGTTATGGAGACGTCCGGTTGTACATGATTCACTTCTTTGTAATCACGTGATTTTTTAGCATAGACGTATAACACCCATGCCGACAGTTTTACCGGAACATCCCCCTTCTGTTAAAAGGGGGACGGTGCCATTACTGCGCAAGGTATGCATATATTTTTTGCGTATCGTCCAAAGCGCACAGACGCGTACCCTGATTCAGGGTTGCTGCGCTACCGGCGGCGACACCGAAACGAACAATATCGTCAAAAGGTGCGTTTTCAGCCAGTTTAAGCGTCATAGCGCCGACCATGCTGTCGCCTGCCCCTACGGTACTTTGGCTCTTCACCGGTGGTGGAACCACCTGGACGCAGGTGTCGCGATCAACGCCCAGCGCCCCTTGTGGCCCAAGAGACACCACGACGCGGTGTGCTTTACCCGATTGCACAATCTCCTGTGCGGCTTTACGCACGTCATCGGGCTGGGTGAGTTCGCGGTTCACCAGCGCGCTCAGTTCTTTGAGGTTGGGTTTGACCAGTTCGATATTGCCGATGGCTAACGCCGCCGTTAGCGCCTCGCCTGAGCTATCGACGATGCAGCGAATACCCTGTTTTTGTGCTGAGGTAACGAGTCGGGTTAGCTTCTCAAGCTGTACCCCAGGCGGCAAACTGCCGCTAATCACCAGCAGCGCGCCGGACTCAATTTCCAGCACCTGATCCTGAAGTTGATAGAACTCATCATCGGTCAGCGCAGCCCCGGGCATAACGAAGCGATACTGCTCCCCGCTGGACTCAACGTGGACGTGCAGATTTTGGCGGGTCCAGTCTTTGGCTTCGACCGTAGAGACGGGAACATTTTCGTCGGCGAGCAATGCAACAAGATGCTCTCCCGTGGCCCCGCCCGCGGGGAAGATAGCCGTCGCAGTACCGCCAAGATGAGCAATTGCACGAGCGACGTTGATGCCGCCGCCACCGGGTTCAAAAACCGGCGAAGTACAGCGAAGTTTACCTTCTGGGTAGATTTGCGGAGTAATTGTTGCGCTATCGAGAGAGGGCGCAAGTGTTAACGTATAGATACGTACCATCTTTACCTCCTGTTAGGCTGCCTTCAGTCTGGCACTTAACCCCCCGAAAGTGAAGTAATTAACAACATGATTTTTCATATCTTTATTTAAAATTATCTGGGTAAAGTTATATAAATAAAATAACGATTTAAGAACGCTCTTATTCAAAAAATGAAATAAGAATTTATTGCTATGTTATTCGAGTCTTTTTATAATTTGTTACCTTTCAAGGGTCTTTTGTCATTGATCCATATGAAAGTTTCCGAGACCGTTATGGTCTCTTTTTTTGTTGTACGGACTCTTAATAAATGAAGCTTTTGAAGACAGTGCCCGCAGCATTCATGCTGATGGGAGGCCTGCTTGCGTCAATGCATGCTGCCGCCGATGATTCCGTTTTTACTGTCATGGATGACCCTTCCAGCGCGAAAAAACCCTTTGAAGGTAACCTGAACGCGGGATATCTCGCCCAGTCAGGCAACACAAAAAGTTCTTCTTTAACTGCAGACACCAACATGACCTGGTATGGTCAAACCACGGCGTGGTCTCTGTGGGGAAATGCCAGCAATACCTCCTCAAATGATGAGCGTTCATCAGAGAAGTATGCCGTAGGGGGCCGTAGTCGTTACAACATGACCGACTATGACTATCTCTTTGGGCAGGCAAGCTGGTTGACCGACCGTTACAACGGTTATCGCGAGCGTGACGTACTGACCGCAGGTTACGGTCGTCAGTTCCTCAATGGACCGGTGCACAGCTTCCGTTTTGAATTCGGTCCTGGTGTTCGTTATGACGAGCACACTGATGGCACCACCGAAACGCAGCCGTTGGGCTATGCGTCCGGGGCCTATGCGTGGCAGATGACGGACAACACCAAGTTTACTCAGGGTGTATCGGTATTCGGTGCTGACGATACGACACTCAATTCTGAAACGGCTTTGAACGTTGCCATCAACGAACACTTCGGGTTAAAGGTGGCTTACAACGTGACCTGGAACTCTGAGCCGCCGGCAACTGCGCCGGAGCATACCGATCGTCGAACGACTGTTTCGCTCGGTTATCGTATGTAATGACAAGCCGGGTCAAATAATTGACCCGGTTTTCCCAATTAAAGATAAGTTTATTTAATATTTAATCTACGCTTTATTTTTAACACATATCAATAACGCACTATTTATCAGATGAATTCGATTTAATAGATAAATAAGCGGAACCGCACGGCAGTTGCCAATAATTTAACCCCAGATCATGGCGGCCCAGCGTAGGATCAGTATTGCCGCACAAATAACAAGCAGAATCACCACCATTTTCCAGTGTTTCTTCGCAAAGCGATTTGTTGGCATAGTTCCTTCCTGCTCATATGCGATGACTTTCGGCAAGTGTAACAAAGACGTCAGGGTGTCAGTGAATTGATTTACATCATACAGTGCGCGTTGATTGCTGCTTTGATCGGCTCGTAACACCGTGTACACTGTCAACGGTGTTATCAAAAAAAGGGCGTAGGTCCAGCGTTGCCACTAAGGCAACCAGTGACATATTTCGCAGAGTGAAGCGGGAATCAGCCCACACCTTTTTGATAATTTTAAATATTGAATCTTTGTATGTGCTCTTACGTGTGGGGCACCACTGCAAATAAGGATATAACATGCCTGTTATTACTCTTCCTGATGGCAGCCAACGCCATTACGACCACGCTGTAAGCCCCATGGATGTTGCGCTGGACATCGGTCCAGGTCTGGCGAAAGCCACTATTGCTGGCCGTGTTAACGGTGAGCTGGTAGATGCTTCCGATCTGATTGAACATGATGCGAAGCTCTCCATCATCACCGCGAAGGATGAAGAAGGTCTGGAGATCATTCGTCACTCCTGTGCGCACCTGTTAGGGCACGCGATCAAACAACTCTGGCCGCACACCAAAATGGCGATCGGACCGGTTGTTGACAACGGTTTTTACTACGATATCGATCTTGACCGTACGTTAACCCAGGAAGACGTCGACGCGCTCGAGAAGCGGATGCACGAGCTCGCTGAGAAAAACTACGATGTCATTAAGAAGAAAGTCAGCTGGTACGAAGCGCGTGAAACCTTCGTGAAGCGTGGTGAGACCTATAAAGTCTCTATTCTTGATGAAAACATTGCCCATGATGACAAGCCTGGCTTGTACCATCATGAAGAATATGTCGATATGTGCCGTGGCCCGCACGTGCCGAACATGCGTTTCTGCCATCACTTCAAACTGATGAAGACCGCAGGGGCATACTGGCGTGGCGACAGCAATAATAAGATGCTGCAGCGTATTTATGGTACTGCATGGGCAGATAAAAAAGCCCTCAACGCCTACCTGCAACGTCTGGAAGAAGCCGCCAAACGCGATCACCGTAAAATCGGTAAACAGCTTGACCTGTATCATATGCAGGAAGAAGCGCCGGGTATGGTGTTCTGGCACAATGATGGCTGGACTATCTTCCGTGAACTGGAAGTCTTCGTTCGTTCGAAACTGAAAGAATACCAGTATCAGGAAGTTAAAGGTCCGTTTATGATGGACCGCGTGCTGTGGGAAAAAACAGGTCACTGGGATAACTACAAAGATGCGATGTTCACGACGTCTTCAGAGAACCGTGAATACTGCATTAAGCCCATGAACTGCCCGGGTCACGTACAGATCTTTAATCAGGGTCTGAAATCTTATCGCGATCTGCCGCTGCGTATGGCTGAGTTTGGTAGCTGCCACCGTAACGAGCCGTCAGGCGCGCTGCACGGTCTGATGCGTGTTCGTGGCTTCACTCAGGATGATGCGCATATCTTCTGTACTGAAGAACAGATCCGTGATGAAGTTAACGCTTGTATTCGTATGGTCTACGATATGTACAGCACCTTTGGCTTCGAGAAGATCGTTGTCAAACTGTCCACTCGCCCCGAAAAACGTATCGGTAGCGATGAAATGTGGGACCGTGCTGAAGCTGACCTGGCCGTTGCGTTGGAAGAAAACAACATCCCGTTTGAGTTCCAACTGGGTGAGGGCGCATTCTACGGCCCGAAAATTGAATTTACCCTGTATGACTGCCTCGATCGTGCATGGCAGTGCGGTACTGTACAGCTGGACTTCTCTCTGCCGTCCCGTTTAAGCGCCTCTTATGTTGGCGAAAACAACGAGCGTCAGGTGCCGGTTATGATTCACCGTGCAATTCTTGGGTCGATGGAACGTTTCATCGGTATCCTGACCGAAGAGTTCGCTGGCTTCTTCCCGACCTGGCTTGCGCCGGTTCAGGTTGTGGTCATGAACATTACTGATTCTCAGTCTGAATACGTTAACGAATTAACGCAGAAACTACAAAATGCGGGCATTCGTGTAAAAGCAGACTTGAGAAATGAGAAGATTGGCTTTAAAATCCGCGAGCACACTTTACGTCGTGTCCCTTACATGTTGGTCTGTGGCGACAAAGAGGTTGAAGCAGGCAAAGTTGCCGTGCGCACCCGTCGTGGCAAAGACTTGGGCAGCCTGGACGTAAATGAAGTGATTGAGAAGCTGCAACAAGAGATTCGCAGCCGCAGTCTTCAACAACTGGAGGAATAAGGTATTAAAGGCGGAAAACGAGTTCAAACGGCACGTCCGAATCGTATCAATGGCGAGATTCGCGCCCTGGAAGTTCGCTTAACAGGTCTGGAAGGCGAAGCTTTGGGTATTGTGAGTCTGAGAGAAGCAATCGAAAAAGCTGAAGAAGCTGGAGTAGATTTAGTTGAAATCAGCCCTAACGCCGAACCGCCAGTTTGTCGTATTATGGACTACGGCAAGTTCCTTTATGAAAAGAGTAAGTCTTCTAAGGAACAGAAGAAAAAGCAAAAAGTTATCCAGGTTAAGGAAATTAAATTCCGTCCTGGCACCGACGATGGCGATTACCAGGTAAAACTCCGCAGCCTGGTACGCTTTCTGGAAGATGGCGATAAGGCTAAGATCACGCTGCGTTTTCGCGGCCGTGAGATGGCCCACCAACAGATCGGTATGGAAGTGCTCAACCGCGTCCGTGACGATCTGAGTGAACTGGCAGTAGTCGAATCCTTCCCTACGAAGATCGAAGGCCGTCAGATGATCATGGTGCTCGCTCCTAAGAAGAAACAGTAAGGCCTTCAAGTAGCAATGTCTGTGGAGCCTGCGGGTTCCACAGCCGTTGTTCGCCTACGTTTCGTTTATTAACAATGCGAAGTGGAAGTTATTAAAATGCCAAAAATTAAGACCGTACGCGGTGCTGCTAAGCGCTTCAAAAAAACCGGTGGTGGTGGATTTAAGCGTAAGCACGCAAACCTGCGTCATATTCTGACCAAAAAATCTACTAAGCGTAAACGTCACCTGCGTCCAAAAGGCCTGGTTTCTAAAGGCGATCTGGGTCTGGTTATCGCGTGCCTGCCGTACGCATAAGCCGTTAACGTTTAATTAATTTTTTAATAAGAATATAGATACAGGAGAGCACATATGGCTCGCGTAAAACGTGGTGTAGTTGCCCGTGCACGTCACAAGAAAATTTTGAAACAAGCTAAAGGCTACTACGGTGCGCGTTCTCGCGTATACCGCGTTGCCTTCCAGGCTGTTATCAAAGCTGGTCAGTACGCTTATCGTGACCGTCGTCAGAAAAAGCGTCAGTTCCGTCAACTGTGGATTGCGCGTATCAACGCAGCAGCACGTCAGAACGGTATTTCTTACAGCAAATTCATCAACGGCCTGAAAAAAGCCTCTGTTGAAATCGACCGTAAGATCCTGGCTGACATCGCAGTATTCGACAAAGTAGCGTTCACCGCTCTGGTCGAAAAAGCGAAAGCAGCTCTGGCATAAGCCGGTGAAAAGAGGGAGCCTGGCTCCCTCTCTTTTATTGTAGGGCAATCAATTGGTTGACAATTTACCCGTAAGCCTTTTCAATAAAGGTTGTCCGGTTTTTACCACACAAGGTAACGCAAGCATGAATGCTGCTATTTTCCGCTTCTTCTTTTACTTTAGCACCTGAACTCAGGAGGCTTGCGCATGAAAGAAGAAACGGAAAACAGCGCCTAAAAGCCTCCCTGGTGGAGGCTTTTTTTATACGCGTCATCCTTCAAGTTGTCTCTGTGTTGGCTGCATTCGCTCACCCTGGTCACGTACTGATGTACGTTCCTGAGGATTTGCTCTTTTGCCGCCTTGATACAACTTAAATGATTTTGCGTATATACGAGCGACTAGTGAATATCGCCACATAACGAGGAAAACCATGTCACATCTCGCAGAGCTGGTTGCCAGTGCAACGGCCGCCATTAACCAGGCTTCAGATGTTGCCGCGTTAGACAATGTCCGCGTCGAATATTTGGGCAAGAAAGGGCACTTGACCCTTCAGATGACAACCCTGCGCGAGCTGCCGCCAGAAGAGCGTCCGGCAGCAGGTGCGGTGATAAACGAAGCCAAAGAGCAGGTACAGCAAGCGCTGAATGCACGTAAAGCCGAATTAGAAAGTGCTGCGCTGAATGCCCGTCTGGCTGAAGAAACGATCGATATCTCACTGCCGGGACGTCGTATCGAAAACGGCGGTCTGCATCCGGTAACACGTACTATCGACCGTATTGAAAGCTTCTTTGGTGAGCTGGGCTTTACCGTGGCGACCGGTCCGGAAATCGAAGATGACTATCATAACTTCGACGCACTGAATATTCCTGGCCATCATCCGGCACGTGCTGACCACGACACCTTCTGGTTTGACGCGACCCGTCTGCTGCGTACGCAGACTTCCGGCGTGCAGATCCGCACCATGAAAGAAAAACAGCCGCCGATCCGTATCATCGCCCCTGGGCGCGTTTATCGTAACGACTACGATCAGACGCACACTCCAATGTTCCATCAGATGGAAGGGCTGATTGTTGATACCAACATCAACTTCACCAACCTGAAAGGTACGCTGCACGATTTCCTGCGCAACTTCTTTGAAGAAGACCTGCAGGTTCGCTTCCGTCCTTCTTACTTCCCGTTCACCGAACCTTCTGCGGAAGTTGATGTGATGGGCAAAAACGGCAAATGGCTGGAAGTGCTGGGCTGCGGGATGGTTCACCCGAACGTGCTGCGCAACGTGGGTATCGATCCGGAGATCTACTCTGGCTTTGCATTCGGTATGGGTATGGAGCGTCTGACCATGTTGCGTTATGGCGTGACCGACCTGCGTTCTTTCTTCGAAAACGATCTGCGTTTCCTCAAACAGTTTAAATAAAGGCAGGATAAAACAATGAAATTCAGTGAACTGTGGTTACGCGAATGGGTAAACCCGGCGATTGATAGCGATGCGCTGTCAAACCAAATCACGATGGCGGGTCTGGAAGTTGACGGTGTGGAACCTGTTTCGGGCGCGTTCAACGGCGTGGTGGTGGGTGAAGTGGTTGAGTGCGCTCAGCACCCGAACGCTGACAAACTGCGCGTCACCAAAGTGAATGTAGGCGGCGACCGCCTGTTGGATATCGTCTGTGGCGCGCCGAACTGCCGTCAGGGCCTGAAAGTGGCTGTGGCAACCGTGGGCGCCGTACTGCCGGGCGACTTTAAAATTAAAGCGGCGAAACTGCGTGGTGAACCGTCTGAAGGCATGCTGTGCTCGTTCTCCGAGCTGGGCATTTCCGACGATCATAGCGGCATTATCGAACTGCCCGCCGATGCGCCAATTGGCACCAATATCCGCGAATACCTGAAGCTTGACGATAACACCATCGAAATCAGCGTTACGCCGAACCGCGCCGACTGCCTGGGTATCATCGGTGTGGCACGTGATGTGGCTGTACTGAACCAGGCTCCATTGGTTGAGCCGCAAATCGCGCCTGTAGCCGCAACCATTAGCGACGTCCTGCCGATTCAGGTCGAAGCAGTGGAAGCCTGCCCGCGCTATCTGGGCCGCGTTGTGAAAGGCATCAACGTTAAAGCGCCAACTCCGTTGTGGATGAAAGAAAAACTGCGTCGCTGCGGCATCCGCTCCATTGATGCAGTCGTTGACGTCACCAACTATGTGCTGCTCGAACTGGGTCAGCCAATGCATGCGTTCGACAAAGATCGCATCGAAGGCGGGATTGTTGTTCGTATGGCAAAAGAGGGGGAAACCCTGGTTCTGCTGGACGGCAGCGAAGCGAAACTGAATGCGGATACGCTGGTGATTGCGGACCATAACAAAGCGCTGGCCATGGGCGGCATCTTTGGTGGCGAACATTCCGGCGTGAATGACGAAACGCAAAACGTCCTGCTGGAATGCGCGTTCTTCAGCCCGCTGTCTATTACCGGTCGCGCACGTCGTCATGGCCTGCACACCGATGCCTCTCATCGCTATGAGCGTGGTGTCGATCCGGCGCTGCAGTACAAAGCGATGGAGCGCGCTACCCGTTTGCTGATTGATATCTGCGGCGGTGAAGCCGGTCCAATTATTGATGTGACCAACGAAGCGACGCTGCCAAAACGCGCGACGATTACGCTTCGCCGCAGCAAACTGGATCGTCTGATCGGACACCATATTGCTGATGACCAGGTGAGTGATATTCTGCGTCGTCTGGGTTGTGACGTCACGGAAGGTCAGGATGAGTGGAAAGCGGTAGCGCCGAGCTGGCGTTTCGATATGGAAATCGAAGAAGACCTGGTCGAAGAAGTTGCCCGTGTATACGGGTATGACAATATCCCGAATACGCCAATTCAGGCAGGTCTGATCATGGGTGAGCATCGTGAAGCGGATTTATCGCTGAAACGTGTAAAAACCATGCTGAATGACA
The DNA here is from genome assembly GCF_005280815.1 of Citrobacter sp. TBCS-15. Lineage (NCBI taxonomy): Bacteria > Pseudomonadati > Pseudomonadota > Gammaproteobacteria > Enterobacterales > Enterobacteriaceae > Citrobacter > Citrobacter sp. TBCS-15. The sequence continues at coordinate 577,595 of NZ_SZWK01000102.1, read as the reverse complement.
AAGGCTACCAGGAAGTGATCACCTATAGCTTTGTCGACCCGAAAATTCAGGCGTTGCTGCATCCGGGTGAAGAATCGCTGCTGCTGCCAAGCCCAATTTCTATTGATATGTCAGCAATGCGCTTGTCACTGTGGACCGGTTTGCTGTCAACGGTGGTGTATAACCAGAATCGTCAGCAGAACCGTGTGCGTATTTTTGAAACGGGTTTACGTTTCGTACCGGATACGCAGGCCAACCTTGGGATCCGTCAGGATCTGATGCTGGCAGGCGTGATCTGCGGTAACCGTCATGATGAACACTGGAATCTGGCAAAAGAGACCGTTGATTTCTATGATTTGAAAGGCGATCTGGAAGCGGTTCTCGACCTGACCGGCAAACTGGCGGACATTCAGTTCAAAGCTGAAGCGAATCCAGCACTGCATCCGGGTCAGTCTGCGGCGATTTATCTGAAAGGTGAACGTATTGGTTTCATTGGGGTTGTTCATCCTGAACTGGAACGTAAACTGGATCTGAACGGTCGCACTCTGGTATTTGAACTTGAGTGGAACAAGCTCGCAGACCGCGTGGTGCCTCAGGCGCGTGAAGTTTCTCGCTTCCCAGCGAACCGTCGCGACATCGCAGTCGTTGTGGCAGAAAACGTTCCCGCTGCGGATATTTTATCCGAGTGTAAGAAAGTTGGCGTAAATCAGGTAGTTGGCGTAAACTTATTTGACGTGTACCGCGGTAAGGGTGTTGCGGAGGGTTATAAGAGCCTCGCTATCAGCCTGATCCTTCAGGATACCAGCCGTACACTTGAAGAAGAGGAGATTGCCGCTACCGTCGCCAAATGTGTAGAGGCATTAAAAGAGCGATTCCAGGCATCATTGAGGGATTGAACCTATGGCGCTTACAAAAGCTGAAATGTCAGAATATCTGTTTGATAAGCTTGGGCTTAGCAAGCGGGATGCCAAAGAACTGGTCGAGCTGTTTTTCGAAGAGATCCGTCGTGCTCTGGAAAATGGTGAGCAGGTAAAACTCTCTGGTTTTGGTAACTTCGATCTGCGTGATAAGAATCAACGTCCGGGCCGTAACCCGAAAACGGGCGAAGATATTCCCATTACAGCACGGCGCGTGGTGACCTTCAGACCCGGACAGAAGTTAAAAAGCCGGGTTGAAAACGCAACGCCCAAAGAAGAGTGATTTAACGATTCGTTAAGTTACTTGCGCTGCCAAGCGCAAAGCATGACGTATATAACTAAAAAGGCCGCTCTGCGGCCTTTTTCCTTTTCACTACCGAAACAGCACCGTAGAATCACCCCCATCTCTTTTCAGCAGAATGGAAAACATGCTGACTTTCGCCCATCAACAGCAGCGACGAAACGTGCGCTGGATACTGTCTCTGTCAGTGCTGATGTTACTGGCAACGATTTTAAGCTTGTGCGCAGGAGAACAATGGATCGCTCCCGGCGACTGGTTCAGCGCCCGCGGCGATCTGTTCGTCTGGCAAATCCGCTTTCCTCGTACCCTCGCCGTTTTGCTGGTAGGCGCTGCGTTGGCCTTATCCGGTGCGGTAATGCAGGCCCTTTTTGAAAATCCACTTGCGGAACCGGGTCTACTGGGCGTGTCTAACGGCGCAGGAGTTGGGCTCATCGCTGCGGTGCTGCTCGGCCAGGGGCAACTTCCCGGCTGGGCGTTGGGTTTATGCGCCATCGCCGGGGCGCTGATTATTACTCTCATTCTGTTACGCTTTGCCCGTCGGCATTTGTCTACCAGTCGCTTGCTGCTGGCGGGAGTGGCGCTGGGCATTATCTGTAGCGCGCTGATGACGTGGGCAATCTACTTTTCCACCTCTTTTGACTTACGACAACTGATGTACTGGATGATGGGGGGCTTTGGCGGCGTAGACTGGCATCAGGCCTGGCTGATGGTGGCGTTGATCCCCGTACTGATATGGATCTGCTGTCAGTCTCAGCCGATGAATATGCTGGCGCTGGGGGAAACGTCTGCGCGCCAACTGGGGTTACCATTATGGTTCTGGCGCAATCTGCTGGTGGTCGCCACGGGATGGATGGTCGGCGTAAGCGTGGCTCTGGCGGGCGCGATTGGTTTCATTGGATTGGTTATCCCACACATTTTGCGGTTGTGTGGTTTAACCGATCACCGTGTTCTCCTGCCTGGCTGCGCGTTGGCTGGCGCAATCGCGTTATTGTTTGCCGATGTTGTCGCGCGTTTGGTGCTGGCTTCGGCTGAACTGCCCATCGGCGTGGTGACGGCTACCATGGGGGCCCCGGTATTTATCTGGCTATTGTTGAAAGCCGCGCGCTAGAAAGCGTTGGTTCGGTCTATGATTAAAAACTGAAAATCAACCTGTTGTTCTGGAGATGCTATGCAAGACACTATCCTCAATACAGAAGTGACGACCATTGACGGCGAGGCGACTACGCTGCAACCGTATTCCGGCAATGTACTGTTAATCGTCAACGTTGCTTCAAAATGTGGACTGACGCCGCAATACGAACAACTGGAGAACCTGCAGAAAGCCTGGCATCAGCAGGGCTTCAATGTGCTTGGTTTTCCCTGCAATCAGTTTCTGGGCCAGGAACCGGGCAGCGAAGACGAAATCAAAACGTACTGCAGTATGACCTGGGGCGTTACTTTCCCGATGTTCAGCAAGATTGACGTCAACGGCGAGGGGCGTCATCCGCTGTATCAGAAGCTGATTGATGCCGCGCCAACGGCAGTTGCGCCAGCAGACAGTGGATTCTATGAACGTATGGTCAGTAAAGGCCGGGCGCCGCTCTACCCGGACGATATCCTGTGGAACTTTGAGAAGTTTTTAGTGGGGCGGGATGGGCAAGTACTGCAACGATTCTCTCCGGATATGACGCCTGAGGATCCTATGCTGGTGCAAAGCATCAAGAAGGCGCTGGCAAACTAATGTCTCGATTGATGCAGCTACAGGATGTAGCGGAATCGACCCGGCTCGGCCCGCTTTCTGGTGAAATAAAAGCAGGGGAAATCCTGCATTTGGTGGGACCTAACGGTGCGGGGAAAAGTACGCTGTTGGCGCGTATAGCGGGTTTGACGACCGGGGAGGGCAGCATCACCTTTGGCGACATGGCGCTTGAAGAATGGCCGGCAGCAAAGCTGGCGCAATATCGTGCTTATCTTGCGCAACAGCAAAACCCGCCGTTTGCCATGCCAGTCTGGCATTTTCTGACGCTGCATCAACCCGACAAAGCGCGAGTCGATCTGTTACAGGAGGTCGCCGATGCGCTGGGTTTGGGGGATAAGCTGGGGCGTGGCGTGAATCAACTCTCCGGCGGTGAATGGCAGCGTGTACGCCTCGCTGCCGTTATTTTGCAAATTTGCCCGCAAGCAAATCCATTCGGTCAGCTTTTACTGTTGGATGAGCCGATGAACAGCCTGGACGTCGCGCAACAAAACGCCCTGGACAAGTTATTGGGGCAGCTTTGTTTGCAGGGAATAGCGATTGTAATGAGCAGCCATGACCTCAATCATACCTTGCGCCATGCGCATAAGGCCTGGTTGCTCAAACGTGGGAAGCTGCTTGCCAGTGGCTCACGTGATACGGTCCTGACGCCAGCTAATCTGTCTTCGGCTTACGGCGTGAACTTCCGTCGTTTGGATATCGAAGGCCACAGAATGCTCATATCAACCACTTAAGTTAAATGGGTTCTTGAAAATCATATAATTTCCACGCTAAATTGGCATAAAAATAAAATCCAGAGGATTCGTCCTGAATGCGTTTTTGGCTCCTTTTCATCACAGCATTGTTTTTGGCGGGCTGCAGCAGCCATCGTGCTCCTGCGCCAAATGCCCACTTGTCGGATTCTATCGCCGTGATCGCCGGTCTTAATGACCAGCTACAAACCTGGCATGGTACACCTTATCGTTATGGTGGTATGAGCCGTAGCGGGGTGGATTGCTCAGGGTTTGTTTTGATGACGATGCGGGATCAATTCGATCTACAGCTCCCGCGCGACACGCGTATGCAATCAAAGATTGGTACCGAAATCGATAAAGATGATTTGCTGCCAGGCGATCTGGTTTTCTTTAAAACCGGATCCGGAGAAAGTGGTCTGCATGTCGGCATTTACGACACCAATAATCAATTTATTCATGCCTCAACCAGCCGCGGAGTGATGCGCTCGTCACTGGATAATGTCTACTGGCGTAAAAACTTTTGGCAGGCTCGACGTATTTAATCCTCACAACTGACGAGGCTGCCAACGACTGCGCAGCCTCGCCCTCAGCGTTTGCACGTTAACTTTTATATCTGTCTTAAGCAGAACAATAACCCTGCGCGTTAAGAGAGTATCTTACTAAAAATATGATTTATGCCGAGATATTAAAAAGTGCAAAGCTGGATATTCGCTTATAATCAGGATAAGCTAAAAAAAAGGATTCGATTTACTGGCTATAAAGGGAAAAATGAAAGAGCCTCTACTTGCATCAGCAGTAACGTATTTCTCCATCCTTTGCTACAGGATGCCGGATAACACCTATGCAGAGGGGCTGGTACGATGATTGTTTCACTGGATAATCTTTATCAATCGGAATTCTCTTTTCTTCCGGCGAGAAGTGAAAAAGGCGATCTTGAGTTCGTAGATATCATCACCAGTTTTGCCAGCCTGCATGGGGATGTGCGTATACCAACCGAGCTGGTCTTACCCCGGATGTCGGACGATGAGCAATGTCGTTTATTTGCAGAAAAACTAGAATTAATCGAAACGTGCCAACATTTTTTTATTCAGCGCAGAGTCTCAGCCTGGATTAATTTAACCCCGGCAATTGCTAATACTTTATTATCAGACGTTGAATATGCTTCACAAATTGAACGATTTTCATTTCTGGAACTGACTATTAATGAAAGCTATCCAGAGTTAAACAAAGGTAAAGACAATCCAACGCTGGCTGCGCTTGCGGCAAGATTTCCATTAGTTTTACAAAACTATGGCGCCGGCGGCATATCAACGCGGGCAATTTTTGATGGCCTGTTCAAACGTGTGGTGTTGGATAAAAACTTTGTTCAACAAAGGATTGCACATATTTCATTTGAACCATTTATGCGCGCTATCCAGGCGCAAATCTCACCCTGCTGTGAGTCAATCATCATTAGCGGTATTGACACGCAAGAGATGCTGGCGCGAGTACTTCCTCTCGGTTTCAGCGCGATGCAGGGAGGACTGTGGCCTGCGGTGCCGCCCGCGCAGATAATTTCATTGTCCAGGATATAACCCTTTTATTTGCTGGTGTTTAACAGGCTATTAACAGTCTACACTAGAGACAGGAGGCCTTATGACCCTGTCTTTTACCACCCGCTGGCGTGATGAATTACCAGCAACCTATACAGCACTCTCGCCCACGCCCCTGAAAAACGCGCATCTTATCTGGCATAACGATGCTCTGGCTGAGCAATTGGCTATTCCTGCGGCGCTGTTTACTCTTCCAGATGGTTCAGGCGTTTGGGGAGGCGAATCCTTGCTTCCCGGGATGTCGCCTTTAGCGCAAGTTTATAGCGGACATCAGTTCGGCGTCTGGGCAGGACAGCTTGGCGACGGACGCGGGATCCTGCTGGGCGAACAACAGCTTGCTGATGGCTCGACGCTTGACTGGCACCTGAAAGGCGCCGGACTCACGCCTTATTCCCGCATGGGCGATGGACGCGCCGTGCTGCGTTCAACCATTCGCGAAAGTCTGGCCAGCGAGGCGATGCACTACCTGGGAATACCCACCACGCGGGCATTGTCGATTGTCACCAGCGACACGCCGGTATATCGCGAAACGGTAGAGCATGGGGCGATGCTCATCCGCGTGGCGCAAAGCCATATGCGCTTTGGCCATTTTGAACACTTTTACTATCGTCGCGAGCCGGAAAAAGTCCGTCAACTGGCAGACTTCGCGATTCGTCATTACTGGCCGCATTGGCAGGAAGAAGCCGATAAATATCAGCTGTGGTTTAGCGATATTGTCACGCGTACCGCAAGCTTAATCGCCGACTGGCAGGCGGTAGGGTTTGCGCATGGCGTTATGAATACGGACAACATGTCGATTCTGGGGCTGACGATGGATTACGGTCCGTATGGTTTTCTTGATGACTACGTGCCAGATTTTATCTGTAACCACTCCGATCATCAGGGACGATACAGTTTCGATAATCAACCGGCCGCCGCGTTGTGGAACCTGCAACGTCTGGCGCAAACCCTGTCGCCATTTATCCCTGTCGAGGCGCTCAATGATGCGCTGGACAATTACCAACTGGCGCTGTTAACGCGTTACGGTCAACGGATGCGGCAAAAGCTCGGCTTCTTTAGCGAGCAGAAAAACGATAACGAGCTGCTGAGTGAACTGTTTAGCCTGATGGCGCGAGAAAGAAGCGACTATACGCGAACGTTTCGCATGCTCAGTCTGACGGAACAACACAGTGCGCTATCTCCGCTACGCGATGAGTTTGTGGACCGTGCGGCTTTTGACGGCTGGTTCACGCGGTATCGCTCGCGTCTGGAACAGGACAGCGTTGCTGACGATGTCAGACAAACACAGATGAAGGCGGCAAACCCGGCGATGGTTTTACGCAACTGGCTGGCGCAACGGGCGATTAGTCAGGCGGAGCAGGGAGATTACGCCGAGCTACATCGGCTGCACCAGACGTTGCGTACCCCGTTTGTGGATCGCGATGATGACTATGTCAGTCGGCCGCCTGACTGGGGCAAACGGCTGGAAGTGAGCTGTTCAAGCTAAGGTGCCAGAAATACCTGGGGGGACGCGTTGGCCGGATGATGGCCAACGTGAACCTGAGCACCGTACCAGCGCATCAGATCATCGGCCCGTAACACGGTCTCCGGCGTCCCTTGCGACGCCAGCCTGCCATTATGCAATAACACTATTCTGTCAGCCCACAAGGCGGCGAGATTCAAATCGTGAAGCACAATACACACATGCAACTCTCCTGAAGCGACAAGCGTTTTCAGTAACCGCAGCAGATGCTGCTGGTGGTAAAGATCCAGCGCAGAGGTGGGTTCATCAAGAAATAACCAGCCGCGAGGCGCTCCGTCGCACCAGAGTTGCGCCAGGGCTCGGGCTAACTGCACGCGCTGTTGCTCGCCGCCGGAAAGCGCGGCGTATTGCCGACCTGCCAATGGTGTGCATCCGGTCATGTCCATCACCTGCGCGATAAGGCGAGGTTCCGAACGCTGGGTCCAGGGCGCGCGTCCCATCGCGATAACGGCTTCTACCGGCCAGTCAAATCCCAGTTGCGTTTGCTGACGCATCACCGCCCGATGGCGCGACAGGGTCTGCGTATGCCACTCATTCAGCGCTTTGCCCGCCAGCACGCAGCGCCCGGCAATCGGTTTGAGGAAACCGGTCAACAGGCGCAGCAGGGTAGATTTCCCCGCACCGTTTGGGCCGATGAGCGCCACCAGTTCACCTTTTGCGAGGGCAAGCGATACATCAGCAATCACCGACTTGCCCGCCACGCGATAGTGAAGCCCTTCAGCAACGAAATATTCAGCCATGCGCTCCTCGCTGACGAAAAATAAGCCATAAAAACCACGGGGCGCCGAGCAGACTGGTTAACAGACCGACCGGCATTTCCGCCGGCGCAACTGAAGTGCGGGCCAGCGTGTCGGCAATCAGTAATAAAAACGCGCCCGCCAGCACGGAACCGGGGATAACGGCCCGATGGTCTGCGCCGAGCCACATCCGCATTAAATGCGGGATAACCAGCCCGATGAAGCCAATTACGCCGCTTACTGCTACCGCTGCGGCTACCAGCAAGGCGCTGCAAAGCAGCAATATACGCTGGATTGTACGCACATTAACGCCAAGATAATGTGCCTCTTCCTCACCCAGTTGCAGCAGGTTCAGGGCCGGAGCCAGACGCCAGATGATCAGCACCGTCGGGATAGCCAGCGAGGTAACCGCCAGCAGCGTGGACCATTGTGCAGCGCCCAGACTTCCCATCCCCCACAGCGACAGCTGGCGCAGTTGCGCATCATTACTGACCCACGACAGAACGCCAACAGCCGCCCCGCAGAGCGCGTTGATCGCTATACCGACCAGCAGCAGCCGCGAGAGTGAGCCGTCGCGCTGTTGGCTGAGGATAAAAATCACCACGGTTGCCGCCAGCGCACCGACAAATGCAGCCAACATTGGCGCATACAGCATCAGCAGCGCGGGCAAAGAGACAGGCAGTACCACCCACAGGGCGACGGCGCAGGCTGCACCGCTACTAATTCCGAGTAATCCCGGGTCGGCAAGCGGATTGCGAAACAGTCCCTGCATCACACAACCGGAAAGTGCCAGAGCGCCGCCGATTACCAGGGCCAGCAGGACGCGGGGGAGACGAATAGTGAGCCAGATTTGACGCAGAGTTTCATTGTCATCACGCCAGAGCAGACTTACCGGCAGGCGCAACGCGCCAAAACCGGTAGCCAAAATTGTCATTCCGACCAGCATTAGCGCCATGACCCACAAAGAACAGGTAATTCGTCGGGACATCAGGGTAATTGCTCTGCTTTCGCGCGAAGCTGCAAAATGGCCTGCGGGGTACGGATACTGAAGCCAAGCAGTGCCATATCATCAACCTGTAATACCTGTTTATTCCGTCCCGCAGGTGTTTGCGCCAGCCCCGGCAGCGCCCACAGGTTCGCCTCGCCACCCATTGCCTTAACACCTTCCTGTGAAATCACCACCAGGTCCGGCTGGCTGGCAATCACACCTTCTTGTGAAAGAGGCTGATAACGGTTAACCCCTTGCATCGCGTTGCGCAAACCGGCGGCACGAATAGCCGCATCGGCTCCGGTTTGCTGGCCTGCGGCCATGGCGGTCATCCCTCCATGATTAAGAATAAACAGGACGCGTTTGTTAAGTTCAGATGACGGGAGCGCCGCCAACTCCTGACGTAAGGTTGCACGCAACGTTTCACCCTCTGCCTCCCGGTGAGTCGCCTCGGCAATGACGCGTATTTTTTCATCAATCGCGTTAAGGTCGTTGTTTGCCGGGATCGTAACAACCTTGACGTGGCTCTGTTCGACCTGTTTTAGAGCCAGAGAAGGCTGAGCCTGCGCGCTGGCAAGGACCAGCGTAGGGCGGGTGGCAAGGATCCCTTCGGCGTTAAGCTGGCGTAAATAGCCGACGTCAGCCAGGGCGTTTGCGGCTTCAGGCCACTGGCTGGTGCTGTCTCGCGCCACAAGCGTTGACTGCGCCCCCAGCGCGTACACAATTTCGGTGACGTCGCCACCCAGAGTGACGACTCTTTCCTCGGGGGCCGCCAGCGCAGTAACGGGTAGCAACGCAATCAGGAGCAGGATTTTGTTCATGCGGCCAGCCCTTTCGGCGTCAGTGCATCAATTTGTGCGCGCCATTGCGTTTGCTCCGGTTCACCTTCCGTACGTTGACCGTACAGTTGGGCAATCTGTGTGCCATCGGCCGCAAACAGTTCCAGACTGGTGACGTGTCCATCGGCGGTTGGTTTGCGTGTTACCCACGTTTCAGCCACGCTTTCTTCCAGCAGATGTAATGTAAATGCTGGGTTGAATATATTCAGCCAGCCTTTCATCGGCACCAGTTTTTCTATTACGCCGGTAAAAATTTGTACGCAGCCGCGATTACCCACAAAAACCATAATTTCATTGCCATCCTGACGCGCGGTATCGAGTAACTGCGCCAGTGCGCTATTAGGAACTTTGCAGGCCAGATCGTCGCCCACCAGATTAAATGCCTGTTGGCGAGTGAGATCGTGGCGTTTCAGCAGACCGAAAAACTGGTGGACATCAGTCATGGCTCGCCACTCTTGATCAACGGTCTGTGCATCAACGGTGACGGCGGCAGGCGCAGAATTGTTGACAGGTTGCAGCACCAGTGGCGGGTTTTCTGCAAAGATGAAACGGGTCAGTAACGCAGCCCATTCCTCAACGAGGGTATTTTGTGTGGCATAGACCTTCAGCAATGCATCACCCTGATAGTCGAAAAACTGAATGCTCTGACGCTCGCCGTGAGCGGTTGTTTCTCTGATATGAAAGGCGCTTGCCCACTGATTCAGGAACAGACGCAGATCGAGGGCGCGTGGATTGAGTACCAGCCCGGCATGCCCACCCAGGTGCTGGTTGGTAAAGGTGCCGACCTGCTCATGCACCGCATATTCGTTGCGGCAAATACATTTTGTTTCGCCTACGGCTTCCAGCGCGCCGAGGATTTCGCGGACTTCGCCACGTAAGCGCCAGGCGTCATGACCGACGCGCGCGAAGGTCAGTTCTGCCTCGCTGATGTGCATCATAGCCGCGATGTCACGTGCATATTTGCCAGGATTTTCTTTTTTCAGTTCCAGCCAGCGTGTGTGGTGATTCATTGTCTCTTCCTTCCAGATTGCTGCCCCGGCGAACCGGGGAAAAGTGATTACCACTGATAACTCACGAAAATTTTGCCATTGCGGCCATCCTGCGGAATGCCCTGCGGCGACCAGTACTCTTTGTCGAAGGCGTTGCCCAGTACCAGTGTGGTGGTCATGCCTTTTAGCGCCTGTTGCCCCTGATAGCTCACGTAGAAGTCGTTTACCGCATAGCCGGGTTGTTTGGCGTAGTTGCTGCTGATGTGCGTTGAGCGGTCAGCAAATGTACCTATCCAGCCAACGGAGAAACCGCTGTGCGCAACCGGCACGTTCAGTTTGCTGGTGACGGTGTCCGGGTTAATGCTGGAAATGTACTCACCTGTGTCAGTATCTTTACCCCGCGTGCGGTTATAGGCCATATCGAGACTGAACAGGTCGGCGGTGTATTTCGCCATTACGTCCCAGCCCCAGATTTTGGCGTTGGGAACGTTATAGGATGTCGTTGTCGCGGCGGCAAAATCGACGCTGGTAGAGATGTAATCTTTGGCTTTGGTGTCGAAATAGCTGGCTTTAAATTCGAGCGCATCGCTTGCCATCAACAGATCGTCAAAGCGCAGGCCAAATCCGTATTCCTGTGTTTCGTTGGTTTCCGGACGCAGGTTCGGATTTGGCACCCAGTAGTTGGTGTAAAAACGGCCAATCGAGAAGTGCTTCGCATCGTTATACATCTCGCCCATGGTTGGGGCACGGAAGGCCTGAGCGTATGAACCGAAAAGCATCAGCCAGTCGGCAGGCGCAACGGTGAGTCCAGCGCGGGACGACCATTTGTCGGCATCGACGTCTTCATAGCCGTCGCTGCTACCGCGATAAGAGTCGTACCGGGTACCACCCAACAGCGTAACCGGCAGGTCGCGCAGGGTAATTTCATCCTGTAGCCAGCCGGAGCTGAAATCGATTTTTGCCTCCGGGAAACCGGTGGTTGCGCCACCCGGTTGCTGTTCCTGACGATAGTATTCGCCACCGTAGGTCATCAGGTGAGAAGCAAATGAGTCGGTAAACAGGCGGCTACGGTTGTCGATTTTCCCGCCTTTGGTGGTCTGCTTGCGAAATTCGCCGGTGCTATCCGTGTTTTGTGCATTAATACGCGCTTCGGACCAGTAGATGCGCGCATCCGCGTTCAGCCAGTCATTATCCGCCGGGGAGAGGGAGTAAGTCAGTTGCGCATCGCGTTGGATGGTTGAGCGTTCGGTCATTGGATTGCTGGTGGCATCCGCCGCGCTGGTTTGTGGGTTTTTAGGTTCCCGGGCATCATTGTTGTAATAACGCAGCGAGCCGGCCAGCGTCTGAGCGCTGTCAATTTTCCAGCTGCCTTTCGCCAGCATATTGTTAATCGCTTCGTCGTTCGGAGCGGTAGTACCGTCGCTCTGGCGCAAATTACCGCGATCGCGGCTGGACCAGGCCAGCAGCCCATCGAGGGTATCGGTGCGGCCAAATGTGCTGGCGCCCATACCGAGGCTATGATCGCCGGTAGCTGCGGTACCGAACACGCGATAACCGCTGTTTTGTCCGGCTGCCAGCAGATCTTTAGCATCCGCAGTGTCATAGGCGATTACGCCACCCAGCGCGCCGCTGCCATACAGCAGTGCGGAAGGGCCGCGTACCACTTCAATCCGCTTGATTAGCGCCGGATCGAGGAAGGTACTGTTCAGGTGCCCGGTATCGGTTCCCTGGCGAACGCCATCTACCAGTACCAGAACGCCGCGACGGTCATAGCCGCGCAGATTGACGTCCTGACCATTTGTCCGGCCCGTACCGTCCAGGGACAGGCCCGGAACCTTCCGTAACAGGTCGGCTGCCGAGCTGGCAGTCTGGTTTTCAGGTGCAGTAGCGTCGATAACGCTGACCATCATCGGCGCTTCAAAGGCGCTACGGGCGTTGCCGGTGGCGGTGACGGTCATATCCTCTACCGCCGCCCAGGCAACGACGGGAAGATTACTGACAATCGCCAACGCCAGGAGCGATGGGCGCAAGGATGCGGTGTGCAGGTGTGGCATAGCAACTCTCCATTAGAAAATCGAAAAGCGCTGGCTGCCTGGGTATCACCTGGGTGGCTGGCGAAAAGTGTTGTTTATTTAGTCAGAATGAGTTTTCCAGCATGGGTCTGGCGCAGCAGGTAGTGCTGACCATCGTGCTCTATAATCACGCGTCCTTCTTTGCCCAGCAGACTTTTACTGTCAATGCGACGCTCGGTTGCGGCGACGGCAGGCGGTGTTTTTTCTTTTGCAGGCGTTGCTGTTGTGTTATCCATACGTGACATAGAGTTTAAAAATAGCAATCAATATAACAATGATAATCATTATCATCAAACTGCAAATTTGCGGCAAGCGTTTTTGTGAAATAATTGTGACGGGAACGGTTTTTGCACAACAATGAAGGGAAAAACAAAGAATTACCACCGGGCAACGTGGTGTTACCCGGTGTACAGCGTTAAAAACGGCTATCAACCGCAGAGGCGAGTTTGTCCACCAGCAGTTCAGTATCTTCCCAGTTCAGGCACGGGTCGGTAATCGACTGACCGTAAACCAGCGGCTGACCGCTGACGATTTTTTGCGTGCCTTCGCGCAGGAAACTTTCCGCCATGATCCCGGCAATCGCCGTCGAACCGTTGCGAATTTGCTGGCATACGTCATCACACACTTCCAGCTGACGGCGATGCTGCTTCTGGCAATTACCGTGGCTAAAATCGACGACCAAATGCTCAGGCAGGGAAAATTCGTGCAGGGTATCGCAGGCGGCGGCAATATCTTCAGCATAATAATTTGGCTTTTTACCACCGCGCATAATGATATGCCCGTATGGGTTACCGCTGGTCTGATAAATGGTCATCTGGCCGGTTTTATCCGGGGAGAGGAACATATGGCTGGCGCGGGAGGCGCGAATCGCATCGACGGCGATACGGGTATTGCCATCCGTCCCGTTCTTAAACCCAACCGGGCAGGAAAGAGCAGACGCCATTTCGCGGTGGATCTGGCTTTCAGTGGTGCGCGCGCCAATGGCGCCCCAACTGATTAAATCGGCAATAAACTGGCCGGTCACCATGTCGAGGAATTCCGTTGCCGTGGGTACACCCAGTTCATTGACCTGCAACAGCAATTTACGCGCCAGCTCAATGCCGTGGTTCACACGGTAGCTGCCGTTCAGATCCGGGTCGGAAATTAAGCCTTTCCAGCCCACGACGGTGCGTGGCTTTTCAAAATAGGTACGCATCACGATTTCGAGACGCGTCTGGTACTTTTCGCGCAGCGCCTGTAGACGCGTGGCGTATTCCACTGCGGCATCAAGATCGTGAATCGAGCAAGGGCCTACGATCACCAGCAAACGGGGGTCTTCACCGTTCAATATTTTTTCTATCCGGCGTCGGGAGTCCGTAACATGACGGGCGACGGAGGACGAAACAGGATGCCGCTGCGCAAGCTCTGCTGGAGTGACCAGGTTGTCAATACGCGCAGTACGGAGTTCATCGGTTCTGTTCATTACTTGTCTCAGAAATTTGTTGCTTCAACGGCAGGACTACCGGGAAGTGATGTGCATCACAATATCACACTCATCCGGCCTGGTGGCGAGCATAATAACAAAAAATCGAACCAATGCACTAGCATTCTAGTACATGCGGCGATTCAGCCCCATAATGTCGAGGATCTTGGTGGCAATCTCTTCTACCGAGTAATTGGTACTGTTCAACCATGGGATCTGATTTTTCCGGTACAGTGCTTCCACTTCGGCAACTTCCATCCGACACTGGCGCAGAGAGGCATAACGGCTGTTCTCGCGTCGCTCTTCGCGGATCGCCGCCAGGCGTTCGGGGTCGATGGTCAGGCCGAACAGTTTATGCTGCAGCGGCTTCAGGGACGTGGGCAGCACCAGGTTATCCATATCATCGGCAATAAAGGGGTAGTTGGCCGCGCGGATACCAAATTGCATGGCCAGATACAAACTGGTCGGGGTTTTGCCGCAACGGGAAACGCCGAGCAGGATCACCTGTGCCTGATCGAGGTTGCGCAACGAAATACCATCGTCATGGGCAAGAGTGTAATCAATGGCGGCAATACGCGCATCGTACTTGTTGAGGTTGCCGGGATTCAGGCCGTGGGTACGATGGGCTATCGGCGTTGGGTCGAGCTTCATCTCTTGCTGCAATGGGGCGACCAGCGCCTGCACGATATCCTGACAAAACCCCTCGCTTTGCAGAATGATTGAGCGGATTTCCGGCAAGACGATGGAGTAAAACACCAGAGGACGCACGCCGGTTTGTTGGTAAATGGCATCAATCTGGTCTTTAACCGCGCGCGCGCGACTCTCGTTTTCAACAAACGGCAGCGTAATGCTGTTGATAGTGACCGGAAATTGCGACATTACCGCGTGGCCCAATACCTCGGCGGTGATGGCCGTACCATCAGAAATATAAAAAACGTGACGATCAACAGCATTATCCATTTTGCGCATCCTGGGGCAGACATAATTCTCTGAAAGCATAAATTAAAATTCGCCAGAAGCGAATATTGCGCTATCACTTTTATAAACTGAAACGCTATTTTTATATTTAATGAAAAGTACATTTCATTTTTCGGAACAAATGTTTATACCGATAGTTTTTGTGGTGATCCCGTGTCGCTCGCGGGTTTGCGCAAATGCGGAAACAATCTTAAAAAATAAAAAATAAAGTTGCTTGAACGATTCACCGTTTTTTTCGCCGCGGTAAATATGCAAAGATAAATACGCAAAATTGAGTTTCCTAACCTCGTTCATATATAAGGATTGTTCGATGTCCAACAATGGCTCGTCACCGCTGGTGCTTTGGTATAACCAACTCGGCATGAATGATGTAGACAGAGTTGGGGGCAAAAATGCCTCCCTGGGTGAAATGATTACTAACCTTTCCGGTATGGGTGTTTCCGTACCGAATGGTTTTGCAACAACCGCCGATGCGTTTAACCAGTTTCTGGACCAAAGCGGTGTAAACCAGCGCATTTATGAGCTGCTGGATAAAACGGATATTGATGATGTTACCGAGCTTGCGAAAGCCGGGGCACAGATCCGCCAGTGGATTATCGACACTCCTTTCCAGCCGGAGCTGGAAAATGCCGTCCGCGATGCCTACGCGCAGCTGTCAGCAGACGATGCCCATGCCTCTTTTGCCGTGCGTTCTTCCGCCACCGCAGAAGATATGCCAGATGCGTCATTTGCAGGTCAGCAGGAAACCTTCCTCAACGTCCAGGGCTTCGATGCTGTCCTGGTCGCTATCAAACACGTATTTGCTTCGCTGTTTAACGACCGCGCGATCTCTTATCGTGTTCACCAGGGCTATGATCACCGTGGCGTGGCGCTTTCTGCTGGCGTCCAGCGGATGGTGCGCTCCGACCTTGCGTCCTCAGGCGTTATGTTCTCCATCGATACCGAATCCGGTTTCGACCAGGTGGTGTTTATCACTTCCGCATGGGGCCTGGGCGAGATGGTGGTGCAGGGGGCCGTTAACCCGGATGAGTTCTACGTGCACAAACCGACTCTGGCGGCTAACCGTCCGGCTATCGTTCGTCGCACCATGGGATCGAAAAAAATCCGTATGGTCTACGCGCCAACCCAGGAACACGGTAAGCAGGTGACCATTGAGGATGTGCCGCAGGAACAGCGCGATATTTTCTCTCTGACCAATGACGAAGTGCAGGAACTGGCGAAGCAGGCGGTACAGATCGAGAAGCACTACGGTCGTCCGATGGACATCGAATGGGCGAAAGACGGTCATACAGGCAAGCTGTTCATTGTTCAGGCTCGTCCGGAAACCGTGCGTTCTCGCGGGCAGGTGATGGAGCGGTATACGCTGCACGCCCAGGGTAAAATTATTGCTGAAGGTCGCGCCATCGGTCACCGCATTGGCGCCGGCCCGGTCAAAGTTATTCACGACATCAGCGAAATGAACCGTATTGAGCCCGGCGACGTACTGGTGACTGATATGACCGACCCGGACTGGGAACCGATCATGAAGAAAGCGGCGGCGATTGTGACCAACCGTGGCGGCCGTACCTGTCACGCGGCGATCATTGCCCGTGAACTGGGGATCCCTGCCGTGGTTGGCTGTGGCGATGCCACCGAGCGCATGAAGGATGGTGAGAAGGTCACTGTCTCCTGTGCCGAAGGCGACACCGGTTATGTTTACGCTGAGATGCTTGATTTCAGCGTGAAGAGCTCCAGCGTGGAGACTATGCCGGATCTGCCATTGAAGGTGATGATGAACGTCGGCAACCCGGACCGGGCTTTCGACTTTGCCTGCCTGCCGAACGAAGGCGTTGGTCTGGCGCGCCTGGAATTTATCATTAACCGCATGATCGGCGTGCACCCCCGTGCGCTGCTGGAGTTCGATGACCAGACGCCTGAGCTGCAAAATGAAATCCGCGGCATGATGAAAGGTTTCGACTCTCCGCGTGAATTCTACGTTGGTCGTCTGACGGAAGGGATCGCGACGCTGGGCGCGGCGTTTTATCCGAAACGCGTCATCGTGCGTATGTCGGACTTTAAGTCCAACGAATATGCTAACCTGGTTGGCGGTGAGCGTTATGAACCGCACGAAGAGAACCCAATGCTGGGCTTCCGCGGGGCGGGCCGTTACGTTTCAGACAGCTTCCGCGACTGTTTCGCACTGGAATGTGACGCGGTGAAACGTGTCCGTAACGACATGGGTCTGACTAACGTTGAAGTGATGGTACCGTTTGTACGTACCGTTGCCCAGGCGAAAGCGGTGGTTGAAGAGCTGGCGCGTCAGGGGCTGAAACGCGGTGAGAATGGCCTGAAGATCATCATGATGTGCGAGATCCCGTCTAACGCCCTGTTGGCAGAACAGTTCCTTGAGTACTTCGATGGCTTCTCCATCGGCTCAAACGACATGACGCAGCTGGCGCTGGGCCTGGACCGTGACTCGGGTGTGGTTTCTGAACTGTTTGATGAGCGTAACGACGCGGTGAAAGCGCTGCTGTCGATGGCGATTCGCGCTGCTAAGAAACAGGGCAAATACGTGGGTATTTGCGGTCAGGGACCTTCTGACCACGAAGACTTCGCGGCCTGGCTGATGGAAGAGGGGATCGACAGTCTGTCGCTGAACCCGGACACCGTAGTACAGACCTGGCTGAGCCTGGCTGAACTGAACAAGTAATATCATGCCTTATCCGGCCTATTTAACGTAGGCCGGATAAGATGCGTTAGCATCGCCATCCGGCACTCTATCCTGCAACACTCTCCATGCTCAAACGTTTAATAATATCCTGACGCAACTGGTATTTTTGTACCTTACCGGACGCTGTGCGCGGTAACTTCTCGACAACCACGATATGCTCCGGGTATTTATACTTTGCCACCCGTTTGCGGCTAAAAAAGGCGACGACAGATTCCAGCGACAGCGAATGATGCGGGGCTTTTAGTACCACATAAGCGCACGACCTTTCACCTAACCGTTCGTCCGGCATCGCGACAACGCAGGCATCATGAATGCGTGGATGCTGCAATAAAATATCCTCCACCTCGCGGCTGCTGATATTTTCCCCACCGCGCACAATAATGTCTTTTTTACGCCCGGTGATTTTGATGTATCCCGCGTCGTCCATCCGGCACAAGTCGCCACTGTAATACCAACCTTCTTTATCCAGCGCACGGGCGGTCAGTTCGGGTTCATCGAGGTAGCCCATAAAAACATTGGGACCACGCGAGGCTTCTTCACCTTCTACTCCTGCGGGCAGGGTATTGCGCGCTTCATCGACGACTTTAATTTCGACCCCTGCGGCAGCATAGCCGTCGGTGGTCATCATGCGGGAAGGTGAATCATCGAGATTGACCAGCGCATGCGGCGAGCTCTCCGTTGAGCCATATATGCTTAACAATTTAATGCCGAGCCGTTGGCAGTCACGGGCAATCTTTTGCGGAATGGTGGTACCTCCGCATAGAAAAAAGCGTAGCGAGGAGAGATCGCAGGAGCGTTTTTCCATGCGACACAACATGTCATAGACAAATGGCGTTGCGCCGAGTACGCAGGTGCAGTGCTGTTGCTCCAGCACATCGAGACAGGCGTCTGGAGTAAAAATATCCAACAACACGCTGCGTGCGCCGATTAAAAATGGTGCGGTAACGCCGTGCAGAAAACCGGTAGCGTGGCCAAGCGGCGCGGGCATTAAAAACACATCTTGCCAGGTGAGATTGAGACGGGCGCAGTAGGCGCGTTCGCTGGCAAGAATGTTATTGTGAGTTAACATTACGCCTTTCGGCATTCCCTCGGTCCCGGAGGTAAACAGTACCGCTGCCAGTTCATCCGCGTGGACGTTAATCGTTTGACTCAACGGCGGGGCTAAAAGCAGTTGGCTGAGCGCCTGCGAGGTGGTTGCCGGCGCCAGTTTATCCACGGCGACAATCTGTTGCAGATGCGGTAACTGGTTTTGTAAGGGGAGGATCAAATCGACCGGTCGGCTTTGTTTAAACAGGGTAGGTGCGAAAAAAATCTTCGCTTTGCATTTATTCAATACCCATACCAACTCCGCTTCGCGCCAGGCGGGTAGTAACGGGACGGAAACGGCTCCGGTTTTCAGGCAGGCCAGATAAATAATGGTAAATTCGCACCAGCCCGGCAACTGGAAAGCGACGCGATCGCCGGGTTGAATACCGCAGGCTAAAAACCAGCTCGCCAGACTGCTGGCGGCACCGTCGAGTGCGGTATAGGTATATGAAGCGCCATGATTATCAACCACGGCGATTTTATCCGGCATGGCTCTGGCTGTTTGGTTCCAGTAATCGCCAAGCGAAGCATCTCCCCATAAACCTTGTTGTCGCCAGGCTTCGCGACGTTCGGCGTTAAACGTTAGTGTGATACTCATTCGTTATTCCCAGGATAATATCGGCATACGTCTGACCGGATTGGCCGTGGAGGCCGATCCGGGGTGCAACGGTTCAGTCCGTTAGCCGTAGCGGAAATCAATGCCAAATGTTCCTGCCGGATACTCCCATTGTTCGAGGATCGTATCGCCACACAGCACCCGACAGGTGCCACATTCCAGGCAGCCAGCAGAATCAAAATGAATATTTCCACTCTCGTCCTGCTTATACAGTCCGGCGGGACAGGCCTTCAGCAGTTTGCGAAATTCGTTAAGGTCGGGATGTTCGGCCAGAATAATGTGCGGGTGACCTTCATCGACATTGAATTTATTGACGCCCAGCTTGACGTCGACGTTAACGGTATTGTCCTGACTCATAGCGCAGTTGCCCCCTTGATGCCGTCTTTCAGTAAGTTCATCAACCCAATTTTCTTCGCATGGGACATCATCATCTTACGAATCGGCTGGTTCGGACGTCCGTCAACGGTGAACATATCGTTCATGATATCCGCGACCATGCGAGGGTATTGGGTGAACAAGCGCGGGTTTTCCATCAGCGCCGGGATCTTGCGAAAATGCTGTAAATCACGCATCACACAGCCCCGTTCAAGGGCGCGTTTGTAGTCCATCAGGCTGCTGGCGGAGAAGTCCCGGCGTTCTTTGGCTGCAATGGCGGTTTGGGCGGCGGCTTCTGCGGAGGCTATTGCTAAATCCATACCACGCACCGTGTAACCCAGATTCAGACAGAAACCCGCGGCATCGCCGACGATCATTACGCCGTCATCAACCAGTTTGGGTACCATTGCCAGCCCGCCTTCCGGCACCATATGTGCGGAATACTCCAGCAGTTCTCCTCCCGCAATCAGCGGACGAATAGTCGGGTGTTGCTTAAAGTCTTCCAGCATCTGCGGAATACTTTTCGTCGCGTGAGCAATATCCCCCAGCCCGCATACCAGCCCCAGAGAGACCGAGTCCTGGTTGGTATACAGAAAGCCTCCCCCCATCAGTCCATCGGACGGTGAACCGGCAAACAGCCAGGCTGCGCCTTCATCGCCTGAGAGGTTGAATCGATCTGCAATCACAGCCGGAGGTAAGCCGATCAACTCCTTTACGCCAACAGCATAGTGGTGAGCAGAAGAGGGAGGGATCATCCCCAGCGACCGTCCTAATATTGAGTTGACGCCATCGGCCAGGATGACAATATTGGCTTCGAGGATATCGTCACCGGCTTGCACGCCGGTGACTCTGGTACCTTCGCGGATCAGCGCATCAACGCGGACGCCGGGGATGAACTGCGCGCCTGCCTGTTCTGCTTTTTCCATCAGCCAGGGATCAAGCCGGTTGCGCAACACGGTGTAAGAATCCTGTGCTGGCGCGTTGTCTTTTTCCCGATGAAAGTCGAGCGTTACGGCGCTCTCTTCGGTCAGGAAGGATATTTTTTCGCGGGTCACTTTACGTTCGAGTGGCGCTTCTTGCGCGAATCCTGGCATGATGCGTTCCAGACTATGCGCGTAGAGTCGCCCACCGGTCATATTTTTACTGCCCGCACTGTTTCCGCGTTCGATGACCAGCACCTCCAGCCCGGCCTTCGCCATAACGTAGCCTGCAACGGTACCCGCCACGCCAGAACCGACCACAATGGCATCAAATTTTTCATCTGACATGCTTTATGCTCCTTTCCCGCCGCAAGGCAGCGGGAGATGTGCGTTAAATGGGGGATTAGCGGCTGAGATGTTCGATAAGAGCCGGAACAACTTTATAGATGTCGCCTACCAGGCCGTAATCGGCGTAATTGAAAATAGGGGCTTTCTTGTCTTTGTTGATAGCGACAATGACTTTCGCGCCATTACCGCCGACCATGTGTTGAATTTGTCCTGAGATGCCCAACGTCAGATAAAGGTCTGACTTCAGTAACACACCAGAAACGCCAATGTAGCGTTCGCGCTCCATCCAGTTTTCGCCTTCGGCAATCGGGCGCGAACAACCCACTTCAGCCCCCAGTACGGATGCCAGCTGGTGCACCATCTCCAGATCGTGTTGCGCAACCAGGCCGCGACCCACACCAACCACACGTTTTGCTTTACTGAGGTCCACGCTGCTCACGGATTTGGCGCGACGTTCCTGACACATAATTTCATGAAGCGGTGCGATGTAAGCTGCCGAGACAACAGGGCAATTGTGCGATGCGTTTTCCGCTACGGGTTCAAGCAGGCCTGGGGCTAGCGTGATAATTGCCAGCGCGCTTTTGATTTTTTCTTTGCCGAATGCCAGACCACCATACATGCGGTGCTCTGCGAACACGGTGTTATCCTCAAGCGTCACCGATATTGCGTCGTTAACCATCGCGGCATTGAGTTGGATGCTTAACCGTGCCCCAAGTGATTTCGCGCGCTTTGTGGCGGGCATCAACAGCATTCCGGCGTGTTCTTGCATCAGCGCTGCGATGGTTTCGGCGTAATTTTCTACACGCTGTAAACCGGAGGGGGCTTCGAGCACGATTATCTCATCGGCACCCAGAGGTTTGACCTGATTAGCCTGTTCGCTGCCTTGGACAATTAGATGGACGTGTTCACCCCACTGGCGCGCGCCGGTCATTAATTCTGCGTAGCGTTCTACGTTATCGCTGAACACCCATACGTTAGCTAATTTACTCATGACAATTTCTCTCCGTTGAGCTTAGTTCAGGGCTTTTTTCAGGTGTTCCGCCAGTTCGGCTATGGCTTCAGCTGAGTCATTTTCCAGAATGATGTGCTTACGTTCTGTTTGTGGCGGTACGGTGAGGCTCACCAGTTCTGCTAATGGTGACGCAGGCGTCCAGCCAATATCGCTGGCTTGCCACGGCGTGACGGGCTTTTTACCCGCGCCGAGAATGGCTTTCATTGAGGGAATACGCGGCGTGTTGATATCCGAGGTTACGCAGAGTACAGCGGGAAGCGGCAGGTCAATCACTTCGACCTCATCTTCCAGCGTGCGCTCAACCATAATGCGGTCGCCGTTACGTTGGATGTTGCTGACGGCGTTAATCACCGGGAGTTGCAACAGTTCGCCAACCAGTAAGCCAACCTGTTGGGCGTAGATATCCCCCGATCCTTCGCCGAACAGCATCAGGTCGAAATTCATATTTTTGGCCGCGCAGGCCAGCGCCTGAGCGGTGTCGCGGGGCAATGAATGCTCCAGCTGTGGATCCTGCACCATGAACAAACTGTCTGGTCCACGCGACAGCACGTCTTTACGCACTTTGGAATTTTGCAGTAGCGAGCCGCCCACGGTTAAAGCGACGATTTCATCACCTTCCGTACTCAGTTGCGCCGCGGCCTCAATCGCATTCAGATCAAACTGGCTGATTTTGGCGTCGGCCCGGTCAAAGTTAAGCGAACGCTGTGGGGTAACAACAATGTCCTGTTCTTCAGGCACCAACTTAAAGCAGGTTATTATTTTCATGGCATCTCCAGTCATCCACAGTAGGGAAAATTAACTGAAAATAGTGTGCGGCAGAGAGGGGACTGTTTTCGACGGAGCAATCTGTTTTCATTCCCAACAATCTTGCAAAAAAAAATGCTGCGGGGATGCTTGTTTTATAAACGGGAACTCGGGAGTGTGTACTGAAGAAAAAAAAGAACACACAAACCAGGGAAGGATAATTGCGAAATGCATCCTGTTTTTTAGCGTTTATACGCTTAATTTGTTTCTGATATGTAAATTGTTAATGTTGAATTAATAACATTTATTCTTTTCGTTTTTTATAAAACGGCAATAATCGTGGAGAACAGCGCGACGGGGCAGGAGGTATCATCTTGCAGTCGACGCAAATAATTTTGTTTCGCCAGCAAGGAATAACGTTGTATAACATCATTATCGTTTTCGCTTTCCGATATTAATTATTCGCAAAATTACTGCCTTTAGGTGGAGGTTGTCATGTATCAACGCTGCTTTGATAATGCCATGGAGACCCTTTTTGAGCAGGGGAAAACGCCGAGACTTTCCCGATTCGTCATTAGCGATGATCCTAACTGGGAGTCCGGCCATCATGTTCATGATAATGAAACGGAGCTTATCTATGTCAAAAAGGGTGTTGCAAGATTAATCATCGACTCTTCGCTATATGTCGCGCATGCCGGGGACATTGTGGTGATTGAGCAAGGGCGATTGCATGCGGTTGCATCTGATAGCAGCGCACCGGCTACCACTTACACCTGTGCGCTCTATGGTTTTCGGTTTAACGGCTGGCAGGATAATCAGCTATTGCAGACGCACTCGTGTCCGGTCATTAGCGTCAGTCAGGGTAAAGAGGTTATTAAGAGTATTTTTAATGAACTGGGGGTGATGCTCCCGCAGAGTAAGAACAACCTGACATCTTCTGCTTATGACGCATTCGCGTATGCATTAACCGTTTTATATTACGAAAACTTTAAAAATGCTTACCGCTCTGAACAGGGATATATTAAAAAAGATGTCCTAATTAAAGATGTATTAGTCTATTTAAATAACAATTTCCGCGAAAAGATCACTCTCGAACAGTTATCTAAAAAATTCCGCGCCAGCGTGAGCTATATCTGTCATGAATTTACCCGGGAGTATCGTATTTCACCCATCAATTATGTTATTCAGCGACGAATGACAGAGGCGAAATTTTCCCTGACCAATACCGAGGCCTCGTTGGCGGAAATTTCGTGGCGGGTAGGGTATGAAAACGTCGATCATTTTGCCAAACTTTTTCAGCGGCATGTGGGATGTACTCCCAGCGATTATCGTAAGCAGTTTAAAAATAACCTTGCTGAGCAAGAATGCCTGATGCCTGAAGTCTGATTCCCCCGCACGGTCCCGGATAGCGCATCTGCGCTATCCGGTCAGTTATACCGCTTACTTATTTTGATAATCTTTCAGGATTTGGCGACCCGCGACGTAAATCATGATTTCATCGGTACCACCGCCAATCCGCTCACAGCGGACATCGCGCCAGAATCGGGATACGCGTGCTTCATCGGTGTAACCTAGTCCGCCCATGATCTGAATCGCGTCGTCAATCACTTCCATTGCCGTACGTGCGCAATACAGTTTTGCCAGTGCCGCACTGGTTCGCAGCGACTGTTCCTGATCGGCCTGCCAGGCGACCTTCAGCACCATATTGCGCATGTTTTCGATTTTTATTGCCATCAGCGCCAGTTTTTCCTGGATCATTTGGTTATGACCAATCGGCTTACCAAATGCGATGCGCTGGTTAGCGTAGCGGGCGGCATCTTCGAAGGCGCATTCGGCAAAGCCCGTGCTGCGCGCGGCGTTAATCAGGCGTTCCATTTCAAAGTTGTACATTACGTTGAGGAAGCCCATGCCTTCTTCGCCGACCATATCGCTTTCGTCCACTTCAACGTTATCAAGATAGACTTCGCAGGTGCTTAACATGTGCCAGCCGATTTTATGCAGTGGGTTAACCTTAATGCCCGGTTTCTTAGAATCCACCCACCACAGCGTAAAGGCTTTCTTCGGATCTTTCGGCTCCGGGTCGCGAGCCAGGACCAGCATGTACGGATACTCTTTAGCTCCGGTGATAAATGTTTTTTGCCCGTTGAGATACACCTTGCCATTTTTGCGGGTGTAGCTGGTGGTGGCACTATTATTATCGGAGCCTGCTCCCGGTTCGGTTAATGCCAGCGCATACGCCGGATCGCCCGTTTCCATGGTGCTTTCTGCTGTTTTACGCAACTGCTCGGCGGAACCAAAACGTCGCATACTGTGGATGCACTGACCGTTGGTGATCAAAAATGCGGGCGCGCCACATTTTGACACTTCCATCAGCGCCAGCATCTGGGTGACGTAATCAGCCGGGATGCCGCCAAACTCTTCCGGAACGCCCAGCATCGAAATGCCGTTGTCCGCAAGGGCTCGCATAAATTCCTTCGGATAAGTCGCCGTCTGATCGCAGGTGCGGAAATACTCCTCCGGGAAATTGCTGGTAATCAGCTCGCGAATGCTGGCAAGCAACAGTTCTTGTTCTTCAGTTAATGAAAAGTCCATCAGGGTACTCCTTTTAATTGGCTGCGTCGGGTAATACAAAGCCCATCGAGGCATCGATAAATAATCTTTCGTCCATCAATTTCAGGTCTGGGGAAATAATCGGCGTGAAGTCCATTTTGTCGAGAATGTCTTCCTGCAAAGAGACTCCTGGCGCAATTTCAACTAAATGGAGGCCATCTTCTTTTAGCGTAAATACAGCGCGTTCGGTGATGTAGCGCACATCGAGACCACGCTCAAGGGCAATTTTCCCGCTGAACGTCACTTCAGGTAATTCGTTAACGAATTTTTTCACCCGACCTTCCTGCATGATATTTAACTTGCCATCGGCAACTTCCGTTTTCAAACTTCCGGCAGTTAACGTGCCGCAGAAAATAATTTTCTTGGAGGTGGCGCTAATATCGATAAAACCGCCGGTGCCCATAATTTTGCCATTGAATTTATGTACGCCGACGTTGCCGTGCCGATCCACTTCAGCAAAACTTAAATAACACACATCCAGCCCGCCGCCGTGGTAGAAGTCAAACTGGGAGGTCATATCCAGAATGGCGCGGGTGTTAACGTTGGCGCCAAAAGCGATGCCCTGAGACGTAATGCCGCCAATCGGGCCGGTTTCGACCGTCAGAATAAAATCGTCGGCACAACCTTCTTCGCGGGCGACAAGGCCAATCCCGTCGGCGATGCCCACGCCAACGTTGCCGACTGCGCCTTTACGCATTTCGAACAGCGCGCGTCTGGCCACCAGTTTACGCTGGTTAAGCGGCAGGGCAATTTGCTGGCTGTCATCAAGGACAAAATCGCCGGAAATAAAACGGTTAACCGGCGCGCCACCGTACAGTTGCGTTTGGTCGGGGTCGATGACCACAATATCGACCAGATAGCCCGGGATACGCACCGCTTTCGGATGCAAAGTGGCTTTCTTCACCATTTTTTGCACCTGCATCATGACGATCCCGCCGTTGTTGTGTACGGCCTGGGCAATCACCAGCGCATCGAGATACATCACTTCATCTTCAAAGGTGGCGTAGCCTTCGCTATCGCAGGTAGTCGCGCGAATAAAAGCGATGTTTGGCGCAATGGCTTTGTAATAGAGGTACTCTTTGTTATCGATTTCCACCACTTTGATCAGATCTTCGGTCGTCACCTCATTCAGTTTGCCGCCCTGCTGGCGAGGATCGACAAACGTACCGATACCGATGTCACTCAGAATGCCAGGCTGGTGGGCTGCTGATGCTCGCAGAGCTTGGGTCAATACGCCCTGAGGATAGTTATAGGCAGCGATTTTATTCTGCTCCGCCAGGTCGGAGATTCGTGGCGATTGCCCCCAGTGGCCGCAGAGCGCCCATTTGACTAAACCTTCCTGCGCCAGCGGGCTGATTCCGCGGTCGGCACGGTCACCCAATCCCGTTGGGCTAATTAATGATAAATTACGTGGTGATTGCGTGTTTTTGTATTTTTCTGCCAATGCATTAATTAATGTAGTTGCTTCAAGAATACCGCCACCTGCGCCTAATACACAAAGTGTTGCTTCATCAGGAATATAATTAATGGCTTCTGCTGCGGATAATACGGGTACCCGACCATCGATACGGTTTGGTCTCGGAAATTTCATATAAACTCCAGATTATATGCGTGCGACTACCTGTCGTTATAGTCGACAATAATATTGTGAGTTAATTTAATCAGGCTTAGCTGCCAGCCAGATATTCGTGGTTAAGCGAATATCTGGGGCAGGGCATTGCTAATCGTAATGTGGATATATTCTGTTATTAAGCCTGATGCAATATCGTTAATACAGTACGTAGATCGGCGACCGAAATTTGTCCCGGGGCAGACGCTTTTTTCACTGCTCCAAAGGTGGCTGCTGAACCGAAAACCTCGCCGGAGAGACGTGAAATCACCCCAGTTTTAGCCATCGACATGGTAATTATCGGCCGGTCCGCATAGCGCTCATGCATTTCCAGCGTAGCGCCCAACAATGTCAGCACATCCGTTTTGTTTTGCGGCATCAGGGCGATTTTAGGAATATCCGCGCCAAGTTCCTGCATTTTACGCAGACGCTGGATGATCTCCTCCGCGGCTGGCGTCTTATGGAAATCATGATTCGACATAATCACGCTGACATTTTTCGCGTGGGCATGTTCGACGGTCGCTCTAACCTGCTCATCACCGGTGAAAAGTTCCAGGTCGATCATATCCACCAGACCGCTGTCTACTGCTGCACGGTTAAGTGCAATATAGTTTTCGACAGACAGTGCCTGTTCACCGCCTTCTTTGGCGCTGCGGAAAGTGAAAAGTAGCGGTTTGTCCGCTATCACATCGCGGATGGTGCGAGCCGCTTCCAGCACGGCATCTGTGGAAGAGACATCGCTGAAATGGTCAACGCGCCATTCCAGAATGTCGAAATCCGCTTCGCGATAGGCCAGCGCTTCGCTTTTTACCGTGGGGATGTCTTTACCCATCAGCGAGACAATGATCTTCGGCGCACCCTCGCCAATGACGAGGTTTCTTACGGTTACGGTTTTCATTGATTACCCTTTAAATATATTACAAATGCGTGCCCGTCAGGCTGCAAAACCCATAACCTGTTTCACATACTCCAGTGGGAAATCTTTCCCGGTCCAGAGTTTGAATTGTTCAGCCCCTTGCCATAACAACATGCCGTAACCATCAATTGTTTTGCAACCCGCAAGTTGCGCCTGTTGCAATAATTTGGTCATATGCGGATTATAAACGCATTCGGTTACCAGCAGGTCCGGGCGCAGCAGGGAAACGTCGGTCACGAGAGATTCGTTTTCCAGCGGCTTCATGCCGACTTTTGTGCCGTTGGTCAAAATATCCGCGCTGGCCAACGCGTCAGCAAAAGCCTGTCGATCGGCGAGATCGATAACGGTCACAACGCAATCGGTGTTTTCATTAACGCGTTTGGCGAACGCCTGCGCTTTAGCAAAGAACTCATCTTTACGGTTAAACAGCTTAATTTCTTTGATGCCTTCAATCGCCGCCTGCGCGCCAATAGCCGTAGACGCGCCACCTGCGCCCAACAGTACCATGGTTTTACCTTTAATATCGAAGCCGCTTTCTTTAATGGCGCGAATATGACCAGTACCATCAGTATTGTAACCGCGCAGGTAACCATCATCATTAACGATGGTATTAATCGCGCCGACCAGTTTGGCTGCAGGGGTCAATTCATCAACATATTCACAGGCCAGTTGCTTGTTGGGCATTGAAACCCCGGTGCCGCGCATTTTTAAGGCTTTTAAGCCGGCAATCGCGTTAGCAAACGTTGAGTTATCGACTTCAAATGCCATGTAGGTAAAAGGGAGTCCCGCTTTTTCTAATGCCTTGTTTTGCATTTCTGGTGACAGACTATGTCTGATAGGGTAGGCCATTAAACCAATCAGTTCATATTTAGCAGTTACGTCCATTTGATACTCCTTCTAAACAATTTATTGAAAATAACGCTCGCCCAACCGCACATCATTTTTGGGGATAGCAAATACGCGGTAGTAACGAATAAAGACGATGATGGCGGTGATGAAGGCCAGCAGAGCAAATGCAAAGTCCAGCAAAATGATGTACTGCAGGCCAATGTTAGAAAGGTATCCGGTGATTAGTGGGATAATAAAATTGGCTACGCCACCCATCATCATATAAACGCTGGTGACTTTGGCTTTACTCCTGGGGAAAAACTCTGACATCACCGAGACGCCAAGCTGTAAAATACCGCCAGCGGCAGAGAACCCAATCAAAAATGAACCGGCGTTACACACCAGCGGAGAGGGATATAAATAGATGACCGCTGCGGTGATGGTTGCCAGCCCGGCGTTAAACACATTTGCCCATATCGGTCGAACCATTTTCTTCAGCAGGGCGGCAAAAATAAATACGCAGACCAACGAACCCATACTGTAGTAAGAGATGGTTTTCAGGGCGTCGGCTTCCGCCATGCCGGCAAATGCCATTGCGTATTTCGGCATCCAGACCACGATGACGTAAAAGGTTGAAAACGCCGCGACACCAAACATCACGGAAGCGACACCTTCCAGCCAAACCAATGGTTTGCTGTGCATCTGTGGCAGCTCTTTGGCGATACCGGCATCCACCATCTGGCTGGGAAAGCGGCTTTTTAACAGCATCAGGGTGATAACGACGAACAGTACTCCTGGAATAACGACCGCATAGCCGTACCAGATATGGTTGAGCAGCATGGTGCTGACGACAATGGGGTAGATCATCTGTCCGAACGAGACCATCGCTTTAACCAGGATAACCGCCGATCCTGATGCTTTGGGGAAGCATTCCATTAACGCCGGATAGCCGCCGGTATCCAGCGCCGAGTTAGCCACACCAACGCAAACGGCCAGAATAAAGGCAATCATCAGATTAGGACTAGCGGGAATGCCGAAGAAGAACAGCATATACAGAATAGCGCCTAGCAGGATAATCGCCTTGCGACCAAACTTATCTGAGAGCACCCCAAAGAATAAAATGCTCACCAGTCGTCCCAGACCAATGCCAGAAATTAAATAGGCAATCCCGGCATTGTCTGTGGAGAATTTTTCTGCGAGAGACGTCATATTTTGCGCCAGCGTAATGACGCTAATACCGTGTAGGAAATAACTTAAATAAATACAGGTTATCGCCAGAAGAAATGGCGTGTTAAAGGTCTTATTTTGAGACATTTTCACAACTCCTTGCGGATTTTAAAATTGTTCCGTACTTGTCGATATTTTTAAATTTCGGCGACCTTGTGATTAATATACCGTTCAGTAGTCATAGAACCTACATAGCATGGCGTTTAACTTACCAGGTATTTTGCATCGTAAACTGTGAATTTAATTCTTCCTGATGAATTTTTGCTGATATTTTAATAGTGCAGTCAATTATGTTGCAGAGGAGAGGAATAATATTGCATCTCCATTATTTTGCGACCGTCGCCATTTTTAGTTGATGCTTTAAGGCGCTGCGGCTGCGATAACCAATAAACAGAGCCAACAGAAAACCGACAGCGGCTATACCAGTATCAAACCACATGATATGAGCAATGCTGGTCTCTGAGATCCTGGCTGTAATCAGCGGAATGGTGAAAGTCGCAATGCTGCCTGCGCTGTAGTAAATGCCGGTCGCTTTACCCTTCGCATATGGAAAGCGTGCCGCCATCAGTGTTAAACCGATTTGCACCACGCCTCCGGCTGAAGAAAACCCAATGACAAACGCAAACGCGATAACCACGTAGGGTGTCGGATGCAGGCAAACTATCAGCAGCGCAATAAATGAAATAAATGTGTACAGCATCAACAACGATGTCGCGCGTTCCGCTTTGCGCGCCAGTGGCGCAGTAATCAATACACACAACAAAGAGCCGCAGGTGTAAATGCTTAACAATTTGATAGATAACGTATAGGACATGCCAGCGACAAACTGTCCGTACTGCGCCAGCCACTGGCTTACCAGATAAAATGTCGCCATGGCGATGTAGCCATACAGGGTGTAACTGGCAAGATCGAGAATCGAGCAACGATGTTCAGATTGGTGGATTTCCCGTTGAGCAGGTAATGCCCTGGTGGAGGTTTGACGCCCTGGATGCGTCGGGAAACGACAGCGAAACAAAAACACGCCGTTGAGTATCATAATGGCTGCCGCCAGCAGAAAGGACCAGCCAAACCAAAGCTCGGCCCACACCAACAAACTGATAATCATGGGAAGCAGAAACTGGCCGCTGGAGACGAAGGCTTTTATTAATATATTGGCTGTACTGGGTGAGCGGGGAAACGCCTCCATCAGGCTGGGATAGGTTCCGGCATCGAGAAAACTATTGGCCATTCCCGCCAGAAAGCCAAATGCATAGGCGATAAAAATGCTATGAGTATTGATGATGCCAACAAAGAAAATCAGGTAGCAGATCATGCCGAAAATAATAAACGGTCGGCGGCCATAGCGATCGGAGAGCATGCCTGCCATTAATAAGACACTTAAACGACCGATGCCCAGTGAGGAAATAACAATCGAGACACCCGCGGCATTGGTTTGCCACTGGTGTTCCAGTGAAGACATATTGAGGCTTATCAGGATGACCCCCATGCCGTGGACCAGGTAATTAAAGTACAGCCCTATCGCAGTGGAGAAATAGGTGTTTTTCATAATATGTTACTCAGCGAATAGGCTAAATCGGTATGGCGTTGTAACACTTAACACAAACGCTCAAGGTCGTGAGCATAGAGTTCAACAGCAGCCGATTGATAGATTTTCCAGTCGAGGAAATCGTTGTGATGATAAACCGCCTGAAATGAGTTCAGGTCGGGGAAAAAGCGCATGGTGTTATTACCGATACGATTGTTTATTTTGTCGATAACTGCATTAATTCTTACTTTCCGCCTGGCTTTCATTTCTTGACAAATGTGTGCGATGTCATCCGGGATTTCCTTTTCGCCATTTTCCCATTGCTGCCATGCGACAACATTATTATCACACGAGATATACATAGCGCTTTCCTCCACCGTCATAGCAAAAATATGGCGGATAACCTGCAGTTCTAATGCGTTCATTATTTGATTACCTCATAAAAGACGGTGGAATAGTAATAACATTGCTGTGGATATTTCGGCTTGAAGAGAGTCACAGTATTTTGTGCAATATTATTTGTTGGATAGCGGGGAAGAGGTGCTGTGTTTTACAACCAGCCGAGTGGAGAGGCGCGTGAAGGACAAAAAAAAGCCCATCGTGGGAGATGGGCAAAGACTACACACAGCAATTCGTTGTTTCACTCAGGGGAATTCCATGCTTATAAATCAATGTGTTGATCTACAGCCTTGAGCTAATAGTAGGCATACAGATTTTTCGCGTCGATCAGATTCATCTCAATAGTTTAAAAACTGTAAAGAATTTGCGACATAAATGAGTGCTTCGGGGAGGGTACCGTTCGGTTTAACTCAGTACCAGGGTGAAATAGATTAACACTGCTAAACAATCAGGCGGCAATGCCGCCTGACGTTGGGTTACTTGTTGCTTTCTATTTCGGCGAGGAGTTCATCTGGATCGCTCCCCGGCGCAGGAGCTTCATTTACCCAGGCTGAGAACAGACGCCAGGACACGGCCAGGACTACCGGGCCGATAAACAGACCAATCATGCCGAATGCGATTAATCCGCCGATGACTCCGGAAAGGATAAGGATCAGCGGCAAATCGGCCCCCATACGAATCAGCATTGGCCGAATGACGTTATCCAGCGTTCCAACTACGCCGCTCCACACCAGCAGTACGGTGCCCCAGGTTGAATCCCCGGTCCAGTACAGCCAGATAATGGCCGGGACCAGCACCGGTAGCGGCCCCAGTTGTACCAGGCAGGAGAGGATCATTAATACTGCCAGCAGCGTCGCATACGGCACGCCGGTTACCGCCAGACCAATGCCGCCGAGGACCGCCTGCACCAGAGCCGTAACCACAACACCTAACGCAACAGCACGAATGGCCTGCGCCGCCAGCAGAATGGCGGCATCACCGCGTTTGGATGCCAGACGACACGCGAAATGACGGATCCCTAACGCCACCTGCTCACCACGCCAGTACAGCAGGGCGCTGAACAGCAGCATCAGGCCACAATGCATCATAAAGCGGCCAATATGCGCAGCCTGACCGACAAACCAGGTGGTTGTGGCGCCAATATAAGGCCGAACTTTGGCCATAATGGCCGCGCCGCCCATATCCAGCAGGCTGTGCCATGCGCCATACATTTTGGCTCCCACCAACGGAATACTGTTCAACCACGCCAGATCCGGCAGCGTCATATCGCCAGCGGTGACGGCATGGATCAACGGTCCGCTGCCATCAACAATGCTATTAACCAGCAGCGCGATAGGAATGATGAACAACAGTACCAACAGCAGGGTCATTACCAGCACCGCCAGTGAACGGCGTCCCCACAGTAGTTTTTGCAAGCGTAACAGGATAGGCCAGGTTGCGATGACCACCGTACCCGCCCATGCAAAACCAAGGATAAAGGGCTGCACAATCCAGAGACAGGCCACAATCATGATGGCTAAAAACAGCACCGTTAGCAGCACTTGTGCAATATCCCTGGGCTGACGAAAATTTACCATAAATACTTTTCACCTTTGTCTTTGCGTCAGAACGTTGACGCGACGTGAACACTTAAATCACACCCTGTAATGATGAGCAATTTCAGCGGTTTTGAACAGGCGGATTCTGCCTGTAAATCTGCTGAGCGTATTAGAAAAAAATGTGATACAACAAGCAAAGCAACACGCAAACGATTAAATTCACAACACAGACCGCAGGAAAGGGTCACTATAATGATTCCACAAATTTCTCAGGCGCCAGGTGTCGTTCAACTGGTGCTCAATTTTTTGCAGGCGCTGGAGCAGCAAGGATTCACGGGCGATACGGCAACGAGCTATGCCGATCGGCTGACAATGTCGACGGATAACAGTATCTATCAGCTGCTTCCTGATGCTGTGGTTTTCCCGCGTTCAACGGCAGATGTGGCGCTGATCGCCCGTCTGGCGGCTGAACCTCTTTTTTCGTCGTTAATTTTTACCCCGCGCGGCGGCGGAACCGGCACGAACGGTCAGGCGCTGAATCAGGGCA
Source organism: Citrobacter sp. TBCS-15 (assembly GCF_005280815.1). Lineage (NCBI taxonomy): Bacteria > Pseudomonadati > Pseudomonadota > Gammaproteobacteria > Enterobacterales > Enterobacteriaceae > Citrobacter > Citrobacter sp. TBCS-15. The sequence continues at coordinate 543,740 of NZ_SZWK01000102.1, read as the reverse complement.
TTATTGTTGATATGTCCCGCTATATGAGTCGCATTATTGAAATCAACCCGCAGGAAGGTTGGGTGCGGGTCGAAGCCGGGGTAATCAAAGATCAGCTCAACCAGTTTCTGAAGCCTTACGGCTATTTCTTTGCCCCGGAATTATCCACCAGCAACCGGGCAACGCTGGGCGGGATGATCAATACCGACGCATCCGGACAAGGTTCATTGGTTTACGGTAAAACCTCCGATCACGTGCTGGGTATCCGCGCGGTGCTGATGGGCGGCGATATTCTTGATACTCAGCCAATGCCGGTCGAACTCGCCCAAACGCTGGGCAACAGCAATACCACTATTGGTCGCATCTATAAGACGGTGTATGAGCGGTGTCGCGATAACCGGCAGCTTATTCTTGACAAATTCCCCAAACTTAATCGCTTCTTAACCGGTTACGATCTCCGGCACGTCTTCAACGACGAGATGACCGAGTTTGATTTAACCCGCATTCTTACCGGCTCTGAAGGTACGCTGGCGTTTATTACCGAAGCCCGCCTGGATATCACGCCGTTGCCCAAAGTCAGGCAGTTGGTCAACGTCAAGTATGATTCGTTTGATTCAGCATTGCGTAACGCCCCGGTCATGGTGGAGGCGCGCGCACTGTCGGTTGAAACCGTTGACTCCAAAGTGCTTAATCTGGCGCGGGAAGATATCGTCTGGCATTCGGTAAGTGAATTGATTACCGATGTGCCGGATAAAGAAATGTTGGGCCTGAATATCGTCGAATTTGCGGGTGACGATGAAGCATTGATCGATGCTCAGGTTAGTGCGCTGTGTGAACGTCTGGATGGGTTAATTGCCCGTCAGGAAGCCGGTGTCATTGGTTGGCAACTGTGTACCGAACTCGCGGGCGTGGAGCGTATTTACGCCATGCGTAAAAAAGCCGTTGGTTTGCTGGGGAATGCGAAAGGTGCCGCGAAGCCGATTCCGTTCGCCGAAGATACCTGCGTTCCGCCGGAGCATCTGGCGGACTATATTGCCGAGTTCCGTGCGCTGCTCGACAGCCACGGTCTGAGTTATGGCATGTTTGGTCACGTGGATGCCGGGGTGCTGCACGTCAGGCCGGCGCTGGATATGTGCGACCCGCAGCAGGAAGTGCTGATGAAACGCATTTCTGACGATGTTGTCGCGCTGACGGCAAAATATGGCGGTCTGCTGTGGGGCGAGCACGGGAAAGGTTTTCGTGCAGAATACAGTCCGGCGTTCTTCGGAGAGGAACTGTATCGCGAATTGCGCAAAGTGAAGTCGGTATTTGATCCGCAAAACCGACTGAACCCGGGGAAAATCTGTCCACCGGAAGACGTTGACGCGCCGATGATGAAAGTGGATGCCGTCAAGCGCGGGACTTACGACCGACAGATCCCACTGGCGGTGCGGCAAGAGTGGCGCGGGGCAATGGAGTGTAACGGCAACGGGTTATGCTTTAACTTTGATGCGAAAAGCCCCATGTGCCCGTCGATGAAAATCAGCCTCAACCGTATCCACTCGCCGAAAGGCCGTGCCACGCTGGTACGTGAATGGCTGCGTTTGTTGGCCGATCGCGGAATTGACCCAGTTCAGCTGGAAAAAGAGCTACCGGAAAAACGCGCCAGTTTACGCACGCTGATTGCCCGCACCCGCAATAGTTGGCATGCCCGCAAAGGCGAATACGATTTCTCGCATGAAGTTAAAGAGGCGATGTCTGGCTGTCTGGCGTGTAAAGCCTGTTCTACGCAGTGCCCCATTAAAATTGATGTACCGGAGTTCCGCTCGCGCTTCCTGCAACTGTATCACACGCGTTATCTGCGACCGTTGCGCGATCATATGGTGGCGACCGTCGAGAGCTATGCGCCGCTCATGGCGCGAGCCCCCAAAACGTTTAACTTTTTCATCAATCAGCCGCTGGTGCGTAATCTGGCTAAAAAGCACATCGGTATGGTGGATTTACCGTTGTTGTCTGCGCCGTCGCTGCAACGTCAGTTGGTTGGTCATCGTTCTGCCAACATGACGCTGGAGCAGCTCGAATTACTCAGCCCTGAGCAAAAAGCCCGCACGGTGCTGGTGGTACAGGATCCGTTCACCAGCTATTACGATGCGCAGGTGGTGGCTGATTTTATCCGTCTGGTAGAAAAACTGGGCTTACAGCCGGTACTGCTGCCGTTCTCGCCAAACGGCAAAGCGCAGCACATTAAAGGCTTTTTAAACCGTTTTGCCAAAACAGCGAAAAAGACATCCGAGTTTCTCAACCGGGTGGCGAAACTGAACATTCCGATGGTGGGCGTTGATCCGGCGCTGGTGCTCTGTTATCGCGATGAATACAAGTTGGCGCTCGGAGAACAGCGGGGGGATTTCCATGTATTGCTGGTCAACGAATGGTTATCAACCGTTGTGGCGTCACAGCAGCCAGTCGCTGTTGCCGGTGAGGCGTGGTATTTCTTTGGACATTGTACCGAAGTGACGGCCCTGCCGGGCGCGCCTGCGCAGTGGGCGGCTATTTTTGCCCGTTTTGGCGCCAGGCTGGAGAACGTCAGTGTAGGATGCTGCGGCATGGCTGGCACTTATGGGCACGAAGTTAAAAATCACCAGAACTCGCTGGGGATCTATGAGCTATCATGGCACCAGGCGTTGCAACGACTGCCGCGAAATCGGTGTCTGGCTACCGGATATTCCTGTCGTAGCCAGGTTAAACGCGTTGAAGGCACGGGCGTTCGCCATCCATTACAGGCACTGCTGGAGATTATAGGATGATCTGGAAACGTGAAGTCACTCTTGAGGCGCTAAATGCCATGGGTGAAGGAAATATGGTGGGGTTGCTCGACATTCGCTTTGAACATATTGGCGACGATACCCTGGAAGCCACTATGCCGGTGGACCATCGCACCAAACAACCTTTTGGTTTACTACATGGCGGTGCGTCGGTGGTGTTGGCGGAAAGCATCGGTTCGGTGGCTGGCTACCTGTGCACTCAGGGGGAGCAAAAAGTGGTGGGTCTTGAGGTTAATGCCAACCATGTTCGATCTGCGCGGGAAGGGCGTGTCAGAGGCGTGTGTAGCGCGATCCATACCGGCTCTCGCCATCAGGTATGGCAAATCGAAATCTTCGATGAGCAAGGGCGGTTGTGCTGCACATCGCGTCTGACGACCGCAATTTTGTGATGCATATTGCTTTTGGTCATTATCTGCACAGCGAATGGTGTTATACTGTGCAGGTTTTGAACACAAGCGAGGATGATATGTCTACCCAATTAGACCCGGCCCAACTGGCAATAGAGTTTTTACGTCGTGATAAAACCGATCTTTCACCAGCTCAGTACCTGAAAAGATTGAAACAACTTGAGCTGGAGTTTGCGGATTTATTGACGCTCTCTTCAACTGAACTGAAAGAAGAGATCTATTTTGCCTGGCGCATGGGCGTTCATTGATTCCGGTATGCTTATCGTAATGAAACCCCGACACGCGTTCGGGGTTATTTTTAGCGTTAAATCTTGTTTACCACTTCATCTCACCGGTATTAACCTTCGCACTTAGCTCCAGAGAGCTGGCATCCGCCAGACCTGGCCATGCCGCCGTCATGGTTTTAATCACGTAAGCTGATCCTTTATTCGCGCTTAACGCCTGCTCAAATGACTGCAAATAGTCCCGGGTGAAGCGAATCGCTTTATCGTCTGTCGGGCGTTCGCCAATGTAATGCCCCGGGACCACCTGAGCAGGCTGTAAGTTCTGCATCTCGCTTAACACATTGCGCCACGCGGAACGCTGTTCAGCAGACTGCGTATCCGCCGTCCACACATGAATACCCGAAGCCACGCCGGTACCACCAATGATTGCGCGGTTCGCTGGGATCCAGACATACGCCGCATAATCGTTGGGATGGCGTAGTTCCAGCGTTTCGCCATCAACAGTGAAATGCGTTTGTGTGGTGGCTTGCGGCACGGTGAGTGAGGTTGGCGCGCCGTCCTTCATTTGCGGCCCCCAGAACTGCAGTTTGGCCTCTTTCGTGGCGCGGATGTGCTCTACCACATGCGGTGTTGCCAGCACTTTTACCTGCGGGAAGGCGCTGACGATGGGCTGCAGACCAAAGTAGAAATCCGGGTCGCCGGAGGTGATTACGATGGCTTTAAGCGTTTTACCGCTGGCGTGAATCATCTGTACCAGTTGTTCGCCATCTTTGGTGCTGAACTGCGCGTCAAACAAAATCGCCTCTTTCGGTCCCGAAACCAGCGTCGAGGAGACCGGGAAAATAGCCTTATCCTGCGGGTTATAGACGTCCAGTTGTAACGGAGCGGCGAAGACAGAAGAGGAGAACAGAGGTAACAGCAGGGCCAGAGTTTTAACTTTCATACCAGGTAACCTTATGCAGGAAATTGTCTTTTGATAGTTCACGTATTTTAAGGAAATTTGCATCTGTTAGAATTCCTGTATCAGGGTATGCTGAGTTTCTTAAAACGATCGGATGGGGTGCTATGGACAGGGTGATGGCGGCAACGGTATTTAACCATATCTGTGATTTGGGTAGCTTAAGCGCCGCCGCGCGTGCGCTGGGGCTTTCCAGACCGATGGTTAGTCGTTACCTCGACGAAATGGAAAAATGGGCGGGGGCAAGGCTTATCCACCGGTCGTCGCGTCGCCTGACGATCACGCCAGCGGGAGAAGAGGCGTTAGTGAAAACGCGTTCTTTGGCGCAACTGTCACTGGATATTGCTGCCGCCAGTGCTGCGCAGATACCTTCCGGTACGCTACGTGTCGCGTGCGCGCATTATACCGCGATGCATATTCTTGCTCCGGTTCTGCCAACGTTTATGGCGCGGTATCCGCAGCTGCGTATTGAAGTTGAGATCAATAATCAGCCGGTAAGTCTTGTTGGGGAACGCATCGATGTGGCGATCCGCATTACGGATAACCCCGAGCCAGGGACCATCGCCCGTCGATTGGGGGACTGTGAATCCGTGCTGTGTGCGTCTGTCGATTATCTGCACCAACATGGCACTCCTGATACTCTCGACGATCTTACGCAGCATAACTGCCTCTATTACAGCGGCTTTGCCGGAAAATCCTGGCACTTTCTTGATGCACAAGGGCAGACGGTTTCTGTTGCAATTAAAGGGAATTTGAGCGCCGGGATCTCTTCGCTGCTCTGTGAGTCGGCGCTGGCGGGTATGGGCATTGCGCTGGTACCGGAGCCGGAAGCGCGAGAAGGGTTGGCGCAGGGAAAGTTAGTTCGGTTACTGCCAGAGCTGCAGCCTAAACGCCTGCCAATATACGGGTTGTATCTTTCTCGTGAGCATCAGCCAGCTGGGTTACGCCTGTTGTTAGATGCAATTAGTGAAACTACGCGCTAATTATGTCCTTGACTGCGCTCAAAAAATAATCAAACCGCAATTTGTGTTAAACAAAACTTATCCGGGAGTGAGATTATTCTTATGCCCCTTCAAGAGCTAAGCCATTGCGAGTGCCGGAGATAAGCGCCGGATGGGGCCGGAACCCTTAAGCCTGCCAGCAAGCAGACTTAAGGGTTTTTTGTTATTTGCATGCTTTTTGAACCGTTTTCATCTCTGTAAAAACTCAGACCTATTCCTTAAATAGACATTATCTATACATCTTTTGATGTTTGACCTGCCTGAACGATTGGATTTTCATAATCCATTATTAATCAAAGCATTGAACAAAATAATCCATCTCTGATAACCCGCGCTGCAGGGTCTATGCTTATTAAAAGTAGCCAAAAAGGGCGATTAACCCGAATGCCCCTGCTGTTGAGGGGTTGAAGTGATAATCATTATCACTAACATGGTGTTATAGCTTGAAAGCTAATGACTCGAGGTAACCCTATGGAATTGCATTCAGGAACATTTAACCCAGACGATTTCGCATGGCGTGGTTTGACGTTAACACCAGCAGCTGCGGCACACATCCGTGAACTGGTGGCAAAACAACCCGACATGTTGGGCGTGCGTTTAGGTGTGAAACAAACCGGATGCGCGGGATTCGGCTACGTGCTGGACACCGTCCGTGAGCCGGAAAAAGACGATCTGCTGTTTGAAACGGAAGGCGCCAGACTTTATGTGCCGTTACAGGCGATGCCGTTTATCGACGGGACGGAAGTCGATTTCGTTCGCGAAGGATTAAATCAGTTATTTAAATTTCATAACCCGAAAGCCCAGAACGAATGCGGCTGTGGCGAAAGTTTTGGGGTATAGGCGGTACTATGTCTCGTAATACTGAAGCAACTGATGATGTCAACACCTGGGCTGGCGGGCACCTCAATTATAAAGAGGGCTTCTTCACCCAACTGCAAACCGATGAGCTGGCAAAAGGGATCAATGAAGACGTTGTGCGCGCGATTTCGGCAAAACGTAATGAACCCGACTGGATGCTGGAGTTTCGCCTGAATGCCTTTAACGCTTGGCTCACCATGGAAGAGCCGCACTGGCTCAAAGCGCACTACGACAAGCTGAATTATCAGGATTACAGCTATTACTCTGCGCCGTCCTGTGGCAATTGTGATGAAACCTGTGCTTCTGAACCGGGGGCTGTTCAGCAAACAGGGGCGAATGCCTTTTTAAGCAAAGAGGTAGAAGACGCCTTTGCACAGCTAGGGGTGCCGGTTCGTGAAGGAAAAGAGGTGGCGGTTGATGCTATTTTCGACTCGGTGTCGGTGGCGACAACCTATCGCGACAAGCTGGCAGAGCAGGGCATTATTTTCTGTTCGTTCGGTGAGGCGATTCATGACCATCCCGAGCTGGTAAAACAGTATCTGGGAACCGTCGTTCCGGGTAATGATAATTTCTTTGCCGCGCTAAATGCGGCAGTGGCGTCCGATGGCACCTTTATTTATGTGCCGAAAGGCGTGCGTTGTCCCATGGAACTCTCGACCTACTTCCGGATTAATGCCGAAAAGACCGGGCAGTTTGAACGCACTATTCTGATTGCGGATGAGGGCAGCTACGTCAGTTATATCGAAGGTTGTTCGGCTCCGGTACGCGACAGCTACCAGCTGCATGCGGCGGTAGTGGAAGTCATCATCCACAAAGATGCTGAAGTGAAATACTCGACGGTGCAAAACTGGTTCCCCGGTGATGGTAATACCGGTGGCATTTTGAACTTCGTCACCAAGCGTGCGCTGTGCGAAGGCGAAAACAGCAAAATGTCGTGGACGCAGTCGGAAACCGGCTCGGCCATTACCTGGAAATACCCAAGCTGCATCCTGCGCGGCGATAACTCCATCGGCGAATTCTACTCCGTCGCGCTGACCAGCGGACACCAGCAGGCCGATACCGGCACCAAGATGATCCACATTGGTAAGAACACCAAATCGACCATCATCTCGAAAGGGATCTCCGCCGGTCAGAGTCAGAACAGCTATCGCGGCCTGGTAAAAATTATGCCGACCGCCACCAACGCGCGTAACTATACCCAATGCGACTCCATGTTGATCGGGGCGGACTGCGGGGCGCATACCTTCCCGTATGTCGAGTGTCGAAACAACAGCGCCCAGCTTGAGCACGAAGCCACGACATCGCGCATTGGTGAAGACCAGCTGTTTTACTGTCTGCAACGCGGCATCAGCGAAGAGGATGCCATTTCGATGATCGTCAACGGCTTCTGTAAAGACGTGTTCTCTGAACTGCCGCTGGAATTTGCCGTGGAAGCGCAAAAACTTCTCGCCATCAGCCTTGAACACAGCGTCGGTTAAAATTTAAGGAAAGCACATGTTAAGCATCAAAGATTTACAGGTCAGTGTTGAAGATAAGGCGATCCTGCGTGGGTTGAGCCTTGAGATTCGCCCAGGGGAAGTCCACGCCATTATGGGGCCGAACGGTTCCGGGAAAAGTACGCTGTCTGCCACGCTCGCCGGACGTGAAGACTACGAAGTCACTGGCGGGACGGTTGAATTTAATGGTAAGGATTTACTGGAACTGTCGCCAGAGGATCGGGCCGGTGAAGGGATCTTTATGGCATTTCAGTATCCGGTAGAAATTCCCGGCGTCAGTAATCAGTTTTTCCTGCAAACGGCGCTGAATGCGGTGCGCAGTTACCGTGGTGAGGAGTCGCTGGACAGGTTCGACTTCCAGGATCTGATGGAAGAAAAAATAGCGCTGCTGAAAATGCCGGAAGACTTACTGACGCGCTCGGTAAACGTCGGGTTCTCCGGCGGCGAGAAAAAGCGGAATGACATTCTGCAAATGGCGGTGCTGGAGCCTCAGCTGTGCATTCTTGATGAATCAGATTCCGGGCTGGATATTGATGCGCTGAAAATCGTCGCCGATGGCGTGAACTCGCTGCGCGACGGGAAACGTTCATTCATTATCGTCACTCACTATCAGCGCATCCTGGACTATATCAAACCCGATTATGTTCACGTTCTCTACCAGGGGCGAATTGTAAAGTCCGGCGATTTCACGCTGGTCAAACAACTGGAGGAGCAAGGATATGGCTGGCTTAGCGAACAGCAGTAACGTGCTGCAACAGTGGCACCATCTGTTTGAGACCCAAGGGGAGACCCGTTCGCACTATGCGCAACAGCATCTGCACCAGATGCTGCGTCTGGGGCTGCCAACGCGTAAGCATGAGGACTGGAAATACACGCCGCTGGAGGGATTAACCAACAGCCGGTTCGTTAGCAATATCTCCGCAATAACGCCAGCCCAGTGTGACGCGTTAGCCCCGGCGATTGATGCGGTACGGTTGGTGTTTGTCGACGGGCAATTTTGTCCAACACTCAGCGACAGCGTGGAAGGTAGCGGCTTTGATATTACCGTTGATGATGAGCGTCAGATGTTGCCTGCGGCTATCCAGCCGGAAGTATTCCTGCACCTGACCGAAAGCCTGTCCCGCAGCGTAACGCACATTTTGGTCAAGCGTAACCAGCGACCAGCGAAACCGCTGCTGTTGCTGCACATTACCCAGGGACTGACGGGCGATGAGGTAAATACGGCGCACTATCGCCACCATCTGGAGCTGGCGGAAGGCGCAGAAGCCACCGTTATTGAGCATTATGTCAGTCTCAGCGAGCTTCGTCATTTTACCGGTGCGCGCTTAACGATGAACGTCGCGGCGAATGCGCATTTGCACCACATTAAACTGGCGTTTGAGAATCCACTCAGCCACCACTTTGCCCATAATGATATTCAGTTAAGTGCAGATGCCTCGGCGGTCAGCCAAAGTTTCTTGCTGGGTGATGCAGTGTTACGCCATAACACCAGTACCCAGCTTAATGGCGAAAATACCACGCTGCGCCTTAACAGCCTGGCGATGCCGGTGAAAAATGAAGTCTGCGATACCCGAACCTGGCTTGCGCACAACAAAGGTTATTGCAACAGCCGCCAACTGCATAAAACGATTGTCAGCGATAAGGGGCGGGCGGTGTTCAATGGCCTGATCAACGTCGCTCAACACGCTATTAAAACCGACGGTCAGATGACCAACAATAATTTACTGCTCGGAAAACTGGCGGAAGTGGACACCAAACCACAGCTTGAAATTTACGCCGATGACGTGAAATGCAGTCACGGGGCGACGGTAGGGCGGATTGACGACGAACAAATGTTCTACCTGCGTTCGCGCGGGATCGGTCAGCAGGATGCTCAACAGATGATTCTCTATGCGTTTGCCGCTGAGCTAACGGAAGCCCTGCGCGACGAAACGCTGAAACAACTGGTACTGGCGCGGATCGCTCACCGCTTGCCGGGAGGCGTAGCATGACATTTCCCATTGAAAAAGTGCGGGCTGATTTTCCGGTCCTGACGCGTGAAGTGAACGGTTTACCGCTGGCTTATCTGGACAGCGCCGCCAGCGCGCAAAAGCCTAATCAGGTGATTGATGCCGAAGCCGAGTTTTATCGTCACGGCTATGCGGCGGTTCACCGTGGTATTCATACGCTAAGCGCGCAGGCCACGGAAAAAATGGAGAATGTGCGCAAGCTCGCGTCGCTGTTTATTAACGCCCGCTCGGCTGAAGAGCTGGTGTTCGTTCGCGGTACCACGGAAGGCATTAACCTGGTGGCGAACAGTTGGGGCAACAGTAATGTCAGGGCTGGCGATAACATCATCATCAGCGAAATGGAGCACCATGCCAATATTGTTCCCTGGCAAATGCTGTGCGCCCGCGTGGGCGCAGAACTGCGGGTCATTCCGCTCAATGCCGATGGCACGTTGCAACTGGAAGTGTTGCCTGCGCTGTTCGATGAGCGTACGCAACTGCTGGCAATTACCCACGTTTCAAACGTACTGGGTACCGAAAACCCGCTGGGTGAGATGATTGCGCTGGCGCATCAATACGGCGCGAAAGTGCTGGTGGACGGCGCACAGGCGGTTATGCATCATCAAGTGGATGTCCAGGCGCTGGATTGCGACTTTTATGTTTTCTCCGGACACAAGCTCTACGGGCCAACCGGTATTGGCGTTCTGTATGCCAGAGAGTCGCTGCTGCAGGAAATGCCGCCATGGGAAGGCGGCGGTTCGATGATTGCGACCGTGAGCCTGAGCCAGGGAACCACGTGGGCCAAAGCGCCGTGGCGTTTTGAAGCCGGAACACCTAACACCGGGGGAATTATCGGGCTTGGTGCCGCTATTGAGTATGTTTCAGCGCTGGGGCTTACTGAAATCAGCGAATATGAACAGTTCATGATGCGCTATGCGTTGGAACAGCTGGCGGATGTGCCGGATTTGACGCTTTACGGACCGGATAACCGCCTGGGGGTGATTGCCTTTAACCTCGGCAAACATCACGCCTATGACGTCGGGAGTTTTCTCGATAACTATGGGATCGCCGTGCGGACGGGGCATCACTGCGCTATGCCACTGATGGCCTACTATAACGTTCCCGCCATGTGTCGGGCGTCGATTGCCATGTACAACACCCATGAAGAAGTGGATCGCCTGGTGACAGGTCTCAAGCGTATTCATCACTTACTGGGATAACAGGGAGGCGTTATGGCTGCGCTACCGGATAAAGAAAAGTTGTTGCGTAATTTTCTGCGTTGCGCTAATTGGGAAGAGAAATACCTGTACATCATTGAACTGGGTCAGCGTTTGCCGGAATTAAACGCCGATGAACACTGCCCCGAAAATAGCATTCAGGGATGTCAAAGTCAGGTATGGATCGTAATGCGTCAGAATGCTGAAGGGATTATTGAACTACAGGGCGACAGCGATGCGGCAATTGTGAAAGGGCTTATCGCCGTGGTCTTCATTCTGTATGACCGTATGACGGCCCAGGATATTGTGAATTTTGATGTGCGTCCGTGGTTTGAAAAAATGGCGCTCGCACAGCATCTCACACCATCTCGTTCACAGGGGCTGGAGGCAATGATTCGGGCTATCCGCGCCAAAGCCGCAACTCTTAGCTAAACTGATAAAACACGTCAACGTTCAGACCGACTTGAAAATGTCGTGTAAGGCAACGCTGTGACTCGTAAGCCGGATCTGGCGCTCGCCGCCGTCCGGCAGGAACGCCAGGGGGGTGAGTGAGTATGAAACGCGCGTCTGTTATTACCTTAATGCTAATCGGCGCTTACAGCGCTATTCAGGCCGCATGGGCGGTTGATTATCCGTTGCCCCAGGCGAACAGCCGTCTTGTTGGGCAAAATCAAACTTACACCGTGCAGGAAGGCGATAAAAACCTACAGGCGATTGCCCGTAAGTTTGATACCGCCGCAATGCTGATCCTCGAAGCGAATAATACTATTGCCCCTGTTCCCAAACCCGGAACCCTGATTACTATTCCCTCGCAGCTACTGCTGCCCGATGCGCCACGCGAAGGTATTATTGTGAATCTGGCGGAACTACGTCTGTATTACTACCCGCCGGGAGAGAATATCGTTCAGGTATTCCCGATCGGTATTGGTTTACAGGGACTGGAAACTCCGGTAATGGAAACCCGGGTAGGGCAAAAAATACCGAATCCAACCTGGACCCCTACAGCAGGCATCCGTAAACGCTCTCTGGAGCGCGGCATCACATTGCCTCCGGTTGTGCCAGCCGGGCCAAATAACCCGTTAGGACGCTTTGCATTGCGTCTGGCGCATGGAAACGGTGAATACCTGATCCATGGCACCAGCGCGCCGGACAGCGTCGGCCTGCGAGTGAGCTCGGGATGTATTCGCATGAACGCGCCGGACATCAAGGCATTGTTTGCTCAGGTTCGAACAGGAACGCCGGTCAGGGTGATTAATGAGCCGATAAAATATTCGATTGAGCCGAACGGCATGCGCTATGTCGAGGTGCATCGGCCGTTGTCGCCCGAAGAGGAACAAAACGTCCAGACTATGCCGTATGTGCTACCAGCTGGTTTTACCCAGTTTAAAGATGACAAAGCGGTGGATAACAGCCTGGTGGAACGCGCGTTGTATCGTCGCGCGGGTTATCCGGTCACTGTGACAGCCGGGCAAGCATCGGTTGTTACCAGCGGGAGTGACGTGAAGTCTGCGCAGAATGGTGTGCCGGGAGAGAATGCAGAGGTACGCGCTACGCAATAACAGGGAACGAGAAATTCAGAGCAAAAAAAATGGCGCACAATGTGCGCCATTTTTATTACACAGTTACTATTACTTGCGGTATTTAGTAGCTGCGTTGTCCAGACGCTGGTTAGCGCGAGCTGCGTCATCTTTAGCAGCCTGAACGTCGGAACGCATTGCGTTCACGTCGTTGCTCAGCTGGTCAACTTTAGCGTTCAGAGTCTGAACGTCAGAAGACAGCTGATCGATTTTAGCGTTGCTGGAGCAACCTGCCAGCAGAGTAGAACCCAGGATTACCGCGCCCAGTACCAGTTTAGTACGATTCATTATTAATACCCTCTAGATTGAGTTAATCTCCATGTAGCGTTACAAGTATTACACAAACTTTTTTATGTTGAGAATATTTTTTTGATGGGAATGCACTTATTTTTGATCGTTCGCTCAAAGAAGCATCGAATTGTGCAAAAACGGCTAAAAAACCGAGTGAAAACAGAAAGCTTCCATCGGATTCATCTTAGATAATCACGGATTGGATAGTGAAATCCGATTTGATTTTTTATTAATTGTGGCTATCGATAAAATAAAAAAAGCGCCACGAGGGCGCTTTTTTAAGCAAATTAATTCGCGGTGGAATTATTACAGTACGTGAACGGATGCAGTGTTGGTCGTGCCGCTTGGAACCAGCGCGCCAGAAACCATAACCACAACGTCACCTTTCTGCGCCAGACCGCTCTCCAGAGCAACTTCTTTGCCCAGACGGTAGAAATCATCGGTAGAGCTGATTTCTTTGACAACCTGAGCCACAACGCCTTTGCTCAGCACCAGTTGACGCGCGGTAGTTTCGTTGGTGGTCAGCGCCAGGATGGTGGCATCCGGGAAGTATTTACGCACTGCACGAGCAGATTTACCGCCCTGGGTTGCAACCACGATCAGCGGAGCATCCAGTTTTTCTGCAGTTTCAACCGCGCCACGGCAAACGGCTTCGGTGATGCGCAGTTTACGGCTGTCGTTGTTGAAATCCAGACGGCTGGTCATTACACGGTCGGTACGTTCGCAGATGGTCGCCATGATGGTGACCGCTTCCAGCGGGTATTTACCTTTTGCGGATTCGCCAGACAGCATGACTGCATCAGTGCCGTCGAGGATGGCGTTAGCTACGTCGCCAGCTTCAGCGCGGGTAGGGCGCGGATTTTTGATCATGGAGTCCAGCATCTGGGTCGCAGTGATAACGACTTTACGTGCGCGGATACATTTCTCGATGATCATCTTCTGCGCGAAGATAACTTCTTCAACCGGGATCTCAACGCCCATGTCGCCACGAGCAACCATGATGCCGTCAGAGGCTTCGAGGATTTCGTCGAAGTTGTTCAGGCCTTCCTGGTTTTCGATTTTGGAGATGATCTGGATGTTTTCGCCGCCGTGCGCCTTCAGGTGCTCGCGGATTTCAACCACGTCAGAACGTTTACGGATAAAGGATGCCGCAACGAAGTCAACGCCCTGTTCGCAACCGAAAATCAGGTCCTGTTTGTCTTTTTCAGCCAGTGCTGGCAGCGCGATAGAAACGCCCGGCAGGTTAACGCCTTTGTTTTCGCCCAGGTCGCCGTTGTTCAGCACCTTACAGATAACTTTGTTACCTTCGATAGCGGTAACTTCCATGCCGATCAGGCCGTCGTCAACCAGTACAGTGTTGCCAACGGACAAGTCTTTCGTGAAGCCTTCATAAGTCACAGCAACGATTTCGCTGTTGCCGACAACGGATTTGTCGGTGGTGAAGGTGAAGGTCTGGCCTGCTTTCAGAGAAACGTCGTTGCCGCCTTCCAGTTTAATGGTACGAATTTCCGGACCTTTGGTGTCGAGCAGAATGGCAGCTTTTTTGCCGGTTTTGCTCATCACGTTGCGCAAATTCTTGATGCGCTGACCGTGTTCTGCGTAATCGCCATGAGAGAAGTTCAGACGCATGACGTTCATGCCCGCGTCCAGCATTTTGGTTAACATCTCTTCGGATTCGGTTTTCGGACCGATGGTGCAAACAATTTTCGTCTTTTTCATGACAGTCTTAGTCTTTAAGTTGAGAAGGATTGGGAAATCTGGCTCCCATCGCGCACGGACGGGAAGCTAAACCTGAGTTACGAAAGTGGTGATGTCTCGCTCTAAGGATAGGTGACATCGAAAGAGCGTGCAGAGGAATATGTGCTTGCGTTTCAGCCCAACGGGAAGGTGAGTTTTGTAGTCGTTGAGTTTTACAGGTCAATGTGCTGAAACCATTCAAGAGACAATTGGCGCGCATTATACGCTGAATTTTATCTAAAAGGAAAATGGAAACGCTGTTTCAAAACACTTCTGTGCAGTTTGACAAAAAATATTCATTAATTTGTTCATCGGTATGGATAAAGGCGTTGAGCACAGAAGTAATTTGTTGCGCAACAAACTGCGTTTGCCGTCCCAAATAAGCAGATTTATACGGGTGTTTTCAATGTTGAGAACATATTCCTAAAAATTATATCAAATACGTTTTAATTCATTCTAAAAGCCAATTTCACTCATTACACTCGTTTGGACATCCATACTGCTAAACAGCTAAAGGCGCTAGCAGGATAACTAAAACAGCAGCGGATACCCAAACGACATGATTGTCCTGAAAAATATTTCAAAAGTGTTTACGCCAGGCAGGCTTGCTATTACCGCTGTCGATAACGTCAATCTGACGGTTGAGCAGGGGCAGATTTACGGAATTATTGGTTACAGTGGGGCGGGTAAGAGCACCTTAATTCGCTTGCTTAATGGTCTGGAAAAGCCGACCTCGGGCAGTGTGACGATTAACGGCCACGATATCTCTGCCGCCCGCGGAGAATCTCTGCGCCAGGCGCGACTGAAAATCAGTATGGTGTTCCAGCATTTCAACTTACTGTGGTCGCGCACGGTTAGCGAAAATATTGCTTTCTCTATGCAAATCGCGGGGGCGCCAAAGGCGTCCATCAAAGCGCGGGTTGCCGAACTGATTACGCTGGTTGGGTTGAGTGGTCGCGAGAATGCTTATCCGTCCCAGCTCAGCGGCGGACAAAAACAGCGGGTGGGCATTGCCCGCGCACTGGCGAACAACCCTGACGTACTGCTGTGCGACGAAGCCACCTCCGCGCTGGATCCGCAAACCACCGATCAGATCCTTGATTTACTGCTCGATATTAATCGTCGCTTCAAATTAACCATTGTGTTGATCACCCATGAAATGCACGTGGTTCGCAAAATCTGCGACCGTGTGGCGGTGATGGAGAACGGCAAAGTCGTTGAAGAAGGTGACGTGCTCAGCGTCTTTACCCATCCGCAGCAGCCGATTACCCGACAATTCGTTCGTCAGGTGAGCCAATACGCCGAAGAAGACGAGTTCAACCCACAACTGGCAAGCGAACTGGGCGGCGTGGTGATCAAGCTAACGTTTACCGGGCAACGCACCCACCGTCCTGTGGTCGGAGAATTGACCCTGCGCTACGGCCTGCCGTTTAACATTTTGCACGGCAAGATGACGCAAACCGCACACGGCGTGTTTGGTCAGCTATGGGTGCACGTTGTGGCTACCGGAGAGCAACTGAGCAATATTCTGGCCGACCTGCGCCATAGCGACATTGAAGGTGAGGTGATTCAACATGGCTGAAGAACTGTTCCCCCATCTGAAATGGGATCAATTATTCGCAGCAACGCAGGAAACGCTCTATATGACAGCGCTTTCTGGCGTGGCGACCTTTGTTCTTGGCGTCGCCCTTGGCCTGGCGCTGTTTCTGACCGCACGCGGTGCATTGTTCCAAAACCGCGCCGTGTATAGCGCGATTTCGCTGGTGGTGAATATCTTCCGTTCGATCCCGTTCATCATTTTGATCGTGCTACTGATCCCGTTTACCAAAGCGATGGTTGGCACCATTCTCGGCGCCAATGCTGCATTGCCTGCGCTGATCGTGGGGGCCGCGCCGTTTTATGCGCGTCTGGTCGAAATTGCCCTGCGTGAAGTCGATAAAGGCGTTATTGAAGCGACACGTTCGATGGGCGCGCGTCTGAGTACGCTTATTTTTCGGGTTTTACTGCCGGAATCTTCTCCCGCTCTGGTGTCCGGGATCACCGTGACGCTGATTGCGCTGGTTAGTTACAGCGCGATGGCGGGAGTCATTGGTGCCGGGGGTTTAGGGAATTTGGCCTATCTGGAAGGATTCCAGCGCAACCACAGCGACGTCACGCTGGTGGCGACGGTGACGATTCTGCTCATCGTCTTCATCATCCAGCTTTGCGGCGATGTGATCACCTCTCTGTTAGATAAACGCTAATAAAATACGGATACCATTATCATGAAAAAATCACTGACATTACTCGCCGCAGCAACCTTAAGCGCCCTTAGTTTCGCCTCCTGGGCTGATACGCTAACCGTTGGCGCATCAAACGTACCGCATGCGGAGATCCTTGAGCAGGCCAAACCGATTCTGGCAAAGCAGGGGATCGACCTGGAAATTAAACCGTTCCAGGATTACATCCTGCCGAATACCGCGCTGGCTGGCCGTGAGATTGACGCTAACTACTTCCAGCATATTCCGTATCTGAACAGCGTGATTAAAGATCATGCAGGCGATAAAACCTACGACTTCGTCAGCGCCGGAGCGATCCACATTGAGCCGATTGGTATCTATTCGAAGAAGGTGAAATCACTTAAAGATCTGCCGGAAGGTGGTAAGGTGATCATGCGCGATGCGGTATCTGAGGAAGGCCGTATTCTGTCGATTTTCGAAAAAGAGGGTGTGATCAAGCTGAAGCCGGGGGTGGATAAAGTTACCGCGCGCATTAGCGACATCGTGGAAAACCCGAAAAAACTGAAGTTCCTGCCTAACGTGGAAGCGGCGCTGTTACCGCAGATGTACAATAACGACGAAGGCGATGCGGTGGTGATTAACGCGAACTATGCTATCGATGCGGGGCTGGATCCGGTGAAAGATCCGATTGCCGTCGAAAGCGGTGAAAACAACCCGTATGCCAACATCATTACCGTACATCGTGGCGATGAGAAGAAAAAGGATATTGTGGCGCTGGTAGACGTACTGCATTCAAAAGAGATTCAGGACTGGATCCGCACGAAATACAAAGGCGCGGTGATCCCGGTAAATAACTGATCCGCTTCTTGCCTTATCCGGCCTACAACGTCCTGTAGGCCGGATAAAACGCGTTAGCGTTGCCACCCGACGCGAAAGTTACACTCGCTCAATTCTTGCCGGCAGCCCCTGGCGTACCGCCGCACCCGACACCCAGTCAAGCCAGGTATTGGTTACCTGCCGGGTAGGATCCGCAAAGCCAAGATCGTTAAGATTAATTCCCGACCTTATCTGCGCGTCAAATGGCATCGGCTCGCCGTCGAGCGTATGCTGCGCCGCGCCCATTTCTTTATGTCCATAGCCATGTTCAATGGCGATAACTCCCGGCATCACGCCATGCAGCAGGCTTATTTGCGCCTGAACCTGACCGCCAGGCGTGGTGATACGTACCGTATCGCCATGTGCTAAACCGTACCGCTTACCATCCTGCGGGTTGAGCGCGACCAGATTAACCGGCTTCAGATGATGCAGGCGCGGGATCACCGCCGTGGCGCTGGACATGGTATTGGATTTAAAGGAGATCAATTTCAGTGGCCATTCTTGTTCCGGGAACAACTCCTCGACCGTACGTCCATCCGACAGGCGAGAAGGATACCAGGCCGGGCAGCCGCTGTAGCGTTCTCCGGTTATCGCATGGCGGTGCGCGGCGACATTCGCATTCCAGATTTGCAACGGTTTTTCCCACGCATTGCCGACGCGATTCTCCACCCGGCCACTGCTGGCTGGAGCGAAACGCCCACCGCGTGAATACACAAATGCCACCCGGCTGGCTTCATCGGCTTTCAGCGTTTGCGTTATCACCGGCATGATCCGTTGCACCCCAGTCAAGGCAATGTCTTCCGGCTGAGCCTCCGGGACCGGTGCTTTGCCCATAAACGCAATATTGGCGGCGAGGCGCAGATAATAATCTTCCGCTCGATTTAACGGATACTGATTGCCTTGCGGGTCGGTAATCGCATTATCACCAAAACCAGGCAAGCCAATGCGTTTCGCTACCGCAATACAGAAAGATTCCATTGAAGCCGGTTGACCGTCAGCGGTACTGCTGGTTGCGGCTCTGACCACGGGCCAGCGAGCGGTGGTAGCTTTGCTGGCGACACCCGCCCACGGGGCGCTGAATCCCCAGCTTTCAAAGTTATGGGTATCCGGCACGATGTAATCTGCCAGCGCCGTGGTTTCGTTCATAAAGGCATCAATGGCGATAAATAGCGGCAAACGCGCAGGATCTTTAAGCTTCTCCTCCGCCACTCCGCGCAACCCTGCGATGCCGTAAAACGGGTTGGTCATGTTGGAGATCCAGGCTTTTAGCGGATAAGGGTAGCCTTCGAGTGCAGAGACAAGAAGCTCAGTAAGTTGACCGGCCACAAACGGATACCACGGGGCTTTTGCCGGGAAGGGTGATTGGCCGGCGGCCACTTTATTGCGATACTCTTCGGAAGACTCATACGCGGTTTTACTGCGTGCGATGCTTAATCCCTTTGGTTTAATCTTCCCGGCGAAACTGTCCATGTTGTAGCGTGGTCCATCGGTGGCGCCATTGAACTTACCGCCGCCGACAAACACGCCGCCTTCAAGACTCAGGTTGCCAATCAGCGCATTGAGCATCATCACCGACCAGGCGTTATAAAATCCATTGCCTGCCATCATACCACCGTGGGAGATCACCGCCGCTTTGCGTCCATGACGAGTAAACGCATCGGCCAGGGCGCCGATGTCTGCTTCAGACACGCCGCACTGCTGGCTGTATTGCGCCAGCGTTAGTTTTTCGGCGGATTCTTTCAGGCACTGGAGGCTGCTTTTTACCGTTACTGTCTGACCGTCTGCCAGCGTGACTTCGCGGGTGACAAACAACTGCGCGCGTGGGCAACCGCTGGCAGCGACAATATCACCGGCCTCGTTAACGACCACCGGCTCCTGGGCGGCGTTTGCGTTCAGATGCGCGAGGGTTAAATGCTGTCCGGCAAGATTTGGGATCTCATCGGTAATCACCAGATGCGTGGCGTTGCTCCAGCTTTTTTCTCCGGCCTGCTGCATGGCCTGCACGCCGGGAATGGCGAGATAATCGGCGTTATAGCGTTGTTTTTCGATTATCCAGCGGATCATACCCATCGCCAGTGCGGAGTCGCTTCCCGGACGCACGGGCTGCCAGCGGCCGCGATCGTCAGCCAGTACCGTGGTTAATGGCAGGGCTGGCGCTACCACCACATAGCGGAAGTCGTCGCGTAAACGGGCGCTGGCGAGCTGGCGAGCCTGGCGCTTAAACGGGTTACCGGATTGCGCTGGAGAGGTTCCCATAAACAGCGCGAACTCGACATTATCCCAATCGGGTTTCACGTGGGTGTTTTTATCCAGATCCCCCATTAGCGCACCAGAACCGGCTCGATAGGCCAGGCCGCAGTAAGCGCCATGTGCGCCGAAGTTTTTACTGCCGAAACTGTTCAGCGCGAAGCGACGTAAAAACGTATCACGTCCTTCATCGCTGGTATTGGTGACCAGCAACTGATTGGATTTTGGCCCAAAGCTGGGATGTCTGGCATCAAGCGGTGTATGGGGATCGTGAATAGCCCGCAGGCCGTCAACATGGCCCTCACCAAACAGATCGCCGCCTTCCACCACTTCTTTGATCAATTGTTCGAAGCTGATGCGCTGCCATTTTCCCTCACCGCGTTTGCCAACGCGTTTCATGGGCTGCAGAATGCGCAGTGGACTGTACAAACCTTCAAGTAATGTTGCGCCACGAGCGCAGGCGGTGGAGCGCGCATCCAGACCCGACTCGCCCGCCAGTTGCGCCATTGCCGTGGCAAAGGGGACAGAGGCGTCAATATGGTGCTCGTGAGATAATGGATGATAGGGGTTACCGGCAATGCGCAGCACTTTGCCTTGTTCACTATCAACCCGGACTCGCACACCGCATTGTGTCCAGCAACCAAAACACTGCGTCATTGAGATCACCTGCTGCGGATTCTGCTGCCATTGCGGCCTGGCATTGGCTTCAGGGATGAGCGCATTACCAAAGATGCGGTCGCGGGTAATTTTGCCGGAGGTACCGTCCAGCAAACCGTCCAGCGCGCGCTTTGCTACATCCCGATAACTCAGACCAAACGTCACCATGCCACCTACAGCAAGACCGACTTTAAGCCACTGACGACGGGTTAAATTAGCCATGTTGCATTCTCCTTGCGATCGCGTTCAGGGCATCACGAACAATAATAATCAGTACTATCCACAGGCCGAAGGTGCCCACAATGGCCAGCCAGCCATCGGTACCGCCGGGCAGGGTGTAAGGATTAAACTGGGCGTTAAATTTCGGTACGGTCTGTACCTGGATGAGTAACGTCCAGCGCATCAGCCAGCACAACGCCATGGCGCTAAACGCCAGTAATATGTGCAGCGGCCGCGATAATGGAAAACGCAGCACCAGCCCGCAAAGGCCAAGCGAGATAAGCCATAGCGCAACCCAGCCGATGGCGTAGTGCCGTGCCGAAGAGGCGACATCCAGCCACTGGCGGATTGCTGAACCGGATAGCGTATTACTGCTCACCCAAATTGCCACCACGATAGCCAGCGCGCTCAAGGCGACAATTTGTCCCCACGCCAGTTTGCGCAGCAAAGATCCTTCACTTTTTGTTGCAGCGATGAGCAAGGCGAGGAACGTTTGCAGCGCGCTGAGGAACATTGCAACCGGAAAGGCGTAGCTGAACCAGACGGGACGCGCCTGCACCACCGACACTTCGCGACCGGTGTAAACCAGTAGTCCGATAGCAGACAAGGCGCTACCGACGGCCAACCATTTAGTTACACTGTAACTTTTAAGTGTTAACTGCTTAACGTGCTGTGCCAGAAACCACAGGCCCAGGAAGCCGGTAAACAGCGGTAAAAACAGTGCGCCCCATGGCATCCAGGACCATGGCGTCGGATAAGCATAAAAATGCCAGACGCGGGCGGTTTGGTGTAAATCAGCGGTCAGCGCCAACGGGGCGGTTATTGCACAGGTCATGGCGATCAACAGCGTCAGGTTTTCCAGTTCTGCCGTCTCTTGTTTACGCCAGTGCAGCACGCAGGCGAACAGCGCGGCGCAGGCAGCAATACCGATGAAAAAGAAATACTGTACGGCCCAGGGTAACCAGCTTACATGCTGTGGATGGGCCAGAACCTCTTCGATAATCAGTGAATGGTTCATTTAAACCTCCTGCCAGAGAGCGGGTTGAGCACGTCCCATTAACGGGGTGACAAACGCTTCATCCAGACCCAGATAAAACACGTGCGGTGATGTTCCGCTTTCGGGTTTCAGCACCTTGATGGCCTCATGGTGTTCGTGCAGCATTTGAGAAATCCGGCTGTGCGGATCTTTGATATCGCCAATGATACGTGCGCCGCCGACGCAGGATTCTACGCAGGCCGGGAGCAGGCCCGCTTCCAGGCGGTGTACGCAAAAAGTGCATTTATCGGCGGTTTGCGTTTCGTGGTTGATGAACCGCGCATCATATGGACAGGCCTGCACGCAGTAAGCGCAACCCACGCAGCGGGTGTTGTCGACGACTACGATGCCGTCTTCGCGTTGGAAGGTGGCCTGCACCGGACAAACGGGTACGCAAGGTGGATTATCGCAATGGTTGCACAGGCGCGGCAGCAGGACGTTGGTGACGCTTTGCTGGCCTGTCAACTGCACCTGATACTGGTTAACGAGGGTTCTGAAATCCCCCTGCGGCGTCTGGTTCTCAATGGCGCAACTGACGGTACAGGCCTGGCAGCCAATACAGCGTCGCAGGTCAATCAGCATGGCGTAGCGATGCTTGAGTGAGCCTTCATGGCGTTCAGGCGAGAAGGGGAATTGCGCCTGAGCCAGCGGAACCAGTGAAGCGCCAGCGGTCAGGACGCCCAGTTGCTGGAGAAACTGCCGTTTACTGCTGTCCATATTTTCTCCCGTCACGGTTCAACAACGAAACATTGGTCACGCCGTTGATTTGAGTGTGATGAATAAAGAATTCCAATGATTTACAGTGTAAAAATCGTGACGGGGGGTACTCTATTGTGGTTAACCACATACCCGGCTTGTTGTTGATCTAAAACAACATAATTGACAGGGATAATTGAGTGGGACGCAACGTAGTAAGATGCCTGACGGTGCTGGCGTCGCTGTGGATGCTAAGCGGCACGGTTGCGGCGCAGACATGGAACATTGGCGTGTTGGCAATGCGTGGGGAGATCTCCACACGTCAGCACTGGCAGCCGTTGGAAACCCTGTTGAATCAGCAAATTCCCGGTGAGCAGTTTCATATACAACCGTTGGACCTACGGCAGATGCAGGAGGCAGTGAATCGTGGCACGGTACAGTTTGTGGTCACCAATCCGGCGCAGTTTGTACAGCTAAACAGCCGTTCTGCGTTACGCTGGCTGGCGTCGTTACGTTCTACCCGTGGAGGCAAAGCCGCCAGTAACGTGATTGGCAGCGCGATTCTCGTCAGGCGCGATAGTGGGATCGCTTCCGCGCATGATCTGATCGGTAAAACGGTTGGCGCCATTGATGCTCAGGCTTTTGGCGGCTATTTGTTGGGGTATAAAGCACTTAGCGATGCTGGTCTGCGCCCGGAGCGCGATTTACGCCTGATGTTTACCGGTTTTCCTGCCGATGCCTTACTCTATCTATTACGCGAAAAAGCCGTGCAGGCGGTGATTGTGCCGGTGTGTCTGCTGGAAAACATGGATGAGGAAGGGCTCATTCATAAAACGGACTTTAGGGCTGTACTCAACCATCCAACCTCGATTCCCTGTTTAACCAGTACGCCACTGTATCCTGACTGGTCGTTTGCGGCACTGCCTGCAGTGAGCGACGAGTTGGCCGATCGCGTCACACGGGTGCTGTTCAATGCGCCGCAGAATGCAACGTTTCGCTGGGGAGCGCCTGCCTCAACACGCGAGGTAGAAGCGTTGCTGCGTGATGTCCGCCAGCATCCGCAGCAGCGCCAGCTTTGGCTGGACGTCAAAAGTTGGTTTATCCAGCACCGGCTCGCTATGGGGGCTGTGGCCGTTGTGCTGTTGCTGCTGACGCTCAATTATATCTGGGTGATGCTGCTGGTTCGTCGTCGCGGCAGGCAACTGGAGCGGAACAGCATTCTGCTGCGCAAACAAGAACAGGCGCTGGAAACCGCTCGCCAAATGAGTGTGCTTGGTGAGATGACCTCCGGGTTTGCCCACGAACTCAATCAGCCGCTGTCGGCTATCCGCCATTATGCGCAGGGCTGTTTGATCCGCCTACGCGGTCAGGATAAGCAGCATCCGTTGTTACCTGCGCTGGAGAACATTGATGCCCAGGCGCAGCGGGGGGCTGACACATTGCACAATCTGCGCCAGTGGGTCAGTCAGGCGCAGGGTAATCCGGTGATGACCGATGACTGGCGAGCCGTCAACGTGCATGATGCTATTCATCACGTCTGGCAATTATTGCGTATGCCCCAGCAATTTCCGGCGGTAGCGCTACAAGCTCAGGTAAATAAGACGTTAACGCTAACGCTGCCGAGCGTTCTGCTTGAGCAGATGCTGGCCAATCTGGTGCTTAATGCGGCCCAGGCAGGGGCAACCACGGTGTGGTTCAGCGCCCAGCGTGAGGATGGTGATGTGCGTATTTGGGTGCAAGATAACGCTGGCGGTATTGATGAGGCACAGTTGTACCAGGCTTTTCAGCCGTTTATGACCACCCGTAAAGAGGGCATGGGGCTGGGATTAGCCATTTGTCAGCGGCTGGTGCGTTACGCGAATGGAGAGATTGGGATCAAAAATCATCAGGCTCCTGATGAAAAAGCGGGCGTGGTGGTGACATTACATTTTAAGCAAAACCGGGAGGGAGGCCGTAGTGGCAATAATTCATCTGCTGGATGACGACATTGCCGTCACTCAGGCCTGTGCGTTTTTACTGGAAAGCCTGGGATACGAGGTATGTTGTTGGGATCAAGGCGAAACATTCCTCGCTGAGGCAAACCTGTATCAGGTCGGCGTACTGTTGCTGGATATGCGTATGCCGGTAATGGATGGGCGCGCTGTGCATGAAGCGATGCGCCAACGAGAAAGTACGTTGGCAGTGGTGTTCCTCACCGGGCATGGCGATGTGCCGATGGCGGTTGAACAAATGAAACGTGGCGCGGTCGATTTTTTGCAAAAGCCGGTGTCCGCCGAGCCGCTTCAGGCGGCGTTAGAGCATGCGTTGCAGATTTCTCACGCCGCCTTCTCGCGACAAGAGATCGTGGCCTGCTATCAGATGCTCACGCCAAAGGAACGAGAGTTGGCGCAACTGGTAGCAAAAGGGTTAATGAATCGGGAAATTGCTGACGCCATGAATATTGCGGTGCGTACGGTTGAAGTTCATCGCGCGCGGGTGATGGAAAAAATGCAGGCGCGGAGCCTTGCTGAGTTGGTAAACCGACTACAGCGGATCCAGTAGATTTATGACATTTGTTTGATTTTCATTGAATTTTGTCTAATTAGCCAGAGTGATATATGCTGTTGGTTTGAGTTAATGACGAGCGGGCAAATATGGGAAATCAGACCAAAGACGACGAGTTGTACCGTGAAATGTGCAGAGTAGTCGGTAAAGTAGTACTGGAAATGCGCGATCTGGGACAAGAGCCAAAGCATATCGTCATTGCAGGTGTGCTGAGAACCACCCTCGCCAACCAGCGTGTAAAGCGCAGTGAGCTAGAAAAACAAGCCATTGAGACCGTAATTAAAGCATTGGCCGGATAATCCATCAAAAGAGGAGGGTAGTTTCTTGCGCCATCCTCTTATTCTCGTCACGTTATTCTATCAATATATATAATTCAGGACCGCAATTAAAGAAACGCATCGCTGTATATTTTGTTGTATATCGATTGATATATAAAAATATATATGCGAGTAGAGTCACAAATATTTGCAAGCCATATGAAATGTTATTTCAACTTATCTTAATGATAATAAATCTCACTCCGCATTAATTATTTCCCTTCCGTTTTTTAATTGATGACGATCAAAACGACGATCCCTAAATAACCACATTATCTTTGTGCCTAACCCTAAAGGATTAGATTCATTCAGTTTAACCACCGTCATTTATACGATCAGGTTAGGGCAAATATTCACGTGTTGTTGGCAACATTAATGGCCGAATCGGCCGATCTGCGTGCAAAAATTAGCCTGGATGTGTTGCTGCTACTGCGTTTGCGAAGAGGATGCGAAATAAATGAACCAGGTTGATCGTCCATTTTTAGATTGTGGTTTAACGCGGCTGGAATTTTTACGTATATCCGGAAAGGGTCTGGCAGGACTGACCATTGCACCCGCGTTGTTATCACTTTTTGGTTGTAAGCAGGAAGATATCGACAGCGGTACAGTTGGCCTTATCAATACGCCGAAAGGGGTGCTGGTAACGCAGCGAGCACGCTGCACCGGTTGTCATCGCTGCGAAATTTCCTGTACCAATTATAACGATGGGGCCGTTGGCACCTTCTTTTCCCGCATCAAAATTCATCGTAATTACTTCTTTGGCGATGATGGCGTCGGGTCCGGTGGCGGACTGTATGGTGATTTAAACTATACCGCGGATACCTGCCGCCAATGCAAAGATCCGCAATGCATGAAGGTCTGCCCAATTGGCGCCATTACCTGGAAGCAGGAAGACGGCTGTATTGCCGTAGACCACAAACGTTGCATTGGCTGTAGCGCTTGTACCACAGCCTGCCCGTGGATGATGGCGACCGTTAACACAGAAACGAAAAAATCCTCAAAATGTGTGTTATGCGGGGAATGCGCCAATGCTTGTCCTACTGGGGCATTAAAAATTATCGAGTGGAAAGATATTACCGTTTGATAGAGGGCAGGCATGCCTGATACGCGTCATTAATTGCCAAAAATAGCGCAGTTTTGAATAAAAAACTGCCTGACGGGTATATCTATTAAACCTTCTTGCAAAGGAAAACATGATGGCTAATGGTTGGACAGGTAATATTTTACGGATCAATCTCACCACGGGTAATATCACCCATGAAGATTCCAGTAAATTTAAGAAATTTATCGGTGGGATGGGCTTTGGGTATAAAATTATGTACGACGAAGTCCCGCCAGGCACCATGCCTTTTGATGAAGGGAATAAGCTGGTTTTCGCCACCGGGCCATTAACCGGCTCGGGCGCACCCTGTAGCTCCCGCGTCAATATCACCTCCTTGTCAACATTTACCAAAGGTAATTTAGTCGTAGATGCCCATATGGGCGGTTTCTTTGCCGCACAGATGAAATTTGCCGGTTACGACGCCATTATTATCGAAGGTAAGTCCGCGTCACCTGTTTGGATCAATATTAAAGACGATAAGGTCAGCATCGAAAAAGCCGATTTCCTGTGGGGCAAGGGCACGCGCGCCACAACCGAAGAGATTTGCCGCATTACCAGCCCTGAGACTTGCGTCGCCGCGATTGGCCAGGCGGGGGAAAATCTGGTACCGCTCTCCTGCATGATCAACAGCCGCAACCACAGCGGCGGCGCCGGTACTGGCGCGGTGATGGGCTCGAAAAATCTGAAGGCTATTGCGGTAGAAGGGACCAAAGGGGTCAATATCGCCGACCGCAAAGAGATGAAGCGGCTCAATGACTATATGATGACCGAGCTTATCGGCGCCAACAACAACCACGTTGTACCGAGCACCCCGCAGGCCTGGGCAGAATACTCTTCGCCAAACTCGCGCTGGACGGCCCGCAAGGGACTGTTCTGGGGAGCGGCGGAAGGCGGGCCAATCGAAACGGGTGAAATCCCGCCGGGTAACCAGAATACCGTCGGTTTCCGTACCTATAAATCCGTGTTCGATCTCGGACCTGCCGCTGAGAAATACACGGTAAAAATGAGCGGCTGCCATTCATGCCCCATTCGTTGTATGTCACAGCTCAATGTCCCGCGGGTGAAAGATTTTGGCGTACCGAGTACCGGTGGCAACACCTGCGTGGCGAACTTTGTGCACACCACCATTTTCCCCAATGGCCCGAAAGATTTTGACGATAAAGACGATGGGCGGGTGGTGGGAAACCTGATTGGTCTGAACCTGTTCGACGATTATGGCATCTGGTGTAACTACGGGCAGTTGCACCGTGATTTTACTTATTGCTACTCAAAAGGCGTTTTTAAGCGCGTACTGCCGGCGGAAGAGTACGCGGAGATCCGCTGGGATCAACTGGAAGCGGGCGATCCTAATTTTATTAAGGATTTTTACTATCGGCTGGCGCATCGCGTGGGGGAACTCAGCCACCTTGCAGACGGATCATATGCCATTGCTGAACGCTGGGATTTGGGCGAAGAGTACTGGGGTTATGCCAAAAACAAACTGTGGTCGCCGTTTGGTTTTCCTGTCCACCACGCTAACGAGGCTTCAGCACAGGTTGGGGCGATCACCAACTGTATGTTTAACCGTGACTGCATGACGCATACCCATATTAACTTCATCGGTTCCGGTTTGCCGCTGAAATTACAGCGCGAAGTGGCGGGCGAACTGTTTGGTTCGCAGGATGCATACGACGAAACCAAAAACTACACCCCGATTAATGCCGCGAAGATCAAATATGCCAAATGGACGTTGCTGAAAGTCTGTTTGCATAATGCGGTCACGCTATGCAACTGGGTCTGGCCGATGACGGTTTCGCCGCTCAAGAGCCGTAATTATCGCGGAGATTTGGATCTGGAAGCGAAATTCTTCCAGGCAGTTACTGGCGATGAAACCACGCAGGCGAGTCTGGATCTGGCCGCTGAACGTATCTTTACCCTGCATCGCGCCTATACGGTCAAACTGATGCAAACCAAAGATATGCGCAATGAGCATGATCTCATCTGCTCCTGGGTGTTTGATAAAGATCCGAAGATCCCGGTCTTCACCGAGGGGACCGACAAGATGGACCGGGAGGACATGCGCCTGTCACTGACGATGTTCTATCAGGAAATGGGCTGGGATCCGGAGCTGGGCTGCCCTACGCGCGAAACGCTGAATCGACTAGGACTTGAGGATGTGGCAGCCGATCTGGCGGCACAAGATCTGTTGCCAGCGTAAGGAACGCGAGATGACTAACGTGAGCAACGTTCAGGCACCCATTGAGGCGTTTCCTGATGAGGTAGATAGCCAAAAGAGACACTGGCTGCAGGCGCTACAGCTGCCTGCAGAACAGGTGAACGCGACGCAGGTTCAGGAACCTGCCAGCCCGGAGTCGATAGTGGCGGAGTTTATCCGCCAGCATTCAGCAGCGGGTCAATTGGTGGCACGCAGTGCCTTCCTGCAGCCACCGTATTCGGTTCCTGAAACCGACCTTACCGTGTTGCTGGATACCCTGTGTCACGGTGCGAATGGGGCGGATATTACCTGTGTGCACGGCGCTGAAGAGGCATATTTCTTTTCAACGCAAACCATGACGGCAAACTACGCCAGCATGTGTGTGCAGGTGGTGGAAAACGACATCTGTCGCGCGATTGCCGAGGCGGTACGCTTCGACTGTCAAACGTATCCGCGCCCCTATAAGGTCGCGATGTTGACGCAACCGCCGTATAGCTTTGAATCTCAGCAGGTTGCAGCGGCGCTCTCGGCAATGGAAACGCACCCGGATTACGCAGATATACGCACTGTGGAATCGTCAAATGCGGAGCCTTATTTGTTTAGCGAACGTTTTATGAGTTATGGCAAAGCGTACGGCCTGTGCGAATGGTTTGAGGTTGAGCAGTATCAGAACCCCTGAATTCTTCAGGTTGATGTCATGGAATGTGTGGACGACCACTGTCACAGCATTAGAGGATAACCCGATGTCCTTCACCCGACGTAAATTTGTCATTGGCATGGGGACGGTGATTTTTTTTACCGGCCCAGGTCAAAGTTTGTTAGCAAGTCCCAGGAGCACTAAAGGCGTTCGTTATGTCATGATCCACGACGAATCTCTGTGTAACGGCTGTAATATTTGCGCCCGCGCATGCAGGAAAACCAATCATGTTCCTGACCAGGGCAGCCGTTTGTCGATAGCGCATATTCCGGTTTCGGATAACGACAACGAAACGCTGTATCACTATTTTCGTCAGTCCTGCCAGCATTGTGATGATGCGCCCTGTATCGAGGTCTGTCCAACCGGCGCCTCCTGGCGAGATGAGAATGGCATTGTGCGGGTAGATACGTCTTCGTGTATCGGCTGCAGTTACTGCATAGGCGCGTGCCCTTATCAGGTACGCTATCTCAATCCGCGCACCAAAGTGGCTGATAAATGCGACTTTTGCGCTGAATCACGTCTGGCGAAAGGTTTCCCTCCGATCTGTGTTAACGCCTGCCCGGAACACGCGCTGATTTTTGGTCGTGAAGATAGCCCGGAGATTCAGACCTGGCTGCGGGAAAACAAGTATTACGAGTATCAACTTGCAGGCGCCGGGAAACCCCATCTGTATCGTCGGTTCGGTCAACATTTGATTAAAAAGGAAAATGTATGAACGCGTCGCAGAATGCCGAACAGTTTCACGCCCAGCTTGCGCAATATGTCCCTATGTTTTCACCTGACTACTGGCCTGTGTGGTTGGTCATCGCCGGATTAATGCTGGTGGGAATGTGGCTGGTGCTGGCGCTACACGCCATGCTGCGCTTTCGTGCCGCGCATAAAGCGTCGGCAGGGCACGGTGAGAAGGTCTACTTATACTCGAAGGCCGTTCGTTTGTGGCACTGGTCGAATGCGCTGCTGTTTCTGCTTCTTCTGGTGAGTGGACTCGTCAATCACTTCTCGGCCGTCAGCGCGTCGGTGATGAAAAGCCTGCTCACCGTACACGAAGTCTGTGGCTTTTTGCTGCTCGCCTGCTGGATTGGTTTTGTCCTGATCAACCTGTTTGGCGGTAACGGGCATCATTATATTATTCAACGTCAGGGCTGGATCGGACGAGCGCAAAGACAAACGCGTTTTTACCTGTTTGGCATTATGCATGGAGAGTCACATCCATTCCCGGCATCAAAGCGTTCGAAATTCAATCCGCTACAGCAGGCGGCCTATGTTGGCGTGATGTATGGTTTGCTGCCGCTGTTATTGATATCGGGTCTGTTATCGCTCTATCCGGCGGTAGTCGGCGATCTGTTCCCGGGCGTGCGTTACTGGTTGTTACAGGCGCACTTTGCGTTGGCAATAGTCAGTCTGTTTTTCATTTTTGGGCATCTGTATCTTTGCACTACGGGGCGCACGCCGGGCGAAACCTTCAAGTGCATGGTGGATGGCTATCACCGGCATTAAGCGATGATGATTACGCGTGATGACTTACGGGCCTGGCGCGTTGGGCCCGTAATGTATCGCTGGTTTCTACGTACTTTTCCCGCCGGGGGAAGTTATGCCGATGTACATCGTGCGCTCCAGCGGGAAGGGTACATCGACTGGGCAAATAGTCTGGTGGAATATGGTTGGTCAAAATGGCGGGAAGAGGAGAGTTTTGTCCGGCAGGATATCCGGGCGATGGGAAATATTTCCCGCGTGCAAACGGTGGGGGAAACAGGTAGGCCGCTGGCGAGTGCGGAAGATAATGTCAGCTTTGGCTGTGCGGATGATAACGTTAAAATCGCCAGCGCCGGCTATGCCGCACAGATTGCCAGTGCAGGTTACAGCGTACGTATAGGCAGCGTAGGCTATAACGCGCATATCGGCAGCTCAGGCGATCGCGGACGAATTGCGGTCGCGGGAAATTCAGCGCGTATCAGTAGCGTGGGCGACGGGACGCGTATCGCCAGTACCGGCATGCGTGTACGCATCAGTGCACTGGGTGACAGAAACCGTATTGCCTGCAGCGGTGATTTAACCCAGCTAGCCTGTTTCGGCGCGGAATCGAAAATCGCCAATTGTGCAGATAATATCCATATTATTGCCAGTGGTGAGAACGCCGTTGTTGCCAGTACTGGCACTGTCGATTCGATAATACTCGGTCCTGGCGGATGCGCGGCGCTGGCCTATCATGATGGCAAAAGAATGCGTTTTGCGCTTGCGGTTGAAGGCGAAAATAATATTCGGGCTGGCGTGAAATATCGGCTCAACGAAGACCACCAGTTCGTGGAATGTTGAGCCTTGAGGTCATTTTAGCGCGAACCGTCGCTGGGTGATTTTTTCCAGGCTAAAGCACAGCAGGTAATAGACCAGTCCGGTAAAGATAAAAATGGCTGCCGGATAGATTTGCACCCGGCTATTAACCTGACCGGCAACCGTCGTGAGTTCTGGCACATTGACAATAAAGGCCAGCGACGTGTCCTTCAGTAGTCCAATAAAAATCCCTGTCAATGACGGCATAGTGTTGCGCAGCACTTGCGGCAATAAAATAAGCCACAGGGCCTGGTACGGGCGAAAACCCTGCACCACTGCCGCTTCATATTGCCCACCAGGTAACGCGCTAATTCCGGCATACACCGAGTGCATCACCGAGGCGGCAGTAAACCATGCCAGTGCTAACGTCACGGTAACTGCGCCGGGCAGATCGCTTCCTGTCAGCATGGGGAGCAAATACCACATCCAGAAAATCACAAAGATTAACGGAATGCCGCGAATAAACTCGGCCCAGATAAACAGTCCTTTGCGAACCGCGCCCGGAAAACGCCAGGCGCAGCAGGCAAGAACTATCCCCCCGGGCAGTGCCAGCAATGCCGCGCCGATGGCCATCAGCAAAGTAAGTAGCACGCCGCCGGGTTGGCCTTCGGTCACGCGTCCCCACAGGAGATAGTCCAGATTGTCAGTAATGACCGAAATATTAGCGATCATGTGGGATACTCCTGAAACTTAATGGACGCGTTCTTATTCTGAACGGTTTACCTGACGCATATTTCGGACCAAGACGCGTAAGCAGCATGCCTAGCACGATGCCGATAAACAGATAGAGGGCTGTTCCAACGGCAAATGCTTCCAGTGCATGCGCGTTATAGCTCTCAATTTGCCGCACCTGATAGGTCAACTCTGCAAATCCAATACCGCTGGCAAGTGAGGAGAGTTTCATCAGATTGAGATATTGCCCAACGATCGGCTGCCAGGCGTTCGCCAGCCCTTGGGGAAGGAGAATGTGACGAAAAACCGCCCAGGCGGAAAAGCCCTGAGCAATGGCCGCCTCGCGTTGTCCGGCAGAAACCGCCTGCAAACCAGAGGCAATCTCCTCGACCAAAAAGGCTGAAGTAAAAACACCCAGCCCCCATGCAGAACAAAGAAACTCCGGCGTTAACCACCAGACGTCACCCGGCAGAACAGACCATGGGTGTTCAGCATTAATAAAGGTAATCACGTCACGGGGTAGCCAATTCCATGCGGCGAAATACCAGAACATCAGTTGCACCAGTAAAGGCGTGTTGCGAAACACTGAGACCCACATGCCGACCACCGCGGTGGCAACGCGATTGCCCGTCAGCCGCACGCCGAGCAGTAAGACGGCAAACAGGGTGGCGACCGCGACGCCTGCCAGCGTCACCCATAGCGTGGTGAGAAAACCGGAAATTATCCATTGTAGAGGTTGCCCGCTCAGCACCCCCTGCCAGTCCATTATCAGCATTATAACGGTAACTCCTGGTGTAACGGGTCGAGCACTTTTTTCAGGAAACGCTGGGTTCTGGGATGTTGTGGGCGGGTGAAGAAATCCTCCGGCGAGGCGACCTCCAGTATATCGCCGCCATCAATGAATACCACACGATCGGCAATCTCACGGGCGAAGTGCATTTCATGAGTCACGACGATCATCGTGATACCGCTGTGAGCCAGATTTTTCATCACTTGTAACACTTCGCCGATCATTTCTGGATCCAGCGCGGAGGTGGGTTCATCAAACAAAATGATTTGTGGCGATGAAGCCAGCGCGCGGGCAATGGCAACGCGCTGTTGCTGCCCGCCAGATAACTGAGCGGCATAGGCATCGGCTTTCTCGAACAGTCCTACTTGATCCAGTAATTCGAGTGCCCGGCCTTTCGCCTCCGCCTTGTTCCAGCCGTGAACATATTCCAGCGCCAGCGCAATGTTTTGCAGCGCGGTCAGATGCGAATAGAGATTGAACTGCTGAAATACGAAACCGATACGGCTGCGTAACTGGCGTAATGCCGCTCCGCGCAACTGACTAATTGGTTTACCATCAATGAAAATTTCGCCACCGCTGAGCGACTCAAGCTGATTGATAAGACGTATAAGAGTGGATTTTCCAGAGCCAGAGGGACCCAAAATGGTCACCACTTCACCAGGTTCAACTGCCAGGCTGACACCGTTAAGTACGGTATGAGCGTCATACTGCTTAATCACATTGTGCAGTTTGACGCTTGCCTGACCCAATTGGGTAGAATCCGCAGCCGAAGCTGCGGAACGATGAAAAAGGGCTGAGAGCATATTACTTGGCTTCTATTTTAAAGGCGCGGGGCTGCGGGTTTTTGGTTTCAGGGCCGAACCACACATCATAAATTTTTGCCGCCTGACCGGTAGACTCCAGCTTCAAGAGTTCATCGTTGACGGCTTTTAACAGAGCGGGTTCGCCTTTTTTTACCCCCACGCCGATCTCTTCTTTACTCAGCAGGTCCGGCAAAATTTTGAAATCTGCTTTATCCGGCGCACCGCTTAACAAGCCCGCCAGAATTGTACTGTCCTGGGTGATGGCCTGCACATTACCGTTGCGTAATGCGGTTAATGCCAGGGGAATATCGTCATAGGCCAGTACGCGCGACTGCGGGAAGCGCTGATGTAACGCCTGCTCACCGGTAGTCCCTTTTACCGCACCGATTCGCGCTTTGCCGTATTCATCGAGCTTGTCCGGAGATTTTGCCGGTACAAGGAACTGCTGGCCGGTGACAAAATAGGGCACGGAGAAATCGATCACTTGTGCACGCTCAGGTGTGATCGTGATATCCGCTACGATTAAATCGGCTTTACCGGATTGTAATAACGGAATACGGTTGGCCGGATTGGTGGCTACCAACTCCAGTTTTACCCCCAGGGATTTGGCCAGCGCTTCGGCAAAATCGACGTCGTAGCCGACAATCTTATGCGTTTTTGCATCAACTGAACCGAACGGCGGATTGGCGTCGAATGTC
Organism: Citrobacter sp. TBCS-15; assembly: GCF_005280815.1. NCBI lineage: Bacteria > Pseudomonadati > Pseudomonadota > Gammaproteobacteria > Enterobacterales > Enterobacteriaceae > Citrobacter > Citrobacter sp. TBCS-15. The sequence goes on along the minus strand of NZ_SZWK01000102.1, from coordinate 509,111 downwards.
GCCACTTTGACTACGCCTGCGGCTTTGATATCGGCCAATTGGTCGGCCTGAGCCTGCGAAACGCTAATGCCAGAGGCCAGTAGCACGCTGAGTGCCAGAAGTGTTTTTTTAGCGCTGTGAATTTTCGTTGCCATCATTGTATGAAATCCCTGTAGTTTTTGGTTTGTGCTTTTTACGCTCCCATAACTTACGATTCAGACAAAATAAGAAAAAATTCTTATCTATATACAAAATGTTATTAGTGAAGGGGGGGAGATCAGGAGTGATGTGCGCGAACGTTCACAAACGCTACGTGATTACCCTCATGACCTGTACCATAGGTCAATAAAGTTAAGGGCTGGGGACAAGCATGCTGCGTGATAATTTTAACGATCTTTATTATCTCATTATCGTCGCCCGCGAGCGGAGTTTTACGCGGGCTGCGGCAAAGCTTGGGGTCTCGCAGTCAGCGTTAAGCCATGCGATACGTGGACTCGAAGAGCGGCTGGATGTACGACTCCTTACCCGCACCACGCGCAGCGTCGCGCCGACTGAAGCCGGAGAACGGCTCATCAACAGTATCAGTCCGCGTTTTGATGACATTGAAACGGAACTGCTGGCATTAACCGACATCCGTCAGCGGGTGGCGGGTAACATTCGCCTTACTTTGGGTGAACATGCGTTGCAATCGACTGTCTGGCCCGCGCTGGCGCCTTTTTTGCAGGCTTATCCTGAAGTGAAAGTGGAAATGACCCTCGACAACAGCCTGACGGATATTGTGGCTGGCCGTTATGACGCGGGTATTCGTCTCGGCGAGCAGGTGGCAAAAGATATGGTTGCTGTCAGAATTGGCCCGGACTGGCGCATGGTGGTGGTCGGTTCACCCGCTTATTTTGCCCGCCATGGTAAACCACTCACCCCACACGATCTGCAAAACCATAACTGCATCAACATGCGCATGCCGACGTTGGGCGGGCTATATGCCTGGGAATTTAGCAAAGGCGGACAAGATTTGCGCGTGCGGGTTGAAGGGCAGCTTATTTTTAACAATCTCCCCCCGCGGATTAGCGCGGCGATTGCCGGGATGGGGCTGGCATTTGTGCCGGAAGACACTGTCGAACAGGCGGTGACTGACGGTGCGCTGGAAAAAGTGCTGGAGGACTGGTGCGAACCTTTCCAGGGCTATTATATGTACTACCCCAGCCGCAGGCAGCACACCGCCGCTTTTGCCAAATTGATTGAGGCTTTACGGTATACGGGCTGAAATGGGAAGGGTTAACAGGCGATAAAAAAACCGGCATTGCGCCGGTTCGGAAATCAGATTTTGCAGGCGTCGCCGCAGTCATTATCAGCAATAATTTCCTGCGCTTTCTTATCTGCATCTTCCAGACGTTCAGCATTACGCTCTTGCGCTTCTTCCAGTCCATCAAAGACCAGATTATCGAGATCAATTTCCATCATTCACCTGCTCAGGTTCAGCGTTTAACATCACACTATTATATTGCAAAAATGTTGCTTAACAGCAGCGATTATTGCTACTTAGCCCCGAACTTAAATCAGATGCGCATATTTTTCCGGCAGCGTGGCCCACAGATGGCGGCTGCGAAGAGCTGTTGGTCATAAATACCGCTAAACGCCAGCGCGTTCTACCGTTTTATCTCTACTTTTTCATTAACGTGATGCGCGATCATTTTTAACAAATGCGTGACAAAATCACTATACATATAACTTAATATCTTTTATACATTAATTGTTCAACCCTGCGACTATTCCACAAAAGAGAAAGATATATGGAACAGACACCTGATAAGAAAAACGATAATTTTCAAAAAGATGGCAAAGAACAGTTCAATCGCTCAATCGGTTTAATTTCTAACTTCGCGTTGGGGTTTACCTACCTTTCGCCGCTCACTGCCGTCTATTCGCTGTTTGCGCTGGCCGTAACGCTGGCGGGGCCGCCCGCAGTATGGTGGATCTTAATCGTCGCATGTGGCCAGCTTTTAGTGGCGTTGGTGTTTGGTGAGGTCGCTTCCCAGTATCCGATAACTGGTGGACTGTATCCCTGGGCGAGAAGATTATGGGGCAAGAAATATGCCTGGATTGCCGCCTGGATTTACCTGTGGGCGCTGGTGGTCACCATTACGTCAATTGCGGAATATACCTCGACGTTTGTTGAGTCGCTGTTCCACTATGGTCAAACGCCTGCCACCATGTTGCTGACGTCTGTCCTGCTACTGCTGTTGATGATGGCTGTTAATATGTCCGGGACCAAAAACCTGGCCAGGGTCGCCAAAATTGGCTTCTGGTGTGAAATTGTCAGCGTGATTGCGCTGGGAATTTATCTGCTGATCTTTCACCGTTCTCAGCCTTTCTCCGTCATCTTCGACTCGATGGGCGTGCTTGCTCAGGACGGAAGCTACTCCACCGCGTTTATGTCCGCCGCGCTGATGGGGCTGTTTATGTTCTTTGGCTTTGAAGCCTGCGGTAACGTAGCGGAAGAGGTGCAGAACCCGAGCAAAAAGATCCCGGTCGCGATGATTTTAAGCATCGTATTTGGTGCGATTTCCGCCATCATTTCCGTGATGGGTTATCTGCTGGCTTCACCGAATCTGGTCAGTATCGTGAATGGTAAAACGTCCGATCCAATCCCCGCCATTCTCAATGAAGCCTTGGGGGAAACAGGCGCAACTATCTTTATCATCGTCGCGATTGTGGCGATGTTATCGTGCATTTTGTCTCTACAGGCTGCGTTAAGTCGTCTCATTTTTTCTTTCTCCCGCGACAGAATGCTGCCGGGAAGTGAATGGATGTCCAAAATCTCGAAAAACGGCGTTCCGGATAATGCGATGGTCGTCAGTTGCCTACTGCCGGTGATCATCTGCGTTTGGGTCTATTTCCAGCCAGACAACCTGTCGCGTATTACCGCGTTTGCCGTAATCGGTATCTATATCTCGTTCCAGATGGTCGTGCTTGCTGCGTTACGTCAGCGTCTGAAGGGCTGGAAACCGGCCGGGGAGTGGACCATTGGCGGTTGGGGCGTGATTGTAAACGTACTGGCCTTAGCCTATGGATTATGTGGGATCTGGTTGCTGGCTCAACCGGCAGATAGCAGCGACTTCATTGACCGTTGGACAGTGCTGTTCGGACTGGCGATTGTCGTTGGGTCGGGGCTTATCTATATGTTCCTGACCCGACCGTTTGGGCGCTCTGCGGCGCCGGAAAATGATGCTATTGCTTACGCCAATAAGCTCAATATGGGGCAGGATAACTAAAACAAGGGCCTTCGGGCCCTTAGTTTTGATAGTGATAAAGGATAAAGTAGTCGCTCTGATATACCACGGTGCTGTTGGCGGGTGACAGTAACTCCCCCACGCGAAAGCGAGGCCAACTGGAGAAGATAATCCTGTTTTCCAGATTGGTCAGTATGACGTAGTCAGGATGAGCGCAGGAGAGCAGTTCGGCTTCGATTTGGCTGACCAGCAGATCGACGGCGGCGACGCCAAGGAACTGATCGTTGTAGTAGACCGGCACTGCCGAAGTCAGGGTATAGGAGATATTGCAGATATAATCGACGTACGGGCCGTGGATATAAGCTTTCCCTGCCGGTGGCGAATGTTTAAACCACTCGAAGGTTCTGAAATCCAGTCGTTGCTGCGTGGCCTGATCCAAATCGAGGTGAGCCTGGCTCAAACCATTATCTTTCTTATACCACCACTCCAAAAGCCAATACTCTTTGGTGGTGGTAGTGCTCTCTATATGGCTGGCAAATCCGGCTCCAGAGCAGTAATGGTTGTCATTGAGCGTGCGCTTAATATGCCCTTGAACGGTGGATCTCACAGAGGGATCGAGGACAACCTCGGCTGAAGCTTTCTGTATTCCGGCAATCGCCTCATGGATGCTCCTCGCCAGCGCCACGGTAGAATCTACGGTAGAGACGGTAATATCATCAATTTTATGGATTAATGCGCTTAAGGATGTCGAAGAGCTCATTGTCTGTCCTGCCTTCACGGGTTGTCAGTTCGAGTTATATTTCAGCTTTTTTTCGATAAGGTAATAGGTAAAGGTGTCGATGATCCGCGTGGCAAGCTGTACTGATTCCGCCTCGTTGTGGGCTGCCAGCGCATCGGCCAGCGCTGAATAAAGCGCGATAATTTCGGCATGAATGCTGTCCGTGCGATAGAGAATCGCCACCAACGATGCCCATTCAGCTTGCACCTGAAGCTCCTGGTTCGCCAGCCGTGCCGAATGTGAACTGGCGGCTATCGCCAGCAGGCATCGCATATCGGCCTGGGTCATCAGCTCAGGTGATTTTGCCTTTCTAAGCACCTCAACAAACTCGCGAAATTTGGCGATATCCGCGCCGGTCATTCGTCTTGAAGCAAGTCTTGCGCTATGGCTAATGATGGCGCAATGCATTTCCCCCAGATCCGAAAGATAATCGGTACTGATCGCTTTGAACGGATGCAGAGGGCTATTTTTGCCATCGATATTTTCGCAAACGAAGCTGCCACCATTACGACCACGAACAGTATGGATAAGATTATTAGCCCGAAGCGTGTTTAGCGCTTCTCTGATAGTGATATGTGAGACACCCATCATCTTTGCCAAATCAGTTTCGTTGGGAAGCTGTTCTTTCGGCTCCAACAATCCCGTGATAATAGCGTTTGAAAGGCGTTGCACTATCTGGTCTGAACGACTGACCTGCCCGATAGGCGCAAATATGACTGCGTGAGTAATCATAATCTTTTCTGCACTCAATTCCCTGAAACAACGACCCTTTCTAACACATGCCCGCTGGGCAAGGAAGGTAAGAATGGCCGCGTTATTTTACATGCCCATGCGCAAAATCTGCCGCACTGACGGATGTGTGTCCCGATAACCTCTGGAGCTGAGCGCGCCGCGTCAGCTACCAGTGGCAAGCCTCACCCTGAACAATGTAAAAAATAAGTTAAAAATGCGAGGCTTATCATAGTGTCAATGTTGCGTATTTGAAAAGTTTTTACAATATATATATTACATAAGATTCTTTATGTATTAATGGGTGGGAGACAGGCATGAAAACCCTGAAGCATTTTATTAATGGGCAATATGTAGCAGGTGGCAGCGAAGAGACCTTCGAACTGGTGAGTCCGGTTGACGGTGAAACGTACGCATTATCTCCTAATGCCAGCGCGGCAGAGGTGGAGCAGGCCTACTCTGCAGCTGAAGCGGCGTTTAGCATCTGGAGAAAATCGACACCGGCCCAGCGACAAATAGCGTTATTGCGCCTTGCGGACGAAATAGAACGCAATGTGGAGCGACTGGTCAATGCCCAGAGCCAGGAGACCGGTCAGCTTCGCCATTTTATTGAGAAGGAAGAGATCGCGGCATCCTGCGATGCCATCCGTTTTTTTGCCGGGGCTGCACGTTGTCTTGAAGGCAAGGCAGCAGGCGAATATTCCGCTGGATTTACCTCAACTATTCGCCGGGAACCGCTGGGCATTGTCGGGCAAGTTACGCCGTGGAATTACCCGTTTATGATGGCGGTATGGAAAATTGCGCCGGCACTGGCGGCGGGTAACACGGTAGTGTTAAAGCCAAGCGATACCACGCCGGTCAGTACGCTGCTGCTGGCGGAACTGGCGGCGCCCTTGTTCCCTAGAGGGGCATTTAACGTGGTTTTAGGCAAAGCCAGTACCGGTTCTCTGGTGGTCTCAAACCCGAAAGCCTCACTGGTTTCGATTACCGGTTCGGTCCGTGCAGGTCTGCAGGTTGCGGCCTCGGCAGCGGCGAACCTGACCCGGGCGCATCTGGAATTAGGTGGGAAGGCGCCCGCGGTGGTATTTGCCGATGCGGATATGGACAAGGCGATTGCGACGATTGTCACGGCTGGCTTTTTCAATGCCGGGCAGGACTGCACGGCGGCCACGCGTATTCTGGTCGAACAGTCCGTCTACGCTGAATTCCTGGGAAAACTGGTACAGAAAACAAAGAGTATTAAATTTGGGCCGCCAGAAGATCAGGATGCATTGTATGGCGCTTTGAATAGCCGGAATCAACTCGAGCAAGTGAAAGGCTTTATCGAGCGTTTACCGGCACATGCAAAAATTGAGACCGGCGGGCGCGCCGGATCTGGCCCAGGCTTCTATTTTGAGCCGACGATCGTCTCTGGTCTGCAACAGCACGATGAAGCTATCCAGCATGAAGTATTTGGTCCAGTAATGACTATTCAGTCGTTTTCTGGCGATGAAGATGCATTACTTAAGGCCAATGATGTGGAATATGGTCTGGCGGCGAGCGTCTGGACCAGCAATCACAGTCGCGCGCAGCGCTTCAGCATTGACCTTGATTTTGGCACGGTATGGATTAACAGCCATATTCCCCTGTGCGCCGAAATGCCACACGGCGGCTTCAAAAAATCGGGTTATGGCAAAGATCTCTCATCCTATTCGCTCGAAGAATACACTCGGGTGAAACATATCATGTGCGACATTTCTGAATAGAGAGGGTGGTGATGAAAACATTAAAAGTGGCGGTGCTTTCATTGGTGATGCTCTCGGGCTATAGCCTGGCAGAAAGTTCCTCGCTGAATACCGTGAAAGAGTATATGGCGGCGTGGAATGCGCATGATGCTTCGCGAGCGGCTCAATATCTTGCAGATGATGCAGTCTATTATGATGCCGCCGCGGGAGAACCGATTACCGGCAGGGAAAAAGCAGAAAAAGAAGTTATTGGGGCCTTTATTAAGGCGGTCCCGGATCTGACCTGGAAAATGATCGGCAAACCCGTTTATGACGAGGATACCGTGGCTTTTCGTTGGCAGTTCTCAGGAAAAAATAGTGGTGAATGGGCAGGGAGCCCACCGACAAATAATCTGATAAGATTTGAAGGTGTTAGCTATATTCATGTTAAAGCAGGAAAAATCACCTGGCAGGGTGATTATTATGATTCTAAAAAACTGGATGAAGAATTAAAGCCAGTGAAATAGATGGCGATCCCCCTTTTTGTTGAGGAGGGAATGCCTCTTATTTGTGTCGTGTTAAGGGCAGTGTAGCAATAAGGAAAAAAGTAATGGCAATTACCAGACGTGATTTTCTCAACGGCGTCGCGGTGACCGTTGCGGCGGGGCTTACCCCGCTGGAATGGGTCAGGGCGGCAGGGAAGGAAAACGCATTTATAGATGGAAGTTATTATCCGCCTGCGCTGACGGGGCTGCGGGGCAATCATCCGGGATCGTTTGAAATGGCGCATGCCGTGGGTCGTGAGCATAAACATTTTGATTTAAACGCTCTGCCTATTGAGGAAGAGTACGATCTGGTGATTGTGGGCGGCGGTATCAGCGGCCTGGCTGCCGGTTGTTTTTGGCGTCAACTTGCCGGGCAAAATAGCCGGATTCTGATCCTCGATAATCATGACGATTTTGGGGGGCATGCCAAACGGAACGAGTTTACCAGCTCGGGCAAGAAACTACTCGGCTATGGCGGCAGCGAAGCATTCCAGTCGCCTGCGCATAATTTCAGTCCGGAAGTGCAAAAGCTGATGGAAACCGTGGGCGTCAGCGTCACGCGGTTGAAAGAGAGTTTTGACGTAAACTTCTATCCCGACTGGCAGCTCAGTCGCGGCGTTTTCTTCGATAAAAAGAATTTTGGCGAAACAAAAATCGTCAGCGGCGATCCGGGACGGGCGGTATCTGATGATATTCCGCCGGACAGACTGAATGGACGCAAGATAGAAGACTTTATCAATGATTTTCCGCTAAGCGAGAACGACAGAAAAGCGTTAATCGATCTGCATGTACGTCCTGCGGACTACCTTCCAGGTATGACGGTTGATGAGAAAACTGAATGGCTGGATACCCACAGCTACAGCGAATTTCTGGCGACAAAAGTCGGTTTGAGCAAAATGGCGTTGCTCTATTTTCAGCAGCGTTCTAACGACTTCTTTGCCATCGGCATTGAAGGGATTTCCTGTAGCGATGCCCGGGCGTGCGCCTTACCGGGTATGGAAGCACTGGGATTACCCCCGCTGGATGGAGAGTCGCTGGCCGACCTCGAAGAACCGTATGTTTACCATTTTCCGGATGGGAATGCCGGCCTGGCCCGACTGCTGGTCAGGTATGTGCTGCCGGATGCGCTACCGGGCACCACCATGGAGGACTCGGTCCTCGCCAGACTGCATTATGAAAAACTGGACCTGCCGGAAAACACTACGCGTCTGCGCCTGAACAGCACGGTGATTAACGCCGCCAACGTACAGGATGGTGTTGTTGTTAGCTATCTGCGCGACGGCAAAATGCATCGCGTTCGTGGTAAGAACACCATTATGGCGGGTTATAACATGTTGATTCCGTATCTGGTACCAGAGATGCCGGAACAGCAGCAGGCAGATCTCAAACTGAACGTGAAAGCGCCGCTGGTATACACCAACGTGGTGGTTAAAAACTGGCAGGCATTTAAACAGCTTGGCGTGCATGAATTTTACTCTCCGGCAGCACCTTACAGCCGGGTTAAGCTCGACTATCCGGTCAGTATCGGCGGGTATCAACACCCAGCCTCACCGGACGATCCGATGGTGATTCATATGGTCTACGTCCCCACGTATCCTGGCAGTAACCTCTCAGCCAGAGAGCAGTTCCGTTTGGGGCGGGCCTATTTGCTGGGGACTACGTTTGCGGCGCATGAAGAGATGATTCGCTCCCAGTTGCAGGAGATGTTTGGCTCAACAGGCTTTGATAATCAACGCGATATTGCCGCCATTACGGTTAACCGCTGGGCGCATGGCTATGCGTATTACCCTAACTCGCTGTTCGACGATATGGATAAAATGCCCGAGATTATCGAGCGGGCGCGCAAGCCTGTTGGTCGTATTACCATTGCTAACTCCGATTCTGACTGGGGGGCTTATGCTCATACGGCGATCGATCAGGCATGGCGAGCGGTTAATGAACTCAAGGATATGGGGTGATCTATGCGTAATGTAACCGTTCTTGCCGCCTGTTTATTTACCGCCACGGTTTCTGCGGCTGAAACTCATGGCGAATACATCGCGAGGATTTCTGACTGCGTAGCCTGTCACACGACGGAAGGTGGCGCGGCGATGGCCGGGGGCAAAAAGTTTCCCACTCCACTAGGGGATATTTATTCGACCAATATTACTCCGGATAAGACGCAGGGGATTGGTAGCTACTCATACGAGGATTTTGAAAAGGCGGTCCGTCAGGGGATTGCCAAAGATGGTCATCCGCTCTATCCGGCTATGCCTTATCCCTCTTACGCGAAGCTTTCTGACGAGGATGTTCAGGCGCTGTACCGCTATTTTATGCATGACGTCACGCCGTCGGCACAACCCAATAAAGAGAATGCCATTCCGTGGCTACTCTCCGCCCGCTGGCCGCTGCATATCTGGAACTGGTTGTTTACCGACGCGCCAGAGACGGCTGCTGCGAGCGCGAAAACGGATGAAAATGCGGCCCTGGTGAAACGAGGCGCTTATCTGGTGGAAGGCCCGGGACACTGCGGTTCATGCCATACACCGAGAGGTGTGGCGATGAACGAAAAAGCGTACACCAATGTGGATCCCGAGTATCTGAGCGGCGCGATGATCGACGGCTGGTATGCGCCGTCGCTGCGGGGCACCGGAATGTCGGAGTCGGAGTTAAAATCGCTGTTGCTGACCGGTAAAAGTAAACATGCCGCGGTTTCTGGTTCGATGGCTGAAGTCGTTACGCAAAGTACACAGTATCTGACGGACGAAGATGCCACGGCGATCGCACAATATTTGCTGAGCCTGAAGAGCGCGCAGCCTGAAGCTGGGCGTACCGCAGCGACTACGACATCCTGGTCGAATTCAGCCGAGGCGGGCAAAGTGACCTATAACCGCTACTGCTCAACGTGTCACGGTCTGGAAGGCAAAGGTACGGAAGATAATGCACCTTCGTTGATCCACAATCCGCTGGTGATGGTGGATGACCCGACGCCGCTGTACAGAGTGATTGCCTATGGCGCAGAAACACCGACAACACGGGGCAGCGTCTCCTTTAAGATGCCAGCCTACAACGGTATGTTAAGCGACAACGAAATGCGCGACGTAATTAACTACGTGCGTAAAAGTTGGGGGGAAGGGAATGGTGAAGTAAGCCAGCAGGATCTGGCTGGCGTTAAAAAAGCGTCACATTAAACAGCATGCCGTATAAGCACCGCCATCCGGCAGTGCTTATACGGCGTTTTCCCTGATAATAGTCGCGAGTCGGGTAAACGCCGCCGCCATTTCATGTTCTTCTATACTGGCAAACCCCAGCAGCAGGCCGCTGCATTTCTCTTCATTCACGTAGTAGCGAGACAGCGGACGCACCAGCAAATCTTGCGCATTCGCCTGCTGAGCAATGGCGATGTCATCGCTTCCGGCGGGTAACTGTAAAATCATATGCAGCCCGGCGTTACTGCTGAAGGAGCCAAGGTAATGTTCGCCAAGTTGGCGGGTGATAAGTTCCACCAGCATCTGTCGACGACGGCTGTACAACTGGCGCATTTTCCGAATATGCGCCGCGTAATATCCCTCGCGGATAAACTCCGCCAGCGCGGCCTGAATCAATAAATGTCCGCCGCGATAGAGGTCGTTATGAACCTTTTTAAGCGCCGCGGCTAGCGGTTTGGGCAGTACCACATACCCGAGTCGCAGTGCGGGATAGAGTGTCTTGCTGAATGTTCCGATGTAGATAACCGGTGTCTCTTCCTCCAGTCCCTGTAATGACGGAATAGGCTGGCCGGAAAAGCGAAACTCGCTATCGTAGTCATCTTCTATTATCCAGCTTCGCGTTTCGCGGGCGCGCAAGAGAAGCTGTTGCCGACGACTCAGGCTCATTACCGAACCGAGAGGATACTGATGTGACGGTGTCACAAAAATCAGCTTCGGTGCGGGTTCTGTTGGGCCTGGGGGAATCATACCTTGTTCATCAACCGGGATTGCCGAAAAGTTAACCGCGTTGATGCGTAGAATGTTTTTTATCCCCCAATAGCCTGGCTCCTCAATCCAGGCACTGTCACCCGGATTGCACAAAGCGCGCGTTACCAGATCCAGCGCCTGGTGAATACCTTCAGTAATCAGAATTTGATCAGGCGAACAACGTACACCCCGGGCGGTGCGCAGATAGTCTGCCAGCGCTTCTTTCAATTCACTCACCCCGCCTACGGCATCGTAAGTGAGAAACTCCGGGCGCAGTCGCCTTGCCAGCCGATCCTGGATTTTTTTGAGCACCCGGTGAGGAAAATGCTCAACATCAGGCACGCCAGGAATAAAGGCTCCCCATTGCCGGGGACTGGCGCTGGCGTGCCCCAGCAGTTCAAGGCAGCGGGCAGATAAGCGGGTGTGATCCTCAAGCGCAACAGCCACTGGCTCTTTGTTGGGGCGTAGATCGAGATTGTCGAGCACGCTGTCGGTAACAAAGGTGCCGCTGCTGGTGCGCGCAGAGATATAGCCTTCGGCCTGCAACTGCTCGTAAACCCGCAAGACGGTGTTACGCGATAACGTCAGTTCGCCCGCCAGATCCCGTGAGGGAGGCATGCGGGTAACCGGTTTCAGGCTGCCCTCAAGGATGCAACAACAAATGGCGGCATACAGACGACGATGCAGTTTTTCATCTGTCTGCTGGCTAAATGCTTGCTTGATCACATCTCCGGCAAGTGAACGCATTTGGATCCTTAAAATAAAACGATTTGGCTCTCGATTAAAGTACCAGATGGCGTCTAAATTTAAAGGGTAATTCAACTGAAATGTAGTTATGGACAAGGTGTAGCGAATGAACAATAAAAACCTGCAACAACGTCGTCTGGATGCCACCCCGCGTGGCGTGGGTGTCATGTGTGACTTTTACGCCCAGTCGGCAGAAAACAGCACGATTACCGATATTGAGGGCAATCAGTATATTGATTTTGCCGCCGGGATTGCCGTGCTGAACACCGGGCACCGTCATCCTCGTCTGGTGCAGGCGGTTGAAGCCCAACTGCAGGCTTTTACCCACACGGCTTATCAGATTGTACCGTACGAAAGCTATGTGTCTCTGGCTGAGAAAATCAACGCCGTTGCGCCGATTGACGGTAAACGCAAAACCACATTCTTCACTACCGGTGCCGAAGCCGTGGAAAATGCGGTAAAAATCGCCCGCGCGCATACCGGTCGTCCCGGTGTTATCGCTTTTGGCGGCGGTTTTCATGGACGTACTTACATGACGATGGCGCTGACCGGCAAAGTAGCGCCCTATAAAAAAGGGTTCGGCCCGTTCCCGGGTTCCGTTTACCATGCGCCATATCCTTCTGAGTTGCAGGGTATCTCCACGGCGGATTCGCTAAAAGCGATTGAACGCCTGTTTAAAGCCGACATCGATCCAACCCAGGTTGCGGCGATTATCTTCGAACCGGTCCAGGGCGAAGGGGGCTTCGTGGTGGCGCCGTCGGAGTTTGTTGCCGGGATCCGCCGTATCTGTGATGAGCATGGCATCGTGATGATTGCCGATGAGGTGCAAAGTGGTTTTGCTCGCACGGGTAAACTGTTTGCGATGGATCACTACGCCGACAAAGCGGACCTGATGACGATGGCAAAAAGCCTGGCGGGTGGGATGCCGCTGTCGGGCGTGGTAGGCAAAGCAGACATTATGGATGCGCCTGCGCCGGGTGGGCTGGGGGGTACCTACGCTGGCAACCCGTTGTCGATTGCGGCGGCTCATGCGGTACTGGATATTATTCGTGATGAGCAGTTGTGCCAACGGGCAGCGGCTCTCGGTGAACAACTGCGCGCCACCCTGACTGAAGTGCAAGGATGGTGTCCTGAACTGGCCGAAGTGCGCGGCTTAGGCTCAATGGTTGCTGCTGAATTTTGTGATGCAGCGACGGGCGAGCCCAGCGCTGCCGTCGCGCAACGCGTGCAGAAGAAAGCCCTTGAGCAGGGATTGCTGCTGTTAACCTGTGGCCAGTACGGTAACGTTATTCGTTTCCTTTACCCGCTGACAATTCCGCAGGATCAGTTCGCCAAAGCGCTCGAAATCATTAAAGCTGCGACGAAATAGTTAGCCACTCAGTATCAACGAAAGCCGACGGTGGTCATTGCCGTCGGCTTTATTTTTGCCCACAAAAATTGATCTTCCTCGTGTGCAGCGCGGTAATTATCGCTAATGGGTTGCCAGTTACATCGTTATATAATTTAATATATATCGCTTTTACTCCTCATCCAGATGGTATCCCATGCTAACTCTCCGTTCTTTTGTGCTGGTTTGCGCCAGCTTCCTGGTGGCGTTCTCCGCGCAGGCCGAGCGTACGATTACCGATCAGCTTGGTCGTCAGATCACGATTCCAGACCATGTCGACAAAGTGGTGGTGCTGCAACACCAGACGCTGAATATTCTGGTGCAACTCAATGCTCAACAAGACATTGTTGGTGTCATGTCGAGCTGGAAAAAACAGCTCGGGGCTGAATTCGCGCGTTTTATGCCGAAGATAACGACATTGCCGACGCCGGGCGATCTCACCAGCGTGAATATCGAGAGCCTGCTGGCGATTCACCCACAGGTTGTCTTTGTAGCCAACTATGCACCAGCGGAGATGATTCAGCAGATTCAGAATGCCGGAATTCCGGTGGTAGCTATCTCATTGCGTAAGGATGCTGATGGTCAGCAGAATAAAATGAATCCGACTATGGCCGATGAAGAGCAGGTCTACAACGAAGGGTTAAAACAGGGGATTCGCCTGATTGCGGATGTTGTGGGGCGCAAACCGCAGGCCGAGACGTTGATCGACTACGTTTTTACGGCGCGGGCAAAGTTCAACGCGCCAGTTGCCAACATTCCTGATGCGCAAAAGGTGCGTATTTATATGGCTAACCCTGACCTGATGACTTACGGCTCCGGGAAGTATACGGGACTGATGATGCAGCATGCGGGGGGATTAAACGTGGCGGCGGCCAGTGTGAAAGGCGCCCGTCAGGTCGCGCTTGAGCAGGTATTAGCGTGGAATCCGCAGGTGATTTTTGTTCAGGACCGTTACCCGCAGGTGGTGACTGAGATCCAAAACGATCCCAACTGGCAGGGGATTGATGCGGTGAAAAATCATCGCATCTGGCTGATGCCGGAATACGCCAAAGCCTGGGGGTATCCGATGCCGGAAGCAATGGCGATAGGTGAACTGTGGATGGCCAAAAAACTGTATCCGGACGCCTATAAAGACGTGGATGTCGATGCGCAGGCGCAAGACTACTATCAGCGTTTTTATCGTGTGAACTGGCAGTCTGATGCAGCTAAGTAACCGCACTTTACCCCAGCAGCCACTGCTAATGGCGGCGGTTTTGTTACTGGGCGTCAGCTCGCTGTGCCTCGGGCAATATCCACTGTCGTTAAGCGAGGTATTTTACCATCTGACGCACTATAGCGACGCCGAAGGGATTGCCAGCCAGATTGTCTGGACGGTGCGGTTACCACGAATTCTGATCGCGTTGCTGGCGGGGGGCGCGTTGGGTTTATGCGGTGCGACGCTGCAAGGGGTATTTCATAATCCACTGGTCGATCCGCATATTATCGGCGTAACGTCGGGGGCTGCTTTTGGCGGTACGCTGGCGATTCTGCTCGGTCTGTCGCCGTGGCTGATGATGGGTTCAACGTTTTTCTTCGGTCTGACGGCGCTGATTCTGGTGTATGCCATCGCTACATTGCAGGGGCTGGAGAATACGCTGGTGCTGATCCTGTCGGGTATCATTCTAAGCGGTTTCTTTGCCGCACTGGTGAGTCTGATTCAGTATCAGGCGGATACCGAAGAGACGTTACCGAACATTGTGTTCTGGCTGCTGGGGAGTTTTGCGACGGCCAACTGGCATAAAGTTCTGCTGTTGGCGATTCCGGTGGGTATCGCCGCGACGGTTTTGTATCAGTTACGCTGGCGGATAAATCTGCTATCGCTGAATGACAAAGATGCCAGAGCGTTGGGCGTGGCGGTGGTTCCTCTGCGACGCAGCGTTCTGGTGTGCTGCGCTTTTTTAGTCGCCGCTCAGGTGGCGGTCAGCGGCAGTATTGCCTGGGTCGGGCTGGTTATCCCGCATCTGGCACGTTTGCTGGTGGGGGTCGATCACCGTCGTTTGCTCCCTTGTGCCTTCTGGCTGGGGGGCGGTTTTATGATTGTGGTGGATGATATTGCGCGCACCCTGCTGCCTGCGGAGATCCCGCTGGGGATCATCACTGCATTATTTGGTGCGCCGCTGTTTGCTTTTTTACTCATCCACAACAGCCGTCGGAGGAAACAATGAAATCTGTCGCACTGCGCGTGAATCGGCTGACTTACGGGTATCGCGTACCGCTATTTGAGCCGCTTACGTTCAGTTGCCGGAAAGGTGAGATCTGGGCGGTGCTGGGACGTAATGGTCTGGGTAAAAGTACGCTGCTCGATACGCTGACCGGCACGCTGCCTGCTTTGGGCGGCAGTATTGAAAATGACGGTGGAATTGGGATTGTGGCGCAACATTGTCATCTGCCGTTTCCCTATACGGTCAGCGATGTGGTACTGATGGGGCGGGCACAGCACGTGAAGTTATTTGCGCAGCCCAGCCAGCAGGATCAAAAAAGGGCAGCGCAGGCGCTGGAGCAACTTAATATCGCGCATCTTGGTGCCTGCTCGTTTGGTTCACTCTCTGGCGGGCAACAACAGTTAGTGATGATAGCCCGGGCATTGGTCACGGAATGCCAGACGTTATTGCTTGATGAACCGTGTTCCGCGCTGGATCTCGCTAATCAGCAGGTGGTGCTGCAGCTCATCAGCGATCTGGCTCGTCAACAAGGCTGCAGCGTGCTGTTTTCAACCCACGATCCGCAGCATGCGCTACAGATAGCCACGCATACGCTGCTGCTGCTTCCTGAAGGAAAATGGCGGGCAGGCCCGACGGACAGCATCGTAACGGAAGGTAATCTGTTCCAGGCCTATGGATTACCGCTGCGAAAAGTGAACGTTGACCATTACCAGACGCCGTTTATTGCGCCGCTGTTTTCTATTCGTCGGTAAGTGATATAAAACCGGCTGCGATCAGAAATTCCTGACCGCCGTTGCCGAGTATAAACTCAACCAGCGCCAGCGCATCTGTGGATGCCTCCAGCAGCGCCAGTTGGTATTCACATTGAATGTTATATTCAGCCGGAATCGCGACATAACGAACGTCGGGGAGTGCGCGGAGCGTTTTTGCATAGTGCGCGTATCCGATAAACAGATCTGCCAGTCCCTGACGCAGGACCCAGGTGCTGGCCAGTTCTCCCTGCGGGATCTTCACGCTGTCGCGACCACCAACCAGGGGAATGGCCCTTTCGCGAAGCTGCTGCCCAAGGCCCGTCTCCAGCGCATCCATCTTGTCAAAAAATGCCCAGGTATAATCCCCGGAAGGGTCACAGCCGGGCGTAGAGGTACCAATTCGCAGGGTAGGGTTTCGCAGCAAATCCAGCCATTCACCGGTCCGGTTGGTAACCAGACCCAGTTGGTTCCAGCAAAAGGTGTGCGTTGAGAGAGCTTTATGCTGAGCCAGAAGGCGCTGCGGATGCTCCCGATTGGCCGAAGCAAACAGCGCACAGGGTTCACCTGCTTCAATCCGCTCGCGCAATAAACCGGCTGGACCATATTCCACCTTTACATCTATTCCACTGATGCGCGTGAAATGGGTTATCAGCGGAGTCAGTGCTGGACGTAAACTGCCGGCAGCAAGTAGAGTGATGGAAGAAGACATCGTGTCACGCCTCGTAATAGGGTAAGCGTCGACGAAGACGCGTGGCTGGCCGGGAAATGGCTTGCGCGACGCACTGCCCAATTTCTGCGCAGGCAGTAAGCCCTTGCACGAAAGGTTGATCGTGCATCAGCCAGGGAAGTGCGGCGAGCGCAATGCGTCCCCGGACGATATCAGGCGCCTGTAACGTATAGTCATCGCCGACATCCGGTATTTCCTCACTCGTGGACTGCAGTTGCTCCCGTAGCGATGGAAATGGCAGATCTTTAATTTTTAACGCTTTCTGGCCTCTGGCATCGATAAAAACGTCAAACTCATAGGTTTCGCCCTGAGCGCGTATTACCGTCATTTTTTCTTTTTGCTCTAACTGATAATCCTGACCGAGCGCGCGAATATTCAGGATCCCGGCCTCACGCAGCGCCAGTAATCTACGGATCGATTGTGAAGGAATGGCTGCATAGTTATCGATAAAGACGCGAGCAAGTCCATTGTCAAACCGCTCTCTGTCTTTCTCATCCAGCCACGGAACAATTTCCTGTACGGCCTCATGCAGTCGCAGAATAGCGTAACGCCAGGCAACCGTATGTTTGTCACGTTTATTGCGTTCGACCTCTTCAAGATTGGCTGCGGCCCAGCGAAACGGATCGTGCTTTTTACGGGCAGCGAACCAGACATCCGTAAAGCTGTCGGCGTTCAGGGAAGAGAGGGCGACTTCTTTGCTCCAGACAGGGTCTGCCAGCTCAATTTCTTTGGCTATGAGCATAAAGATCCTGTCCAGCAGCCCAGCAGAACCATCTGCAATACACTGTTCCAGTGCCTCAGCAGTCACAATGGAGAGTGGTTCGTAGGGGAGAGGGCAGTAAAAATCGGCTTCCGGTAGAATGCCAGAACGGGACATGAGGAGAATGTTGAGATCCTGACTGCCTTCATTTCTTTCGAAATGAACACCTTGCGCATCATCTAATACAAACCTACCGTGTTGTACTACGACAGCCATAGCCGCATCGATAGCGCTCAGCGATGTACCCAAAATTCCTACATTACATGCCGGGATTTTGGCCTCCATTAGTCCAGTCCACGGACTCGGGAAGAAGGTACGTGACGCGCTTTGTGCGTCAGGCCAGACGTGACCCGTGGCGATGACAGCAAGATCAAAATGCTCCGGGTCGTTATGATCGCTGCAAATAACAACGCCATCCGTTGTGGCTTTGACATCCTTGACCTGACAGGACTCGTGTACGGTGACGTTAAACCCCTGTTTGTCCGCAAGGTCTACAAGGCGTAAAAACTGGTCACGAAAATATTCACCAAGCAGAATTCGCGGCAGAAATTGTCGCTCATGCAGTGAGTCGTGTTTCACGCCATAACGGGCTAAATGTTCAACGCTCTGTTGGCGTAACCAGTCGAGATAAGAAGAGGTAATAGGGGGAATTTCAATACTGGCGATATTTGCCAGCATCAATCGCGAGTTTTCTTCATCGCTATAGGGCATGCCAACCCCAGCTTCATTTGATTGTTCGTAGAGACTAATTGAAAGCGGGGTTTGATGCTTTAGGAGCGCGAGTAACGTATAGATTCCTGTCGGTCCCGTACCGACGATAGCGATCTTGTTCATCTTATCCACCTGATATTATTTTTATGCCCTGTGATCGATGTTCTGTGTCGGCATTGTGCCAAAAACAAGCGAAGCAGGATAAGTGTGGTCGATAACAGCGCTGGAGACAAACGGGATAGACAGTAAGAATTTCGAAGTCGTTCAGGACGGCAACAAAAATTGGGGGATATTATCGAGAATAGAATGAGGAGAAAAGCACCACATCAAAGATGATATGGTGCGTCCGAGTGGACTCGAACCACCGACCCCCACCATGTCAAGGTGGTGCTCTAACCAACTGAGCTACGGACGCAATATGGTGCGTTCAATTGGACTCGAACCAACGACCCCCACCATGTCAAGGTGGTGCTCTAACCAACTGAGCTATGAACGCAACGTTGTAGGTGACAACGGGGACGAATATTAGCGGCACAGACCGAATGAGGCAAGAGGGAAATAGCATTTTTCTTCCCGATCTCACGCGTTTGCAGAGTAATTAAGCAAGTTGATTATATTTTGTTGATTTTGCAGCGTGTTTTTTACTCAGGGGGCGATGGACTGGGCATTAGTGGTTAACTGATATCCGAAAAGCTGATAGTGAAAAAAAGCCTGCATGGGCACGGACCCAGGCAGGCGTAAAGAAGAGAATTCGAACTTTTTATAATGAGGCGTAATAGTAAGATAGTTACATCTCACTCTCTTAGTAGCGGTTATGCCATTGAAAAACTTAAGCGTAACCACATTTTTTAATGTTTAGCGGGAGTTATCAGTCATCCTGTATTTTTCTATTCGTGTTCAGAACACCGGTAAACCCAGGCCTTGTTTCACTTCTCTTAATGTCTGCTGTGTGATTTCGTGCGCCTGTTGACTCCCTTTTTTCAGCATCGCCATCAGCATGCCTTTATCCTGAATGTAAGTTGCCCGACGTTCACGCATCGGCGCGATGAGTTCTTGCAAGCACATCTCCAGCTCATTTTTGCATGCCCTGTCACCTAATCCGCCGCGCTGATAATGCGCTTTCATCTCCGCAACTTTGATTTTATCTGGGTGAAACGCGTCGAGGTAGGTGAATACGATATTGCCGTCAATCTGCCCCGGATCGGACACTTTCAGATGATTAGGGTCGGTGAACATTGCACTGACGGCGCGATGAATAGTTTCCTCGCTGGCGGACAACAGAATTGTATTACCAAGGGACTTCGACATCTTGGCGTTACCGTCGATACCGGGCAGACGACTGGTTTCACTCAGCAACGCTTTGCAATGCGACAATACTGGGGCAGGTAACAGGCTATTCATCTTATGCACGATTTCATTGGTCTGTTCGATCATCGGCAGTTGATCGTCGCCGACCGGAACCACTTCAGCTTTGAAGGCTGAAATATCTGCCGCCTGACTGATGGGATAAACCAGAAAACCAACCGGTAACGAGCGTGCGAATCCTTTCTGCGCAATTTCGTTTTTGACCGTAGGATTACGCTCCACGCGCGCCACAGTAACGATGTTCATATAAAGCGCGGTCAGTTCGGCAAGGGCGGGCAAGGCCGATTGCAAACAGATGGTGGTGAGTGAAGGGTCTATACCCGCGGCGAGATAGTCAGCCAGCACTTCGGGAATGTTGTTTTGGATCTTTTGTGGTGTACTGCCGTTATCGGTCAGTCCTTGCAGGTCTGCGACTAATATAAACTGCCGATAATCGTGTTGCAGCGTGGCGCGTTGGCGCAACGAGCCAACATAGTGGCCGAGGTGCAGCGGACCAGTAGGACGATCGCCTGTGAGGATGATGGTTTTGTTGCTCATATAAGACTCCTTAAGCGTAAAACCGAAAGGGGTCTTCAAATGCAAATAACCGCCTTTCGGCGGTTATTTGAAATGGGGAAAACACATTCTGACCGCCTTTAAGAAGGCAGCCACCACAGGTTATGAGTAAAACCGTTGATATCGTGTTTGGTGTTCATGCTGTCAACTTACCACTACCTGAAGTGGAGGTAAAGCAATGCGCCGACAGCTGACATAATTCAGCTTGCTTCCAGCATGCCAAAGCTCACAATGCGCGAACGCCCCAGTTCTTTTGCGCGATACAGCGCGACGTCTGCGGCACGCAGTAGATTATCGCTCTGGGCATGCTGCGGGTAGCTGGCAACACCGATAGAGACATCCACATGACCAATATCGGATACGCCAAAGCGCAGTGACAATTCGCGTACACCGTTGTAAATGTCCGTCGCAAAGCTATTGGCCGTCTGTTCATCCGCACCTGCCAGCAGTACCAGAAACTCTTCTCCCCCGTAACGGAAAGCCATGCCGCTGTCGTGGACAACGCGCTGAATAATGGCGGCGATACTTTTTATCACACTATCGCCTGCCTCATGGCCAAAGCGGTCATTGATGTTTTTGAAATGGTCGATATCGATCATCAGGCAACTGATCGGTTCTTTGCTACGAACTGCCTGGCTCATCTGGGTACGGAGAGTATCTTCAAGATGATGACGATTGCGCAGACCGGTTAGTGGGTCGTACAGCGCTTTCTCCAGCAGCGCATCGCGCAAGCGTTGGTTGGCTAATGCCAGGCCGAATGCTTCCGCCATCAGTTCAAGGTATGCGCGAGATGAGGTGGAATCCTCGCTGAGATTCTGGAATGAGAGCAGGCCGATGGCTTCCCCCTGGGCAATCAGCGGAACGCATAAGGTATGCCGCTGGCACGACTCTGGCAGATGGTAGCAGGCGATATCCGGTTCGCCTTGTACCGGTGGATGGCTCTGGCCGCGGCGTATTGCCCAGCATTCGTCCGGGTGGAACGCATCGGCTTTGCCCTCTGGTGAGAGCCACTGCGCAACGCAGCGCATTTGCCAGGGTTCCCGATCCAGTATGTACAGTCGGCCGGCAATACCTGGGGCTATATTTGGCGCGAAAAGTTCTGCCACATTAATGACATCGGCAAAACTCTCGCACCCCTGCAGACGCTGCGTCATACGCGCCAACAGCTCACGGATCCCCCAGTCGGCGTCTCTCTCTTTCTCCAGCCGCTGACGGGCCAGGCCGTTCTCGCGAAAAATCCGGATCGCCTGGGCCATATCGCCAATTTCATCGATCTGGTTAAAGCTGGGGGGCTCGACAGCATAATCTTGCGATGCCAGACGGTTTACTACATCGCTCAAACGCACCACCGGGCGCAGCACGCGGCGCTTCAATATAAATCCAAGAACGAACAAAAACAGCAGCGCCGTAAGACCGACCATCACTTCAGAGGCTGTGCGTAGTGTACGTGACGCCTGAGTGGCATCTTCAATGGCATTGAGTACACGATTGTCGAGCAACTGGCGGAAATGGTCGATCCGGTCCTGTGCCTGCTCCAGTTCCTGTTCATAGGTTTTGCTGAAGAGCAGGGCAATAGCTTGTGTGTGTTCTCCCCGCGCGACGCTGGCCAGCGCCGCAGCTTGTTCGTCCTGCAGGGCATCAACAATCTGCAATCCTTCATACAATAGCGCCAGCTCTTCACCTGTAGCTCCGGCAGCTTTCAACGCCGCCAGGCGATGCTCAACGGCTTTCAGTGACGCCTCTTTCTGGCGATAGTTGTTCAAAGCATCCGGGTCTTTACTGACCACGTAGAGACGCGCCATATCGGACAGCGACCAGGCGTCGAGCTCCACTTCTTCGGTCAGTTGATCAAATTTGTAACGTTGTTCCACCACCTGGCGTTCGGTGTTATCGGCGTTGGACGCCATCAGCATGACAACGCCGGAGGCGATGGTCAGGCATACCGTCGCGCTGTAGGCCCAGTTGGTGATTGTGGCTATTCGCACTGATGACATCCTTCTGCGACGATTAATCAATTAGCATGATTGAAATTATAGGAAACGTATGATTTTGCGTGAAAATAAAAAAGCGGCCCAGGGCCGCCTTCTGTTATCGTCCTGACATCATAAATCTGGAGGGTTTTTTCCTTCTTCCATAAAGGCTTCGTCGATTCCTTCCACGTTACCTGCATGATCGCGCCCGGAAAACAGGTTCCAGCAGGTAATGAATAGCGCGGCGATCAGGGGGCCAATCACAAACCCATTGATACCGTAAATCTCCATCCCGCCGAGGGTGGTTATCAGAATCAGGTAGTCCGGCATTTTGGTGTCTTTTCCTACCAAAAGCGGGCGCAGGATGTTGTCCACCAGACCGACGATAATCACGAAGAACCCGACGATAAACAGCCCTTGCCACAGTTGGTGCGTAGCGAAGAGGAATATGGCCGCGGGTACCCAGACGATCGCCGAGCCGACGGCAGGCACCAGAGACAGAAACGCCATTAATGCGCCCCACAGAACGCTGCCGTCGATATCCACAATCGCAAACGCGATGCCGCCAAGAATCCCCTGAACTAAAGCCACAACTGCTGTGCCCTTGACGGTTGCGCGCGTTACGCCGACAAATTTGGCGAACAAATGCTGTTTGGCAAAATCAGAAAGTGGTAATGAGTCCAGAATCTGGCGCACCAGATAAGGTCCATCTTTTAACAAGAAAAACAGCAGATACAGCATGATGCCAAAGCTGATTGCAAAGCCGAATGTCCCTTTACCGATCAGGAATGCGCTGCCCGCAAGGTACTGCCCGCCTTGCAACACAATGTCGGACAGCTTTTTCTGGATTTCTGCAACATTATCCAGATTGTGTTCTGCGAGGAATCCTCTCGCCCAGCCAGGAAGATACGAAAGAATAGTGGTGACGACTTCGGGAAACTGCGTGTCGTTTTGTTGCAGTTTGGTGTACACCACATTGAGTTCAATGGCCAGCGATGACAGGATCACCATAAGCGGGATAAAGACAATCAGACAGATAATGGCGATGGTTATTAACGATGCCAGCCCGTTGCGTTCGCCAAGTGCGCTGCGCAGCCTGTTTTTTACCGGGTTAAAGATAGTCGTTAATATCGCGGCCCACAAAATGGCGGAAAAGTAGGGGGACAGCACATCGAAGAACGCCCAGGTAACGAGGGCCAGTATGAAAATGAAGAAACCTTTGGTCAGTCCGTTAAATCGCATCGGTGAATCCTGTAATGAGAAGCAGTCCCGACTATAGAACCGTTCTGAGGATTTACCAACTTTTGCTGAAGATCTCTGCTTAATACCAGGCGGGTATGGACTCGGGTTTGATTAGACAGTGTCCGTCAATGCGATAAAAATGACGTTCTTTACGCCGTATCGTGGCCAGTGTCTTCATCGTATTGTTTGCGGTATTGCAAAGGAGATTGCCCCATCATTTTTCTAAAACAGGTAATGAAATAGGTCATTTCCGTAAAACCCACATGCTCGGCAATCTCCGTCACGTTCAGTGATGAGTAGCGCAATAAATCGCAGCTTTTTTTAATCCTGCGGGTGAGTATATATTCCTGGATCCCGCCACCGGTTTGTTGACGGAAAATTCGCGAGGTATAGCTGCGTGAAAAACCAATATCCGCAGCTAAATCATCGAGTGAAAATTTCTGCTGATAATGCTCTTCTATCCACTGCATAATGCGGGCCGCCACGGTCTGCTGTTGGTGCACTACACTCCGCGGTTGCAGGGGAAGAAAGTCCAGAAGTTGCATTACCAGAAAAGCAACATCACTGGCCGATTGATACCCGTTGCCCTTAAGTGATTCAAACCGATCGAGGATATAGGCAATATAGTCCGCATGTTCACTGAGATCGTGAATTTGTGCCGGAGCATGGGTGCCAGAGAGTGCTGCAAACTGAGCCTGGTGGCGGGGAAACATCTGCAAGGCACTGATTACTTCATTGTGCTCAATATGCATAGCCGTACGATAAGACGGATTGTTCGGTGCAACATCAACCTGCACCTTATGCAAGCGAAACGGTGGGAAAATAAAAAGTCTGCCCGGCTTTGCTGTATAGTGTTGTTTATCAACGACGACGATGCCGTACCCTTTTGAAATATATAAAAACTCAATGCATTGATGCCAATGGTAATAATGAACACTCGCGCCCATTGGACGCTGAAAGGAAATCACTTCATTCCCCATCGCAATTCTTTCAAGTTTTTGTGGCTCGTTCATTTTTTACCATGACAACAGAATTAAGTTTTGCTGCTATATATTAAAGATATTGCTGAATATCTGTCCGTAAATCCAATCAAACTTAAAAATCGAACTGTTTTTGTGAACATGCTCACGCTGCTGTAGGAAACAAAAAGACTAACCTCCGTCCGTCAGCACCTGGTTGTCGCCAGTAGTACTGAGTCTATAAATACTTCATAAGAGGTAGTGGATTATGATTGCAATTAAACCTTCGGTTTTTTTTATTTATACTTATCATTGTCGAGATAATGCTGGAGCCGCATCATGAACGCGATTGCCCCGACTCGTTTAGCGCAGCTCAAAATGAGCAGCTTTATTTTTCTCTATTTCTTTACCTGGTCATCCAGCTTCGGCTTATATGCATTATGGCTGAGTCAAAAAGTTGGTCTTGATAGCGTAACAATTGGTACAGTATTCGCGGTTAATGGTGTGTTTGCCGTGGTTATGAAACCAGTATATGGTTACATCATGGATAAAATAGGCATGAGCAAATGGCTTCTCTATTTTGTCTGCGCCACCTCGGCATTAATGGCACCGTTTTTTGTGGTTATTTACCAGCCTTTACTGCTGAGTCATACGATGCTCGGCATTATTATTGGTGCATTCTATTTAAGCCTGGGATGGTATGCGGGAGTGGCTGCCGCAGAATCCTATGCCGACCGTTTCAGTCGCCTTTACGGCCTGGAGTTTGGCCGTATCCGAATGTGGGGATCGCTCGGGTGGGCGCTGGCGGCTTCGGTTTCCGGCGTATTGTTCAACTACACGCCAACCGCCAACTTTATACTGAGCAGTACCACCTCCGTAGTCATGCTGCTGGTGTTGTTGAGCCTGAAGATTGGTGATGAGCAGCTACGAAATAACTCGGTTATCTCCGAAAATAAAATTGTCTTTGCCGATGTCATTGCGCTGATGCAAAACCGAAAATTCTGGATGTTTAGTCTGTATGTCGCAGGTGTCGCGTGGATGATGTTTGTAGCAGAACAGCAATTTCCCCGTTACTTTGTCTCTTTCTTTGCCACCAAAGAGCAGGGCAATGCCTGGTATGGTTACCTGGGGACGCTCCAGGCTGGTATTGAATTCCTGATGATGATGTTTATTCCCACGCTGGTTAACTATTATGGTGCCAAGAAGGGGTTGCTGCTGTGCGGGTTAGTTGTGGGGGGCCGTCTGATCCTTTCTGGTTTAACAGTCGACCCAATTATGATTTCAATTATTAAACCATTTTACGGTGTGGAAATAGCGTTACTGTTAATCTCTGTATTTAAATATATCGCTGAACATTTTCACAAACGCGTTAACGCCACCATGTATTTGTTGGGTTATCAGGCAATGGTATATGTTGGTTCTGTTGTCGTGGCGCCACCTGCTGGTTATTTATACGATAAAATAGGGTTTGCACATACCTTTTTAATTATGGGTGTCTGCGCACTGCTGTTTACGCTAATTTCCGCTTTCACGCTTTCTTGTAGCCATGCGGGAAAAAAGATATTAACACCGCGTGCTGATATATTGCGCTCTCAGACTATTAAAACTTCCAAATAGTAATAACAGGATAATTATGATTACTAATAAAACGGCTAATGTCGTTACTGAACCCTTGCGCGTGTCATACGCCGCCCCGGTTGATCGTCAGGCATTGAAAAAAGAGTTAGATAAAGCAATACCGTATATTTCGTCACGAATTGATCGAACGCTGTATGCGCTTGGCGATAAATTTCCCAATGAGGCCTGTGAAGGTGGGAAATGGCAACCCGCTGAAAATAACCAATGGACAAACAGTTTCTGGACAGGGCAGCTCTGGCTATTGTGGGAGATAACCGGCGATAGTAAATACCGTCAGGCTGCTGAGCGATTCATTACTTCTTTTGCTCATCGTCTGGTAAACCGTATTGAAACAGATACTCATGACCTCGGCTTTCTGTATTCATTGTCGTGTGTAAACGCGTGGCAACTGACCGGGAACGCAGCCGCACGCGATATCGCCTTGCATGCGGCTGAAATGATGATGCAACGCTATAACCCAACGGCAGGTATTATCCAGGCATGGGGAGACCTGACGGATCCGGAGCAGCAGGGACGAATGATTATCGACTGTAATATGAATCTACCGCTGCTCTACTGGGCAAGCGAACAGACGGGGAATCTGGTCTTTGCTGACGCGGCCTTATCTCATGCCATGCAGGCAGCGAAATATATCGTACGGCCCGATGCATCGACGTATCACACCTACTATATAGATGTTGTGACCGGTGAGCCGCGGTTTGGCAATACGCACCAGGGACACAGCGATAGCTCATGCTGGGCACGCGGTCAGGCGTGGGGGATTTACGGATTCATGCTTAGCTATCTGTATACGGGAAAATCTGAGTTCGTCAGCCTGACCCGCAGCCTGAGTCATTACTTTATCAACCGCCTGCCTGAGGACTCTATTTGTCACTGGGATCTGGCTTTGAATAACACTGGCGCCGTACGCGACAGTTCGGCTGCCGCTATCGCTGCCTGTGGTCTGCTGGAGCTAGCGAAAGCATTACCGGCGACAGATGCAGGTCGGATGCAGTATGAGGAAGTGGCTTTGCGGATTGTACAATCGCTGACGAAGCGCTATCTCTCTACGGATGAACCGGAATGTGAAGGGTTACTGATGCACTCGGTTTATCATATGCCAGCTGGTAAAGGCGTTGATGAATGTTGTTCTTGGGGAGACTATTTTTATCTTGAAGCGTTAATTCGCGTGCGCCAGTGCTGGACGTCTTATTGGTAGAGGCAATTATCACTAAGCGTATGAAATATTAAAAGTCGGGCAACAGTTTTGTTGCCCGACTTTAGCTGCCAGGGATATCCGCCGTGATTTAACCGTGTCTGATTTTCCCATCAATTCCCGGTTGGGGTTTACCAAACAGATATCCTTGTGCGAAATCGCAACCCAGTGCCTGAAGTTTTTCCAGTTGCTCTTGCGTTTCAACACCTTCTGCAACAGCTTTCATATTAAGGGACTTCGCCATGCCAGTAATGAGTTTGATAATATTAAGGGCATCGTCCTGGGTAGCGAGTGAATGTACAAAGGACTTGTCTATTTTTATTTTATCGAAGGCAAGCCGGCTCAACCGCGAAAGAGAAGAATACCCGGTACCAAAATCATCGATGGAGATTTTTACCCCCAGAGCTCTGAGCTTGTTAAGTGTATTCATCGGCGTATTACTCTCAGTAAAAATAGAGGATTCAGTGACCTCCAGTTCAAGGCGTTGAGCGGGGAGTCCTGTTTCTTTCAGGATAGTTTGCACTATTCCGGCAAAGGCTTTGCTGCTTAGCTGGACAGGCGAGACATTGACTGAAATTTTGGCCGGAATCGCCCAGGACGCCGCTTCCGTACAGGCAATTTCTAGTACAGATTTCCCCATTTCGTTAATCATGCCTGTTTTTTCAGCAACAGGAATAAAGCTATCCGGCGACAGGAGACCCTTTAGAGGATGTATCCAACGAATGAGGGCTTCATAACTGTAAATTTCCCGGCTAAAAGAATCCACAATAGGCTGATAATAAACCACGAATTCTTTATTCACTATGGCCATCGCCATATCATGCTCAAGCGTTCTGCTTTCTTGCAGCTTTTCTAACATCCATTGCCGGAAGACTTTTATCTTGCCTGAACCTTCATTTTTGGCTTCATACAGGGCCAGATCTGCAAATTTATAAAGATAATCGGAGCGGCGCTCTGTTTCTGATATAACAATTCCAACACAGGTAGTTATGTTTATAATTGTGTTATAAATAGTGTAGGGCTGGCTGATAAAATCACATATCTTTTGGGCTCGCGAAACGGCCTGGCTCTCCGTCAGACCACTTGAGAGAAACGCAAACTCATCCCCACCTAAGCGATACAGCGTATCTGAAGTATGGCTCATCGAAATCAGACGGTCCGATATCTGGCGTAATAAAACATCACCGGCATCATGACCATAGGTATCATTAACCTCTTTGAATCGGTCCAAATCAAACAGCATCACTGTCACAGAATCGTTGTTTTTTTCTGCCATCTCGATTGTTTGATTTAAATTCCCCCAGAAAAATTGGCGGTTATTCATATCAGTAAGTGAATCATGGTAGACGTCATATTCCAGTTTTGCATTCTGGATTTGCAACTTTTCTTTAGATTTCTGCAGCTCTTCAGCAAGGCTCTTAACCTGAAGATGCGCTCGCAGAATATTTCTGTTCTGGAAGAATATCAGCACACCCAGTATCGCACTCAGTATGATCAGCAGAACAGATGTCGCCGAGTAAATATAGTACAGAGTTTGAATTTTAAGGTTGGCGTTATTGATCGAGTTTACATCTTTATTTAACGCACCGGATGAAAGGCGGCCAAGTTGCGAATCCAGCGTATGCATTTTTTTCAGGTATGTCTGAAGTTCTGAACGGTCCATTTTCTCGAGGTTAACATCCAGATAGTTAAGGATGTTTTCAAGTTTGATCGCCAATTCACTGTGCGCTTGATTGCTCTCTATATAGTGCCCCAAATCACCTTCTTTTATCAAATCACTCTGGCTAAGCATAATATCGAGGCGCAGGCGCACCTCGTCGAGGTTCATCGTTTTATCGATAGTATAAAGACCAAGCAATGATTCGAATCGGTAATATTGTGATACCATTTGTGCAGCGGACCATGAATCGGTGTAGTGAGTCAGTTTCTGTAACTCTTGCTGTCTTTCATGGACTAAGAAAGAAATATACCCAGTAGATATAAAAAGAAAAAATATGATGCCAGCCAGTATTCTGTTCATGATGTTCCTCTGAACGCTTACTCAATATCCATTCTACTGACCTGCCAGGCTGATCTTGAGTAATAAATCTGATTATTTAGTTCAGGTATGCTGTCATAGGGATACACAATGAATAACGGGCCTTTATCTCGAATTCGCATGTATTTTCCGTTGATTTTTAAAGCAAGAATGACATTGTACTTCTTGAAATCATCGAGAGGGATAACGGTGGTGTAGTCATTGAGTGCAGTAACTTTTACAACCGAGCCTTTCGCCCTAACAAAATCCATGAGCTTTTGTAGTGGAATACCCGTAAAAGTCGTGCGTCCATTATACCAAGGGGAGGTGGTCTGAAAACTTACCATGCCCAGTTTCTCGAGGCTGGCGGTATCAAAAGTGGCTTTCCCGTCTTCATTTGTATTTTCTATATTACCGGACACTGTTAGAAGGACCTGGCCCGTAGGTTTGGAAAGTTCACCTGCCCAGAGCTGTGTAGAGACGACTAAGCTTAACAACATGACTAATAACCGCATTCTGGCCTCACCTGACTACTGGATGTAAAAAGATTATAATTTAGATATTATGCTATTTATATATACTGTATGGATATTATTTTACAGTACGGTTATTTATTTTTTCATTCAATGAAATCAGTGGGTTAGCGTGGTGGTGTTTTATGCTTTGATTAAGTAAGATCGATGTCGTCATTTAAAGTACCGCTAAAATTTACCCCGTCAGTTTAAAAATAAGCTATCTATTCAGTCAGCGCAAATAAATACCTACGAATGCCAAGGTTTATTTTTATGCAGTCATAAGGTGCCGTTTTTTCGTTGGATGATAATTCCTGGCAGCAAAGCAGCCCTCTGCATATGGGCGTGCTTCGTTCCAGTAATCATTGACCGGCAAGTTGTGGCAGGTATGCCTGCCTGAATCAGCTTATTCGTGCATCTGTGCTGACTGGCGGGCATACAGGTAAGCGGTGGCTCGCGATACGCCTAAATGCTGCGCCACGGTATCCATTGATTTTCGTACGTTCAGTAGGCCTTCTTTACGGAGTTGTTGAATCAATAACTTACGGTCTTCAGGTTTGAGTGCGCGCGCCGTGGTCGCGCGTTTGGCGGCAAAGTCATCGATACGTTGGCGAATAACTTCGTTACTACCGGGATCGATATGCTCCTTTATGGGGGAGTTTTCGGTTTCAGTAAATCGCGCAAGCGCGCTCTGCATACCGCGAAACAACGTCATATCAACATTAAGGCACAGTGCCGCGACGTATTTACCGTCCTCACCCTTGATGCCAATGGAGGTGCTTTTTACCGGACGTCCATCAGCAAATTGATTGCTGTAGTTAGCGATGATGTTGGGAAAGTCTGGCGATGCTATGCGTGCCAGACCCAGTTCTGTTGCTGGTTGGCCAGGTTTACGTCCGGAAAGATTATTATGGATGGACAAAATGGCATGTTCAGGTTTTTTGAGGTCATGAACAACCACTTCACAAAAGGGAGAAAAGGTTTCGCTTAACCCTCTGGCGATAGTATCAAGTTGGCTGAGAAGCGAGTTATTGTCGTTTTTTGGCATGCCAGTCTCCTGCAGTGATGCCTTTTGCCATGATTGCGAGCAGTTTACAGTGAGCGGGGATCGCTTTTCCAGACTGGAATATACAGACAGGAATAAGGTATCTGCATGGCAGATACCTTGCTTATCATCCGGCCAGGAATGCACCATAGCGGCTGATGTCCACGTTTCCACCGCTGATAATAATGCCGATTCTCTTACCCTGGAGTTCAGATTTGCGTGCTCTGGCGGCGGCAAAACCCAGACAGCCAGTTGGCTCTACGACGATTTTCATTCGTTCTGCAATAAATTTCATCGCAGTGACTAATTCAGTGTCTGAGACAGTCAGAATATCGTTCACGTTTTGCTGAATAATCGCAAACGTATACTGCCCAAGGTGTTGAGTTTGCGCGCCATCGGCTATGGTTTTCGGTGTATCAATATGAACAATGCTGCCGCTGCGAAAAGACTGCTGACCGTCATTGCCTGCCTCAGGTTCTACGCCATAGATCATACAGTCAGGGGAGAGATGTCTCGCTGCCAGCGCGGAACCGGATAGCAGACCGCCGCCACCCAGACATACGAAAAGGGCGTCTAACGGTCCCACTTCCTCAATCAACTCTTTCGTTGCGGTACCCTGGCCCGCAATAACGTGCGGATGATCGTAAGGAGGGATCAGCGTTAGCCCTTGTTTCTCAGCCAGATTCTGACCAATTTTTTCTCTGTCTTCAGTATAGCGATCGTAAATCACGACATTTCCGCCATACCCTTTGGTCGCGGCAACTTTGGCAGCCGGGGCATCATGCGGCATGATAATTGTCGCCGGGATTCCTAACAATTTTGCCGACAAGGCGATGGCTTGTGCATGATTTCCCGAAGAAAAGGTCACGACGCCCGCAGTCCGTTGTTGTGGCGTGAACTGGCGTAGCGCATTCATAGCGCCGCGAAATTTGAACGCGCCCATTCTCTGGAAGTTTTCGCATTTAAAGAAGACTTCAGCGCCAAATTCTTCATTAACCGTACGCGACGTCATCACCGGCGTTTTGTTGGCATAATCTGCGATGCGCTCTGCCGCAGCGACAATATCGTTATAATCAGGCAGTGTCATATCAGTCATTTTTATTCACCTGTATACAGTTATAAATCAGGCCTGTGGGGCCAAAGCCATCGCTTCGATTTCTACGGCAAAACCGTAATGAAGTTCGGCAACTCCAGCGACAGCACGGGCAGGGCGAAAATCACCGATCCACTCACCATAGATCCTGTTAAATGTCGGCCACTGGTTAATATCCGTGACATAGACGCGTACTGAAACCAGGTGCTGACGCGAGACTCCAGCACCTGCCAGACAGGCATCGACATTTTGCAGGGCCAATCTGGTTTGTTCTTCAAAAGACGCATCGGTTTTTTTTTCGCCATCCTGGGTGACCGGCAGCTGTCCAGAAATGAACACAAAACCACCTGCCGTTGTACTGTGCGAGTAATGACCTGCCGGGGGAAAACTGCCTGGTGAAGCGTTGAGCGTAATGTCTGGGGACATAAGCGATCTCCTTGGTTTTCGATGATTCATTTTGTATTAATTAATACTGTTTGTATTACTTATACGCCTTCATGCTTCGGTCGGCTAGTGATAGTTTTCATGGGTGCTGATTTTGTGAACTAAAGCAAACGTGGCACCCGCTATATAGCGGGTGCTGGGGTATGAGTGAGGGGAAAACGGGGGGAGGCGGTATCGCCCCGGAACAGGGCGTTTAAGCTAAAAACGTTAGTCAATATGACCGTGGTTAATCTTACTCAACGGCTCATTGATATCGAAGATTTTGAAAAACACCTCTTCCACCCCCAGGTGCTTCAGACGGGCTGTATGCTTTTTAACATAAGCTAGCGCGGTGTCTTGATCCTGAAACATATAGATGCCACCGGCTTCATGATTTGCTTCGTTCTCGGTCCAGATTTTCCAGATAAAGCCCGGCTCCTGATTGATGGATTCGGCCAGTTCAACAAGTTGTTGCGACATCTCGGAGCCAAACGGGCCATGAAAATTAAAGTGAATCTGCAGCAGTTTGTTAGACATACTTCCTCCCTGGATTGGGTTATGTAACGTGTAAGAGGGTTAGCGTAGCAGCACTTTACCCGTCAGGTAAGTTGTTGCCTGCCCACCAATATAAACGCGAGAACCCGCCAGTTGGCAGCGTAAATCCCCACCGCGCCCAGATACCTGACGCGCCAGCATTTGTGTTTTGTTCAGTTTCTCTGCCCAGTAAGGAATGAGCATGCTATGCGCCGAACCTGTGACAGGATCCTCCGCGACGGCTTCGCCCGGGCAGAAGAAACGGCTGACGAAATCGTATTCCCCGTCACCTGGCGCGGTGATACAAACCATTTTCCCTAGCGGGATCATGGCGTGGATATTCGGGCGTACAGCCTCGACCTGGCGCTGGTTCTCCATTACGACCATATAGTCGCGCGCCACGCGAACTTCTTTACATTCGGCGATGCCTAAAGTTTCCAACAATAAGGCGGGCGGTACGACAGGGTCGCTTTGCCAGGCAGGAAAATCAAGCGTCAGCCATTGACCGCTGCGTGTGACCGTCAGCGGACCCACAAATCGGGTGGCAAAATGGAGAGTTGTGTCCGGATAATCCAGATGTTCAAAAATGACATGCGCTGCGGCAAGCGTGGCATGCCCACACAAATTGATTTCTCCCTGTGTGGTAAACCAACGTAGCTCAAAGCCATTATCATTGGCGACAAAGAAAGCGGTCTCCGACTGGTTATGCTGCTGCGCCATTTTTAATAATGTTTCATCGGGCAACCAGTCTGCGAGCGGACATACTGCGGCGGCATTACCGCCAAACGTCGTGGTGCTAAAGGCATCTACCATATAAAAATCGATTTGTTGCACAGTGTAACCCTCTCTTCGCTTGCCGAATAACGCCCACTCTACCATGCAATGAGTGCCATTAGTTAAGCGAGCCTATTCGCCAGTACAGTGAAAATTCGTTATCATCCGTGCCCACACTCCATCCTGGCCGCCTGATGTCTACCATTCTTGATACCTTTATTGCTCCGCCTTGTTATGACCAGATAGAGATTCTCTATCAGGACGAGCATTTGCTGCTTATCAATAAACCCACCGGGCTGCTCAGCTTGTCGGGGAAAAATCCGCACAATCTCGATTCGGTACATCACCGGTTGGTACAGATTTTTCCCGGTTGCACGCTGGTCCATCGGCTTGATTTCGGCACCTCCGGGCTAATGGTGGTGGCCCGTAACAAGGCTATCAACGCCGCGCTGTGCCAGCAGTTTAGTCAGCGCATGGTGACGAAGGTATACAGCGCACTGCTATGCGGGCATCTGGAAAACGATGCAGGGATTATTGACGCAGCGATTAGCAAAGATCCGGCGCTGTTTCCGCTGATGACGATTTGCGCCGTTAACGGCAAGCCTGCGCGCTCGCGCTATCAGGTTGTTGAGCGTTTTGTTCATCGCCAGGAGAACGGGGAATTACTCCCCTTAACGCGCGTACAACTGACGCCTGAAACCGGGCGTACCCATCAACTACGGATCCACTGTCAGCAGTTGGGACATCCTATTTTAGGGTGCGATTTGTATGGCGGGCGTCTGCTGCCAGGCACTGAGCTAACCCCGCGACTGATGCTGCATGCCAGCGCATTGCGTTTCAGGCATCCTGTCAGCGAACAATGGGTGAATGCCGAAAACGCCAGTCCCTTCTGAAGGTGTAAAAAAGCCGCCAGACGGCGGCTATTGTGCGGTTATCGTGCCGCGCGTTGCAAAATGACGGCTGACGGCTGGCGTTGCAGATAACGCATCCGCAGCATCATTAAGACGGCCGCAGAGGTCAGACCGATAATAAAGCCCATCCAGAAACCCGCAGGTCCCATCCTGTCGACCACCAAATCGGTGAGCGCCAGAATATAGCCGCTTGGCAGACCCAGCACCCAGTAGGCTGTAAAGGTGATAAAGAAGATAGAGCGCGTGTCTTTGTAACCGCGCAGAACACCGCTGCCAATAACCTGGATAGAGTCCGATATTTGATACACCGCGGCCAGTAACATGAGCTGCGCCGCCAGAGCGACCACTTCCGGGTTATCGTTGTAGAGCAGGGCAATGTGTTCACGGAAGGTCACGGTGAAAACCGCCGTCACAACCGCCATGCAGACACCAACGCCCAGACCGGTTCGGGCCGCCGTTTGCGCCTCCAGCGTGGAACCCTGACCCAAACGATAACCGACACGAATAGTGACAGCGGCCGCCAGCGACATCGGCAGAACGAACATTAACGAACTAAAGTTCAGCGCGATTTGGTGCCCGGCCACATCGACGATCCCCAGCGGGGAAACCAGCAGCGCAACCACAGCAAACAGCGTCACTTCGAAAAATAACGCCAGCGCGATGGGTAAACCCAGCTGCACGAGACGCTTCATCACCGCAGTGTCTGGCTTCTGGAAGCCTCGCTCATTACGGATATCACGCATTGAACGCGCGTGTTTGACGTAAGACAGCATGGCGGCAAACATTACCCAGTAAACCGCTGCCGTGGCCACGCCACAGCCCACGCCGCCAAGTTCCGGCATACCTAAATGTCCATAGATGAAAACATAGTTAACCGGGATGTTCACCAGCAGGCCGATAAACCCCATCACCATTGCCGGTTTAGTCTTGGCCAGCCCTTCGCACTGGTTACGGGCTACCTGGAAAAACAAATACCCCGGCGCACCCCATAGCAATGCGCGCAGATAACCGACGGCTTTATCGGCCAGCGCCGGGTCGATGTTGTGCATGGAGCGGATAATGTATCCCGCATTCCACAGCACGACCATAATCAAAACGGAGACGCTACCAGCCAGCCAGAATCCCTGGCGTACCTGATGGGCGATACGATCGCGGCGGCCAGAACCATTGAGTTGGGCAATGACCGGCGTCAACGCCAGCAGGAGTCCGTGGCCAAACAGAATAGCTGGCAGCCAGATGGACGTACCAATGGCAACGGCCGCCATATCCGTCGCGCTGTATCCGCCCGCCATGACGGTATCGACGAATCCCATTGCGGTTTGAGCGATTTGCGCAAGAATCACCGGAATTGCCAGAGCTAATAACTGACGCGCTTCACTTACATACTTTTGCACGTGTACACCACTATATTGTTGTTATTTGAGAGACTAAAAAAGCCGCCTTATATGGCAGCAAGGAGAAAAAGCTGGGGAAATTTCAGTCTATTGTAGCGAGGAATACGTAATTCTCCAGTGAAAAAACAGGCAGCGGTGGCGCACTGCTGGCAACCTGAATTTCCACCTGCTATTGTGCTGGGCAGAGATGTCTTAATTGAGTTCAGGAGTGAGAAGTATGTTTACGGGTATTGTGCAGGGCACCGCAAAATTGGTGTCCATTGATGAAAAACCAAATTTTCGTACGCATGTCGTGGAGTTGCCTGAATATATGCTGGATGCGCTGGAGACCGGCGCATCGGTTGCCCACAATGGCTGTTGCCTGACGGTAACCGAAATCAACGGTAACCACATAAGCTTCGATCTGATGAAAGAGACGCTGCGTATCACCAACCTGGGCGACCTGAAGGTCGGGGATATGGTTAACGTTGAGCGTGCGGCAAAATTCAGCGATGAGATTGGCGGGCATTTAATGTCGGGCCATATTATGACCACCGCCGAGGTGTCTAAAATTTTGACTTCGGAAAATAACCGGCAGGTATGGTTTAAAGTTCAGGACCCATCGCTGATGAAATATATCCTGTACAAGGGATTTATCGGCATTGACGGCATCAGCCTGACGGTCGGCGAAGTCACGCCAACGCGCTTTTGCGTGCATTTGATCCCGGAAACGCTGGAGCGTACGACGCTGGGTAAGAAAAAGCTGGGTGCGCGGGTTAATATCGAAATCGATCCGCAAACGCAGGCGGTTGTTGATACCGTTGAACGTGTACTGGCTGCGCGCGAAAGCGCCATCAGTAACGTAGCGGGCGAGGTCTGAATCCGGTCAGAAACAAAACGCCCCCGTTAGCACGGGGGCGGTAGACGATAGACATTAGCGGGGGACGCGCAGGCCGTGCTCAACACCGCGGGAGAAAACCACCTGCCAAAGCTGGATATCGCGAGCACGAAACGCACCGGCGCAGGCGTTCAGGTAATAGCTGAACATCCGTTTAAAACGCTCGGTATAGTTATCGGCGATTTCAGGCCAGGAACGCATGAAGCGCTCGTGCCATGCCATCAGCGTGGTGTCGTAATCTGCGCCAAAATTATGCCAGTCTTCCATCACAAAATGCGGCTCGCTGGCGTTGGCAATCTGGCGAACTGACGGTAAACAGCCGTTCGGGAAGATGTATTTATTAATCCACGGATCAACATTATTGTCGGTTTTATTCGAACCGATACTGTGCAGCAAAAAGAGACCGTCCGGTTTTAAATTACGATCGACAACATCGAAATAGGTTTTGTAGTTTTTCGGACCAACATGCTCAAACATGCCGACGGAGACAATGCGATCAAATTTATCGTTCAGGTCGCGGTAATCTTGCAGCAAAATGGTGACATCCAGTCCCGCGCAACGCGCTTGCGCCATTTTCTGCTGCTCTGCCGAGATGGTCACACCTACCACGCTCACACCGTATTGCGATGCCATAAAATGGGACAAGCCACCCCAGCCACAACCAATATCAAGCACCCGCATACCCGGCTTCAACTGCAATTTTTCGGCAATCATTTTTAACTTCGCCTGTTGGGCAGATTCCAGGGTATCGGCATCTTTCCAGTAGGCGCAGGAATACTGCATGTAGGGATCAAGCATGCGGGTAAACAGGTCGTTGCCCAGATCGTAATGTTCTTTGCCGACAACCCATGCGCGTTTTTTGGTCTGTAAATTGAACAGCCGTGCCGTGGCGATACGTAAGGTATCTTTGAAGTGGCGGGGGAGTTGATTTTCAAGCCCGGCGCGCAACACTTTGGTGAAAAATATGTCCAGCCGATCGCACTCCCACCAGCCGTCCATATAACTCTCACCCAAACCCAACGATCCTTCCTGCAGTACGCGTTTGAAAAAATCGGGGTTTTTGACGCGAATATCCGCCGCTGCCGAACCATTAATGGTAATACCTGCACGGCTCAATAATTCATTGGTGATGCGGTACCAGTCATCATCCGGTACGCTGACGTCTTCTATACACGATGAACTCATAGCTTCTCCATCACTGGTCGGTGATCAGAACCTTAAAACAGCGTAGACGCTTTTTTGGGCTTTGTGAGAAATCTCACGGAATTAATCCGCGAATCTTTAATCCGACGTAGAACAGAGGAAGGGAGAAACCCTTACCGAAAAGGCCATCCGTGGAAAAACGGGAACGTTCTTGTCCCCGTTAATACCTAAAAATTATCGTTTTTGTAACAACTGGAAATCAGTATAAGCCTGATTTTTTGACGATTCAATAGAAAATTGTTAGCGGACTAACTAATTGCCCGCAACAATTATTAGTGAGACTCACTATGGGCAATTTGCCCCTGGTCCTCTGTTTGTGAGGCGTTATCGGTCTGCGATTGCATTTTGTAACCCATGCCTGCCAGCAGCACAGTAGTCAGCATCACGCTGGTGGTGGTGAGCAGCGGGGTGGCGATCAACCATGACACCACAAGGCTTGCCAGGAAGCATAAACCCAGTTGCAGCGTATTTTGCAATGCAGCTGCGCGCCCTGTGGCCTGTGGGAAAGGACGTAACGCCTGAGCAACAACGATAGGGTAGATTGCGCCGTTCGCGATCGCCATTACGCAGAATGGGATCAGGATTTCAGCCAGGGCAACATGATGAATAAAGCCGGTAGCCCAGGTGGCTACAACGCTAATGGCATAAAGTATCAGTAACCATGGCAGCAGCTGGCGGCCTTGCCATTTTTGCAGCGCCGCACGGCAGCCGTAACCACCAATTAAGAAAGCGATAGTTTGTGGAACATAGCTCAGGCCAATCACTGCCGGGCTGTAGCCCATTTCGCTAAGAATGAACGGTGACCCTGTCAGCCATGCGAAAAAGCTTGCGGAACAGGCGGCATAAATGAGTACGTTTCCACGGTATGCTTTCGAGCGCAACAGTGTGGCGAAAGTCAGTTTATCCTGGCTGTCGTCGCGTGCTTGAACCGTCGGTTTTAAACGCAGGGCCGGAAGCATCAGAATCAGTGTAATAGCAAACAGGGTCGCGAAAATGGCCTGCCAGGAGAAATGGACCAGAATCCAGCTACCTAATAACGGCGCGAGAGCCGGAGATAACCCGACCAGCGGCATAATGGTGGCAAAGATGCGGTTTACTTTTTGTGATGGGTAGTAGTCGGTGACCAGCGCCTGCCAGATAACCGACGCGGCACAGACGCCAACAGCCTGAATAAAGCGCAATACCAACAACCCTGTGGCGTTTTCAACCCACAGCATACCCAGACTACCCAGCGCAAAGATAGATAAACCCAGCAGTAAAATCGGTTTACGACCATAGTGGTCTGAGAGCGGTCCCCACAGAAGTTGCGCGACGGCGAAACCCGCTAAAAACAAACTTAGGCTGGCGCTGACGGCAGAGGCAGGTGTTTGCAGATCGGACTGAATCGTGGCAAAGGCGGGCAGATACATATCCGTCGCCAGAAAGCCAAGCACGCTAAGACCCGCCAACCAGACTAAAAAACCTTTCCCAGGTTGCATCATCATTTCTCTTTTTTTAGCAGTAGAACAATGCCGCTGAGTGTAGTGAGTGTAATTCTCGCTGTGAAACGCTAATATTTGCTTACTGATTTCAAATTTTTTGCAGGCAGAATATGTGGTCGGAATATTCACTTGAAGTGGTTGATGCGGTTGCGCGTAACGGCAGTTTTAGTTCAGCCGCGCAGGAGCTGCACCGCGTACCTTCGGCGGTAAGCTACACCGTACGCCAACTGGAGGAGTGGCTGGCTGTACCGCTTTTTGAGCGACGTCATCGCGATGTGGAATTAACGCCTGCTGGTGCGTGGTTTTTAAAAGAAGGGCGCTCTGTTATCAAAAAAATGCAGATCACTCGTCAGCAATGTCAACAAATCGCCAACGGCTGGCGAGGACAACTGGCAATCGCGGTAGATAACATTGTCCGTCCCGAACGTACCCGACAGATGATTGTAGATTTCTATCGCCACTTTGACGATGTGGAACTGCTGGTTTTTCAGGAAGTGTTTAATGGCGTCTGGGATGCGCTTTCCGATGGGCGTGTAGAGCTGGCTATTGGCGCCACACAGGCCATCCCGGTAGGGGGGCGCTATACCTTCCGCGACATGGGCATGCTGAGCTGGAGCTGCGTGGTGGCCAGCCATCATCCGCTGGCGTCAATGTCGGGGCCGCTAAGCGATGACACGTTGCGCAACTGGCCGTCGCTGGTGCGCGAAGATACCTCACGTACATTGCCGAAGCGTATTACCTGGTTACTGGATAACCAAAAGCGCGTTGTGGTTCCTGACTGGGAATCTTCCGCGACCTGTTTATCTGCGGGATTGTGTGTGGGCATGGTACCAACACATTTTGCCAAGCCGTGGATTGATAGCGGTAAATGGGTCTCGCTGCAGTTGGAGAATCCCTTTCCTGATGCCGCGTGTTGTCTGACATGGCAACAGAACGATACCTCGCCAGCACTGAGTTGGTTGCTGGATTATTTGGGGGATAGCGAAACGCTGAATAAAGAATGGCTGCGGGAGCCAGATGAGGCCCCCGCACAACAGGCTTAACGACGATAATCGCGGAATGGACCGTCAGCAACGGAGCGGCGCTCTACCAGACGCGGATGAACCTCGATCGACTGCGACTCTTCGCGTTTATTCACGATACGGTCTAACAGCATGTTGAAGGCCGTTTCACCCAGTGAGTCCTTAGGCTGATGAATGGTCGTCAGTGCTGGCGTGAAGAAGCGGGCGTTGCGCACGTTATCATAACCGATGAGCGAGACATCCTGTGGTACGCGCAGTCCCATCTCGTCAGCAGCGCACAGCGCGCCCATCGCCATGATATCGCCACCGCAGAAGACGGCGGTCGGACGATGCGACTGTGAAAGAATTTGCTGCATGGCGCGATAACCAGATTCAGGTTCAAAATCTCCCTGTACAATCCAGTTTTCGGGAACCTTAATCAGCGCTTCTTCCATCGCTTTCATAAAGCCAGCCAGACGACCGGCCCCGGTGTTCCGCTCCATAGGGCCCGGGATCGCGCCAATTTCGCGATGGCCGCGTTCTATCAGATACCGACCCGCCATGTAACCGCCCTCGAAAGCGTTATCAATGACCGTATCGGTAAAATCAGCTTTAGCTTCGCCCCAGTCCATCACAACCATCGGAATATGGCGATACTCTTCGAGCATCGAAAGCAGAGATTCCGGATACTCAGAACACATCACCAGCAGACCATCAACGCGCTTTTGCGCCATCATCGACAGATAGGCCTGCTGTTTTTCAAGACTGTTCCATGCGTTACCCAGAATCAGGGTATAGCCTTTCTGGAAACAGTTTTTCTCAACGGCTTCGATAATTTCGGCGAAATAGGCCGCTTCACTGCTGGTCGCCAGCAAGCCGATAGACTTGGTGTGATTCACCTTCAGGCTGCGCGCTACTGCGCTTGGAGAATAGTGCAGCTCTTTGATCGCAGCCCAAACCGCATTACGCGTTTCTTCCGCGACAAAGCGCGTCTTGTTAATTACGTGTGATACGGTTGTAGTGGAAACGTTTGCTCGCTTCGCTACATCTTTAATTGTTGCCATTACATCTCACTCCAGACCATATCCTAAGCTCCTGAGAATACTCCAGGTAAACGTTTGCCTTCACACACCCTTAACGCAACGTAGGGGTTGCGGCACGCCGGGAAAACGACACGGAACGTCAGGAAGGGGTCAATGGCCGGTACGCTAATCAAGTAAGCGTGGAATTTTGTCTGATCTTAACGAAAAGGGGAAGAGTTAAAAGCAGTTATCAATATAAATCGTGAGAGATTTTTGCTTTCAAGTGTGTAAAAATGCGCAATATCACTTTTTGTGTGGGAATAAAAAGGAGAAAACTTGATGAGCACCGATCTGAAATTTTCGTTAGTGACTACCATTATTGTTCTGGGTTTGATCGTCGCGGGTGGCCTGACCGCAGCGCTGCATTGATTTCCCCGAGGGAGTTAGCTCTCCCTCATCCTCTCCGCATCTGTTTCCCCTCTATTGTTTGCGAATAAGCAAAAGTCTTTTGCAATTTTGTTAACTTTATTAATTTTGCGATCAATGTCATGCTTTTGACTCTTATTTTATGTCGCGCCACGGCTCGACGTTACGGAGTCGATATATGAAAATCAATTATCCCTTACTGGCGCTGGCGATCGGCGCGTTTGGCATTGGCACCACCGAATTTTCGCCAATGGGATTATTGCCCGTGATTGCCAAAGGGGTGGATGTCTCGATTCCCGCGGCCGGGATGCTGATCAGCGCGTATGCGGTTGGCGTTATGGTGGGGGCTCCGCTGATGACCCTGCTGCTGTCACATCGTGCGCGACGTAATGCGTTGATATTCCTGATGGCGATTTTTACGCTGGGCAACGTGCTTTCAGCTATTTCACCGGATTACACCACGCTGATGCTGTCGCGTATTTTGACCAGTCTTAACCACGGGGCATTTTTTGGTCTCGGCTCTGTGGTCGCCGCAAGCGTGGTACCTAAACATAAGCAGGCC
Organism: Citrobacter sp. TBCS-15; assembly: GCF_005280815.1. Lineage (NCBI taxonomy): Bacteria > Pseudomonadati > Pseudomonadota > Gammaproteobacteria > Enterobacterales > Enterobacteriaceae > Citrobacter > Citrobacter sp. TBCS-15. Next base: position 466,728 of record NZ_SZWK01000102.1, on the reverse strand, counting down.
AGCGCCGTGGCAACCATGTTCATGGGGTTAACGATTGCCAATATTGGCGGCGTTCCCGCGGCGACGTGGCTTGGTGAAACTATCGGCTGGCGGATGTCGTTTATGGCGACGGCGGGTCTGGGCGTCATCGCTATGGTCAGCCTGTTTTTCTCATTACCAAAAGGTGGGGCAGGAGCGCGCCCCGATGTCCGTAGCGAACTGGCGGTACTTATGCGCCCACAGGTGCTGTCGGCTCTGCTGACCACAGTGCTGGGCGCCGGCGCGATGTTCACGCTTTATACTTACATTTCGCCGGTGCTGCACAGCATTACCCATGCCACACCGGCGTTTGTGACCGGAATGCTGGTATTAATTGGCGTTGGTTTCTCGATCGGTAACTATCTTGGCGGCAAGCTGGCGGATCGTTCTGTCAACGGTACGCTGAAAGGCTTTTTGCTGTTGTTGATGGTTATTATGCTGGCCATTCCCTTCCTCGCGCGTAATGAGCTGGGGGCGGCGGTCAGTATGGTAGTCTGGGGCGCGGCGACGTTTGCGGTGGTTCCGCCGTTGCAGATGCGGGTGATGCGCGTTGCCAGCGAAGCGCCAGGGTTATCATCGTCAGTCAACATTGGCGCGTTTAACCTGGGGAATGCGTTAGGTGCGGCAGCCGGTGGGGCGGTGATTTCCGGTGGCCTGGGCTACAGTTTTGTGCCGGTGATGGGAGCGATTGTGGCGGGGCTTGCGTTATTGCTGGTCTTTATCTCGGCAAGAAGACAACCTGAAGAACTCTGCACGGCCTCCAGCTAACACTAAAACGCAGAAGGGGATCCCTTCTGCGTTATCATTTTATGCTGCGAAGTTCTTCGCAACAAATTCCCAGTTCACCAGCGCCCAGAAGTGTTCCAGGTAGCCAGGACGGGCATTGCGATAATCGATGTAGTAGGCGTGTTCCCATACGTCAACGGTCATCAGCGGCGTCGCGTCGGTCGTCAGCGGAGTACCTGCGTTGGAAGTGGAAACGATAGCCAGTTTGCCATCCGTTCCTTTAACCAGCCAGGTCCAGCCAGAACCGAAGTTTTTGATCGCGGCATCGGTGAATTGCGCTTTGAAATCCGCAAAGCTGCCAAAGGAGGCGGCAATTGCATCGGCCAGTTTACCGGTCGGTTCGCCACCTGCGTTCGGCGCCAGGCAGTTCCAGTAGAACGTGTGGTTCCATACCTGTGCAGCATTATTGAATACACCGCCTTCAGAGCTACGCACGATCTCTTCCAGTGATTTACCTTCAAACGCCGTGCCTTTGATCAGGTTGTTCAGATTGGTCACGTAGGTTTGATGGTGTTTGCCATAGTGGTATTCCAGCGTTTCGGCAGAAATGTGCGGTGCCAGAGCATCTTTGGCATACGGTAATGCAGGTAATTCAAACGACATTGCTTCTCTCCTTATTATTTATATTGAGTACACACAATAGCCTCATTGTGAGTAAGGATAGGGTAGCAAATTGAAAGGTTATGCAAAAGAAGAACTTACCCTACAGCATGTTCTGTAGGGTAAGTTTTTAGCGAATTGTTTTCGGTGTCATTACCCGACGAGCGCCCACATAGTGGCGCTGCCAGTAATCTTCGCTCAGAGAGGTGATTTGAATTTCCTGACCGCTGCGTGGTGACTGAATAAATTTACCGTTTCCAACGTAAACACCAACGTGATCGGCTGTGCCGCGACCTTGCGTGCGGAAGAAGACCAAATCACCGTTTTTCAGCTCGCCACGTTCAATCGGTGCGGCGTCGCGCAGGTGGTACATTTCATTCGCCGTACGCGGAATGCGGAATTTAACCAGATCTTTATAGGCGTAATAGACCAGACCGCTGCAATCAAAGCCGGTTCTTGGCGAAGACCCGCCCCAACGGTAAGGTTTGCCGATTTGGTTCATCAGGGTGGACATCGCGGTTTTAGTCGCTTTCTGCACTTTAACTTTATGTGCCTCAGCAAGCGTCGTCGGTGCGGCAGTTTTCACCTTCACGCAGCGTGGCTTATGACCTTTGCGCGGCGTACATTTTTCAGTCCAGGTAACGGCAGCGGTTTGTGCTGCGGCAGTTTTACTGCGACGGTTTGCAGTTTTTGTCGATTTTGCCGGAGTGGCTGTGCGTTTTTTAGAAGAGGAGGCTGTTTTACTGGTTTTGCTGGTGGTCTTTGTTACCGATTTCTTGTTGGTCTTTGCTGTTTTTTGGCTGGTTGTTGCGCTTTTCTTTTTATCTACCGTCTTGACGGTGTGGGAACTGGTAGGTGTCGTCCTGGCCTGCTTGGAAGCATGAGCCATAGGCGTAAAAGGCAGTGTGGTAAAAAGTAAAGCACAGAGCGTGATCGAGATTCGGTTTATCCGCGCCACTGAGCAGTCCTCTGGTAAGGCAGGTCTATCATACCTGCGTGTGATTTTCAAAACTTGATGATTCTAATCTATAGAAACAATGAAAGTTAATAGCTTTTTTTGTTTAACCCTGCGTTTCGTTACCGACCGCAAAAAAAAACAGCAATTCAAGGTGTGATTGGTGAACAAATAATCAAGGCCGTACACTTTGAGTGGGTAAGTAAGATTATGAATGCAACTTTTAACGGCAAACGATAAAATAATAACGCGTAATGAAAATGTTATTTTCCGTTGCCTGCCTGACCCGCTACAATGTCAGACTACTGCCGTAAAAGAAGTTTAAGGAAGCAAGATAATGAGCACCACTATCGAAAAAATCCAGCGCCAAATCGCTGAAAACCCGATTCTCCTGTACATGAAAGGTTCCCCTAAACTGCCAAGCTGCGGTTTCTCCGCTCAGGCCGTACAGGCGCTGTCCGCCTGTGGTGAACGCTTTGCTTATGTTGATATTCTGCAGAACCCGGATATTCGCGCCGAGCTGCCGAAATACGCAAACTGGCCGACCTTCCCACAACTGTGGGTTGATGGCGAGCTGGTTGGCGGCTGTGACATTCTCATTGAAATGTACCAGCGCGGTGAGTTGCAGCAGCTGATTAAAGAAACAGCGGCGAAGTACAAAACCGAAGAGCCGGACGCTGAGTAATATCAGCTGAAATAAAAAAGCGACCTGTGATGGTCGCTTTTTTTATCGGTCCGTTATGCCTCTTCCGGCACGGGGAGAGGCCAGCCGCCGAGACGTTTCCAGCGATTAACGATTTCACAAAACAGCACGGCAGTACGTTCGGTATCATACAGCGCCGAGTGCGCCTGAGTGCCATCAAATTCCATTCCTGCCGCCAGGCATGCTTTTGATAATACAGTTTGCCCCAGTGACAGACCGCTTAATGCCGCTGTATCAAAGGTAACGAACGGGTGAAACGGGTTACGCTTCAGTGAGGCGCGTTCTGCAGCGGCCATCATAAAACTGTGGTCGAATGTGGCGTTATGCGCCACCATGATTGCCCGATTGCAGCCGCTGTCTTTAATGCCTTTACGTACCATTTTAAAGATGGCATGCAGCGCGTCGTATTCACTGACCGCGCCACGTAAAGGATTGTTAGGGTCAATACCGTTAAAGGCGAGCGCTTCAGGCTGCAAATTTGCCCCTTCAAACGGCTCTACGTGGAAATGTAACGTCGTGTCCGGCATCAGCCAGCCTTGTTCATCCATTTTCAATGTGATGGCTGCGATCTCAAGCAGCGCATCGGTTTTGGCATTAAACCCTGCGGTTTCGACATCAATGACGACAGGGTAAAAACCACGAAAACGGTCACACAGACCGGAAAGTTGAGCGTTATCGGACATCTGGGTCTCTTAATACGGGAAAATTGCAGCGCGTATTATGGCAAAATGATGAGTATAAAACTACGGGCACAGACGATCTGCGCCCGAGGGGAGGTTAGTCGCCCAGGCCGCGCCCGGCGTCTTTCTCTTCAATCAGTTCAATTTTGTAACCGTCCGGATCTTCAACAAATGCGATCACCGTAGTGCCGCCTTTTACCGGGCCAGCTTCACGCGTCACGTTACCGCCGTTCTGACGAATACGTTCACAGGCTTCAGCCGCGTTGTCAACGCTCAGGGCGATATGACCGTAGGCGGTGCCCAGCTCATATTTTTCAACGCCCCAGTTATAGGTCAGCTCGATCACCGCTTCACTGGTTTCAGGACCGTAGCCAACAAAGGCCAGAGAGTATTTGTATTCAGGGTTTTCGCTGGTACGCAGCAGTTTCATGCCCAGCACGTTGGTATAAAACTCGATGGAACGCTGCAGGTCACCCACGCGCAGCATGGTATGAAGTAAACGCATCTTTTTCCCCTTCGAAAATGGCTAATACATTCAAAATGTTGTTTTAGTATAGCGGCGTTGTTACGCCGCTATCAATGGCAGAACGGAGATTGTGACGTTAGAGGGTCGGGTAATCGGTGTAACCTTCCGCACCGCCGCCGTAGAAACTTTCGGCGCGCTGTGGGTTCAGTTCCGCTTTATGTTGCAGACGCGCCACCAGATCCGGGTTAGCGATATAAGCGCGACCAAAAGCAACGGCATCGATCAGACCTTTCTCGATCAGCGTTTCGGCTTTTTCAGGCGTGTAAGCGCCCGCGCCAATGATCGGACCGTGGAAACGTGCACGCACTTTCTCGCGGAACGCGTCGGAATACGGCTCACCACCGGCCCAGTCTGGCTCAGACATATGCAGATAAGCGATGCCACGCTTGCCTAATTGCTCGATCAGATACAGCGCGTCGGCTTCTTCATTCGGACCGTTGTCGACGTTCTGGAAAGAGCCAATCGGAGAGACGCGAATACCAATGCGATCGGCACCCCATTCTTTAATACCGGCATCGACAACTTCCAGTACCAGACGCGCACGATTCTCGACGCTACCGCCGTATTGATCGGTACGCTGGTTAGAGGTTGGCGACAGGAATTGGTGCAGCAGGTAGCCATGGGCGGAGTGCAGTTCTACCATGTCGAAACCCGCTTCACGCGCGTTAGCAATTGCCTGACGGAAATCATTAACAATACCCGGAATTTCTTCCGTTTCGAGTGCACGCGGCATAGAAGTATCGGCACGCGTCGCCAGACCGTTTTCATCGCGCAGTGATGTGCGGGTACCGGCGCTAATCGCGGAAGGTGCTACAGGGGCCTGGCCGTTTGGCTGCAGACTGGCGTGGGAGATGCGCCCGGTGTGCCACAGCTGGACAGCAATATGACCTTGCTCAGCATGTACGGCTGCAGTGATTTTCTTCCATGCGGCAATCTGTGCTTCGCTGTGTAGCCCCGGCGCTCCGGCATAACCTTTCGCCTGGGCGGAAATCTGCGTTGCTTCACTGATGATGAGTCCCGCGCTGGCGCGTTGACGATAATACTCGGCCATCAGCGGAGTAGGGATGTCGCCAGGCTCAATGCTGCGCAGACGCGTCAATGGCGCCATAAAAACGCGGTTTGCCGCCGTAATGGCACCCACTTTCAGTGGGGAAAACAGTTTTTCAGATGACATGTGGCACTCCTGAATAGACCGGTCGTCTAGTAATAAAAGAAATAAAAACGCCTGTTAAACGGCAGGCGTCGTAATGATGGTTTTAACGTGCGCCAGCGCATTTTCCAGCGGTGTGGCGCTACGAGAAATCTTGGCCTGCAGATTGGCGCCCAGCCACAGTGCATACAGAACCTGTGCCTGCTGTAATGGCTCACCAACGAAAGACAAGCAATGATTTGCCCGACCTTTCTCCAGTGCCTGCGCTAACAGCGCAATGATGTGCCGTGCGCCTTTATCCATCGCTGTACGCATATCTTCTGACAGATCGCACACTTCGGCAGACAGTTTAACGGTTAAACAGCCGCTAATAATGCCGTGCTGGCTAAACTGATTCAGGGTTTCCTGATAATAGGCCAGAATCCTGTCGCGGTAGTTTCCCGCCCCCGTATCAAAATGCGTAGCCAATCGCTGATGATAAGCCGCATAGTGGCGTTCCAGCATCGCGACGCCGAACGCTTCTTTTGAGCGAAAATAGTGATAAAACGAACCCTTAGGCACTTCAGCGGTTTTTAGTAGCTCACTCAAGCCCATGCCGGTGAAGCCGCGCTGCATGCACAGCAGCTCGCCAGTCGCCAGAAGATGTTCGCGTGTATCGTGTTCAGTGACTTTGTTCATGAAAGAAGCATAATAGACCAGTCGGTCTAATGCAATAGCGCTTGCGAGAAATTCAGTTAACGTCTTCAATAGATATATCAATCTTACTAAAGGAGGGGATGTGGCAGAACAGCTGGAATTTTTCCCCGTCCAGAGCCCATGCCGTGGTATCTGTCAGTCTGACGAGCGCGGCTTTTGCCGTGGCTGTTTTCGTAGCCGGGATGAGCGTTTTAACTGGCAAAAAATGAGCGATGCCGAAAAGCAGGACGTGCTGCGCCTTTGTCGCCAGCGCCTGATGCGTAAATTACGTGCAAATAAACCCAACCCACCAGAAGAACCGCAACAACCTTCACTCTTTTAAAAGCGTAATTGCGTATACTCGATGCACATTCATTTATAAGGAAGCTGCTATGGTTCAGCGTATTACTATTGCGCCGCAAGGCCCGGAATTTTCTCGCTTTGTGATGGGTTACTGGCGCCTGATGGACTGGAATATGTCCACGCGTCAGTTAGTCAGCTTTATTGAAGAGCATCTTGACCTTGGCGTTACCACCGTCGATCACGCCGATATTTACGGCGGATACCAGTGTGAAGCAGCGTTTGGCGAGGCGATGAAACTGGCTCCGCATTTGCGTGAGAAAATGCAGATTGTCACCAAATGCGGGATCGCCACGACGGCGCGCACGGAAAATGCGCTCGGGCACTACATTACCGACAGCGCCCATATTATTGCCAGCGCGGAACAATCGCTAAAGCTGTTGGCGACCGATCATATTGATTTGCTGCTGATCCATCGTCCCGATCCTCTGATGGATGCAGACGATGTGGCCGACGCATTTAAAAAATTGCACCATAGCGGCAAAGTGCGTCACTTTGGCGTCTCTAACTTCACCCCCGCGCAGTTTTCGCTGTTGCAATCGCGTCTGCCGTTCACTCTGGCGACCAACCAGGTTGAAATTTCACCGGTACATCAGCCACTCCTGCTGGATGGCACATTAGATCAACTGCAACAGCTGCGTATCCGTCCGATGGCCTGGTCCTGTCTGGGGGGCGGTCGTCTGTTTAATGACGATGCCTTCCAGCCGCTGCGCAATGAACTGGCCGCGATCGCAGAAGAATTGAACGCGCAGTCCATCGAGCAGGTGGTGTACGCCTGGATCTTACGTCTGCCTTCGCAACCGCTGCCGATTATTGGTTCGGGTAAAATCGAGCGTGTTCGTGCCGCCATTGAGTCCGAAGCGCTGAGCATGTCTCGCCAACAATGGTTCCGCATCCGTAAAGCCGCGCTGGGTTACGACGTACCTTAATCGCGTTTTTGGCGCTTCACCGTTCAAATTTGTGTCACTGGTTTACACTTATCAATCAGACACCTTTTAGACGGAGGTCTTATGAAGCGTTTGAGTTTAGCCATTATTACCTTACTGGCCTGTGCAGGTGCGCAGGCTGCCAGTGAAGAAGAAAAAGTAACGATGAATCTGGTGACGTCGCAAGGCGTCGGACAGGCGATTGGTACTGTCTCAATTACTGAAACCGGGAAAGGGCTGGAATTTACCCCCGATTTGAAAGCGTTGCCGCCGGGTGAACATGGTTTCCATGTGCATGCCAACGGCAGTTGCCAACCGGCGATTAAAGACGGGAAGGCTTCAGCGGCGGAATCAGCGGGAGGGCATTACGATCCTCACCAAACGGGTAAACATGAAGGCCCGGAAGGTGCAGGTCACATGGGTGACCTGCCGCTGCTGGTGGTGAATAACGACGGTAACGCCACAACACCGGTCGTTGCGCCGCGGCTTAAATCCCTGGATGAGGTAAAAGGTAAGGCGCTGATGATTCACGTGGGCGGCGATAATATGTCCGATCAACCGAAACCGCTTGGCGGTGGCGGAGCGCGCTACGCCTGCGGCGTTATCAAATAGTCAGCTGCTTAGCGTACCCGGTGGTGGCGCCTGTTCAAGCTGTGACAGCGAGCAGTGCAGCCGCCAGACGAGGGCCGACAGCTCTTGTGCTGCAGGTTGATGATGGTGGGCGAGCGTATCGCAGATACGCTGTAGCTCGCTTAGCGTGGCATTCAACGGTCGTTGTTGGACGCCGCGCTCACTCATCACGTCGCGTAGCAACGAGATACACACATCCCTGACGCGAGCCAGCGGATCTGAGCGTGCCTCCCAGGTACGCAGTTGCCACACCACATGCGAGCAGTTCAGCAAGACAACCCCCCAACGTAATAACCAACGCCTCGCCAGCGCATCCTGACTGTTACTCAGCTGGCTGACGTGATGATAGGTCAACGACTCAAATTCATTCTCACTGAGTGCAGGATGTCGGCTGAGCTGATCGACAAAATCCCGACGCAGGGCGCGTATATGACGGCGGCTTTTCCGCGCATCCGATCCGGGGCGTAGAATAGCGAATGCCAGCCATGACAATGCCACGCCGGTGATTTTCGCCAAATTGTCATTCAGAAAATCAGCAAAGTCGTATACCGGGGGATTCGTTACCGCGATGAACGATCCCATAAACACGATAAGCTGTCCCCAAAGCCCCGCCAGCGCAGGCATTTGTAGTTTTAACAGCTGCATGGTGGCGAGGAGCGGGAAGAGAAACAGGATGAACTGCCAGAGATCGGTAATTTGTACCATCAAACCAAACTTGACCACAAAGCTAAACAGCGACAGCAGAACTAACGTGCGCATTAACAAGGAAAGTGATTTGAAGGGCGTGGCAACGGCGGAATACAACACGCTGCTGATGGCCGCGAGCGTGAGTGCGCCAGATCCTGATTCCCATTGTGCGCCAATGCTCCATGCGCCGATAAGCATCAAAGTGCAGAACGTGCGTAACCCGCTCCAGATAGCTTCCGCATTATCGGTATGGCGGGCAAGCCCTGGCGTACGAGCAACATTGATACGTTCGGCGGTAACGCCATTTTCCAGCAAATGCAGGTAATGGCTGCTACGTAAGTAGAGGCGGCAAAAATAGCGCAGCCGTTGCCAGAAGGCGACGTGTCGATAATCGCGGGCATCGACGGGCCGCAGTGGGGCGATAATACGCGCGACGGTATAGCTGTCGGTATTGGATTTGACCAGCGCGCCAAGTAATTGCTCAATGATATCGCGGGTATTAGCGGCAGGATTAGGCCAGTTCAGCAGCATTCTGCGCAGGCTGGAAATCACGCTGGTCATACGTAGCTGCTGATGCAACAGCGAATTGAGTAAGGCATTTTGGCGGCGAAAGCGGTAGTGACTCCAGAACGCCTGTATACGCAACAGGTTCATGGTCAGAATCTGGCCGATAACACCTTCATGTGCCGTGCGGATGGCATCCGTTGTCTCCGGTTGCCAGAGCAAACTGGCATGCTCGAGCAAACGCGTATGCATGTTTTTCAGTGCTGTAAGCAACGTGGTGCCATCGGAGGTGCTGGGTAGGATCATCATCATCATACCCCCACACAAGATACCCACAATGACCTCGCATACGCGGGCCTGCGCGATATCCCATAACTGCGTGATCTCGACGGTATTGACCATCGGAAACGCAATGATCGCCGCCGTGTAACCCGCCAGTTGAAAGGCGTAGGCGACGTTATTAGTAAAATGCGCGCAGGCCCAGGTACAAAAGCCGATCCAGACTGACATGCTCAGCAGAAAAAGCCACGGTTCATTGAGGGTATGGCCGGCAATAATCAGCGCGGCTGTCGCGCCAAGTAAACTACCGGCAACACGACCCAGGCTTTTGCTGATGACCCCGCCGACTGTAGGGAAACTCACCACTGCCGCCGAGGTCATCGCCCAATAGGGTTCGTCCAGATTCAGATAATAGGCGAAGGTTAACGCCAGACACATCGCAATGGTGTTACGCAGCGCATAACGCCACTGTGCCGGCGTGGCTTTAAACCATGGCCAATTGCCTGGCGTAAGGTGGGGCATTTTCATTTACGCTGGCCGATAGAGACGCTACAGGTGGTACCAGAGACCAGTGTGACATCCTGCGGCAAAGCGTCAAATTCAATGCGCACAGGGACACGCTGCGCCAGACGTACCCACGGCACGTTTGGCTTGATGTCGGGAATCAGACCGGAATCGCTTTCTACACTCTGGTCATAAATCGCGCGACCAATGCTGGAGACGTGACCCTGTAACTTAATGTTGCCGCTGTAGAGCGTAATTAACGCCGGTGCGCCTTCGCGTATGTGACGCAACTTAGTTTCTTCAAAATACCCCATCACATAAAAAGAGTGGCTGTCGACAAGAGCAAACAGCGGCTTACCGGTTGAGGCGTAGTCGCCGGTGCGGGTTGAAAGGTTAGTGACCCAGCCCGCTACGGGCGCTTTGACGACCGTTTGCGACAATTGCCATTGCGCCTGGCGCAAACTGGCCTCGGCTGCTTCAACGCTTGCCTGCATCGCTTTTACGTTGAGATTGGCGGTATCCAGATCTTCGGCTGAGATATAATTTTGCGATAAATGACGACGACGATTGGCTTCATTATTCGCTTTTGCCAGATCGGATTGCGCTTTCGCCAGCTGTGCTTGCGCATTCAGTTCAGCAATGTGAAACGGCGTCTTGTCGATAGTAAACAGGACATCCCCTTTATTCACGAATTGGTTATCTTTTATATTGAGTTCATTAATGCTGCCCGAAACCTGCGGTGTGATGCTGACCTGCTCTGCACGCACTTTGCCATCACGTGTCCAGGGCGACTGCATATAGTAATTCCACATCCACCATCCGGCAAAAACTGCGATTGCAGCGACTATAATGGTTGAGAAGTATTTAATGGTTTTGAGCGACATAATCACCACACAATCAGCATAACAAAGGCCAGACCTACGCTAAGCGTAAAGAGAGACAGATCCATCAACAGGGGATGCCAGATCTCACCGGAATAAATCCAGTCGCGCAGCAGGCGATGAACAACCAACCAGAGAATAAACCCTGCGACAAACGCCTTGAAAATGGGAGGGAAGTAGACAGATGCACCGATCATTAAATCTTGTAGGGGCAATCCTGTTGCATTAAACATAAACTTCACGGGCAAAATCCTTGACGGAAGAGAGCATTGCTATAGGTTTAGCAAAAAAGAGACGATGAGTCTCTGTAACACATAATGTCTGAAAAAATGTCAACCGGTAAGCAAATTTGGCAATACATTTGTTTTGAGAATACAAATGCTGCACACTATTCTAAAATCAGCACAATAACTTAGCAAGCTAATTATAAGGAGATGAAATTGGAATCGCCATTAGGTTCTGATCTGGCACGGTTGGTGCGCATTTGGCGTGCTCTGATTGACCATCGCCTGAAACCTCTGGAGTTGACGCAGACGCATTGGGTTACGCTGCACAACATTCATCAGTTGCCGCCGGATCAATCGCAGATCCAGCTGGCTAAAGCGATTGGCATCGAACAGCCTTCGCTGGTACGTACGCTCGACCAGTTGGAAGAAAAGGGACTCATTTCACGACAGACTTGCGCCAGCGATCGTCGGGCAAAGAGAATTAAACTGACTGAGAAAGCCGAACCACTGATCGCAGATATGGAAGCGGTTATCAACAAGACACGTGGAGAGATTCTGGAAGGGATTTCAGCTGAGGAAATTGATCTGCTGATTAAACTGGTCGCCAGACTGGAACACAATATTATTGAACTGCAGTCGCAGGGCTGAGACGAGAGATGACGTGTGGCCAGTGCCTGACCACACGTAAATTCGATTAACGTGGAGACACGGTAACCTGGCTGCCGTTGTTCGCCATAACAACGCGCTGACCAGCAGAGAATTTGGTCGCGCCCTGCTTCTGAACCACCATAATGGTATTACCATCATCCTTACGGATTTCCAGTTCGACACCTTGGGTTTTATTCATCGCGCCTTGTACGCCCTGACCCGCGACGCCACCGGCAACTGCGCCAGCAGCCGTCGCTAATGAACGACCCGTACCGCCGCCGACGGTGTTACCCAGGAACCCGCCGAGCACCGCACCACCGATAGCGCCAATTACGTTAGCGTCATCGCCACCCTGGATTTGCACCGGACGAACATGAACAATCGTACCGTAGGTAACGTTCTGAACTTGTTTCGCTTCGGATGCGGTATATACGTCGCCGGAAAGGCTATCATTGTTCACGCAGCCCGCTAAAGATACGCCCATTAATGAAACAATCAGCACACGTTTAATCATTTACAAATCTCCTTTGTCACCACGAAACGCTAATAAAGCCCCATCATGGTTAAATTATATGGCATTTGTGAGCCTGAGGTCACATGTGCCACTGGCACAATATGAAAATCTTAACCGAAATCGGATCAACCGAGTATAAACGAATCATTCATATAATTGATGTAATTAAGCGACCATTGACATGATTTCCTCTCAAAAATCATTCAGGAAGCATGGCATTAGTCTGCACTTTATGGTTGAGTGTCAAGGCTAATTTGCTTAAAAGGATGACGTATGAAATCGGGCCGTTTTATCGGTGTTATGTCTGGAACCAGCCTTGATGGCGTCGATGTTGTGCTGGCGACAATAGATGAAACGATGGTTGCACAGCAGGCGAGTCTGACCTGGCCTATCCCCATTCATGTAAAACAGGCGATTCTTGATATCTGCCAGGGGCAGCAGCTTACGCTTTCTCAGTTTGGTCAACTGGACGCGCAACTGGGTTATCTTTTTGCCGAGGCGGTAAATGCGCTGCTGGCGAAGGAAAAATTGAAACCGCAGGATATCGTAGCGATTGGTTGCCACGGACAAACCGTGTGGCATGAACCGAACGGCGCTGCGCCGCACACGCTACAAATTGGGGATAACAATCAGATTGTCGCGCGTACCGGAATAACCGTCGTCGGCGATTTTCGTCGGCGTGATATCGCGCTCGGTGGGCAGGGCGCGCCGTTAGTTCCTGCGTTTCATCAGGCGCTATTGGCCCATCCCACAGAGCGGCGGATGGTACTGAACATCGGCGGAATTGCCAATTTGTCGTTGCTTATTCCGCAACAACCCGTTCGCGGATACGACACCGGACCGGGCAATATGCTGATGGATGCTTGGGTCTGGCGGCAATGCGGTCAACCCTACGACAAAGATGCGCAGTGGGCCATTTCAGGAACGGTGGTCCTGCCGTTACTGCAAAACATGCTTAACGACCCTTATTTTTCCGCGCCTGCCCCTAAAAGCACAGGACGTGAGTATTTTAATTACGGCTGGATAGAGCGTCATCTGGCGCAGTTCCCGGGAATCAGCCCACGAGATGTACAGGCGACGCTTGCCGAACTGACGGCAGTCACCATTTCAGAGCAGGTCTTGTTAAGCGGCGGCTGTGATCGACTCATGGTATGTGGCGGCGGAAGTCGTAATCCTCTGCTGATGATGCGTCTGGCAGCATTATTACCAGGTACCGAAGTCACTTCTACCGATGACGCCGGGATTAGCGGCGACGATATGGAAGCGTTAGCCTTTGCCTGGCTGGCGTGGCGAACGTTGGCCGGATTACCGGGAAATTTACCTTCTGTGACCGGCGCGTCAGAGCCGAGCGTGTTAGGGGCGATTTATCCTGCCAATCCACGAACTCAGAGTTAACTGAAATTATTCAGCGCGGTATGCCGGTAAACTAGGGATATTAGGGAGGGTGCCATTACCCTCCGGGACCAGGAAAGTCTTCAGGATAGGGCTATGAAAAAACTGTTGTTAGTATGTCTGCCGGTACTGCTTAGCGGGTGCAGCGTGTACAACCAATTTGTTGAACGTATGCAAACCGACACGCTCGAATACCGTTGTGACGAAAAACCGCTTACCGTGAAGCTGAACAATACGCGCCAGGAAGTGAACTTTGTTTATGATAATCAGCTATTGAACCTCAAACAGGGCATCTCGGCATCGGGGGCGCGCTATACGGATGGTATCTACGTCTTCTGGTCTAAAGGCGACGAGGCAACGGTCTATAAACGAGACAGAATTGTGCTAAATAACTGTCAGTTACAGAACCCGAAGCGTTGAGATTTTCACCTGGGCGGCGCACAATAGCGTCACCCACTGACAATCCGTAGCCTAACATCATGTCTGACAACGACGAATTGCAGCAAATCGCGCATCTGCGCCGTGAATACACGAAAGGCGGTCTTCGCCGCCACGATCTTCCCGCCGAACCCCTTGCGCTGTTTGAGCGTTGGCTGGGGCAAGCTTGCGATGCCAAACTGGCAGACCCTACTGCTATGGTTGTTGCGACCGTCGATGAAAATGGTCAGCCGTATCAGCGCATCGTGTTGCTCAAACATTATGATGACAAAGGGCTGGTTTTCTATACCAACCTCGGTAGCCGCAAGGCGCACCAAATCGAGAAAAATCCCCGTATCAGCCTGTTGTTCCCATGGCATACCCTAGAACGGCAGGTGATGGTGATCGGCAAGGCTGAGCGTTTATCCACGCTCGAAGTCGTGAAATACTTCCACAGTCGCCCACGCGACAGCCAGATTGGCGCTTGGGTATCTAAACAGTCCAGCCGGATCTCCGCTCGCGGCATTCTTGAAAGCAAATTCCTTGAGCTGAAGCAGAAGTTTCAGCAAGGGGAAGTTCCGTTACCCAGTTTCTGGGGCGGCTTTCGCGTGAGTATTGAACAAATGGAGTTTTGGCAGGGCGGCGAAAATCGTCTGCACGATCGTTTTTTATACCAACGTGAAGATAACGCGTGGAAAATTGATCGTCTGGCCCCCTAAAGATGCAAAATTCTTGTTTTAAGCGCTGGTGCTGATCAATCCGGCGCTTTATTCTATGTTTCTTTCGCATCAGGCGAAAAGTCGTGTACCGGCAAAGGTGCAGTCGTTTTATACATGGAGATTTTGATGGCAAGCAGTAACTTGATTAAACAATTGCAAGAGCGGGGGCTGGTGGCCCAGGTGACGGACGAGGAAGCGTTAGCAGAGCGACTGGCGCAAGGCCCGATCGCGCTCTATTGCGGCTTCGATCCTACCGCTGACAGCTTGCATTTGGGGCATCTGGTTCCATTGTTATGCCTGAAACGCTTCCAGCAGGCAGGCCATAAGCCTGTTGCACTGGTAGGTGGCGCGACCGGTCTGATTGGTGACCCGAGCTTTAAAGCTGCCGAGCGTAAACTGAATACCGAAGACACCGTGCAGGAGTGGGTGGATAAAATCCGCAAGCAGGTTGCACCGTTCCTCGATTTCGACTGTGGCGACAACTCGGCGATTGCTGCGAACAACTACGACTGGTTTGGCGGTATGAATGTGCTGACTTTCCTGCGTGATATCGGCAAACACTTCTCTGTTAACCAGATGATCAACAAAGAAGCGGTAAAGCAACGTCTGAACCGTGACGATCAGGGGATCTCCTTTACCGAGTTTTCTTACAATCTGCTGCAGGGCTATGACTTTGCCTGCCTGAATAAACTGCACGGCGTGGCGCTGCAGATTGGTGGTTCTGACCAGTGGGGTAACATTACCTCCGGTATCGATTTGACCCGTCGTCTGCACCAGAATCAGGTATTTGGTTTGACCGTTCCGCTGATCACCAAAGCGGATGGCACCAAATTCGGTAAAACTGAAGGCGGCGCAGTGTGGCTGGATCCGAAGAAAACCAGTCCGTACAAATTCTACCAGTTCTGGATCAACACCGCCGATGCGGACGTTTATCGCTTCCTGAAATTCTTCACGTTCATGGACATTGAAGAGATCAATGCGCTGGAAGAAGAAGATAAGAACAGTGGTAAAGCCCCGCGCGCCCAGTATGTTCTGGCTGAGCAGGTCACGCGTCTGGTTCACGGTGAAGAAGGTCTGGTTGCAGCAAAACGCATTACTGAAAGCTTGTTCAACGGCAACCTGAGCGATTTGAGCGAAGCGGATTTCGAACAGCTGGCGCAGGATGGCGTGCCGATGATTGAGATGGAGAAAGGTGCGGATCTGATGCAGGCGCTGGTGGATTCCGAACTGCAACCGTCTCGCGGCCAGGCGCGTAAGACCATTGCGTCTAACGCGGTGACCATCAACGGTGAGAAGCAATCCGATCCAGAATATTTCTTCCAGGAGAGCGATATCCTCTTCGGGCGCTACACGTTACTGCGTCGTGGCAAGAAGAACTATTGTCTGATTTGCTGGAAGTAAGATTTAGTTAGCAGGGGCGTGGGAAACTACGCCCCTTTATTTTTTCAGGGTTGTGATAAGTAAAATGAAAAATATCCTCGCCATCCAGTCCCACGTTGTTTTTGGTCATGCGGGAAACAGCGCGGCAGAATTTCCGATGCGTCGTCTTGGCGCAAATGTCTGGCCGCTGAATACCGTGCAGTTTTCTAACCACACGCAGTACGGCAAATGGACCGGTTGCGTTATGCCGCCGACACATCTGACTGAAATCGTGCAGGGTATTGCCGATATCGATAAACTCCAGACCTGTGATGCAGTACTGAGCGGCTATCTTGGCTCGGCAGAGCAGGGTGAGCATATTCTGGGTATTGTGCGCCAAGTGAAAGCGGCCAATCCGCGGGCAAAATACTTTTGTGACCCCGTGATGGGGCATCCGGAGAAAGGGTGTATCGTCGCGCCGGGCGTGGCGGAATTTCATGTGCGTCATGCGCTTCCCGCCAGCGACATTATTGCCCCGAACCTGGTTGAGCTCGAAATTCTGTGCGAACATGCGGTTCACAATGTGACTGAAGCGGTGATGGCTGCCCGTGAGCTGATCGCCCAGGGGCCAGAAATTGTGCTGGTGAAGCATCTGGCCCGCGCGGGTATTAGCACCGATCGTTTCGAGATGCTGCTGGTCACTGCGCAACAGGCGTGGCATATCAGCCGCCCATTAGTCGATTTTGGCGCGCGTCAGCCGGTTGGCGTGGGTGACGTTACCAGCGGCTTGCTGCTGGTGAAACTGCTCCAGGGCGCGTCTTTACAGCAGGCGCTTGAGCATGTGACTGCGGCAGTATATGAAGTGATGATCGCCACCAAAGAAATGCATGAGTATGAGTTGCAGGTGGTGGCCGCTCAGGATCGTATCGCGAAGCCTGAACACTACTTTAGCGCGACGCAGTTGTAATCAATGCCCGATGGCGCTCACGCTTATCGGGTATACAGGCCGGGTAACCGCAAGCGCTACCCGGCAACACCAATTAATTCAACCCTTCAGCCTTCAACGCTGCGGCAACCGCCGGGCGTTCAGCCATACGCGCCATATACGCCTCGATATGGCTTAATCCTGCCATATTCAGCTTAACCGCATAAGCCCAACGCAGCACGGTGAACAGATAAGCGTCTGCAATGCTAAAGCGTGGGCCGCAGATCCATTGCTCATCTTTCAGCGATTCATTCACGTACTGCATTTTTTTCTCCAGCTGCGCGCGAACGGTTGGCTTGAAGTCTTCCGGTGTATCAGGACGGAACAGTGGGGTAAAACCTTTATGCAGTTCTGTCGCAATGTAATTAAGCCATTCGATGGTTTTGTAACGGGATAGGCTGCTGGTAGGGGCGAGGAGGTGGCGGTCTGGCACTGTGTCCGCCAGGTATTGCATGATGGCGACGCCTTCGGTTAGTAATGTACCGTCGTCCAGCAGCAGCGCGGGAACTTGTCCTTTTGGGTTTACCGCGAAAAAATCATCGCCGTTTTCCAGACGTTTCTTCATCAAATCGACACCATCCAGCGTGAAATCTTTACCGCTCTCACGAAGTGTGATGTGGGAAGCGAGAGAACAAGCGCCCGGTTTGTAGAACAGTTTCATCGGTAACTCCTTTTGGCTGAGGTTTATCGTATGGTAGTGCTACCTCTGGCAAAAAAAAAGCCGCTAACAACAGTTAGCGGCCTGAAAATGAGTTTCCCTGAGAATTACGCTGTCGCGGCCTTAGAGGCTTTCTCATTAGCGTCATCGTCCTGAGTCATACGATTCAGTTTCGGCGCCGTCAGCAGCATCAGAACAGCGATAACCGCCGTTGCAACACCAATCTGCAGGAACACACGACCGTAGACTTCCAGAGACATCAGCGGGTCAGTCACGTTTTCTGGAACTGCCATCATGTTGGCGACGTAACCGCCGATGATGTTTGCACCGGCAGTGGTCAGGAACCAGCTACCCATGATGAAGCCCATCAGACGTTGCGGAACCAGCTGCGCCACCATGGCCAGACCCAGACCGGAAATCATCAGCTCACCGATACTTTGCAGACCGTAGCAAATGATCAGCCAGTTAACGGAAACGATGCCCGCATCGGTGGCGAATTTCGCACCCAGCGGCAGGATCAGGAACGCACCGGAGCACAGCACCATACCAATCGCGAACTTGGTCGGCATCGGCAGCGTATCACCCATCTTGTTATAGATAGCGGCGAGGATTGGGCTACCAATGATGATCCAGAACGGGTTCAGCGCCTGGTACTGCTCAGGTTCAAAAGCAATGCCCAGAATAGAGTGTTCAACGTTACGAATCGCGAAGAAGTTCAGTGAGGTCGGCATCTGGCTGTACAGCACGAAGAAGATAATCGCTTCCAGCATCAGAATGAAGGCGACGATCATTTTACGACGCGCAGCACCGTGCATGGTGAAGGCTTCTTTACCGAAGATAAATACGATACCAATGGCAATCACACCCAGAACCATACGGGCGATTTGCTGGTTGTGCAGCAGCCAGGTCGCAATCGCGATCAGAACCACAACGCCAGCGATGGTCAGCAACAGGTTACGGAAGTTGATCGGCTCAAAGTCAGGTTTAGAACCGTACTGTTTAACCCAGCGCTGACAGAATGCGAAGTTAACCACGGTGATCAGCATACCTACGACGCTCAGCGCGAACGCGGTGCTCCAACCGTAACGCGCAGCTAACCATGGCGTTGCCAGCATAGAGAAGAATGAACCGATGTTGACGGACATGTAGTACATGGTAAATGCACCATCAAGACGCGGGTCATCTTTTGCATAGCAGGTAGAGAGCAGGGAGGATGGGTTGGCTTTAAACAGGCCGTTACCGACCGCGATGGCCGCCATGCCCATATAAACAATACCAGCATCGTGCCCGGACCATGCAACCAGCGCATAACCGATGGCCAGAACAATGGCGCCCAGCATAATGACACGTTTTGTTCCCAGAACTTTATCGCCTAACCAGCCGCCGATGGCAACCAGACCATACACCAGTGCGCTAAAGGACGAGAAAAGGGTGATGGAATCCGCTTCTGACATACCCAGTTGCTTAACCAGGTAGACGGCCATAATCCCTTGCAGGCCGTAATAACCAAAACGTTCCCACAGCTCTATCGAGAAAATGAGATAGAACGCTTTCGGTTGTTTGAAGGCGTTTAAACTAACGCTTTCTGTTGGTTTATTGTTTGCAGTAGACACTTTTACCTCTTTTTTTACATCCCATATCAACGGGGGTGTTCAGGTACGTGATGAATCAAGTTCATCCGTCCGATTGTTATAGTGGGAGGGGAAACGGCAAGTAATGTTCACTATCTTGACCATTCAGACAAGTGGTTTGTAATAATCTGTTACATATATCCTGGGTGGTGAAATCATCGGTACAGAGAAATGTTATCTAGCGTTAAATTTCTTCATTTGAAAAATCGCAGATTTTTACACTGTTTAAGCAACCCAAAAACCGCAATGCGGCGATATGTTCTGCTATTTACGGTTGAATCCAGTGATATAGGCCATTATCTGAAAAATAGCCAGTGTAATGTTTTGTTTAGAAACTGTTCAGTAAGGTCATCTGATTGTCACTTTAACTAAAAAATAAAAAATATTTAACATTGTGTTGTCTGAGTGATCTGCATCACGTATAGATAGAAATTTCTATTACTAAAAAAACGATTAACCTGCTCAGGTGTTTATACGCAAGAATAATGCGTTAGATATGCGCAGTTGAATGGCATCATCGACGGGAAAAAATTGTTTAGGGAGTGCATAACTAATCGTTATGTGTCAAAGGGGCAAAGAGAACGCCCCATTAGTATCAGATATCAACTTTCTCTTTGAATTCGCAGAGATCTTCGATGATGCAAGAACCGCAGCGCGGTTTTCTCGCAATACAGGTGTAGCGGCCATGAAGGATTAACCAGTGATGGCAATCGACTTTAAATTCACTCGGTACGACTTTCAGTAATTTTTCCTCTACCTGCTCGACGTTTTTGCCTGGCGCAAATTGCGTGCGATTACAGACGCGAAAAATATGGGTATCTACCGCAATGGTAGGCCAGCCAAAGGCGGTATTTAACACCACGTTGGCTGTTTTTCGCCCAACACCGGGCAGGGCTTCTAATGCGGCCCGGTCTTCTGGCACTTCACCATTATGTTTTTCCAGCAGAATGCGGCAGGTTTTGATCACGTTCTCCGCTTTACTGTTGAACAACCCGATTGTCTTGATGTAGGACTTAACCCCGTCTACGCCGAGCTCCAGCATAGCGGCAGGGGTATTGGCGACAGGGTACAGCTTAGCCGTGGCTTTATTGACGCTGACATCGGTGGCCTGCGCGGAGAGCAAGACCGAAATCAGCAGTTCGAACGGCGATGTAAAATTCAGTTCAGTTGTCGGATGCGGATTGTTATCACGCAGGCGTGTCAGTATTTCCAGCCGTTTTGCTTTGTTCATTACACATTCCCTGTTTCACCAACCGGACTGTCTGCGACAGCCGCTTCGGCACGACGTTTCTTCATTTTCTCATCAATCAGATATTTCACCGCCAGCATCAGGCCCAGGCCAATGAACGCGCCCGGTGGCAGCATAGCCAGCAGAAACGGCGTGTCGGTATGGAAGATCTCTACACGTAGTACCTTAGCCCAACTGCCAAGTAAACCGTCTGCGCCATCAAATAGCGTACCGTTACCAATTATTTCACGTAGCGAACCCAGAACAAACATGGCGCCAGTTGCGCCCATACCGATAGAGAAACCATCAAGGGCGGATAATGCCGGGCCTTTTTTAGCCGCGAAGGCTTCAGCACGACCAACAACAATACAGTTAGTCACAATCAGTGGGATAAAGATGCCAAGAGACTGATACAGACCAAAAGCGTAAGCATTAATCAGCATCTGTACCGCACTCACAACGGAAGCGATGATCATGACATAAATCGGAATACGAATTTCAGAGGGCGTCCAGCGACGCAGGGCTGAAATGGTCAGGTTGGTCAGCGTCAGGACGAGCGTAGTCGCCAGTCCCAGGCCTAACGCATTGGTGGCGGTAGAAGTTACCGCCAGCAGCGGGCACATGCCAAGTAACTGCACAAGCGCGGAGTTATTTTTCCATAACCCCTGGACAATGACATCTTTGATTTCGCTCATGGTTTATTCTCCACAGGCGCTAAGTTGAGGGAGTTGTGCAGGCAGTGACTGGGCATACAGCCCCGCACGTTTCACCGCATTAACAACCGCACGGGGCGTAATGGTTGCGCCAGTAAACTGGTCGAAGTCGCCGCCATCTTTCTTCACTGCCCAGTGGGCATCGTTACCCGCGCCGATCGTTTTGCCGCTAAAGTGGGTGATCCAGTCAGACAGACGCAGTTCGATTTTATCGCCCAGCCCCGGTGTTTCATGATGTTCAGTCACGCGTGTGCCCAATACGGTACCTGTGAAATCCACACCAACCAATAGCTGAATAGCGCCGGAATAACCATCTGGGGCTGTGGCTTCGAGAATTGCCGCGACAGGCCGATCGTCCTGGCGCGCGATATATACACGGTGAGTCCCTTTACCTAACGCCTGCGCATTCACCAGATAGCAACTCTCAGACAACGCGTTATTGTAGCGATCGCCAGGCAGAACCTGATCAAACAATACTTTTTGCTGCAACGCCGCTTGTTCATCGATAGTGGATTTGGTTAATTGATTGATTGCCGCGGTTAACCCCGTAGATCCAGCGGCAAATAGCGCCAGAGTAATACCGTGTTTACGAATCGTTTTCAGCATATGTTGTCCTTAGCGATGTCCGTACACGCGAGGGCGGGTGTAATAATCAATCAGGGGAACCGTAATATTTGCCAGCAACACGGCAAAGGCCACGCCATCAGGATAGCCACCAAAACTGCGGATTAACCACACTAACAAACCCGCAAGCGCGCCAAAAATCAGGCGACCACGGTTGGTGGTCGATGCCGTAACGGGATCGGTAAGAATAAAGAAAGCGCCGAGCATCGTCGCGCCAGAAAGTAGATGTAACTGAGGCGGTGCCAGCGACTCTGGCGAGAAAATCCAGCCTAAAGTAGCGCAAACAGCGAGCGACAGCAGGAAACTAACCGGGATATG
This sequence comes from Citrobacter sp. TBCS-15, assembly GCF_005280815.1. Classification (NCBI taxonomy): domain Bacteria; kingdom Pseudomonadati; phylum Pseudomonadota; class Gammaproteobacteria; order Enterobacterales; family Enterobacteriaceae; genus Citrobacter; species Citrobacter sp. TBCS-15. Next base: position 444,431 of record NZ_SZWK01000102.1, on the reverse strand, counting down.
CCAGCGAATCGCTTTTTGCCATAACAGCACAATGCCGCCAGCCAACCAGGCAAGGTTAACCCACTGCCATCCGGCGCCCGCGAGCATGCCGCTGTAAATCGGGTACTGCATTACCTGTTCAACCGTTCGTCCCGCATGCAGAGAAGTCTTGAAGGTATCAAGGGGGGTAGCCTGGCTGATGCCGTCGATTCCCATACGGAGCGCGTTCATATCGTTGCCGCCAGCGGTATGTCCGGTAAAGATTACGTTCAGAGCGTCAAAGAATCCGGGTACCGTGGCTGCAATTTCCTGTGGCGGCAGCCAGCTTGTCATCTGCACCGGGAATGAGATAAGCAGTACGACGTAGCCAATCATGGCGGGATTGAAAGGGTTTTGTCCGAGGCCGCCATACAGCTGTTTTGCAATGATAACGGCAAATACCGTGCCTAATACCACCATCCACCAGGGGGCCAGCGGAGGAATACTCACGGCCAGCAGCAACCCCGTAAGGAGCGCGGAGTTATCTTTTAAAATCGGCGCAATGGGTTGTTTCCGCAGTTTAAGTACGACCGCTTCGGCGCCGATAGCGCTAATGGCGGCCAGAACGATCTGCAACAACGTCCCCCAGCCAAAGAACCACAGCTGCGCGACGATTCCCGGCAATGCAGCAAGTAACACCAACATCATGATGCGTGATGTCTGACGTTGGTTATGGGTATAAGGGGAGCTTGCTATTCTGAATACCATTTATTCCTCGTTTACAACCTGCTGCTGTGCGGCTTTTTTAGCCTGGGCGCGTGCGATAGCGGCCGCGACGGCGGCTTTACGCGGATCCACCGGTTCAGCGCTTTCAGTCACCGGCTGCTGCTCAAGCTTACGGGCTTTGGCGCGGGCGATTGCCGCTTCGACGGCGGCTTTGCGCGGATCCACCGGTTCAGCGGTTTCAGTCACCGCCTGCTGCTCAAGCTTACGGGCTTTGGCGCGGGCGATTGCCGCTTCGACGGCGGCTTTGCGCGGATCCACCGGTTCTGCTGTTTCCGTTACCGACTGCTGCTCAAGCTTACGGGCTTTGGCGCGGGCGATAGCCGCTTCGACTGCCGCTTTACGTGGGTCAACCGGTTCAGCGGTTTCAGTAACCGGCTGTTGCTCAAGTTTACGGGCCTTGGCGCGGGCGATAGCCGCTTCAACGGCGGCTTTACGCGGGTCGGTACCCGCGCTGCTGTCTTCAATTTTGTTTGAATTTTCCGCTCGGGCCGCACGAGCCTGTGCTTTACGCGCCTCGCGAGCGGCAATCACTGCGCTATTGTCAGGTTTTTCGCCAGCCTGAATAACAACCGGTTGCATTGCCTGAGCCTGTTTCTCTTTTACGCGAGCCAGCGCGGCGGCGATGGCATCATGATCTTTAGCCGCAGGCTGTACGGCAGCGCTTTTGTGGCGTTCAAGACGTGCGGCTTTTTCACGCTCAAGTCGCGCCTGTCGGGCTTCAAAACGTGCTTTGGCTTCTGCGGCGCGTTTTTCTTCCTGGCTAATAGCATAAATCTCGGCCTTTTCCTGGCGGAAATACTGCACCAGCGGAATGTTGCTCGGGCATACCCATGCGCAAGCGCCGCATTCGATACAGTCTGCAATATTGTGAGTTGTGGCTTTATCGTGCTGCTGCCCTTTACTGAACCAGTAGAGTTGCTGCGGCAGAAGATCGGCCGGGCAGGCATCGGCGCAGGCGCTACAGCGAATGCAACCTTTCTCCTCCGGCGTTTCACCCATTTCACTGGCAGAGGGGGCCAGAAGGCAGTTGGTTATCTTCACCACCGGTACATCCAGCCACGGCAGCGTAAACCCCATCAGCGGCCCGCCCATAATCACCATCTGGTCGGCGGAAGGGCAGAAACCCGCGTCGCTGAGCAGATGACGAACCGGCGTCCCTAATCGCGCCCAGACGTTGCCCGGACGGCTGACGGCTTCGCCTGTAAGCGTCACAACACGCTCGGTAATGGGTTCGCCGTCAATCACCGCGCGTTTGATTGCGTAGGCGGTCCCGACGTTTTGCATCAGCACGCCAATATCTGAGGAGCGTCCGCCATGGGGGACCTGTTTGCCGGTCAGAATTTGTGTTAACTGTTTGGCGCCGCCTGACGGGTACTTTGTCGGGATCACGCGTAAGCTGATATCGTGCGAATCGGCCAGCACCGCACGCAGCATGGAAATTGCCTGCGGTTTGTTATCTTCTATTCCCAGCAGGATCTCACGCGGCTGAAGAATGTGCGCGAGGATGCGGATACCTTCGACGACCTGCGCCGCGCAGTCCTGCATCAAGCGGTCATCCGCCGTAATGTACGGCTCGCATTCTGCGGCGTTGATGATCAGCGTTTCAATTTTATCGCCGCCGCCCTGTAGCTTAACCCCGGTTGGGAAACCTGCGCCGCCCAGACCGGCGACGCCGTACTGATGAATACGTGCAATAAGCTCTTCCCGACTACGGGAACGGTAATCGGCCCAGCCATCACGCTCAATCCAGCGGTCTTCGCCATCGGCATCAATGATGACGCTTAGCTCGGCTAATGCCGAAGGGTGTGCGGTGGAGTGCGGCGCAATAGCAACAATAGTGCCTGACGTTGGCGCATGTACCGGCAGCATTTTGCCACGCCCGATGGTTAACGCCTGGCCACGCAGGACGGTGTCGCCCACGTTGACACACAGTTCACCTTCCGCGCCAATATGTTGTTTCAGGGGAATAACGAAGCGCGGCGCCAGCGGAACCTGCCGCAGCGGCGTACCGTTTGACTGGGTCTTCATTTCTGGTGGATGAATGCCGCCATCAAAATCCCAGATTTTGTTTTTTCTGAATGCAGAGAATAACTTAAACATGTTGTTCCACAGGAATGATGCGCACAGGGATAGTGTTTAAATCCCATTTCCAGCTATCGGGCGTCTCAGCCACCGGGCGTAATTCGATACATTGCGTTGGACATGGGTCAACGCACAGGTTGCAGCCGGTGCAGAGATCGCTCATCACTGTGTGCATGGCGCGGGTCGCACCCACAATGGCATCGACCGGACAGGCCTGAATGCACTTTGTGCAACCAATACAATTATTTTCATCAATGACTGCCAGCATTCGCACGGGCGTAACATCTTGTTCATCACCATCAATCGGCTGCGGGTCGACGTTCAACAGGGCAGCGATTTTTAACATCACCGCTTCACCACCGGGCGCGCAACGATTGATTTTTTCACCCTGCGAGCCGATCGCTTCAGCATAGGGATGACAGCCCGGATAGCCGCACTGCCCACACTGGCTTTGCGGGAGAATTTCATCAATTTTCTCCACGACCGGATCATCCTCAACGGCAAAACGTCGCGAGGCGTAACCCAAAATAGCGCCGAACGCCAGACCCAGCAGACTCACTGCGGCAACGGCAATCCAGATAGCATTCATTACAACTTCACCAAACCACTAAAGCCCATAAAGGCCAATGACATTAAACCGGCGGTAATCAGCGCAATCGCATTACCGCGAAACGGAGCAGGGACGTCTGCCACAGCGAGACGTTCGCGAATAGCGGCAAACAGTACCATTACCAGTGAGAAGCCGACGGCGGCGGAAAAGCCGTATAGCGCCGACTGTAAGAAGTTATGGCCGAGGTTAATATTCAGCAACGCTACCCCCAACACCGCACAGTTTGTGGTGATCAGCGGTAAGAAGATCCCCAACAGGCGGTATAGCGCAGGGCTGGTTTTACGGACCACCATCTCGGTAAATTGCACGACGACGGCGATGACCAGAATAAAAGCTAGCGTGCGCAGATAGATGAGATTGAGCGGAATGAGGATCCAGGTATCAATCAACCATGCGCAAATGGAGGCCAGCGTCATGACAAACGTCGTGGCAAGGCCCATACCCATTGCGGTTTCCAGTTTTTTGGAAACGCCCATAAACGGGCAGAGCCCCAGAAACTTAACCAGTACAAAGTTGTTGACCAGTACAGTTCCGACAAACAGCAGCAGGTAATCAGTCATTTTTCGGCCTGAAATAAAAAAGCCGCCTATTATCTGACAATCTACAACAGGCGACAACAGGTTAACTGTAGGGTTATTACGGGTTCACAAACGTCGACTTAACGCGCTGTGAGCGCTTGAAATAGGGCACCAGCAGTGCTGCTGCTAACAAAGGGAACAGCAGTTGGCGCACGGCAAAGGCGTCCGGGACGGGTGAAAACGCAAACGCTTTAATCGCCAGTAACACAGAGATCAGCAGCCATAAAATATAGTGCTTCGGCACGCAGGTTCTGCGTTTGAAAAACGCAATCGTCAGCCATAACGTGTAATACCACATGGCGATAGCCGTAATAAAAGAGACGCCCCATAACAACAAATTGGTCGTACTTTGCTCACCAAGCGTTTGGAAGGTTTGCGGTGTGGCCAGCGCAGTGACGTAAAGTAACAACGCCAGCGAAGCACTCAACAACGCAACTAACAGCCAGGCCAATGGCCCAAGTAGCCAGCCTCCGATACGTTGTGCCGGTGTGGTAGTCATCTCTTCTCCAGGTTTACGCGCGCGATCAAACATGCCATTCATTTTGGGGCAATTATTATAAAGCTTTTAACGTTGAGCGCTACTTTCTTCTTTATTGCACGTAATGCCAGACTGATTTAGGTACCTGACCGACGTCAAACAGACGACCGCCGGAGATGAGCTCCGCACGACGGTGGTCTGCTGCACGGTACATATTGATAATGTCGTTATCATCGGTGAGCGTGTAGTTAAGATGATCGAATAGTTTTTCCAGACTTTCGAGTGAACTAATTTTACGGAATTTTAATAAGTAATCCTGAACAGTCATAAAGAGCGATCCATATATAAAATAATACCAACGGAGTAGTAAATATTAAGAAATAAACAATGTGCACAGGTAAAAGCGGATTTGCGCGCAAATGTAAGAAGAGTATGCATACCTGTGAAAAAGCAGGCGCTATGTACGCCTGCGGCAAGGTTAGCGCGCTTCGCGATCGCAGGCAATACGCGCGGGAGCGGGATGCGGCATAATTCGCTTTTTTTGACAGAATTGGATCTTTTACAGCCGGACCCAGCAATGCGTGAAGGTGAATTGCTGGGCGAAAAAGGCCGATGACGCTTATTTTTTCTGCACTGCTGCAATTGGTTCCGGTGGCTGGTAATTGTCAATATGATTGGCAATACCCAGCAGGATCACGGAGACCGCAAGAACAATCCAACCTGCTAACTCAATAAGACGATTCATTACTGATGACATTTGCTTTGATTTATCCATAAACACAGGCTGCAAATGTTACTAATCTCTCCATAATACAGCAAGAAGATTGGGAACGATTTCAGCCACTTTTTCGCGGCAAATTCAGCTTAAGAAGCATATGTTTGACTTAAGTTAATAAACAACCTTTGTAGCGCAAAGGTTATTAAACTATTGAGACGTTGCAATGTATGGTGTGAAATAGGTCAGTCTGAATTGAGAGGCAATAACATGAGTGACAACATCCGCGTTGGGCTAATCGGCTATGGTTACGCCAGTAAAACCTTCCATGCCCCCCTGATTGTGGGCACACCGGGCCTGGAACTGGCTGTGGTGTCCAGTAGTGATGAAGCAAAAGTGAAGGCCGACTGGCCTACAGTGACGGTTGTTGCTGAACCGAAGCACCTTTTTAACGATCCTAATATTGACCTGATTGTGATCCCTACGCCAAATGACACGCACTTCCCGTTAGCGAAGGCTGCACTGGAAGCGGGTAAACATGTGGTTGTTGATAAACCTTTCACCGTGACACTGTCACAAGCTCGTGAGCTGGATGCACTTGCGCGTAGTCTGGGACGCGTACTCTCTGTTTTCCATAACCGGCGCTGGGACAGTGATTTTCTGACCTTGAAAGCGTTATTGGCGGATGGTGTTTTGGGCGAAGTTGCCTATTTTGAATCCCACTTCGATCGTTTCCGCCCACAGGTTCGTGACCGTTGGCGTGAACAGGGCGGTCCGGGCAGCGGTATTTGGTATGATTTAGCACCACATCTTTTGGATCAAGCGATTAATCTGTTTGGTTTGCCGGTCAGTATGACGGTGGATCTGGCGCAACTGCGTCCGGGGGCGCAATCGACAGATTACTTCCATGCCATTCTGACGTATCCGCAGCGTCGTGTGATTTTGCATGGAACCATGCTGGCGGCCGCAGAATCGGCCCGCTATATCGTGCACGGCTCACGCGGGAGCTACGTCAAGTATGGTCTTGATCCACAGGAAGAACGTCTGAAAAATGGTGAGCGTCTGCCTCAGGAAGACTGGGGTTACGACATGCGCGATGGTGTATTGACGCGAGTTGAAGGCGATGAGCGGGTTGAAGAGACCTGGCTGACCGTGCCGGGCAATTACCCGGCGTACTATGCAGGCATCCGTGATGCGCTGAACGGTAACGGTGAAAACCCGGTCCCGGCGAGACAAGCTATCCAGATTATGGAGCTGATTGAGCTTGGTATTGAGTCCGCGAAACACCGCTCTACGCTATGCCTTGCCTGATAAGACACATGCCGGATGGCGATGCCCTGGCATCTTATCCGGCCCACAATGCAACGCCACGTAGGCCGGATAAGCGTTACGCTGCGGCGACTTTCTCGCGCAGCGTACGTTTCTCTTCGTTACTCAGGAATGCCATTTCCAGACCATTGATTTGTGCCTGGCGGATCTGTTCGCGAGTTAAACCTGCGGCAGGCGCGGCAATAGTGTACTCGTGAATAATATCGACACCCTGAACAGCCGGGTCGTCCGTATTCAGACTGGCCACAACGCCATGTTCAAGGAATGTTTTCAGCGGATGGGTCGCCAGCGCAGCGACGGTGCTGGTCTGGATGTTCGATGTCAGGCAGGATTCAATGCCGATACGGTGCTCGGCGAGGTAATCCATCAACGCACGATCTTCGACCGCTTTAACACCATGGCCAATGCGTTCAGCGCCCAATTCTTTGATGGCCTGCCAGATGCTTTCTGGTCCCGCGGCTTCGCCGGCATGGACGGTGATATGCCAGCCTGCATCGCGTGCCTGGTTGAAGTGTGACAAGAACAAACTACCCGGGAAGCCCAGTTCGTCACCGGCCAGATCCAGCGCAGTAATATGGTCGCGGTGTGCTAACAGCGCATCAAGTTCCTGCAGGCAGGCGGCTTCGCCGAAGGTACGACTCATAATGCCAATTAAACGTGCTTCAACGCCAAAGGCCTTGCAGCCTTCGCGCACGCCTGCAATAACGGCTTCAACCACGCCTGCTACAGGGAGTTGATGGGTCATTGCCATGTAGCCAGGGGAAAAACGTAGTTCAACATAGTGCAGGCCGTTGCGTGCGGCATCCTCAATATTTTCAAACGCGACGCGGCGGCAGGCGTCCAGCGAGGCCAGAACCTTTACGCCCCAGTCCAGTTTGGATAAAAAGCTGACCAAATCAGGCTCGGTTGACGTCACTTGCACATGAGGAATCAACGTTTTCAGCGTCTGTGCCGGGAGGGTTAAATTAAACTGGCGACCCAGATCGAGGATCGTTTGGGCACGGATGTTACCATCAAGGTGGCGATGGACGTCGGTTAAGGGGAGAGAAGTATCAATCATGGTCGCACTCGTATTTTTAGGTAAAGTGCAGGGCATTATACAACAGAATCATAATTCTCTAAAAACTTTGAATAAAGTGCGCCAACACTTTGTAAAAGTGGAACATTGTGGACATATATTTCAGGTTTTCAATGAGTCAGGCGATCGGCGCGCTATCCTGGTCAATGGTAGCCTTCTCCGTCAGATACTTTGCCGCGAAAGACATAGTAGCTCCATGCTGTATACATCAGAATGACCGGAATAATAATAAGCGTGCCAACCAGCATAAACATCTGGCTTGCAGGGGGAGCCGCTGCATCCCACAAGGTAACATGAGGCGGAATAATATAGGGCCACAGGCTGATACCTAAGCCGCTAAATCCCAGAAAGATCAATCCCAGCGTCAGGATAAAAGGTCGTGCATGGCTGGTGTTGTCGCTGCTCAGACGCCAAATCCACAGGCTGAGTATCGTCACCAGAATGGGGACCGGCACAAACCAGTAGAAATTAGGTAGCGTGAACCAGCGTTCTGCAATGTATTGCCAGTTAAGGGGTGTCCAGATGCTGACCACGGCAATAACCGCCAGCAGAGCGAGCAGAACATGGCGCGTTAATTTACGCATCCGTTCCTGAAGCGCGCCATCGCTTTTCATTATCAGCCAGGTGCTGCCGAGTAACAGATAAGCGGCAACCAGTCCGAGGCCGCAAAATACATTAAATGGGGTCAACCAATCCAATGCCGACCCGGCAAAGCGACGGTCTGCTATATCGAAACCGTTAATCACGGCGCCAACAACGATCCCCTGACTCACGGTCGCCAGCAACGATCCACCGGCAAATGCGTAATCCCAAAATAGCCGATGCGACGGCGTGGCTTTAAAGCGAAACTCAAACGCCACACCGCGAAAAATCAACCCAATTAGCATCATCGTGAGTGGAATTGCCAGTGCGTCAGCAATCACAGCATAAGCCAGAGGGAAGGCGCCAAAGAGACCGGCCCCACCGAGCACCAGCCAGGTTTCATTCCCGTCCCAGACGGGGGCCACACTGTTCACCATCACATCTCGTTCGCCGGGGGCATGTACAATGCTAAACAACATACCAATGCCCAAATCGAAACCATCCATTACGATGTACATCAGCGTGGCAAAGACAATGATAATAAACCAGATTACGGTGATATCGATGTCCATCAGATTTTCTCCTCTTCATCCGTTACCGGTTCTGCGGCGGAAAGCGGACGCGCAGGGGTGCCATCGGTTTGTGAGGTCAGTTCACTGACCGGCTGAGGACCTTTTTTAATCAGTCTGAATATGTAGTGGTAACCCACGCCAAAGACGGTGCTGTAAACGACGATAAATACCAGCAAACTGATGACCATTTGCGTTGTACTGTGCAACGAAACGGCATCACGGGTGCGCAAAAAGCCGTATACGACCCAGGGCTGGCGGCCAACCTCCGTGGTCACCCAACCGGCCAATAAGGCCAATAGTCCGGCCGGCCCCATCAAAAGTGCAAACCATTGGAATGGACGGGAATGGTACAGGCGCTTGCGCCAACGTAACCAGACACTGCAGATACCCAGGGCGATCATCAACACGCCCATGCCAACCATGATGCGAAACGACCAAAATACAATCGCGGAGTTGGGGCGATCTTCCTTGGGAAAATCCTTCAGTGCAGGAACCTGCTTGTCCAGACTATGGGTCAGAATCAGACTGCCCAGCGCAGGGATCGCCAGAGCGTATTTGGTGCGCTCTTCCTCCATGTCAGGCATGCCAAACAGCGTCAATGGCGTTGCCTCTCCGGGGGGGTTCTCCCAGTGCCCCTCAATGGCCGCTATTTTTGCAGGCTGATGCTCAAGGGTATTGAGGCCATGCATATCTCCAACAACCGCCTGAATAGGGGCGACAATCAGAGCCATCCACAGCGCCATCGAAAACATTTTACGAATGGCAGGAGTATCGTTACCCCGCAGTAAATGCCAGGCGGCAGATGCGCCAACGAACATCGCGCTACTCAGAAAAGCAGCAATCGACATATGCAATAAGCGATACGGAAAGGAAGGGTTAAATACGATAGCCAGCCAATCCTGGGGAATGACATGCCCATTTTCGAGGCTAAAACCTTGAGGTGTTTGCATCCAACTATTGGAAGCCAGGATCCAGAAGGTAGATAGCAACGTGCCCAGCGCCACCATACAGGTGGTAAAGAAATGCAGCGCTGGAGATACTTTGTTCCAGCCGAAAAGCATTACGCCAAGGAAGCCCGCTTCGAGGAAAAAGGCGGTCAGGACTTCATAAAGCAGCAGTGGTCCGGTAATACTGCCGGCAAATTGCGAAAAGCCGCTCCAGTTGGTACCAAACTGATAAGCCATCACCAGGCCGGATACGACACCCATCCCAAAATTGACGGCGAAGATTTGCAGCCAGAAATTATAGAGCGAGCGCCAGAGATTGTTTCGCGTGCGCAGCCACATCCCCTCCAGCACCACCAGATAGCTGGCCAGTCCAATCGTAATCGCGGGAAAAAGAATATGGAAAGAGACAGTGAAGGCGAACTGAAAACGGGCTAAATAAAAAGCGTCAAATTCAGGCACGGTACAGACCCCATCCGAGGAAGCTCTGCCTGAAGCAGAGCGTAATGAGATTATTTTTTGGCTACAACACCGTCAGCGTCAGACCGTAAGAGAAATTGTTCTGTCGTTTGCGGAATATGTTTAATCAGCCAGTCGGCCATCTCACGTTCTTCTGCGAGAATCGTTTCGATAGCGGGGATAGAGGCGGTATCACCGACCTTTTTGGCAGCGGCCAAAAGCGATGTGTAGCAGGCTATTTCAAATTGCTCGAATACATAGCCGCTGATTGCGCCTTTTACAATTTCGTCAGAAGGAAACATGCCGCCAATCGACTGGCCAAAAGCGGCCATTTTACTCATGGAGTCTTTTAATACAGAACGCGAAATATCGTTTCGATCGAGGATCTCTTCCAGCAGGGTAATTTGCCTTTTTGTTTCATTAATATGTTGCTCAATTCTGGCACGCAAATCAGGATAATTATCGATACGACTCGCCATCGATTCCAGCATTGACTCCGCTTGCTTTTCCATCGCGTGCGCATCGCGTAGCCAGTCATGGTAATGTTCTAAGTGATTCATCGTAATTTCCTCGAGTCAGTATGGTTATCGTTTTTCAGCGTCTTTATTAATGTTACCAACCGCCAGATCGGTTAATTTCAGATCGGTTTGTTTCTCTTCTTCAAGTGTTTCTGCGAGGAGTTTTACGGCTTTTTTATACCCCAGTTGTTCTGCCAGGGTTGCCAGTGTGCCGTAGCTGGCAATTTCATAATGTTCCACTTTCTGTGCGGCTGCGATTAATGCTGCATCGCGTACTTCATTTTTCTCGGTGCTTTCTATAACCTCATTAGCCTCTTCAATTAAGCCTTCCATCGCCACACATTTCATGCGTTTGATCTTAATTCCCGGTTCTTGCTCAACGATTTGGTCAATACGTTCAATTTGCCCCTGGGTTTCTTCCTGGTGGGCATTAAACGCTTTGCTGAGTTTTTCGCTTGAGGCGGCTCTGGCGAGTTTAGCCAGTCCGCGCGTTAACTGTTTTTCAGCGCTATAGGTATCTGAAAGTAGGTGAATAAATACGTCTTCAATGCTTTTCATATGCATATTAATATCCTTTAGAGGTTAAAAATAACTGCGAGCCCCATACAGACCCGCAGGACACTCTTTTAATTAAAAGATGAAAATAACGCTAACTATCAGGAGTTGTCAGACTTACGGCCACCGCCGTGGCTGCTTTGCCCACCTTTTTTACCTGCTTCAGATGCGCGTTGTGGATCGTTTTTGAAGTTACCACCGCTATGTTGACCGCCTTTACGGCCCGCTTCTGATGCTTTTTCTCGGTCTTCTGCGAAGTTACCGGAACCACCACGATGCTCTGCCATATATCACCTCATATATCGGTTATGTCAGTCAGATACAAAAAAATAATTTCGTATCCGTCGTTGTTCAAGGCTTAAAGTTAGCGGCTATTTGTATTAAGTCAAATTTAATGCTGATAGGCGAATCAGTCCGTATTGATAATTTTCAATGGATTGCGGAAAATACCGCTTCGCTTATTATGAATGATGTTTGATTAATAAATAATCGTAACCGTCTGAGAGTTAGAGGGAATAAAAATATGAGTGCTCAATCAGGGTTATTCTTGTAAATTTTCTTAAATTATAAATAAATTATAAAACCGAAGCGTTCCGCTCAGACATAAAATAGCATTATTAAATGTCATGATATTCATTTTTGTCTACGCTCAACTTCATTCCCCGGTGCAAGGGATAACGCGGGCTTTTCGACGATGCTGGATGAACAGGGTGGTAAAGCGTCAGGTAGAGAAGGCGCGCAATGAGGTTTTCATTGCGCAAACCTGTTTAACGTATTGTACGGATGGCGTTAATCAACCCCTGAACGCCTTTTTCAAGTTTTGAGCGCGGACATCCGGCATTCAGGCGCACAAAACCGCGTCCTTCTTCGCCGTAGGTGTATCCTGGCATGATGGCAACTTTCTGCTGGTGGATAAGCGCTTCCTGTAATGTGTGATCATCAATGTTAAGCGGACGCAGGTCAATCCACGCCAGATAGGTAGACTGTGGAACCTGCCAGCTCAGTTCGGGGAATGCGGCATTAAGCTCGCGGGCGACGTAATGCAGATTGCTGGCAAGATAATCCCGCAGCGCATCAAGCCAGCTTGCGCCCTGTTGATAGGCGGCAATATGAGCTGTCAGCGCCAGCACCGCAGGTGAGGAAAGACCATCGCGACCTTTTAATGCGCTGAGATAATCGTTACGGCTTTGAGTGTCTTCAATAATCGCGTAAGCCCCGGTCAGTGCCGGAATATTAAAACTTTTTGAGCCGGAAGTGAGCAGCGCCCAGCTGTCACGCGCGACGTTACTCCAGGGGATATGCGGGTGATCACCCCATACCATATCCATATGGATCTCATCGGAAATGACTTTTACACCATGGCGCTGACACAGTTCCGCCATGGTTTCCAGCTCATCACGCGTCCACACTTTGCCCGTCGGATTTTGTGGGCTACAGAGCAGAAGAATTTTGCTCTCTGGGCGAGACAGGGCATTCTCCAGTGCGGTCATGTCGCAGTACCAACCGTCAGTACGTTTTTCAAGTTCGACAGCGCGCACCACGCGCTGATTACCCTCAATAGCTTTGTAAAACGCGTCGTAAGCCGGGGTGTGAATAACCACCGCATCACCCGCGGAAGACCACTGGCGAATCAGCTCTGACACCATATAGATGACCGAGGGACCATATACCAGCGACTGAGGATCGATTTTTGTATTGTGACGCGTAAGAAACCAGTGCTGAATAGCCGCCAAAAATTCATCATTTTTCCAACGGCTGTAACCCAACACGCCATGGGACAGGCGCTGGGTAAGTGCCTCAAGAATGCAGGGGGCAGTTGCAAAATCCATGTCAGAGATGGTGAACGGCAGAAGATCCGCTGAGCCAAAACGGTCGGCAACATAATCCCACTGGGTACACCAGGTGCCGTGTCGGTCCACAACCTTAGAAAAATCAAACATATTGTTGTCCTTAAGCCTGTACGGTGTTCATCAGAACCGCGATTTCGTCTTTCACTGACTGGACCTGCGGACCAATAACAACCTGAAGGTTATGCTGATTGAGTTGTACTACGCCAATGGCACGATTGTCCTTCAGAGCTTGTACGTTAACAAGCGACATATCTTTCACTGACAAGCGCAGACGAGTAATGCAGTTATCCAGGCTAACAATGTTTTCCGCGCCGCCCAACGCCGCCAGAATAGCTGGCACGTTATAACCCGATTTACCTGGCGCTCCAGCCATCACTTTTTCGATAGTGCTGGCCATTTCGACTTCGCGACCCGGTGTCTTCAGATTGAAGCGCGTGATGGCGAAGCGGAAGATAACGTAATACACCGCAAACCAGATAGCTGCGACGACAGGGACCAGATACCACTTGGTAGACAATCCATGCAGGATGCCGAATACCACGAAGTCGATCAGGTTACCGTCAGTGTTACCGATGGTAACGCCAAGCATCGCCATCACGGTGAAGCCGAGACCGGTAAGCAAAGCATGGATCACGTACAGAACCGGGGCCACGAACAGAAACAAGAACTCGAGAGGTTCGGTCGTACCACCAATTACACAGGCAATCAGACCGGAAATTAATAACCCTTTAATTTTATGACGATTCTCTGGACGTGCGCAGTGGTACATCGCTAACGCTGCACCCGGTAACCCGCCGAGGAACGCCGGCATTTTACCCTGGGACAGGAAGCGGGTTGCGCTTTCAGAGAAACCTTGCGTTGTCGGACAGCTCAATTGAGCCTGGAAAATAGTCAATGCTCCGCTCACGCTATGACCACAGACTTCCTGCGTGCCGCCCGCTTCGGTAAAGCGGATCAATGCCACCAGAATATGATGCAGACCAAAAGGCAACAACAGACGTTCGCCGGTACCAAACAGCATAGGACCAAATTCACCTGCACTGTTGATGATGTGACCGAGTCCGGTAATGCCCATGGCGAAAACCGGCCAAATCAGGGGAATAACCAGACCGACCAGGCCCATCACCACCGAGGAGATGATGGGAACGAAGCGAGTGCCGCCGAAGAAGGCCAGGGCATCCGGCAGACGAATGTTATGGAAGCGTTCATGCAGCATCCAGACGATGATCCCGGCGATGACGGCGCCGAGGATCCCGGTGTCGATCGACTGGATCCCCAGAATATTTTGCACGTTGTTGGCTTTCAGGATCGCCGCATCAGTGGTGGGTAAGATGCCTTTGGCGGTTAACCAGAAGTTGACGGCAAGGTTCATTACCGCGTAACCAACAAAACCGGCAAACGCCGCCACGCCTTTATTCTCGCGCGCCAGGCCAAGAGGAATGGCAATACAAAACATCACCGGTAGGAAGCTAAACGCAAATGAGCCAACTTTGCTCATCCAGGTAAAGATGGCCTGTAGCACCGGATTTCCTAACACGGGGATTAACGTTAAGACATCGTGGCTGCTTAACGAACTGCCGATCCCTAACATGATCCCGCAAAATGAGAGCAGAGCCACGGGCAACATAAAAGTTTTGCCCAACTGCTGGAAAAATTCCCATAACGTTATTTTTGGTGTGGTTCTCGTCGTCATTAAACGACTCCTTGTAAAATCAGGCTGGCTAATGATGGCGAGAAGATAAAACGTTTTACCTAATTTTAGTGCGGTATAAATCACATTATCGAACGATAATAGAGGGTATAAATATAAGTGATTGATAAAACGTTTTATCGGTCACGTTATCAGGGAGTTTTCTGTTTTTATGGCTATAGCCAAAAAAATAACGATCCATGATGTTGCGCTGGCTGCGGGTGTTTCGGTCAGTACCGTCTCATTGGTACTCAGTGGCAAAGGACGTATTTCATCAGCAACCGGTGAGCGGGTAAATGCTGCCATTGAGCAACTGGGGTTTGTGCGTAATCGGCAAGCATCAGCCCTACGCGGTGGGCAGAGCGGAGTCGTGGGTTTGATTGTGCGCGATCTTTCTACGCCGTTTTACGCCGAGCTGACGGCGGGGCTGACGGAAGCATTAGAAGCCCAGGGGCGCATGGTCTTCTTACTGCATGGCGGCAAAGACGGCGAACAGCTGACGCAGCGCTTCACACTGTTACTTAATCAAGGGGTTGATGGCGTGGTGATCGCCGGGGCCGCAGGCAGCAGTGACGCGCTACAACAACTGGCCGCTGAGAAAGGGATCCCGGTGGTGTTTGCGTCACGCGCCAGCTATATGGATGACGTTGACACCGTCAGACCTGATAACATGCAGGCCGCGCAACTCCTGGTTGAACAACTGATACGCCATGGGCACCAGCGCATTGCCTGGCTGGGCGGGCAAAGCTCTTCATTAACCCGGGCAGAGCGCGTCGGCGGCTATTGCGCGACATTGTTAAAGTATGGTTTGCCGTTTCATAGCGACTGGGTGCTGGAGTGTTCATCCAGCCAAAAGCAGGCCGCGGAAGAGGTGACGGCGTTGTTACGCCGGAATCCCACAATCAGTGCGGTGGTGTGCTACAACGAAACCATTGCCGTAGGCGCCTGGTTTGGCCTGATGAGAGCAGGGCGACAGAGCGGTGAAACAGGCGTGGATCGCTACTTTGAACAGCAAATATCATTGGCCGGATTTGCTGATGTGGCGGAAAGCGCGCTGGACGACATTCCCATCATTTGGGCTTGCACGCCTGCCCGTGAAATGGGATACACCCTTGCGGAACGCATGCTACAACGCATTGGCCACGATGAAAGCCATTCGCGCAATCTGACGCTTGCCGCCCGACTGGTCGTCGCGAAATAAAAAAAGCCCGATAAGCAAGGTTATCGGGCCTGTCGTAACGGATATTTACTGTTGCGGGGCAGCAGGAGCGTCCGGCTCAGCAAAGGCAGGCATACCGAACATGCCAACAAACTCATCCAGCGACATTCTCTGTCCGTTAAGTGTTACCTGACCGTTCGCATATTGCAGGCTGGAACCGATAACGTTGTCCTGCAACGTCGTAATACGGAACATCTGACCCATCGCCGCGAGGCCATTAACCTGCTGCTTCGCCAGACCCGCCGCTTCTTCCTGCTGATATCCTTCCAGTTTGGCAATCTGTGTCATGAATTCAGTCGCCATATCGACTGGGATCGTCAGCTTAGCATCCAGTGATTTGACGGAGCGATCTACTTCCTGGGCCAGTGTTTGCGGCTCTACGGTGTTTGCGGTCGGATCTTTTAGTAGTAGAGACAAATTAAAGGCGGTTTCACCTTTCGCATTTTTCCAGCTCAGCGGCGCAATAGTGATAACCGGTTCGCCTTTCATCAGAATCGGCAGGGCATTAAAGAAGGCTTCGGTGACTTTCTGCTGATATAGCTCAGGGTTTTGCACCACATCGATTTGTGACATCAACGCCTTGGTTTGGGCGCTATACTGCTGACTGAACTGGTGCAGGGCTTCACCATCAATCTGGCCCACTTTCAGCGTCAGTTTGCCGCTACCCATATCCTGGCCCTGCAGTTTAAGGCTGTTCAGGGTGTAATCCAGTTGGCTGTTGACGGTTTTACCCTCGTTGATCAGATCGGATTTACCATCGATACCCATGCCTTCCAGAACCGCCAACTCTTTACCCTCGACTGCAATCGACAGTTTTTCGAGTGACAACTTCTGGTCGCCAATACGCTCACCAAAGCTGGCAATACTGCTGGAACCCTCAGTTTTCAGGTTATTGAAGGTAATTTGTACTTTCTGGTTGTACTCATTGACCGCATTAACCAGACCACTTTGCGCATCGCCAGTTAGCGAAACTGCATTACCGTCTTTGTCAGCCGTAAACTGGAATTCCCCGCCGCTGAAGGCCACTTTTTCATCGCCATTCTCGTAGTTCAGCGGTTTGAGGGAGAGATCGGAACGGGTATCGCCGCTGTAACCGATACGGGAGTTAATGACGAATGGCGTTTCGCCTTTGGCAATATCGAACAGTGGTTTGGTGACGTCGTTATTCACCAACGTTGTTTTCACCGAGGCCATAGCGGGAACCAGATTCAGCGATTTCAGCTGTGCGAGCGGGAAAGGACCGTGATCAACCGTTTCATTAAGGACGATGCTTTGCCCTGGCTTCAGCCAGGAATCTTGCTGCCCGGTGATGGGTTTAACCACCAGTTGCAGTTGGCTATTGAACACGCCGCGCTGATAGTTTTGATAACTCAGTTCAATGCCCGCCTCAGGGGAGTAGCGTTTCAACTGATTGTTTGCCTGTGTCACCATCTCGGCGAGATGCGTTTCGAGTTTTTTACCTGTGTACCAGGCACCGCCCGTCCAGACGATACCCAGTGCAACCACTACACCCGCAGCTACCAGCGATTTTTTCATTTTGATATCCATAAAATAAAACCAGGCGTTTGAAGACGCCTGGAGGAGTGACTTGTCTTTAACTCACTACAGCTTAGCAAGAGTTGTTAAAAATATCAGTATCTTGCTACAGCTTGTTATAAACCCGAGCTAAACGGCCCTTGCCGTTGACGTTTACCGGCGATTCATTCGCACTAATAAAGGCCGACTCACCCGGCTGCAGGACCAGACGCTGCTCACCTTTGCTCAACACGGCTTCACCCTCAATGCAGAACAGAATTGCGGCGCTTTGCTGGCCGATCTCTGCACCAGTGGCCGTTAACTCATGTAGGGAGAAGGCGAAATCGTCGACCGGAATAGGGAAGTCCAGTTCACCATCTGTTTTAACCGGTGTGGTCAGCAATTGGTTTGCAGGCTTAGCGACAAACTTAACGTTGGCGACCAGTTCCGGGATATCAATGTATTTTGGCGTTAGCCCGGCGCGCAGCACGTTGTCCGAGTTCGCCATCACCTCCAGCGCCACACCTTGCAGGTAGGCGTGCGGGGTCTCGGCAAACAAGAACATGGCCTCGCCGGGATTGAGTTTAACCACGTTGAGCAGCAGTGGGGAAAAGAGTCCGCTGTCGTTAGGGTAGAAGTCGGCGATCAGGCGGATGGTTTGCCAGGGTTCCCCCTGCTGACTGTTCAGCGCCGATTTCAGGATCGCCAGCGCGTGCGATTTCTCCTCATCCTGCATATTCAGCAAGCTGGCAAATAGATAGCTCAGACGCTCTGCGCTCGGTTCCTGCAGGAAATGCGCAATAGCCGGATGCGCAGCGGAAACGGGTTGTAATAACGCAACAATATCGGAGAACTCACGAAATGCGTTCATCGCCAGGAAAGGCGTTAAAGCAAAAACCAGTTCTGGTTTGTGGTTAGGATCTTTGTAGTTGCGCTCGGCGGCATCCATCGGGATCCCGGCGGCGTTTTCTTTGGCAAACCCGATTTCAGAATTGTGCTTGTTAGGATGAACCTGAATCGAAAGGGGTTGCGCAGCACAGAGCACTTTAAACAGGAAGGGCAGTTCACCAAAGCGTTCGGCAACGGCATCGCCTAATAGCGCGGATTTATCGCTTTCAATAACGTCGCGTAAAGCAACCGTCTGACCATCAGCGCTCTGAACCTGCGAACTGCTTTTTGGGTGCGCTCCCATCCAAAGTTCAGCCATCGGTTGCTGAGTTGGGTTGGCAATCCCATAAAGTTCCGTTAACGCAGTTTTACTTCCCCAGGCGTAGTTCTGCACTGAGTTGATGAGTTTTTGCATTCTCAAGCCCTGTTTGAATGTGGAATTTTCTCTGGCTATTAAACCAAGAAACCCTGAGGGAAGTAACCTGCGCATGTAAAAAGTCGTACTTGTCTCAGTTTTTGTTAAAAAATTGTGTAGGATATGGTGACTCGCTTTTAATACCCTGAGTATTTCCGGTTGCAGAAAGCCTTGCCTTCTCCAACCCGACTTACGGCAGGGAAGCAGGGCAATGGAACATCTGCCCAGAGAATAACCAGACCTAGCAGTAAGTGAGAGCACAATGTCAAACAAACCCTTTCATTATCAGCATCCTTTCCCGCTTAAAAAGGATGATACCGAATACTATCTGCTGACCAGCGACTATGTCTCCGTTGCCGAATTCGAAGGGCAGGAGGTTATTAAAGTCGCGCCGCAAGCGCTAACCCTGCTGGCTCGTCAGGCTTTTCATGATGCGTCGTTTATGCTGCGTCCAGCGCATCAGCAACAGGTTGCCGATATCCTGCGTGACCCTGAGGCCAGTGAAAACGACAAATATGTGGCCCTGCAATTCCTGCGCAACTCCGACATCGCGGCGAAAGGTATTTTGCCGACCTGTCAGGATACCGGCACAGCGATAATCGTGGGTAAAAAAGGTCAGCGTGTCTGGACCGGCGGCGGTGATGAAGCGGCACTGGCGCGAGGGGTCTATAACACCTACATCGAAGACAACCTGCGCTATTCGCAAAACGCCGCGCTGGATATGTATAAAGAAGTGAACACCGGCACCAACCTGCCAGCGCAGATCGATTTGTATACCGTTGATGGCGATGAATACAAATTCTTATGTATTGCCAAAGGCGGTGGTTCGGCAAACAAAACCTATCTGTACCAGGAAACCAAAGCGCTGCTCACGCCGGGCAAATTAAAAAATTACCTGGTCGAGAAGATGCGTACGCTGGGAACAGCGGCTTGCCCGCCGTATCACATCGCGTTTGTGATTGGTGGAACGTCTGCGGAAGCCACGCTGAAAACTGTCAAGTTGGCTTCGGCGAAATACTACGACGAGCTGCCGACCGAAGGTAACGAGCATGGTCAGGCGTTCCGCGATGCGGAGCTGGAAAAAGAGCTGTTGATAGAAGCGCAGAATTTGGGGCTGGGTGCCCAGTTCGGCGGGAAGTACTTCGCTCATGATATCCGCGTGATCCGTCTGCCGCGTCACGGCGCGTCGTGTCCGGTTGGTATGGGGGTTTCTTGCTCAGCCGATCGAAATATCAAAGCTAAGATCAACCGTGAAGGCATCTGGATCGAAAAACTTGAGCATAATCCGGGTAAATACATACCAGAAGAGCTGCGTCAGGTAGGCGAAGGCGAAGCGGTGCGCGTTGACCTCAATCGGCCAATGAAAGAGATCCTGGCTCAGTTGTCGCAATATCCGGTGTCCACGCGTCTGTCGCTCAACGGAACCATTATTGTTGGTCGTGATATTGCGCATGCGAAACTGAAAGAACGTCTGGATAACGGCGAAAGTTTGCCGCAGTATGTTAAAGATCACCCGATCTATTACGCCGGCCCGGCAAAAACGCCCGAAGGTTATGCCTCAGGCTCGCTAGGCCCAACCACTGCCGGGCGTATGGACTCGTATGTTGACCAGCTTCAGGCCGCGGGTGGGAGTATGATCATGCTGGCGAAAGGCAACCGTAGCCAGCAGGTGACCGACGCCTGTCATAAGCACGGCGGCTTCTATTTAGGCAGTATTGGCGGCCCCGCAGCGGTGCTTGCCCAGGGCAGTATCAAGAGTCTGGAATGCGTGGAATATCCTGAACTGGGGATGGAAGCCATCTGGAAAATTGAAGTGGAAGATTTCCCGGCGTTTATCCTGGTGGATGACAAAGGTAATGATTTCTTCAAGCAAATTCAGACGTCGCAGTGCGCACGCTGCGTTAAGTAACGTCAGCCGCCCTTCGGGGCGGTTTTTTTTCCGCACGAACCACCAAACGACAGTTTAATCCTCGTTAATACTGATAAGACCAATGCAAGTGGGCAATGTCGAAACATAACCTAATCAATTCTTAATGTAAGGAGCAGGTAATGGTAACGGTACGCCGCGAGAATGATTCAATGGGCGCAATTGATGTTCCTGCCGATAAGCTTTGGGGGGCGCAAACCCAACGTTCGCTGGAGCATTTTCGTATCTCTACGGAGAAAATGCCGGTCTTGCTGATCCATGCGCTGGCGCTGACGAAACGGGCGGCTGCCAAGGTTAATTTAGATCTCGGGCTGCTGGCGGAAGATAAAGCCACCGCGATTATGCAGGCCGCAGATGAGGTATTGGCGGACAAACATCGGGATGAGTTTCCGTTGGCCATTTGGCAGACGGGGTCCGGCACGCAAAGCAATATGAATATGAATGAGGTGCTGGCAAACCGTGCCAGCGAATTGCTGGGCGGCGTACGGGGAATGGAGCGAAAAGTTCACCCCAACGATGATGTTAATAAAAGCCAAAGCTCGAATGATGTCTTTCCGACAGCGATGCATGTTGCCGCGCTGCTGGCGCTGCGCAAGTCACTGATCCCGCAATTAACGGTGTTGACCAAAACGCTCAGTGATAAATCCCACGCGTTTGCCGATATCGTCAAAATTGGCCGGACGCATCTGCAAGATGCAACCCCGCTTACGCTTGGCCAGGAAATTTCCGGCTGGGTGGCAATGCTCGAACATAACCTCAGACACATTGAAAACAGTTTACCCCATGTGGCGGAACTGGCGTTGGGGGGAACGGCGGTGGGAACCGGACTGAACACCCATCCTGAATATGCGCGTCGGGTCGCGGATGAGTTGAAGGTCATTACCTGCGCGCCGTTTGTTACTGCACCGAATAAATTTGAAGCACTGGCGACCTGCGATGCGTTGGTTCACGCCCACGGAGCGCTCAAGGGGCTGGCTGCGTCACTGATGAAAATCGCCAACGATGTGCGTTGGCTGGCATCCGGTCCGCGTTGTGGTATTGGTGAAATTTCAATTCCTGAAAACGAACCGGGTAGCTCCATTATGCCGGGTAAAGTCAATCCGACTCAGTGTGAGGCGCTGACCATGCTTTGTTGCCAGGTGATGGGCAATGATGTTGCCATTAATATGGGCGGGGCGTCAGGTAACTTTGAGCTTAACGTTTATCGACCGATGGTCATCCACAACTTCCTGCAATCAGTGCGTTTGCTGGCGGACGGGATGGAAAGCTTTAACGAGCATTGCGCGACGGGTATTGCACCCAATCGTGAGCGAATCGACCAGTTACTCAACGAGTCGCTGATGCTGGTTACCGCACTCAATACCCATATCGGTTACGACAAAGCCGCTGAGATAGCCAAAAAAGCGCATAAGGAAGGGCTGACGTTAAAAGCATCTGCCCTTGCGCTGGGATATTTAACCGAAGCGGAGTTCGACAGTTGGGTACGACCAGAACTGATGGTTGGCAGCATGCGACCAGGCAGTTAATCAGCAACGTACAGGTGCAGTCGGGGAATAATCAATCTCAACGGCTGCGCCTGAGGTTTAAAACGATGCTGAACATTGTCGGCATCGTAATTCAGTAACTCGCCGATATCGGGTACTGTCATGCCGTTGTCGTTGTTGATTAGCGCAATCAATGGCGTCGGGCAGGCGTATTGCACCTGTTTTTGTTCTCCTTTGTACCACACGCGAGCGATGGGCTGCACTTTTACCGGTCTTTTAATCTTCAGTTTTGCCTGCTGTGGCAGAGCTGCAATGTCCTGATATTCCCGCTCCAGCTTTGCCTGCCACTCTTCACGCGTCCAGGGATGTACGCTGCGCGGCGACGTCAGACTCTTTTCCAGTTGCTGTAGGACTTCATCGCGCATCAGGTTTTTAATGATGTGCTTGTTAGCCCAGCCAAAGCGCAGAGTGGCGGGTTCTTTCACCAGCGTGAGCGTACGATAGGCATTCAACGTAATCAGTCCTGGCAGGTGGCGATGCACCCATTCGAAACGTGCCGCCGGCACCAGTCCAGATTCCACAGTGACAATGCGCTCAAACGTCGTTTTCAACTGGTTAATACGCTGTATTTGTTCTTCCAGAGCACACTGTGCCGCGTTATCCACCTGATAGCACAACACGCCAGGAAGACGGACGGCCGCTTTGCTGCTGCGGTTCTCAGATTGCTGCTGAATAAACAGATGGCGATAGTGACGCAGTGCCAGTGATTCAGCTTCTTTGCCTAAATGTTGTTTTACATCGATGCTCTGCAAAGGGGCATGTTCTGCCTCCTTGGCGACTTCTGGTAACGAGAACACGCGCGCAATCAGCAGCGTCTGCTGCAACAAATTTTCGCTCAGAAGCGCCAGTTCCTGTTCCATCTGGCGGAAGGTGCTGTTCAGACGGTCAACGAGATCGTAACGGGCCATGTGTTTTACCATTTTAGTTACAACATACTTTTTTATAGCACAACATCTGCCGCCTGACCACCGAGCGGTATGGGTCAGGCAGTGGGAAATTCAGGAATGTTATGCCAGACGGGCCAACTGAAAGAAAAACGGGCCCCGCCCAGTTCACTTTCATCGCAAACGACCGTACCGCCCATAGCCAATGCGATCGAGTGGACGATGGCTAACCCAAGCCCGCAACCACCGGTCGCCCGGTCACGACTAGGATCGAGGCGTACAAATGGCTCAAAAACTTGTTCGCGCGCCGCAGGTGCGATACCAGGGCCGTCGTCTTCCACGATCAGCGTTGCCTGATTACCGTCCAGCCGCAGACTGGCTTGTACTGTCGACTGGCAATAGCGCAGGGCGTTATTCAGTAGATTATCCAGCACGCGCTCCATCAGGCGCATGTCCAGCGCACCGTAGTCGCCAATCTGAAGATGGCGAAGGCGCACAGCATGGTCAGGATTGACGCTTTGCACATCCTCAAGATGGGTTGTCAGCCAAAGGGGCAGGTCGGGTACGCTGAGCTTCAATTCATTTTGGGGGCGATCCAGCCGGGCGTAGGTCAGTAATTCTTCGATCAACGCTTCTAACTGGCCGATGTCACGATTCAGTGCCTGAGATTCTTGCTCGGTGAGATTCTCACTCATCTCCAGTCGGTAACGTAAGCGTACCAGTGGAGTCCGAAGCTCATGGGCAATACCATCGATAAGCTGTTTTTTACTGGCGATCAGCGCATTGATATTGTCCGCCATCTGGTTAAACGCCACACCAAGACGCTCAAAACTGGAACCGTTATCAAAATGGAGGCGTTCACCCAGATGCCCTTCACCAAAACGTTGTGCTGCGGCTTCCAGTCGGAGCATTTCCTGCCAGTGGGGGCGCATCCAGATAAGTACCGGGAAGGCCAGTGAAATGGCAATGAACGCCATCAGCGCGACGTCCAGCAAGCGCATTTGATGCAGAAAATAGAGATAGGGAACCGGGCCAACGGCCAGCACGTAATGGCTGCGCGGGATTCGTTGAATAAAAGTGTACTGATCGTCAAGTGCGACAATATCGCCTTCGCGCAGGCGCTGCATGGTTGGGGCGTCCAGCGTGTATTTATTCAGCGGTTCAACGCGCAGATCAAAAGAGAGGTTCAAATCCATCTCCTTTAGCGTCTTACCCCAGTCACGTGGTGGGATCTCGCGCAGCTCACTGCGCATCAGGTACAACGAGCTTTTCATTAAATCGTCGAGCGACTGCCTGCCCGCGCGTTCTGCGGTGAATTTATATACCAGGCCGACCAACAGGGTCATCACCAGAAAGCAGACAAACAGCAGGAGATAAAACTGTACAAACAGCTTCTTCATATAAAATCACCGAATACGCAATATAATGCGTACTGATACTCTCAAAATTGTTGTGATATAAAAATATGAATTTCAATCGTTGTTGTTATTTGCTACTCATTTTCGCAGCAACAGGCTGTATTTTCACCGCACATCCCTGGGTTATGTGGCTCATACTTGCCAATATACTAACGATGGCGCTATACGGCGTGGACAAAATGGCCGCGCGTCAGGCCTGGCGCAGGGTGCCTGAGTCTACATTGCTGATGTTTGGTGTTGTTGGCGGGTGGGTTGGTGCGATAGCGGGTCAACAAATTTTCCGCCATAAAACACAAAAGCAACCATTCAAAACCTATTTTATTATCAGTGTGATAGTCAGTCTCTCGCTGATGGGGGCGGTTTATCAGTTCTATCCATTTTCATCTTCCTGAATGAGGGGGAGAGTAAACGGCCCGATTATCTAAGGCAGGAGATATACTTTTCGCCTGAACGGCGTACGATTTCATCGGCATTGTCCGTAATATCTTTTCCCTCAAATGCACCGTAGAGTTGTTTAAATTTCACCATACTCAGGCGCTGGGTGATGTCGCTGACCGTAGCGGCTGGCAGCGGCAGCATATTGGGGTAACTCCACATAAAGGAGACGGCGTGCGCCCCTGGTGTGACCTGAACGATGTCGCCGGAAAGCACCAGGCCTTCATTTCGTGCCCAGTGCAGAACACAGCCGCCGGAAAAATGTCCCCCAAGTCGTATAACACTGACGTTTCGGGCCAGTTCAAGGGTGTCGCCTTGCCAAAATTTAATCCACGGGCTGTCGCGCATTACCCACTCGCTATCACTGGCATGGAGGTAAATTGGGGCATTAAATTCTGCAGCCCAGTCCTGCATAGTGGTGTAGTAGTGAGGGTGTGATATCGCAATAGCCTTAAGCCCGCCCAGAGACGTTATTAGCATTTTCGTGGCGTCATCGAGTGTGGCAATACAGTCCCACAAAATATTGCCCTCGGGAGTGAGCAGGATAAACGCGCGCTGATTAATCGCAAAATCAGGAACGGTGTGGATGCTGAGAAGATCGCTGTTGTGTTGTTGCCACTTATTTGTGTGTGAAGCGCAAAGGGCGGCAAAATCGATCCATTTCTGCCCTGTCGCGGGGACATACTGGCGTTCATCATTACAAATAGCGCAATGATGTGGATGAGAATTCGTTTTCTCATAGGATGTCCCGCAGGCTTTGCATAAAACGATCATCGCGTCTTCCTCATTTAACAACCACAATCAGCATGGCACACAGAGACATAAGAATGTGCCCGTTAGTGCTCTGGTCTATAATCTTCCCCTGATTGCATCAATGCTGATTCTTGATTTCGAAATTAAAGTCGGTTTCTGCAAGAGGGGGACTGCGCGGCTATACCCCCGCGCATCGCGGAGTTAGCGATGGAGGAACTCGCATCAGGTGGTAATCAACTTTGATCTAAGACACTGGGTTGGTAATTCTTAAGAGTTATCATTAGCCTGATAAACGTTTTGTTAATTAATCAGTGAACGGCGGTGTGGTGTGTTGTTTAGCGCAAATTTGACTGGCTGGAAACAATGAACGCATTGTTTTCAATATTAAAAAAACGCCCAAATATTATTTCGTTGATGGTTTTACTCATCGGGGCAAACATTGTGGCGTGGCTGTGGGCTTTCACCGCGTTTAGCAACAACACGTCGTTACTGGCGCTGAGTCTAATCGCGTGGTGCTATGGTTTGCGCCATGCCGTGGATGCCGACCATATCGCCGCGATAGACAGTGCGACGCGTAAACTCATGCAACAGAAAAAACGCGCCCTGACGACGGGAGCCTGGTTTTCACTTGGTCACTCTACCATTGTGGTGCTGGCAAGCATTGGCATTGCGTTGACCACCAGCGTATTTAAGCAGCATATGGCATGGTTTCAGAATGTCGGCGGTCTTATCGGTACCATGGTCTCTGCCGCATTTCTGCTGATTCTGGCTGCCATTAATCTCATTATTTTCTGCCATGTCTGGAAGGCTTTTCGCCATCTTAAACGCACCGGTACTTACGCTGGCAACACGGAAGAGATTGCTGTTACAGGTCCATTGAACTGGATTTTTCGCTCAGCTTTCCGCCTGGTAGGTAAAGACTGGCATATGTATTTTGTCGGTTTTTTGTTTGGCCTGGGTTTTGATACTGCCACTGAAATTTCTCTTCTGGGTATTTCCGCTTCAAGCGCGTCCAGTGGCATGTCGGTCTGGTCAATATTAGTTTTCCCGGCGCTGTTTACCTGCGGTATGGCGCTGATTGATTGCCTCGACAGCATCCTGATGGTTGAGGCCTACGGATGGGCGTTTAATAAGCCGCAGCGCAAGCTTTATTACAATATGACAATCACCGGAACCTCGGTGATTGTTGCGCTATTCATCGGTGGACTGGAGGCGCTGGGACTGCTGTCTGATGCCTTTTCACTCCAGGGGGGATTGTGGGACACAGTCAGTAATTTGAGCGACCACATGGGGAATGTCGGCTTCGTGATTATTGGCGTCTTCATCGGCTGCTGGATTATTTCCGCAGTGAATTATCGTTGGAAAAAATACGACGGACTGACGTTCAGTTGAGATACAAGCGAAAGCCGATTAATAGTTTTCTGTGACATTGTCACGTTTGTGGGGCCGTATAAGCGGGATACGGCCCGATGGGTTTACTTGTCAGATTCATCGTCCCAGGCGTGCGGTGCGAACAGGTAACCTTTGTTACGTACCGTTTTGATTCGATAGGGCTCTATGGCGTTATCGAGCAGTTTTTTACGTAACCGGGAAATCGCCACATCGACGCTGCGATCCATACCGTCATAGCTTACACCGCGCAGGTTCTTCAGCAACGCATCGCGGTCCATAATCTGCCCGGCATGGGTTGCCAGCTCCCACAATAATTCAAAATCGGCGGTGGAAAGAGAGACTTGCTTACCGCCGAGTAGCACGGAGCGGTTGGTTGGGTCGATAGTGAGTGTACCAAAGCGTAGCGTGGTATGCGGTGTGATGGTCGTTGCCTGAATACCTTTAGACTGGGCTGAATGTTCGCTCTGACGCAAATGCAGGCGTAGCCGTGCAAGCAGCACGGCCGGAGGCGTTGTTTTAAGGATGTAGTCGCAGGCACCCATTTCCAGCGCCAGGATATGGTTCATGTCGCTGTCCAGAGAGGTCAGCAGGACAATCGGACCCTGCCAGCGTCCACGTAAATCGCGGCAGATTGTCATCCCGTCTTTGCCCGGCAGCATGATATCTAGTAACACCAGATCGGGTCGAACTTGCAGGATTTTCTCCTCAGCCAAATCACCACGAGGTTCAAGGATAACCTCAATGTCATGCCGGGCCAGATAGGCGGCAATCAGCGAGCCAACTTCGGGATCATCTTCAACAAATACGATGGTGTTCATATCATTCATTTTGAATATAAAACGCCAACATACACCGCCCTCGTTTTTCCTTCCATTAATCTTTTCTAAACAAGAACGCTTCCGTTATGCTAGGGGCTGATGTTATTGATGTGTTAAGGCAGGGTGATGGGACTCGTTATCAAAGCGGCGCTGGGTGCGCTGGTGGTCGTATTGATTGGTTTGCTCGCTAAAACAAAGAATTACTATATTGCTGGATTAATCCCGCTGTTCCCGACATTCGCGTTGATTGCCCATTATATCGTGGCCAGTGAACGTGGGATCGAGGCGTTGCGTACCACCATTGTATTCAGCATGTGGTCAATTATTCCCTATTTTGTCTACCTCGTTTCGCTGTGGTATTTCACTGGATTTATGCGCTTACCCGTCGCGCTCGGCGGGTCAGTGGTGTGCTGGAGCCTGAGCGCGTGGTTGCTGATTTTTTGTTGGATAAAACTGCATTAACGCAGATGACGCCCGCCATCAAGGGCAAAACTACGGCCTGTGACAAAGCAACTGGTCAATAGATAGTCAATTAAATCAATGACTTCTTTTTCACCGGGCGCCGTTTTCATCAATGATTTATTCAGAGCCTGCTGGCGATATTCAGCATCGTCACTCTCGTTGAATAGGATCAGCGAGGGGGCAATCGCATTCACTTTGACTTCTGGTGCCAGTTTGCGGGCGAATGAGCGAGTCATATTGTCCAGCGCCGCTTTACTGGCAGCATAAGCAATGTGCTTGTCGCTGCCACGCTCTACAACATAATCCGTAAAATGGATAATATCGCTGGCTGCATGTCCGTGACCGCGTAACAACTCTTCCAGGGCGTGGTTGAGTAAGTAGGGCGTATTGACATGAATTTGCATCATGGCCGACAGCACTTCGGTGAGCGGCGTGCCCGGCTTTTCTGCCACCCAGGCACTGGCATTATGCACAATGGCGCGCAAACCGTTCGTCTGCCTTTTAACCTCATCAGCAAAGGCTAACACGCCTTTATCGGTAGAAAAGTCAGCCTGGATACACAACGCGCCAGCTTCGCACAAGCCATCAATGGCCGGGTAATGAGTCCGGTAACTGACAATAACTGGCTGTTTTTGATTGAGAAAATGCCATGCGACGGCGAGGCCGATGCGACGGCCTCCTCCAGTGATAAGAATCGGCAAAGGGGGCTTTTTACCCATCGTAATCTCCAGGTTTCGCAAACGATGGGGATAGCGTTACCCCACCAACATCCAGGTCGCCGGAACTGCAGCAATAAGCAGCAGGCCGATCAGCGCCATCTCCTGACGTTTTAATACATTTTCATGCGCGTGTGTTTTACGGGCATAAAGGAAAACCAGTAGTCCTGGCGCGTACAGCACCACAGACAGTAGCAAGTGCATCGGACCTGACGCATACAATAACCATATGCCATAAATGCTCGCACCGACACCAACTGCTTTATGCAACGGACGGGTCGCTATTTTCAGCAAAAATGCGCCGACCAGCAAATAGGGCACCAGAATCATCTCTGAGGCAATGGTCAGTAACGTATTGTAGTCGGAACCTGTGAGCCAGATCAGCACCAGACAGATTTGGACGCAGATGTTGGTCAGCCACAGCGACGCGGATGGCGCACCCTGCGCATTCTGACGCGCGAAGATCCGTGGAAACGCTTTGTGGGTAGAGGCGAGGAACGGCACTTCCGCCGCCATAATCGTCCAGCTTAAATAGGCACCGCAAACGGAGACAATCAGGCCCGCGGCGATAATAATTTCGCCCCATGGTCCCATCATTTTAACCATCAGACCGGCCATTGATGGGTTGCGGATTTCTGCCAGTTCTGGACGCGCGACAACACCCAGCGACAGCAGGGTGACCAACAGATAAACGCCCAGCGCAGCAAGCACCGCCAGCAGCGTGGCGCGTCCGACATCGCGTTTGTTTCGTGCGCGGGCGGAAACCACCACTGCGCCTTCCACACCGATGAATACCCACAGGGTAATGAGCATAGTGTTTTTGACCTGCTCCCAGACGGGGACGCCTAACGCGACGCCGGTAAAATCCAGACTGAAGGTATCGAGTTTAAATAGCATGAACGCCAGCACGATAAACAGGCCAAGCGGCAGCAATTTGGCCAGGGTCGCAACCAGATTAATGCTGGCTGCGGTTTGCACCCCACGCAGCACCAGAAAATGGACGATCCACAGCAGCGTTGATGCGCCAACAATAGCCTGCCAGGTATTACCATCGCCAAAAAGGCGTAATTCCGGCGTGTCGGTAAAGAAGCTGAGCGCAGAGAAGACGATAACCAGATACGAAACGTTAGCGATAACGGCGCACAGCCAGTATCCCCATGCAGAGCAGAAGCCAATCAGTTCCCCGAAACCTTCGCGCGCGTAGGTAAAAATTCCACCGTCCAGATCAGGTCGGATACGCGTCAGGATCAGCATGGCAAAGGCGAGCAGCAGAATACCCGCACCGGTAATCGCCCAACCAATCAGTAATGCAGCCGGGCTGGCAACCGCCGCCATATTTTGTGGCAGGCTGAAAACACCAGCGCCGAGCATTGAGCTTAGAACCAGCGCGGTCAGTGCGCTCAGACCCAATTTCTTTTCCATTTGTATCCAGTTACTAAAACGAGAGTGAGAGAATAATTATTTTGGCAAACCGCATAAAAATGGTGAAAGCCACTAAGGCGCGGGATTTTACGGAGAGAAGAGAACGCATGCAATGGGGATAGAGAGATTTGTGACTAATAGTGTGAAAAGTTGTCTTAATATTCGTGTTTTTGTTCGGACTGAGGATTTAACGAGGAAAAATTATCAGGTCTACAAGAGCTGTAGACCTGATAGAGCAGGATATTACTTATACAGGTCAGCACTAATGGTCATGTTGTTACCACGTTCTGACCACTGGCGAGTAATGTGATAATACTTCGCGCCTTTCTTCGCTGCGCGCTTGGCAACCTGATAAGAGACTTCGGTCATATTACCGTAGTTACCGGTGAACTTGATGCTGTCGAACGGAACCATCATTGCAGCAGTCGCTTTGTTCAGCTCTTCAACTTTCGTTCCATCCGGAAGCGTGACGGTGTAACGTCCACCTTTGGTGGATTGCGTTTCGAAGAAGCGACCAACTTCAGCACTCGGAGATGCGGTAGTCGCAACGCCCGGGATCTCAACTTTCTTCGCAGCTTCACCGCCTGCAGCTAACGCGGCGCGACCGGCATCAGAATCAGCCGGAATTGCATCAGGGCTTTGTACTACGCGTTTTTTCGCATCCGCTTTATAGATGAATGCGGTAATACGCTGGTTACCACCCTGGTTGGCATCGACCTGGCGAACGATATAGAAGGAGTAAGCCCCTTTCTCTTTTGCCGCTTTGGTGATTGCATCATTCACTTCAGGTTGGCTGCGGTAGAAGCCCTGCACCGTAACGGTATCGTAAGGTTCTATCAGAACGGCCTGATCTTTAGGTAACTCCATCACACCGTTAATGATACGGTTTTTGGATGCTTCCGCTTTTTCAGCGTCGGCTTTATAGATGTCGGCTACAACGCGCCAGTTACCGCCACTGCCAAAATCTGAGGTATCAACAACATAAAAAGAGGCTGCACCGTCTTTATCTGCACGACGTGATACGGCATTCACCGCGTCGCCGATCGCATTAAAACGACCGGTAACCACAATGCGGTCATAGGGTTTCAGGGCAGCAGCTTGCTCCGGCGTCAATTCTGTCGCTGCATTTACAGAAAAAGCAGTCGCAGAAATAAGTGCGGACGCCAGGAGAGTGTTCTTAAGCTTCATAAAAATAATCCTTCGCCTTGCGCAAACCAGGTACTGGTATTGTTATTGACTAGAAACGTCGCTGATTATTGCATTTAAATTGTGTCAGTGTCTGCGTCATTTTTCACTCATCGTGCCACAGGGTGTAACAGTGTCGATAACATTTTGTGATATGTCCAAAAATTCGGCGTTTGGAGGCTAAAACTGATAAAACAGTTGAATTTCATAAGTTAATTTAATGTTAATCAATTGTTCTCTGGTGGCGCTTAATCATGTTTTGCCGCTTCGCTTGAGCGAATTATCAGCCATTGCGGGCTATTTAAAGGGCATTATCCCTGTCTGCGGGCGAATTCATCCCTGTTTTGCGAATTTCATAATAAATACTGTTTTTTGGCGCTAGATCACAGGCTCCATTTTCAGTAGGTTATACAGAGTTTGTTACTGTTTTATTTTATTGAGGTAACACTGACCTCTTTCGAGAGTGCGCGCATGCCTCGTGCGAACATTGATAAACCATCATCATAAATACAGATGGAAGGGAACATTATGCGAATTGGCATACCAAAAGAACGGTTAACCAATGAAACCCGTGTCGCAGCTACGCCGAAAACGGTTGAGCAGCTGCTGAAGCTGGGTTTTAGCGTCGCGGTTGAAAGCGGCGCAGGTCAACTGGCGAGTTTTGACGATAACGCGTTTGTGCAGGCAGGCGCAGAAATTGTGGACGGGAATGCTGTCTGGCAGTCAGAGATTATTCTGAAGGTCAATGCGCCGGAAGAGGCGGAAATTCCGTTGCTGAATCCGGGCACGACGTTGGTGAGTTTTCTTTGGCCCGCGCAAAACCCGGAGCTGCTGCAAAAGCTTACAGAGCGCAATGTTACGGTGATGGCGATGGACTCCGTGCCGCGTATTTCGCGTGCGCAGTCGCTTGATGCCTTAAGCTCGATGGCGAATATTGCCGGCTATCGCGCCATTGTTGAAGCCGCACATGAATTTGGCCGTTTCTTTACCGGACAGATCACCGCCGCGGGCAAGGTTCCACCTGCCAAGGTCATGGTGATTGGTGCTGGTGTGGCGGGGCTGGCAGCGATCGGGGCGGCAAACAGCCTGGGCGCTATCGTCCGCGCGTTTGATACCCGTCCGGAAGTGAAAGAACAAGTTCAGAGTATGGGCGCTGAATTTCTCGAACTGGACTTTAAAGAAGAGGCGGGCAGCGGCGACGGCTACGCTAAGGTGATGTCCGAAGCATTCATCAAAGCCGAGATGGCGCTTTTCGCCGCTCAGGCGAAAGATGTCGACATTATCGTTACAACGGCATTGATTCCGGGCAAACCAGCGCCGAAACTGATCACCCGCGAAATGGTTGATTCGATGAAAGCGGGGAGTGTAATTGTCGATCTCGCCGCGCAAAATGGCGGTAACTGCGAATATACCGTGCCAAACCAGGTGACTACCACTGCGAACGGTGTGAAGGTTATCGGTTATACCGATTTGCCTGGTCGTCTGCCGACGCAGTCTTCCCAGTTGTACGGTACCAACCTCGTCAACCTGCTCAAACTGTTGTGCAAAGAGAAAGACGGCAACATTACCGTTGATTTTGACGACGTGGTGGTGCGTGGCGTGACGGTGGTTCGCGAGGGTGAAATCACCTGGCCTGCGCCACCGATTCAGGTTTCAGCTCAGCCGCAGGCTGCGCCAAAAGTGGCTCCTGCGCCGAAAGAAGAGAAAAAACCTGTTTCACCATGGCGTAAATATGCGCTGATGGCGCTGGTAGTCATTTTGTTTGGCTGGCTTGCCGACGTCGCCCCGAAAGAGTTCCTCGGTCACTTTACGGTGTTCGCGCTTTCCTGCGTGGTGGGTTACTACGTGGTCTGGAATGTGTCGCACGCGTTGCATACTCCGCTGATGTCCGTGACCAACGCCATCTCCGGGATCATTGTTGTCGGTGCGTTGTTACAAATTGGCCAGGGTGGCTGGGTGAGTTTCCTGAGCTTTATCGCGGTGCTTATTGCCAGCATTAATATTTTCGGTGGCTTCACCGTGACTCAGCGCATGCTGAAAATGTTCCGGAAAAACTAAGGGGTAACATATGTCTGGAGGATTAGTTACAGCTGCATACATTGTTGCCGCGATCCTGTTTATTTTCAGCCTGGCGGGACTTTCCAAACACGAAACCTCGCAGCAGGGTAACAACTACGGTATCGCCGGGATGGCGATTGCGCTGATTGCGACGATTTTTGGCCCGGATACCGGCAATGTTGCCTGGATCCTGGTGGCGATGATCATCGGCGGCGCGATTGGTATCCGCCTGGCGAAAAAAGTCGAGATGACCGAGATGCCGGAGTTGGTGGCGATTCTACACAGCTTCGTTGGTCTGGCGGCGGTACTGGTGGGCTTTAACAGCTACCTGTATCACGATACGGGCCTGGAACCGATTCTGGTGAACATTCACCTGACGGAAGTGTTCCTCGGTATCTTCATCGGTGCGGTGACCTTTACCGGTTCCGTGGTGGCCTTTGGCAAACTGCGCGGCAAGATCTCCTCTAAACCGCTAATGCTGCCAAATCGTCACAAGATGAATCTCGCGGCGCTGGTCGTTTCCTTCTTGCTGTTGGTGGTGTTTGTTCGTACTGAAAGCGTTGGCCTGCAGGTTCTGGCGCTGCTGGTGATGACCATCATCGCGCTGGCCTTTGGCTGGCATCTGGTGGCGTCCATCGGTGGGGCAGACATGCCGGTAGTCGTTTCAATGCTCAACTCCTATTCAGGTTGGGCGGCGGCAGCGGCAGGCTTTATGCTCAGCAACGATCTGCTGATCGTTACCGGTGCGCTGGTAGGTTCGAGCGGTGCGATCCTGTCTTACATTATGTGTAAGGCAATGAACCGTTCGTTCATCAGCGTTATTGCGGGCGGCTTCGGTTCTGATGGCTCATCTACGGGTTCTGATGAAGAAGTGGGTGAACACCGGGAGATTAATGCAGAAGACACAGCAGAAATGCTGAAGAACTCGCACTCCGTGATCATCACTCCGGGCTACGGTATGGCGGTGGCTCAGGCGCAATATCCGGTGGCGGAAATCACTGAGAAGTTGCGTGCCCGTGGCATCAAAGTGCGTTTCGGGATCCACCCGGTAGCAGGGCGTTTGCCGGGTCATATGAACGTGCTGCTGGCGGAAGCCAAAGTGCCATATGACATCGTGCTGGAAATGGATGAAATCAATGATGATTTCGCCGACACCGACACCGTACTGGTTATTGGCGCCAACGATACGGTAAACCCGGCGGCGCAGGATGACCCACGCAGCCCGATCGCCGGTATGCCAGTGCTGGAAGTGTGGAAAGCGCAGAACGTTATCGTGTTTAAACGTTCAATGAACACCGGCTATGCTGGCGTACAAAACCCGCTGTTCTTTAAAGAAAACACCCATATGCTGTTTGGCGATGCCAAGGCCAGCGTGGATGCGATTCTGAAGGCGCTGTAATCGCTAGTTAAAAGTAAGACGGCCTCTGCGGAGGCCGTTTTTTTAAACGTCCAGCTTCCGCTGGGTGATCCATTCCACTCGAGCCGGATCTCGATGCGAGAAAAACGCGCTGCTTCCGCTGTCCATGGCGGCAATTTGCGTCATTTCTTCCGGGGTTAAGCTAAAATCCAGCACCTGAATATTTTCGGTCATACGCGTTTTACGCACGGTTTTCGCCAGTGAAATAATTCCGCGCTGATAAATCCAGCGCAGCACGATCTGACCAATGCTTTTGCCGTATTTTTCCCCAATAGCCGCTAAAACCGGGTTCTGAAACAGGTCATTACGTCCCTCGGCGAGCGGTGCCCAGGCTTGTGGTTGAATGTTTCTGCTCTGCATCCAGGCAACCGCATGTGGCTGTTGATGGAATGGGTTTACCTCAATCTGGTTTACGGCAGGAATCACGCGATTGAAGGCCATTAAATCAGCCAGTCGATCCGGATGAAAATTACTCACGCCAATCGCACGGATTTTTCCTTCCTCATATAACTCCTCCATAGCGCGCCAGGCACCATGTACATCTCCATAGGGCTGATGGATTAAATAAAGATCAATATAATCAAGCTGAAGGCGTTGCAGGGACCGAGTAAATTGCGCTTTTGCGCCGGAATAGCTTGCATCTTGTAACCACAACTTGGTGGTCACGAAAAGCTCATTACGTGGCACACTGCTTTGCTTGAGTGCGTTCCCTACTTGAGTTTCATTCAGATATGAGGCAGCGGTATCAATCAGGCGATAACCTGAATCAATGGCATCCCGTACGGCTTGCTCGCATTCGGCGGCATCGGTCATTTGATAAACGCCAAAACCAAGCAAGGGCATCTCAACACCGTTATTTAGTACTTTTGTATTCATGGG
This sequence comes from Citrobacter sp. TBCS-15, assembly GCF_005280815.1. Classification (NCBI taxonomy): domain Bacteria; kingdom Pseudomonadati; phylum Pseudomonadota; class Gammaproteobacteria; order Enterobacterales; family Enterobacteriaceae; genus Citrobacter; species Citrobacter sp. TBCS-15. The sequence goes on along the minus strand of NZ_SZWK01000102.1, from coordinate 408,300 downwards.
ATTCTCCTGAGCATTCATCTTTGTATTGACCGCAGATTAGCAATTTTCTGTTGGTACTATTAGTCTGTGAATCCCGCATGGACCTATGAGTTAAATTCATTTCTGGATAGCAAATACTGGCGTTGAATCACAATATCTGCCGCTAACGTTGCCATTATTCATGATTATGGTTCATAAACTTATGCCGTTTTAGCCCTCTAATCACCGCAATACGTCGCATATATACTGCGGTCTGTTTCTTCAACATGACAGAGCGCTATGCGTAAAAATGAACAGGCATCGCCGGTGGCTACAGCAAGCCACACCGGCCTTAGTTTTATTCTGATCCTCAGTGGCCTGATGGCCTTTACCTCACTTTCTACCGATATTTATCTTCCGGCAATGCCGACAATGGCCACGGATTTACATGGCAATGTAGAACTTACGATCACCGGATTTTTGGTAGGTTTTACTATCGCACAGCTGATTTGGGGACCGATCAGCGATCATCTGGGCAGGCGTAAACCGCTGTTTATTGGCATGGTGCTTTTTATCATCGGGTCTGCAGGATGTGCGTTGTCTACAAGCATCACGCAGATTGTTTTCTGGCGGGTATTTCAGGCCCTTGGCGCCTGTACTGGGCCTATGTTGGCCCGGGCAATGATCCGCGATCTCTTTGCGCGTACCCGTGCGGCGCAAATGCTCTCGACGCTGGTGCTGATAATGGCGATTGCGCCGATAGCTGGGCCATTGATTGGCGGGCAAATTATTCGCCTGAGCACCTGGCACGCAGTTTTTTGGCTGCTGGTGCTGATTGGCGCGCTAATGTGTGTCTCTTTATGTTGGCTACCAGAAACACTACCTGAAGCAAAACGGGTGAAAGCTTCTCTGACGGGCGCATTTCGTAATTACCGTTCCCTGTTATCTAATGGGCGTTTTATGCGCTACACCCTGAGCCTGACGTTTTATTACGTCGGCGCGTATGCGTTTATTACCGGATCGCCATTTGTTTATATTAGCTATTACCATGTTGATCCTCAGCATTATGGCTGGCTGTTTGCGCTAAATATTGTCGGCGTCATGGCGATGAGCGTGTTAAACCGTAGGCTGGTGCAACGGCATCCCCTGGAGCAACTGTTGAAATATGCGACGATGCTGGCGGCGCTGGCTGCGGTTGCGCTTGCCCTGTTGGTTAAGCTGGAGTCCGGGGGAATTGTGGCCATTATCATTACCATATTCCTGTTGTTCTCAATGAACGGCATTATTGCGGCCACCTCAACGGCCGCAGCGCTGGATGCGGTACCGAACATCGCTGGTTCAGCCTCCGCGCTGATTGGCGCATTACAGTACGGTAGCGGGATCATCTCATCATTACTGCTGGCCGCTTTCAGTGACGGCACGCCATGGACCATGGCGTGGATAATTGCGTTATTTACGTTGTTGAGTGCCACCCTGGCGCTACGTGCTAAACGATAAACGAAAGCCCCGCGCAGGCGGGGCGACAATTTACGCTTTGTTGAGATCGCTAAGCAGAACGGCAATGCTTTGCCCGCCGTTGGTTTGCTCAAGCGCAATTTTAACGATGATGGTCAGCGGGACAGAAAGCAGCATCCCCACAGGACCCAGCAACCAGCCCCAGAAGATCAACGACAGAAACACCACCAGCGTGGACAGCCCAAGCCCACGTCCCATAATCCGCGGTTCGAGGATATTCCCAAACACCAGGTTAATGACCAGATAACCCGCCAGCACCACCAGGGCGTCGTAAAGACCGCTAAATGCCAGCACCTGAGCAATAGGGGGGATGGCTGCCAGTACGGAACCGATATTAGGAATATAGTTAAGGGCAAAGGCCAGCAATCCCCAGACAAAGGCAAAGCGCACGTCGAGGGCGGCGAGCATGCCCCAGGCGACCAGACCGGTCACAATGCTGATTGCCGTTTTTAGTACCAGATAGTGGGATACGCTGTCGATGGCGCGTTGAATTGCCGCCATTCCCTCAATGGGCCGACTCATCATTTGTTTTAGTTTATTGGGCAGTTGCGGGACTTCCAACAGCATAAAAACCACCGTCAGCAGCAGTAAAAATATCGATGACATGGCATTAGACAGCTGCGTCAGTAAATTAGTGACCAGCGTCATAGCCGCGTTCGGATCAATGTATTTGACGAGCTCATCTACCGAAACGCCGATCCCTGCGCGCTGTAGCCACGGCTCGAGATTTTTCAGCGGGATAACCAGTGAAGAACGGTATTGCGGTAGCGTCCGCGCAAGCTCATTTAAGGATGTACCTAAGTAGGCTAATAGCAGCACCATTAGCATCACAATAATGACGATCAGCAATGACACTGCGAATACGCGCGGTATGCGAAGTTTCACCATGCGTTGCACCACAGGGTTCAGCACAACGGCAATAAATAATGCCAGAATAAAGGGCACAATGATATCTGCGGCAAAGCGGATGCCGCTCAGTATGATAACCAGCATGCCCAGCATAATGACTATTTTTAACCCGTTAAGCGTGATGATCGGTTTCGCCATGTGTATTCCTGCGTTTTTAATTTTTGAATCTGAATAATAATGTGATTTGCCTCGAGCCGTTATAACAAAAATCAAACGGGGCTGGTAAAGAAGTGAAAAGGCTTTGAGTTCGTAATGAACCTATGATACAAATCATCTGTGTTTAACTACCGAGGACAATTATCATCCGCGATGATGAGAAGCAACACTGCGGATAATTGTAATATTATGGACAATATGTTCAGGATGTTTTTGCTTTTACCTACACTTCTTCGTACCTCTTCCACTTTCCTGCTTGCGGGTGAGCAACACTGGCGCAACGCGCTTTAGTCCCTTCTTCTGCCTGAGCTGGCGCTGTGCGCTGAGCTAACTGATTTTATTTTTTGGTTTACTGCATGCAGTAGGCCCAAAGGACTATATTCTCAAGCAGGAGAAGCATCATGTTTTACTGGATATTATTAGGTCTGGCCATCGCGGCTGAAATTACCGGTACGCTGTCAATGAAATGGGCGAGCGTGGGCCATGGTAATGCGGGCTTTATTTTAATGCTGGTAATGATCGCCTTATCGTATATTTTTCTCAGTTTTGCCGTTAAAAAAATTGCCCTCGGCGTAGCTTATGCCTTATGGGAAGGTATCGGTATTTTATTTATTACGCTGTTTAGCGTGCTGCTATTTGACGAAACCTTGTCCACGATGAAGGTGGCTGGTCTGGTCTCGCTGGTGGTAGGTATTGTGCTGATTAAATCCGGTACACGAAAACCTGCAAAAGCGGGCAGAGAGGTGACCCATGCAGCAGTTTGAATGGGTACACGGCGCGTGGCTTGGCATGGCCATCGTTCTGGAAATCGTGGCTAACGTCTTTTTAAAGTTTTCTGATGGTTTTCGCCGCAAGGCTTATGGCGTGCTCTCGCTGGCTGCAGTTTTAGCGGCTTTTAGTGCGCTGTCGCAGGCGGTAAAAGGCATCGATCTCTCCGTCGCCTATGCCTTATGGGGCGGATTCGGGATTGCCGCGACGTTAGCCGCAGGCTGGGTGCTGTTTGGTCAGCGTCTGAACAATAAAGGCTGGATCGGCGTGGCATTGCTGTTGGCCGGAATGATCATGATAAAACTAGCCTGATAAAAGTGCTGCCCGTTAATGCGGGCAGCATGTGTTATCCCTTGGCGAGCGCTTCCAGTTTGTCGCGAAATCCGGTCACGGAAATCGCGCGGTTATCTGCCCGCCAGCGATCTTTCGCCGCCGGAGCAGAGCTTTGTACGCCAATCAATTGCCAGCCGGAATCCGTCTTCAGCATCAATGGCGACCCACTGTCGCCCGGGAGCGTATCGCACTGATGTGACAAAACGGTATTTTGCGCCCAGCCGGTTACCACGCAATCCTGATGCGTGTACAAATCGTCAAGATGATCTTCCGGATAGCCTGACTGCGTGACTTTACGATCCGCGGTTTTCAGCGCCGCGGTTAACGCCGCTTTATCACCTTCAAATAATGGCAGTGGCGTGATACCGGAAGGTGGATAACGCAACACCACCAGACCAAAATCCCATGGGGCGGCGGAGGGGGGCACAATCCAGCCATCACCATCGGCTTTTAAACGTTTGCCGAGCGAAGGATCAACCCGGCTTTCAATTCCGTGGATTTCATAACGCCAGATACCCTTTTTCGACACGAAGCGTAACGCTACGGCCTTATCAGGTTTTCCTTTTGGCGGCGTAAGTAAGCAGTGTCCGGCAGTCAGAGCCAGATGGGGGGAAATGAGCGTAGCGGTACACAGATTACCGCTGGCGGTTTCCAGTTGTCCGATAGCGTCCCATGGTGATTGCGTTGGGTCAGTCACCTTAATGCGATCGTCATGTCCAAAAAACAGCGTTTTTATGTTTTCTGCTTCAGCGCTGGACGTTGCTGGCTGTTCCGCATGCGCAACGACAGGAGTTAAAAAAATTGAACCCAGTAACATAGCAATGGTTTTATGCATATCACACTCTGGTGGGGAATTATGATTTTTAACAGCAAACCCTCAGTTAATACTATAGACGGGACGGCGGGAAAGTGGGAGTAAAATCAGATAACTACACTCAGGAAAGATAAAAATGCATGGCGATGAGGGCACAAATAATCAGGGCCGTAAAAATGAACTCAAAGCGGTAATGTGACACCATTTTACCCTCCGAAAGGCGGCGCCAAATCTGGATGATTTAGCGCCGTATGCTACGGCGTGGGGGCGCCATAGTGTCTACAGGTGTGTTATGCAGCAGGCTGAGCGGCTGGTTTCGCGGAGTCGTGTTTTACGGTTTTTTTGGTGTGTTTTTTAGCGGCCTGAGCTTTTTGTTCTGCAGCAGGTTTGGTTGCTGCTTTTTTGGTGTGCTTTTTCGCCGCCTGAGCTTTCTGTTCTGGCGCTTTTTGTTCTACAGCCGGTTTAGTTGCTGCTTTTTTGGTGTGTTTTTTAGCAGCCTGAGCTTTCTGTTCTGGCGCTTTCTGCGTCGCAGTTTTGTGCTGTTTTTTATGATGCGTGGTTTTCGCCGGGGCCGCTTTCGTCGTTGCAGCAGTTGGCGCGGTGGTAGCAGTTGTTTCAGCAGCAAATGCAGCAGAAGACAGACCCATAGCAGCGGCAACAACCAGAGCTAATACTTTTTTCATTCTCATACCCTCGATTTGGTTTTTCATTCAACCCCACTGCGGGGCCGTTGAAATAACTATATCGCTGTAATTACTGGGCTTCCGTGAGTCATTGGTATCGGCGTGTAACGATATGTACAATGACTCACGGTAGGAGATTACAAATAACGGGCTTCCAGGTGAGCGCGGAAATAGCGGCTGCTGAGCGGCTCTCCGGTGGCCTGGGTAATGAGTTGTTCCGTGGTAAAACGACTGCCATGCTGCCAGATATTCTGGCGTAGCCATTCAAAGAGGGCGCTAAACTCTCCTTGCGCAATGTGCTGGTTCAGATCGGGCAATGCGCGGTGAGCTGCGCTGAACAATTGCGCCGCATACATAGCGCCTAAAGTGTAAGACGGGAAGTAGCCAAAGCCGCCGTCGGTCCAGTGAATATCCTGCATACAGCCATTGCGATAATCCCCCACCGTTGACAGTCCAAGCCAGGCCTGCATCTTCTCATTCCACAATGCCGGAATGTCATCCACTTCAATGTCGCCGTTAATTAATGCTCGCTCGATTTCATAACGCAGGATCACGTGAGCCGGATAGCTCACCTCGTCGGCGTCAACGCGGATAAAACCGGGTTTTACCTGCTGGTTCCAGGCGATAAAATTGCTCTCTTCAAACGCAGCCTGATCGCCAAAATGACGCGTCACCGCCGGAATGAGTCGCGTCAGGAATGCTTTACTGCGCCCCAATTGCATCTCAAAGAACAGACTTTGCGACTCATGAATGGCTGTTGAGCGTGCCAGAGCGATAGGTTGTCCTGACCAGTTACGCGGCAGGTTTTGCTCATAGCGGGCATGACCGGTTTCATGAATCACGCCAAACAGCGCGCTGAGGAGTTCATTTTCGTCATAGCGGGTAGTAATGCGCACATCTTCCGGTACGCCGCCACAGAAGGGGTGTGCGCTGATATCCAGTCGGCCAGCCGTAAAGTCGAATCCTAACTGCGCCATCGTTTCCAGACCCAGCTCTCGCTGGACAGCCTTCGGGAAGGGGCCAACCGGGGCGATAAGCGTTTGCTGAGACTGTTTTGCCACTGCCCTGGTGAGTAGATCGGGCAGCCAGCTTTTCACGTCCGCAAACAGGACATCCAGTTGGGCGCTGGTCATTCCTGGTTCAAAGATGTCCAGTAGCGCGTCATAAGGTGAACAGCCTTTAGCGTCTGCACGCAGTCGGGCTTCTTCGCGGCTGTACTTCACGACTTCTTTAAGGTTCTCGGAGAATCCTTCCCAATCGTTCGCGGGTCGCTGGCTGCGCCAGGCATGTTCACAGCGGCTGCCCGCCAGCGACTTTGCTTCTACCAGTGATTCAGGCAGCAGGGATGCCTGGTGATGCAGTCGCGATATTTCGCGCAAATTCGCTTGCTCAACATCGTTAAGATCTTCCTGTGTTGCTGCGGCGATCCACGTGGCTACCTTCGGGTCGGTTAACAGCTGATGTTCAAGCACGCTTAGTTCAGCCAACGCTTCGCCGCGGGCTTGACTGCCGCCCGGCGGCATCATGGTAAACATGTCCCAACTGGCGATAGCCGAAAGGTGAGAGAAGCGAGAGAGGCGCTGGAACGTGCGGGTGAGTTGATGGTAATTATCATTGTTACTCATTTTTTGTTCTCGTTCTGTTTAGGTGTGGGTAAGAAGTTTACCGTGATTCATTCACTTTTCATAAACACACCTTTGTACCTGCTGTGGCGTAACAACTTTTTATAGCGAAATACCAGCAGCACAATAAAACAGGAGGCGTAGATAATAGGGGACGGTGACAACACTTTGACCGACCATAGGTAATGAACCGGGAGTAAAATGGCAGTCAGGTAGACGTAGTTGTGCAACGTTTGCCAGCGTTTGCCCATTTTACGCTGTGCGGCCTGCGTGGAGGTCAGCGTCAGCAGGAGTAAGATAACCCAACCCGTCATGCCCAGCGTGAGCCATGGCCGTAAAACCAGCTCTCGCCCCAACAATCCCAAATTTTGTATACCCAGCTCCAATAGCGCATAGCTGGTCAGATGCAGTGTGGCCCAGGCAAAACACCATAATCCTAACAACCGTCGGGTACGAAACAGCAAAGGCTGCTTTGCATAGCGTGCGAGCGGCGATACCAGCAGGGTAGCAAGCAAGAATTTTAGCGCAGTAATGCCGGTAAAATGCTGAATGTCTTTCCCGGGATCGGCGCCCAACGCACCCTGTTGCACTGCCCAGAAGAGCCATAGCAGGGGTAAAAAACCGGCGAGATGCAGTAGCACTTTCAGGCCGGTTATCTGCTTTACCGTTAATCTCACTTAAAAGTTCTCCCGTAGATCCATACCCCGATATAAAGAAGCCACCTCCCTGGCGTAACCGTTAAAAAGCAACGTCGGCTGGCGTTGTACATCGAGAATCCCACCGGAACCGATAAAACGTTCTGTCGCCTGAGACCACCGAGGATGATCGACATGCGGATTAACATTGGCATAAAAACCGTATTCGTTCGGCGCTGACATATTCCAGGTCGTCGGCGGGCGCTCACGTGTCAGCTTGATACTGACAATCGATTTAATACCCTTGAAGCCATATTTCCAGGGGACCGTCAGGCGTATCGGCGCCCCGTTTTGCGGCGGCAACGCTTTGCCATACACGCCCACGGTCAGAAGGGTAAGAGGGTGCATGGCCTCATCCAAACGCAAACCTTCAACATAGGGGTATTTCAAGCCGCCGCCAATGAAGCGATCTTTCTGACCGGGCATTTCATCGGGGGCGTAACGTGTTTCAAACGCGACATACCTGGCGTCGCTGGTGGGTTCAACCTGCGCCAATAATTTATGTAAGGGAAAGCCAATCCACGGCACAACCATCGACCACGCTTCAACGCAACGCATCCGGTAAATACGTTCTTCTAACGGAAAACGTGTGGTCAGCGCATCATGATCCAACGTTAAGGGTTTGTTCACCTCACCGCTGATGGTTAATGTCCAGGGATCGGTTTTCAGGCTACCGGCATTGGCGGCAGGATCGGCCTTATCCAGACCAAATTCATAGAAATTGTTATAGCCCGTTACCTTGTCTTCCGGCGTCAGGGGTAGTGAGCTTTGCCAGGCATCCGGTTTTATGAACTCGAGCGGTTTCCCCGCCGGTGCAGGCGCTCGATCGTTGCCCTTAAACCAATTCAGTAGATTCGCCTGTGTCGGGGAGGAGAGAGAAGCGACTGCAGCGCCTATTCCAAGCGCTTTGAGGACCTGTCGTCTTTGCATAAAAAAAACTGATTCGGCGGTAACATCAGCTTCCCGAAGTGGACGTTTTTTCTGCATAACTGTTCCTTTTTATTTTCATGTTAAGGAAAACAAAGCGACGTTTCCCTGTTGATGCCTGACTTTCTATAACGACATCCTGTATCCAGGCGTATCCCAGGATCCTCACGAAAAGTTAAAAATTTTGTGATAACTTCCGCCCCTTGCCTGAGGTAAGCTTTCACAACGATGAGAGGGAGAGGACACTGATGGCCGGCGCAAAAAAGATATTTTTGGTGGAAGATGACAGCGATATTGCCTCACTTTTGCAGCTTAGCCTGAAGGATGAGGGATACGAAATTATCCATGAGACGGATGGAACGCGCGCGCTTGAACAACTGGAAAAACATGTCTGGGATGCGGTTATTCTCGATTTAATGCTGCCGGGTGTCGATGGTCTGGAAATATGTCGTCGCATTCGTCAAATGAGTTTCTATTTACCCGTCATCATTATTAGCGCCCGTACCAGTGAAACTCACCGCGTTCTGGGGCTGGAGATGGGAGCCGATGATTATTTAGCCAAACCTTTCTCCATACTGGAACTGATGGCCCGCGTGAAGGCGTTGTTTCGCCGTCAGGAGGCGATGAGCCAGAATCTGCGTGTGGAAGCGGGGCTCATTAACATCCATGGTTTGGAGATTGATCCCTTAGCCCGTGAAGTCCGCCAGCATGGCAAATCTATCGATTTGACGCCCCGTGAGTTCGATCTGCTCTATTTTTTCGCTCGTCATCCTGGCGAGGTTTTTTCGCGTCAGGCGCTGTTAGACCATGTGTGGGGCTACCAGCACGAAGGGTATGAGCATACGGTGAACAGTCATATTAATCGTCTGCGGACCAAGATTGAAAAAGATGCTGCTGAGCCGGAAATTATTCTTACCGTTTGGGGACGAGGCTATAAGCTTACAGCGAATAACGCGGAGCATCAGTCATGATTTATCGACTGTCTTTAAGCCAGCGTCTGACCCTGGTATTTACCGCGATTATGTTGATTTGCGCGGTAGCCGTCAGCGTTGTCCAGCTGCGTAATAGTCAAAAATATGGCGATGCCATGGTGCAAAGGCTGTCGCTGGAACTGGCGAGCAAGATTGTCAAAAGTGAGGCTCTGATTGATACCCGCGGGCAGATCAATCGACAGACGTTAAAAGGACTGTTTAATCATCTGATGACGCTCAATCCAAGCGTTGAACTGTATCTGGTTTCACCTGCAGGTGACATACTCGCCGATGCCGCACCGCCCGGGCATATTCAGCGCCAGAAAATTACCGTGCAGCCGATCCTGGGTTTTCTAAATTCGGATGCTTTGCCAGTGTATGGCGATGATCCGCGCAGCAATCAGCAGAAGGTCTTTAGTGCGGCGCCAGTGATGCTTAACGGCCAACTGCATGGTTATCTGTACATTATTCTGCAGGGCGAAAATCTGCATATGCTGGCAAATACCGCCTGGCAGAAAACGCTCTGGAACACGGTGGCAGGAACGTTAATTCTGGTTTTATTAGCCGGCGGAATTGCGGGCTTGTTGGTGTGGCGATGGGTGACGCATCCGGTAAAAAGGTTGACCGCGCAGGTGGTCAAAATGGAGCAGGACAGTATTAGCGTCATTAAACAGTTGGCGCAGAAAAAGCCCGATCCGTCACCGGGGAATGAAATTGCGTTGTTGAACAATGCGTTTATTGAGCTGGCACAGCAAATTGCGCAGCAGTGGGACTTGTTAGCTGACAGCGATCGTCAGCGCAGAGAGTTTATTGCCAATATATCTCATGATTTACGCACGCCGCTCACCTCGCTGCTGGGGTATCTGGAAATGTTGTCGCTGAAGGCCGACACGATAACGCCAGAGGAAAACAGGCATTATCTTAGTATCGCGTTGCGCCAGGGGCATAAGGTTCGCCATCTGTCACAACAACTGTTTGAGCTGGCGAGGCTGGAGCACGGAGGCATAAAACCTCAGCGCGAACGTTTTGCTTTTGGCGAGTTGATCCAGGATGTGGCGCAGAAGTTTGATCTCCCTGTTGCCACACGCCATTTACAGTTACACCTTGACGTGATGGGGCCGTTACCACTGGTAAATGCCGATTTATCGATGATGGAAAGCGTGGTGACGAATTTGCTGGATAATGCTATCCGCCATACGCCTGACGGGGGGGATGTATGGCTAAAAATCTGGCGTGATGAAGACCGACTGTTAGCAGAAGTGCAGGATAGCGGTCCTGGCGTGGAAATGGGAGTACGCGAAGTATTATTTCAGCGCCCGACAGCGTTAACTCCCCGTGAGCAGCGCGGCGGTCTGGGATTGCTGATTGTGCGAAGAATGCTTGAACTGCATGGAGGCGATATCAATCTGGTTAATTCAACGGCAGGCGCGTGCTTCCGTTTTTGGTTGCCGCTGACGGATTCTCCATAGGGTAAATGTTGGTAGGTTGTCAGTGATAATGAGAATTTTTATCATATATCGATAATTCATCATCTTATACTCGACAAGCGCAAGGAGATTGTATGTCACAGGATGTCGACAACCAATATATTGCCCGGACCAAAGCCGTTACTGGCTGTTTTTCTATGTTTTTGCTGATGTTTGGTCTCACGTTTACCCCGTTGTTTTTTCCCGCGAGCCAGGACCTGCTCGCCAAAGGATTTCTCTTCCCGCTGTTGTTTGTGTTGGAATTTGTCGTATTGGTTCCGCTGTATTATTTCTTCTTCAGAAAAAGAGAAGGGCTGGGCAAAGGGATCTTCAATGCCCGGTGGTTTGGCATTTTATTTGCGGCCCTGCTTTTTATTCAACTTATCTTGCCTTGGTTAGTAGGTCTCAGACAAACCGAAGCGTGGGTAACCAGCCAGATATCCTTAAACAGCTACGCGCTGTGGGTATCCACTTTGACCCTGATATTTATTGCGCCAGTTTATGAAGAAATTGTTTTTAGGGGCTGTTTATTCAACGCATTCCAGTATTGGTTCAATAATAAAACTTGGCTGTCGTCAGTCGTGGTATCAATGATTTTTGCCTTAATGCACACCCAGTATGTGGATCTGCGCACGCTGCTGATGCTGTTTCTTGTATCGCGGGTATTGATCCTTGCCAGAGTGAAAAGCAACGGCCTGTTGATGCCGATTTCGCTGCATATCGTGATGAACGGGACGGTTATTGTCCTGCAAATGGCGTCTTCTTCATAAGTGATGATGCCCGAAGCCCGGGCATCGTTGATTAAACGTGCAGACGATGGTGCAAACGCGCGCCTACCAGCAACGCCAGCACCAGCATCAGGGCGATAAATCCACCCACGCCGTTCCAGCCGTAGCTATGCCAGAATACGCCGCCCAGCGTACCGGCAATACTGGATCCCAGATAATAGCTGAACAGATACAGGGAGGAGGCCTGGCCTTTAGCGCGTTTTGCTCGTGGTCCAATCCAACTGCTTGCCACTGAGTGCGCGGCAAAGAACCCCGCAGAAAAGAGCAGCATCCCGGCGAAGATCAGCCATAGTGAGGTAAACAGGGTCATCAATAGCCCAAAAAGCATTACGCCGGTTGAAACGATCATCACCGGGCCGCGACCATAGCGGGTGGTCATGGAACCTGCTTTCGGCGAGCTCCAGGTTCCGGTCAGATATGCCACGGATAACAGGCCAACCACCGCCTGACTGAGTTCCCACGGAGAGAGCATCAGGCGATAGCCGATGTAATTAAACAGTGTGACAAACGACCCCATCAGCAAAAAACCTTCCGCAAACAGTAGCGGCAATCCTCTGTCGCGCCAGTGCAAACGGAAATTGATGAACAATGATTTAGGTCGTAGCGACGTGGGTCTGAAATGACGGGACTCTGGCAAAATTTTCCAGAACATTAGCGCGGAGGCGAGGGCAAAACAGCCGATCGCCGCCAGCGCGATACGCCAGTTGAAAAAGTCGGTGAATACGCCGCTGATCAAGCGACCACTCATACCGCCAATTGAGTTCCCACTGATATACAAGCCCATTGAGAAGGCCACAAAACTGGGATGAATTTCCTCACTCAGATAGGTCATCCCCACCGCCGCCACTCCGCTCAGCGAAAGACCGATCAGCGCGCGCATGATTAAAATCCCGTGCCAACTGGTCATCATCGTTGAAAGCAGCGTACAGCAGGAGGCGAGTAGCAGTGCCGTAACCATCACCGGCTTACGACCTATCGCATCGGAAAGTGGGCCAGTAAACAGTAAACCGATGGCCAGCATTGCCGTTGAGATGGAAAGTGAAATACTGCTGCTGGCAGGCGAAACCCCAAACTCGTGCGAGAGCACCGGCAGTATGGGCTGCACGCAATAGAGCAGGGCAAATGTCGCCAGCCCGGCAGAAAACAGCGCCAACGTAACGCGCATAAAAGGGGATGTACCGCGTTTGATAAAACCATCCGGCAGGGTAACACTTTCGTCAATATCGCTTGCCGGCGCGGTATTGACCGTTGTTGTACGACTCACCTGGAATCCTTGCTTAATATTTTGCTACTACAGGACCAGCCTTAAGAGTATGAAAATCCCAATATTCTGTCTAATATATTAATAATCTCAAATAATATTTTAAAAATATGAATATCGAACTTCGTCACTTACGCTACTTTGTGGCGGTTGCGGAAGAGTTGCATTTTGGCCGGGCGGCAGCGCGGCTGAATATTTCGCAACCACCGTTAAGCCAGCAGATCCAAATCCTGGAACAGCAGATTGGCGCCCGGTTATTGGCGCGAACTAACCGCAGCGTGGCCCTCACAGCCGCCGGAAAACAGTTTCTGGCGGACAGTCGGCAGATCCTTGGCCTGGTTAATGAAGCCGCCGCCCGGGCAGAGCGTTTGCATCTCGGAGAAGCGGGGGAGTTGCGTCTCGGCTTTACGTCATCAGCGCCGTTTATCAAAGCGGTGTCAGATACGCTTTCCCTGTTTCGCCAGCGCTATCCTGTGGTGCATATGCAAACCCGCGAGATGAATACGCGCGAGCAAATTGCTCCACTTAACGAAGGCACTCTGGATCTGGGGCTTATGCGTAACACGCAACTCCCGGAAACGCTGGCGCGAGAGGTTATTCTGCATGAACCGCTGATGGCGATGATCCCACGAGCGCACCCGTTGGCGCAAAAGCCCGTAGTGACGCTGGCTGAGCTGGCTAATGAGCCATTTGTCTTTTTTGACCCGCATGTGGGAACAGGGTTGTATGACGACATTTTGGGCCTGATGCGTCGCTATAACCTCAAACCGACGATAACTCAGGAGGTTGGCGAGGCGATGACCATCATTGGATTAGTGGCCGCGGGATTGGGCGTTTCGATCCTGCCCGCTTCCTTTAAACGGGTGCAATTGTATGAAATGTGCTGGATCCCGATAGCGGAAGAAGATGCCGTCTCCGAAATGTGGTTAGTCTGGCCTAAGCATCATGAGCAAAGTCATGCCGCGCAACGTTTTCGTGAACAACTGCTGGCGGCGGTCCAGGCAATTAATTTAGTTTAAATATGGGTGAAAATGTGCAGTAAATCACAAGGCTAAGTAAAAAGTTGACGGAAGCCATTGAAGTGCTTCACCATAGCCCGCAGATTATTTCGGAGCGCGAAAATAAAGGGAGTAAGTGGTGGTTGCTGATAGTCAGCCTGGGCATATCGATCAAATTAAGCAGACCAATGCGGGCGCGGTCTATCGCCTGATTGATCAGCTGGGACCGGTATCGCGTATTGATCTCTCTCGCCTGGCACAATTGGCGCCTGCCAGTATTACCAAAATTGTCCGCGAAATGCTTGAAGCCCACCTGGTACAAGAGCTGGAAATCAAGGAAGCAGGGAGTCGTGGGCGTCCGGCCGTGGGGCTGGTTGTCGAAACCGAAGCCTGGCATTATCTATCCATTCGCATCAGTCGCGGCGAGATTTTTCTGGCGCTGCGCGATCTGAGCAGCAAGTTGGTGGTTGAGGATTGCCTGGAAATGGCGCTGGTCAGTGAAACACCTCTGCTGCAACGTGTCATTACCCAGGTCGATCAGTTTTTCATCCGCCACCAGCAAAAGCTGGAACGCCTGACCTCCATCGCCATCACGCTACCTGGCATAATCGATACCGAAAACGGCATCGTTCATAGCATGCCGTTTTACGATGACGTCAAAGAGATGCCGCTGGGCGAAGCGCTCGAAAACCATACCGGTGTGCCGGTCTATATTCAGCATGATATCAGCGCCTGGACCATGGCGGAGGCGCTTTTTGGCGCGTCGCGTGGCGCACGCGATGTCATTCAGGTCGTCATTGATCATAACGTTGGCGCAGGGGTGATAACCGACGGTCATTTACTGCATGCCGGTAGCAGTAGCCTGGTGGAAATTGGTCATACGCAGGTCGATCCCTACGGTAAACGTTGCTATTGCGGTAATCATGGCTGTCTGGAAACCATCGCCAGCGTCGACAGCGTACTGGAACTGGCGCAGGTGCGGCTGAAGCAGTCAATGAGCTCTTCACTGCATGGACAACCGTTAACGGTAGACGCGCTGTGTTTGGCAGCCATGCAGGGTGATTTATTGGCGAAGGATATCATTAGCGGTGTCGGGACCCACGTCGGACGCATCCTTGCTATTATGGTGAATTTGTTCAACCCGCAAAAGATATTGATTGGTTCTCCGCTCAGTAAAGCGGCGGATATTTTGTTTCCCACCATTGCTGACAGCATTCGTCAGCAGGCGCTCCCGGCCTACAGTCGGCATATTGTCGTCGAAAGTACGCAGTTTACTAATCAGGGGACGATGGCAGGGGCCGCGCTCGTTAAGGACGCGATGTATAACGGTTCTTTGTTGATACGTCTATTACAGGGTTAACATTTTTTAACTGTTGTACGAAAAATTGCGCTATCTCAAGCTGATTCCGGTCGTCATACCTTAGACTTTCTCCACTGTTTTATTTTCCTGACTTATATTTTCAAAGCATAACGGTGGAGTTAGTGATGCTGAAGCGTTTCTTTATTACAGGTACAGACACTTCTGTTGGGAAGACCGTGGTTTCCCGCGCATTACTACAAGCGTTGGCGTCAGGGGGTAAAAGTGTCGCGGGCTACAAACCGGTAGCCAAAGGAAGCAAAGAGACACCCGAAGGCTTGCGCAACAAAGATGCGCTGGTGCTGCAAAGTGTGTCATCCATCGAACTGCCTTATGAGGCGGTCAACCCGATTGCGCTGAGCGAGGACGAAAGTAGCGTAGCGCATAGTGGTCCGGTCAATTACACCTTGCTTTCCAACGGTCTCGCAAGCCTGAGTGAAAAAGTTGATCACGTTGTCGTGGAAGGCACCGGCGGCTGGCGGAGTCTGATGAATGATCTGCGTCCGCTATCTGAATGGGTGGTACAGGAACAAATGCCGGTGCTGATGGTAGTCGGTATTCAGGAAGGTTGTATTAATCATGCCATCCTTACCGCACAGGCGATTGCCAGCCAACCCAGGGCTGGCGCATTATGCAGAAATCATTGACGTGCTGAGCAAAAAATTACCTGCGCCGCTAATCGGCGAACTGCCGTATCTGCCTCGCGCAGAGCAGCGCGAGCTGTCACAGTATATCCGTCTGTCAATGCTTGGCAGCGTGCTGTCGGTAGATAGAGTCGTGGCGTAACGTTCTCGACAGCACTGACGCCACCACGCAGGCGATCAGTAATCCGGGGAGCAAGCGATACTCCCCGGTCATTTCACAAACCATCAATGTAGACATAATTGGCGCATGCGTGGTTGCTGCCAGTAGCGTGGCCATCCCCGTTAATCCCAGCAGAATGGCAATTTCATCCGGACCCGGAAGCCATAATCCCCACGCCCGTCCCAGCAGCATGCCGACAGACATACCGACAAACAGCGTTGGCGTAAACACCCCACCCGGCGCACCGGAGCCACTGCTGGCAAGCACAGCCAGTAACTTGCAGATAAAGATCCCACTCACCACGGTCAATAACGGTGGCGAGAGTAGGTATGACTGCACCACGCTGTAGCCATTTCCCCAAACGGCAGGAGTGAGCAGCGACAACAGGCCAACGATCAGCCCGCCAAGCGCCAGTTGCCACGGTGGCGAGAGTTTTAAGCGTAAAAAGCCATTATGGCTGGCGGTCATCAACCACATGAACAGCGGACCGCAGACGCCGGCAACCAGACCAGTACTGACGATCATGACGTATTCCAGCACATGTAGTTCCCGTGTGAAGTGCACGGCATAGAGCAACGCATTGCTGTCGCTCAGCACATTAGTGGTGAGCAAAGCGACGACGGCGGAGACCACCACTGGCCCCAGCGAGGCGAGGATCATCGTGCCAAACAGGACTTCAGCAATAAATAAACTGCCCGCCAGTGGGGCATGATACGCGCCGGCCATACCTGCAGCCGCGCCACAAGCAATCCATAATTTCCATTCAGTGCGGGGTGTAAAGCGTTGGGCAAAGCTGGACGCTGCCAGCGCCGCCAGCAAAATCATGGCGCCTTCACGCCCGATAGCACTGCCGCTGGCGACAACCAGTAACGATGCCAGTGACTTTACCAGACTGGCGCTGACGTCGAATTGTCCATCCGTTTGCAGGGCTTCCATGTAATCTGTAGGAGCCTGTGGTCGTAAACGGTTGAATTTTTGCCAACCCCAGAGCAGTAAGCCAGCTGCCAGGCCGCCCAGCGCGGGCGTCAGCATGCGCCTTATAGGAGAAAGGTTTGTCGCCGCATTGACCAGACTGCCCGTGTCGTTGCCCAGGAACAACCATTCAAGAAGGAACATGGCATGGCGAAAACCCGCGACGGCTAACGCGGCAAGGATACCAATCAGCGCGGCGATCAGCAGGCGGCGAAACATCGCACGCAGGTCAGGGTAAGCATGTAAATGATGCATGAGTGGCCAGACAGGGAAATTCAGACGCTTTATTTTGCGGCTATTTGGCAACAGAAGCAAAAGCTCAGCGTGCGCAACGGGATGGAACGCAGGCAAGAAACGTCTTGCCTGCGGCGAAATTAACGAAATAAAGGTTTATCGGCTACTGGGATCAGTAATTGCGATCGCCACTGTGCCAGCGTCAGTCGCGCCAGTTCACCCAAAGCCTGGTAGAACGGGTGGTTCGCATGTTCGATAAACACGTCAAGGAAGCGAGTTGACCACGGTAGCAGATGCCAGGCTAATAACTGTTCGCATTCGGTGTGGCGTCCGTTTTCAGCAAGCCAGGCCGTCAGTAACAGCAGCGCGCCAAAGTGATCTTCCGGTTCATTTTGCTGCATGGCAAACTGGATCCCGTTGTCCCGCATCCACTGACGTAATGCCAGTGTGGAATCGCCAAACAAGACATTTTCACGATCCAGCCAGACAGAACCCCAGGGCGGAGAAGGTAGCGCGTAAGGGCCGACAAACAGTCGCTGCCAGGCTTGCGGGAGCGGCTCATCAGCCTCGGCCTGCAGTTGTTCAGCCAGCGCAGAAAGGGACGTGGGTGCAAGCGGCCACTGCGCCTGCCAGCCATCGGTTTTAAGCGCACTGACCAGCGCAGAAGCTTCCGCACTGTCTGGCGCATAGTAGAACAGCGCACCCAATACGCGCGCCGCGGTAGAGAAGTTGTCACGTTGTGAAAAATGGGTCATGCAAACAATCCTGAAAAGTGCGGGTTGCCCCGCACCCGAGTGTTAACCTGCAACAGCCATTCCGACTGTCATATGTAAGCCATAAAACAAACCGCGGCCAATAACTTCACCGGCAAGCACGAAAATTAAACCCAGCGCCAATCCGCCGACAGCCGGTTCTTTGCGACGAATTAGCGGGCATATCCAGCAACCCAGCCCCGCAGCCAGCATCACGATGCGCCAGACCTGTAAGCTTGCGTAGTCGGGAACCAGAGCGTTGGCGTGTTGTACCGAACTGTGAATTTCGCTGAGCGATACGCCCTGCAAAACGATAACGGCCACGGTCACCAGCAGGGCAAGAATGCTGATTCCGGCGAATCTGGCGGCGTTAAACGACACGCTCGCAGCGCGTAGCAGCAGGGCGGCAAACATCGGGCCACTCAGCAACATCGTCATGAAAAACGCCAGCGTAGTATAGCCATTATACCAGGTCGGAACGGTGTCTATCTGATAGACGTTAGTCATCGCCAGAACAAAAACCAGACCAAGCAACATGCTGAGCAGCAACCAGATTTTACCTAACGTAGCCGGCATTTTACCGAGAAACGCCACCAGCCACCACAGACCACCAACCGCGAAAAACAGCGAACCGCTGGCGATTTCGTTACTGAGCGCCGATGCGCCGATTCTGTTCAGAGAATTAAACGCGCGTAGCGGTGAACCTAAATGCATTACTGAGGCGAGAAAGGCGATGCCCATCACCAGCCACAGGAAAAACATAGTGCACACGATACGTCGTTTTGCCACATCGTCTTTGGTGGTTAACCAGCCATACCCACTCACGATCAGCGCCCCGGCCACACATTGGCCCAGCACCGTAAACAGGACCAGCGGCCATTCATGCCATCCATTTCCCATTTTACACCTCCTTCGGATTAGCCAGAAAACCCGTGGTATCCCCGGTCGGGCGGCAATTGGCATTGGGTTTGATCACAATACTCGGTTTGGTGAAGTGTGCGCCCGGTAACGGGGCAACCGCCGCCAGCTCACCATGTTTTTTGCGCAACTCATCAATCGGACCAAAGTCCAGCGCGCGTAGCGGACATGACTCAACGCAGATAGGCTTTTTGCCGTCGGCGACGCGATCATGACAGCCATCACACTTGGTCATATGACCTTTGGCGGCATTGTATTGCGGCGCACCGTATGGGCAGGCCATGTGGCAGTAGCGACAGCCGATGCATACGTCTTCATCCACCACGACAAAACCATCTTCGCGCTTATGCATAGCCCCACTAGGACAAACCTTGGTGCAGGCTGGATCCTCGCAGTGGTTACAGGAGATGGAGAGATAGTAGGCAAAAACGTTCTGATGCCAGACGCCGTTATCCTCCTGCCAGTCACCGCCAGCGTATTCATATATCCGTCGAAAGCTCACGTCGGGAGTGAGATCTTTGTAGTCTTTGCAGGCCAGTTCGCAGGTTTTGCAGCCGGTGCAACGACTGGAATCAATAAAAAATCCATACTGAGTTGTCATGGGTTACACCTTAAGCCTTTTCAACCTGAACGAGATTACTATGGGACGGGTTCCCTTTCGCGAGCGGAGATGGTCGATGCGACGTGAGAATGTTAATTGAACCGCCGCGATCGATCTGATCGCCGAACATATCGGCATTGAGCCATGCCCCTTGTCCGATGGCTGTGACGCCTGGCAAAATGCGTGGTGTCACTTTCGCCGCGATCAGCATCTGACCATTATTGTTAAACACCCTAACCGTGTCGCCATTACGGATGCCGCGAGTATTGGCATCGATGGGGTTTATCCAGATTTCCTGCGGGCATGCCTGTTGTAATACGTCAATATTTCCGTAGCTGGAGTGGGTTCTCGCTTTATAGTGGAATCCGGTGAGCTGCAGTGGATACGTTTTGCGTTTAGGATCGTCCCAACCGTCAAAGCCAGGCGCATAAGCAGGAAGCGGATGAACAATTTCGTCGTCTTTAAGGTCCCAGGTTTCCGCGATGGTGGCCAGGCGTTCGGAGTAAATCTCAATTTTACCTGATGGTGTTTTCAAAGGGTTTGCGATGGGATCTTCGCGGAAAGAACGGAAAGCGACATAGTGTTCTTCAGGGCATTTTTTCTTGAAAATACCTGTCGTTTTCATCTCATCGTAATCCGGCATTTCCGGGTTACGCTCTTTGGTTTTCGCATGTAGGTATTTCACCCATTCATGCTGTGTACGACCTTCGGTGAACGTTTGATACACATCGGGGCCAAGACGTTTGGCAACTTCGCTTAGCGTCCAGTAAATGGGTTTACGTTCAAATTTCGGCGAAGTAGCAGGCTGCCCAAGGATGACATAACCCATATTCCCGGCGGACTCATGCGAGATGAGATCTTCCTGCTCGGTAGGCATCAGATCAGGCAGTAGGATGTCGCAGTATTTTGCGGAGGCTGTCATAAAGTGTTCAATACCGACGATCATCTCGCACTTGCTGTCATCCTGTAAGACTTCGTGGGTATGCGCGATATTGCCATGCTGGTTGATAAGAGTATTACTGGCATAACACCAGATAAACTTGATCGGCACATCCAGCTTATCTTTACCGCGAACGCCGTCTTTGGTCGCCGTCATTTCCGCGCCATGGTCGATAGCATCTGTCCAGGTAAAGACAGAGATCTGCGTCTTAACCGGATTCTCTAACATGGAGAACCATTCCACGCCCAGATCCCAGGTTCCCTCGCGCATGCCTGAGTTACCGCCGTTAATCCCCACGTTGCCTGTTAAAACTGAGAGCATGGTAATCGCGCGGGCGGTTTGTTCACCGTTAGAGTGACGTTGCGGCCCCCAACCCTGGCAGATATACGCGGGTTTCGCCGATCCAATCTCACGTGCCAACTGGATAATCTTTTCAGCTGGAATGCTGGTAATGTGTGAGGCCCATTCAGGCGTTTTGGCAATACGGTCCGGGCCTTCGCCTAAAATATAGGCCTTATAGTGCGCATTCCGTGGGGCGCTGGCGGGAAGGGTGGTTTCGTCATAGCCGACGCAGTATTTATCCAGAAACGGTTTATCAATCAAATCTTCTGTGATCAACACCCAGGCAATTGCCGCCGCTAATGCGGCGTCAGTACCCGGGCGGATAGGAAGCCATTCATCTTCACGGCCAGCGGCAGTATCGTTATAGCGCGGATCGATAACGATCATCCGAGCGTTAGAACGTTCACGGGCTTGCTCAACATACCATGTTACGCCGCCACCGCTCATGCGGGTTTCGGCAGGGTTATTGCCAAACATGACGACCAGTTTTGTATTAGCGATGTCGTCCGGGCTGTTGCCATCGTTAGCCCCAAACATGTAGCCCATCGCGGCGCTGATTTGCGCGGTACTGTAACTACCGTAACGGCTCAGATAGCCGCCGCAGGAGTTCATCAAACGGTAGGGGACGTTTGAGTTAGTGATATTCCCACCATCAACGCCTGTACCGTACAGCACATGAACCGCTTCGTTACCGTAATCATGCAGGATTCGTTTTAAATTACCGCTAATCGTATCCAGTGCCTCATCCCAACTGATCCGCTCAAATTTCCCTTCGCCGCGTTTGCCAACGCGTTTCATAGGATATTTAAGGCGGTCAGGATGGTTCATGCGGCGACGAATCGAACGACCGCGCAAGCAGGCGCGGACCTGGTGGTTACCATAGGTATCATCACCAGTCGTATCAGACTCGACCCAGTAGACGGCATCATCTCTTACGTGCAAACGCAAAAGACAGCGGCTGCCACAGTTTACGGTACAAGAACTCCACACCGCCTTATCTTCAACTGATTGTATTGAGTCCTGTACCGCTGCTGCTCGTATGCCAAAAGGTAACGATAGCCCGCCTGCGGCAAGCGCCAGCGAACCGATAGCCGAGGATTTGACTAACGTCCTGCGACTAATACCCCCATCTTGTTTAACTCCAGACATAACCCACTCCATTGTCATTATCGCTATGTATTTTGTTTTACAACGAAATCAATAGCTTGCTAACCATGAAGTGAGTCTACCTATTTGTAGGTAAATCTTATTAATGCATGTCAAAGGGAAGCGACCCTCCGCGAGCGGAGGGCACTACTTATTGCGGTTCGGCAGCATGTTATTGCGGTTCGGCAGCATGGCCGTCCTGAGCTGGCGTGCTATTGGCGGGGGCGTTGCCACTGTTGGTCCGGGTATAGAGAATTTTATGCGTATCGTTTGCACAATGTCCCACTACCAGGGAATCAGGTTGATCGGCCTGATCGTTGGGGACGATATTCAGCGTAAAGCTGGATTCCGCTACGCCATTATTTATGATGCGCTGTTCGATATCGCTCTTAACGCGTTCGCAGGACGCTGGCGCCGCCAGAACGTGTGGGGAGGCTGCTACCAGTAAGAGTGCGGCAATTCCTGTTATGTATTTCATCATCAGCTCCTTTTGTGAACGACATGAACTAAGAGTAGCATTTCTGGTGTAAATAATTGTATTTGCTAATATGATTGAGAATTATCTTCTTATCCGGGTGAAAAATGTGAAGAAACAGACCCTGTTAGTTTTCCTGTGCGCCGTACTGGTCGGGTGTGATAACGCCAAAGGGCTGGTTTCTTTTACGCCGGAAATGGCCAGTTTTTCCAATGAATTTGATTTCGATCCGCTGCGTGGGCCAGTGAAAGATTTCAGTCAGACGCTTCTTAATGATAAAGGTGAAGTTTCCAAGCGCGTTGTCGGTACGCTCTCGCAGGAAGGGTGTTTCGATACGCTTGAACTGCACGATATCGAAAATAATACCGGAATGGCGCTGGTTCTGGATGCCAACTATTATCGCGATGCCGAAACGCTGGAAAAAAAGATCCGCTTACAAGGTAAATGCCAGCTAGCGGAACTGCCTGCTGCCGGTGTGGTGTGGGATACCGACGATAACGGCTTTGTCGTTTCCGCCACGGGAAAAGAGATGAAAGTCCAGTACCGCTATGACGCGGAAGGCTACCCGCTGGGTAAAACTTCCGTCAGTAAAGACAATACCTTACAGGTTGATGCCAAACCGTCGGTTGATCCGCTGAAGAAGCTGGATTACACGGCGGTGAGTATGCTGAACAATCATCCATTAGGTAATGTCAGGCAAACCTGTAAGTACGATAACTACGCCAACCCGGTCAACTGCCAGCTGGTTATCGTTGACGAAAGCGTGAAGCCAGCAGTTGAACATCATTACTCGATTGAAAATACCATCGATTACTACTAATCGCCTTTATTGAGCGGTAGGTTGTAGCAGGTTAGGACCAGACGTTTTGTGTTCTGCCAGATACTGCTGCTGGAAAATACACATACGGATGGTGTTGCGGTACTGACCGTTGATAAAGAATTCATGAATCAGTTCACCTTCCACCATAAAGCCGAGTTTACGGTAGATGTGGATGGCTTTTTCGTTCTCTTTATCGACGATCAGATACAGCTTATATAAGTTGAGGACGGTAAAACCATAATCCATCGCCAGCTTTGCCGCCCGCGACGCCAGACCTTTACCCTGATATTCAGGCGAAATAATAATCTGGAATTCAGCCCGGCGGTGGACGTGGTTAATCTCTACCAGCTCCACCAGCCCGGCTTTTTCACCTTCGCATTCCACCACAAAGCGACGTTCGCTTTGGTCGTGAATATGCTTATCGTACAGATCAGACAGCTCAACAAACGCTTCGTAAGGTTCTTCGAACCAGTAACGCATAACGCTGGCGTTGTTATCAAGCTGGTGGACAAAACGTAAATCTTCACGCTCCAGCGGGCGCAGCTTAACACTGAGGGCGCTAGTCATATTGTATCCTTGCAATATCCTTTAGGGGCACAGTCATTATGGTGCAACGGTACGGCCAGTACGACGGTCGAGGCAGCGCAGGGTGTTAGGTTCCCAGTAGGCGTTAATATTGGCGCTCTGCTCGCACTTATCACGGCTATCAAAGGCCGCGTCGGCTTTGTCCCACTCTTTCTCAGTACGCTTGTTCACTTTCTGACGTAACTGGCGGGTATCGTTCCATTGTTCCTTTTCCATTGCGGCCTGTTGACGGCTTTGCGCACTGTCCCCGGATTCAATGACCAGTTTACTGGTTTCAGCAAATGCTGAAGAGGTGTACACAGCCGCCGC
Organism: Citrobacter sp. TBCS-15; assembly: GCF_005280815.1. NCBI lineage: Bacteria > Pseudomonadati > Pseudomonadota > Gammaproteobacteria > Enterobacterales > Enterobacteriaceae > Citrobacter > Citrobacter sp. TBCS-15. The sequence goes on along the minus strand of NZ_SZWK01000102.1, from coordinate 384,181 downwards.
AAGCGTCAGCATAGCCGTCAGACACAGACGTTTGGTCAGTGTAATATTCATGGCGAATTCCTTTTATGAGAAAGGGAAAAACGATAAAACAGGGCTAAATTCTACACTATTCCTGCTTCAGGGCATACCCACTGAGCGGATATGGATACGTTGGCGATATTCTGTCGTATCATGGTTAAACCGAAGGTAACTGAATAACGTCAATGCTTAAGACCACCTTTCTTTTTTTCGTCACCGCCTTATGCGAAATCATCGGCTGCTTTTTACCCTGGCTCTGGCTTAAACGAGGCGCTACGGCGTGGTTGTTGGTACCCGCCGGTGTATCGTTGGCCTTATTTGTCTGGTTACTGACGCTACATCCCGCCGCGAGTGGGCGAGTTTACGCGGCCTATGGCGGCGTTTATGTTGTCACTGCGCTGCTATGGCTGCGCTTTGTCGATGGCGTAAAACTCAGCCTGTATGACTGGTCTGGTGCGTTGGTGGCTTTGTGCGGGATGCTGATTATCGTGGCTGGATGGGGGCGCGCATAGCGCCTTTTTTGTGATCAACGAGCGCTTTTTCGATCTTTATACTTGTATGGTAGTAGTTCAGTTGAGTAAATTTCCTGCATCTCAAGAACAGATGTAAGGAAGAAAAAATGAAGATTGTCGGGGCTGAAGTTTTTGTCACCTGCCCGGGGCGTAATTTTGTAACGTTAAAAATAACGACAGATGATGGGATCACCGGGCTGGGCGATGCCACCTTAAATGGCCGCGAATTATCCGTGGCGTCCTATCTGAAAGATCATGTCTGTCCGCAACTTATTGGTCGCGACGCGCATCGAATCGAAGACATCTGGCAGTTTTTCTACAAAGGCGCGTACTGGCGTCGCGGTCCGGTCACCATGTCGGCGATTTCCGCAGTAGATATGGCATTGTGGGACATCAAAGCGAAAGCGGCGAACATGCCGTTGTATCAGTTGCTCGGCGGTGCGTCTCGCGAAGGCGTCATGGTTTACTGCCACACCACAGGCCATACCGTAGATGATGTGCTGGAAGATTACGCGCGACATAAAGAGATGGGCTTTAAAGCGATTCGCGTACAGTGCGGCGTACCGGGCATGAAAACCACTTACGGTATGTCAAAAGGCAAAGGTTTGGCCTACGAACCCGCGACCAAAGGGCAGTGGCCGGAAGAGCAGTTGTGGTCTACAGAGAAATACCTCGATTTCACGCCAAAACTGTTTGCCGCTGTTCGCGATAAATTTGGTTTTAACGAACATCTGCTACATGACATGCACCATCGCCTGACGCCGATTGAAGCTGCCCGGTTTGGCAAAAGCATTGAGCAATATCGTCTGTTCTGGATGGAAGACCCAACCCCAGCCGAAAACCAGGAGTGTTTCCGCCTGATCCGCCAGCATACGGTCACGCCGATTGCAGTAGGGGAAGTTTTCAATAGCATCTGGGATTGCAAACAGCTGATCGAAGAACAGCTGATCGACTATATCCGCACCACCATTACCCATGCGGGCGGCATTACCGGTATGCGCCGTATTGCCGATTTCGCCTCGCTGTATCAGGTACGCACGGGGTCGCATGGACCTTCCGATCTGTCACCCGTATGCATGGCCGCAGCACTGCATTTTGATCTGTGGGTGCCGAACTTCGGCGTTCAGGAATATATGGGGTATTCCGAGCAAATGCTGGAAGTGTTCCCGCATAACTGGACTTTTGATAACGGCTACATGCACCCGGGCGATAAGCCAGGCCTTGGTATTGAGTTTGATGAAAAACTGGCTGCGAAATATCCGTATGACCCGGCATATCTGCCTGTCGCTCGCCTGGAAGATGGCACGCTGTGGAACTGGTAAGGAGTGATTGCTATGAAAAGTATTGTGATTGAAAAACCAAATACGCTGGTCATTGCCGAGCGGCCCGTTCCAGAGCCATTAGCGGGAGAGGTGAGGGTGAAGGTAAAACTGGCGGGAATTTGTGGTTCCGATAGCCATATTTACCGCGGGCATAATCCATTTGCGCAGTATCCTCGCGTTATCGGCCACGAATTTTTTGGCGTGATCGATGCGGTAGGGGAAGGTGTTGATCGTGCGCGAATGGGTGAACGAGTATCCGTTGATCCCGTTATCAGCTGCGGGCATTGCTATCCCTGTTCAATAGGTAAACCTAACGTTTGCACATCGCTGGTGGTGCTGGGCGTTCATCGCGATGGTGGTTTTAGCGAGTACGCCGTTGTACCGGCAAAAAATGCCTGGCCGATCCCCGATGCCGTTTCTGATGAACATGCCGTCATGGTAGAGCCTTTTACCATCGCCGCGAACGTAACCGGACAAATTAAACCTACAGAAAATGATATTGCGCTGATTTATGGCGCAGGGCCTATGGGGCTAACCACCGTACAGGCGCTTAAACGTGTCTATAAAGTAAAAACTGTGGTGATTGCCGACAGAATCGAAGAACGCCTGAGCATGGCGAAGCAGTGCGGCGCTGACTGGGTAATAAATAATGGTCAGCAATCGTTGCACGATTTCCTGGCGGAAAAAGAGCTTAAGCCGACCATCATCGTGGATGCGGCTTGTCATCCATCCATTTTACAGGAGGCTATCACGCTGGCATCGCCAGCCGCACGGATTGTCCTGATGGGCTTCTCCAGCGAACCTTGTCAGATTGTTCAGCAGGGCATTACCGGGAAAGAACTTTCAATTTATTCCTCAAGATTAAATGCCAATAAATTCCCGGTTGTTATTGATTGGTTGGTTAACGGACTTATTAACCCTAATCAACTTATTACCCATACTTTTGACTATCACCACGTTACAGACGCAATTGAATTGTTCGAGAAAGATCAGCAGCACTGCTGCAAAGTTTTACTCACATTCACTGAATAATATAAATAACTGCGAGTAAGTGGTACGCATCTTACCTCTAAGAGATAGCCAATATGAATCAAGAAAAACACGAAAGATCCACCAAAGATCTGGTCAGAGCCGCCGTATCCGGATGGTTAGGTACTGCGCTCGAATTTATGGATTTTCAGTTATATTCTTTGGGTGCCGCGCTGGTATTCCATGAGATATTTTTCCCGGAACAATCTGCGGCGATGGCCCTCATTTTAGCGATGGGAACCTACGGTGCGGGATATATTGCTCGTATCGTCGGGGCATTTATATTTGGCAAGATGGGAGACAGAATCGGGCGTAAAAAGGTGTTGTTTATCACTATTACGATGATGGGGATTTGTACAACATTAATCGGCGTTCTACCAACCTATGCGCAAATCGGTATCTTTGCACCCGTACTGCTGGTGACGCTGCGTATTGTGCAAGGACTTGGCGCGGGGGCTGAAATCTCGGGGGCGGGAACGATGCTTGCCGAGTATGCGCCGAAAGGGAAACGCGGGATTATTTCCTCACTTGTCGCCATGGGAACCAACTGTGGGACCCTTAGCGCAACTGCAATCTGGGCGGTGATGTTCTTTGCTCTTGGCCGTGAGGAATTGTTAGCCTGGGGTTGGCGTATTCCGTTCCTGGCCAGTGTCGTGGTGATGATCTTTGCTATCTGGTTACGTATGAACCTCAAAGAAAGTCCGGTATTTGAGAAAGTGAATAATGAGGAAAATGCGCCTACATTAAACAATTCGTCGGAAAATACGCTGGGGGCGATGTTTACCAGTAAATCGTTCTGGCTGGCAACCGGTTTACGCTTTGGGCAGGCGGGTAACTCAGGATTAATCCAGACATTCCTCGCCGGTTATTTAGTTCAGACTTTGTTGTTTGATAAATCAATCCCCACTGATGCATTAATGATTAGCTCGGTACTGGGATTTATTACCATACCGCTGCTCGGTTGGTTGTCTGATAAATTTGGCCGTCGTTTACCCTATATTATCCTCAATATCTCAGCCATTATTTTGGCTTACCCGATGTTGTCTATTGTAGTGGATAAAACGTATAGCCCTGGCGTTATTATGACAGCATTGATTGTCATTCATAACTTTGCTGTGTTGGGATTATTTGCTCTCGAAAATATCACCATGGCTGAAATGTTTGGTGCCCGCAATCGGTTTACGCGAATGGCGATTTCAAAAGAGGCGGGCGGATTGGTAGCCGTTGGTTTTGGACCTGTTCTGGCCGGTATTTTCTGTAACATGACCAATTCCTGGTGGCCAATTCTGGCGATGGTCATTGCCTATTCACTGATCGGTCTGGTGTCTGCGCTGCTGATGCCGGAAGTGAAAGACCGCGATTTGAGTATGCTTGAGGATGCCGCTGAAGTGAGTCAGACGAATAAAGTTCGTTGTTCGGCGACCCAGATAAGCTAAGTCCTGGTAATAGCATGGACGGATACGATTATGCTCCGCCCATGCTATTACACAGCTTTAAATGATGTCATACCAATTATGAAAAGCTTAATGCAAATCAAAACATACAACCCTACAGGCGTTACTCTGAGACAGTCCTGATTTCATAGATAAGTAGGCCATACCATGCAAAACAAGCTCTTAGCGGCAAAGGCTGCGCTTCCTGACTACGATCGTACCACACTGGTCCCACGTATTGTTCATCTGGGATTTGGCGCGTTTCATCGCGCACATCAGGGTGTTTATGCTGACATCCTGGCTGCAGAATACGGCAGTGACTGGGGTTATTGCGAAGTAAATCTGATTGGCGGTGAGCAGCAGATTGCCGATCTGAAACAGCAAGATTATCTGTATACCGTTGCGGAAATGTCTGCGGATGCGTGGACTGCCAGAGTCGTTGGTGTGGTGAAAAACGCGCTGCATGCGCAGGTAGATGGCCTGGAAAGCGTACTGGCTGCGATGTGCGAACCGCAGGTGGCGATCGTTTCTCTCACCATCACCGAAAAAGGATATTGCCACTCTCCGGCGACGGGGCAACTGATGTTAGACAACCCCATGATTGCCGCCGATTTGCAAAATCCAAAACAACCAAAAACTGCGCCAGGCGTGGTAGTTGAAGCTCTGGCGCGCCGCAAAGCTGCGGGGTTAGCCGCATTTACCGTGATGTCCTGCGACAACATGCCTGAAAACGGCCACGTGATGCGCAATGTCGTCACTGCGTATGCCCGGGCGGTAGATGCTGAACTGGCCACGTGGATCGAACAGCATGTGACGTTCCCGTCTACAATGGTTGACCGCATTGTTCCTGCGGTTACCCCGGAGACGCTGGACAAAATTGAACACATCACCGGGGTACGCGACCCGGCAGGCGTAGCCTGTGAACCGTTCCGTCAGTGGGTAATTGAAGATAACTTTGTCGCCGGTCGTCCGGCATGGGAAAAGGCCGGGGCGGAGCTGGTATCGGATGTGATTCCGTTTGAAGAGATGAAACTGCGTATGCTCAACGGCAGTCACTCTTTCCTTGCCTATCTTGGTTATCTGGCGGGTTATCAGCATATCAACGACTGCATGGAGGATGAAAATTATCGTCTTGCCGCGCGAGCGTTGATGTTGCAGGAACAGGCGCCGACGCTGAAAGTGAAAGGTGTGGATCTGCAGCACTATGCCGATCTGCTCATTGAGCGCTACAGCAACCCGGCACTGCGTCACCGTACCTGGCAGATTGCGATGGATGGTAGCCAAAAACTACCGCAGCGTATGCTCGATTCAATTCGTTGGCACATTGCGCATGGCAGCCATTTTGCGCTGCTGGCACTGGGCGTAGCTGCCTGGATGCGCTATGTCGGCGGTGTGGATGAACACGGTCAGGCGATTGAAATCAGCGATCCGCTGTTGCCGGTGATCCAGACTGCGGTTCGCAGTAGTCACGAGGGGGAAGCACGCGTTCAGGCGTTACTGGCGATTGATGCCATTTTTGGTCGCGAATTACCGCAGGTAGAACTATTCAAAAACCAGGTCACAGAAGCCTATCTTGCTTTACTGGCTGAAGGGGCAAAGGCAACGGTTGCGAAGTATGCAGCAAAACTGAAGTAACGAAGGGCATCATTTATGTCGCCATCTGGCTTTCAGCGAGCCAGATGGCGCAGAGTTTTCTGGCATTCACACCAATTAGTTCATGCCCAAACGAATCAACTCGATAGGGGTATATTTACCTTCACACCCTTCGATTGCCACTGTTTTGCCACGGCGAATTTGCTCAGCGGTCAGGCCATCGGTGTCTATCGCTGTAATGCGGCCTGTGAGTCCGGTGCCGCTAATCATGACGCGGCTGCCAGTGGTGATTGCGTTGCGGTTACGATCGTATGTTTTCATGGTGTTTTCTCCTTTCCAACTCACCGTCAAAGCCCGTGGGCCTCTGGTCCCACGTAACGGGCGCAATATAAATACGCTTCTCGCTAAGGATTTTTTTTGTTTTCGATCAAAATCACAGCTTTTTTAGAGAGATGTGCAGGAGAGGGTAAACGCAGGACAACTCACCCCGCAGAGAGGTGAGCGTAAAATTAATCTTCGCTGAACCAGTCGCTATTTTCCTGGCGAATAAGCTGCACAGACTCACCGATCTCCTGAAGGTGCAGCATCATTGCGCGCTCGACGCCGTCACCATCATGTTTTTCAAGTGCGGCAAAGATATCGTGATGCTGGCGAAGCAGCATTTCAGGAGGGGAAATATGATCCAGGCTCATATAGCGAACGCGGTCAATGGTGGCTTTAATATTCTCGACGGTGTCCCAGGCGAGCTGGCACTCGGCGATTAAAGCCAGTTTCTGATGAAACTCATCGTCAAGCTGGAAGAAATCATCAATTTGTTTTCGGTCAATCGCAATGCGCTGCTGATGCAGATTCTGTTCGAGCTGATAGCATTGTTTATCGGTGATCAGGGCGGCAGCGCGGCGGACCACAGCACATTCAATTGCCTGGCGAACAAAACAACCGTTTTGCACCTGCGACAACGAAATTTTGTTCACGTAGCTGCCACGCTGCGGACGGATCTGAATCAGACCGTTCTCTGCCAGTTTGATGAATGCCTCTCGTACCGGCTGGCGTGAAACATTGAAGCGTACGGAAACCTCTTTCTCCGACAGCGGCGTACCAGGCGCAATCAGACAATGCACGATATCACGACGAAGAATACGGTAAATCTGCTGATTTACAGGCTGTGTAGGGTTGAGCTGCGTTTCTACGGTCATTCATTCTTACTTTTTAGAGAGTTAACCCGGATATTTTATCACTTATTTCAGGCTATCTATACCCGGCGCAAGGCCGGGCAGGGAAATTAGCTCCGATGGACACTCAGCCCGGCAAAAGACTGCGTGACCGGCATCATTTCAAGGGTGTTAATGTTGACATGAGCAGGTAACGAAGCCACCCACCATACCGCTTCTGTAACATCTTGCGGGGTCAACGCAGTGGTATTTTCGTAAGCTTTTTCAGCCTTGGCATCATCGCCTTTGAAACGCACGTTAGAGAATTCCGTACCGCCAACCAGACCTGGTTCAATGTCGGTAACACGAATCGCTGTCCCGTGTAAGTCAGTACGCAAGTTGAGACTAAACTGACGGACAAACGCTTTGGTCGCGCCATAAACGTTACCGCCGGCGTATGGCCAGCTACCGGCGGTAGAGCCGATATTGATAATATGTCCGCGATCGCGCTCAACCATACCAGGCAGCACGGCACGGGTCATATAAACCAGACCTTTGTTGTTGGTATCGATCATGTTTTCCCAGTCTTCAATGCTGGCCTTGTGGGCAGGCTCGAGGCCCAGCGCCAGACCCGCGTTGTTGACCAGAACATCAATATCGCGCCATTCAGCAGGTAAGGACGCCAGCATCTCTTCAATCGATGCGCGATTACGTACGTCCAGTTGCGCGATAAAGAGGCGGTCACCCAGCTCATCTTTGAGCTCCTGCAGGCGCTCCTGGCGGCGTCCGGTGGCAATAACTTTATGGCCATTCTCAATAAAACGACGCGTAATGCACTCACCAAAACCTGCGGTTGCTCCGGTTACTAAAACGATCATCTCACTGTTCCTCAACGCTTTTTATGTAGTACTACCATAGCACGTCATTTCTGTTAAGAGCTATTCCTGGTTAACAGGATTGCGGTCGATTCCCGGGAAGTCTACTCTGGTAAACAAATCGTTTTCAGGAGTGAAAGATGTCGTTAACGAATCCTTTTTTACACCACAGCACATTGCCGTATCAGGCGCCGCAGTTTGATCAGATTGACGTGCAGCATTATCGTCCGGCGTTTGATGAGGGCGTGCGGCAAAAACGCGCAGAGATCGAGGCGATTGTACACAATACTCAGGATCCTGATTTCGCCAATACTCTCCAGGCACTTGAACAAAGTGGCGCATTGCTCACGCGCGTAACCAGCGTTTTCTTCGCGATGACGTCGGCGCACACCAACGATGAACTACAGCGCCTTGACGAAGCGTTCTCAGCAGAACTGGCGGGGCTTGCCAATGATATCTACCTTGATGGTGCACTTTTCGCCCGCGTCGAGGCTGTCTGGCAACGACGTCATACATTAGGTTTGGATAGCGAATCATTGCGCCTGGTGGAGGTCATTTACCAGCGTTTTGTACTGGCAGGCGCCCGTCTGAATGAGGCCGACAAAGCACGCCTCAAAGCACTTAATACCGAGTCAGCCACGCTGACCAGTCAGTTTAATCAGCGTCTGCTGGCGGCGAACAAGTCCGGTGCTTTGGTGGTGGATGATGTTCGGCGGCTTGACGGGCTTAGCGCAGAAGAACTTGCCGTTGCCGCTGAGGCTGCAAAAGAAAAGGGGCTCGAATCACGTTGGGTTATTCCGTTAGTGAATACCACTCAACAACCGGCGCTTGCCGTGTTACGCGATCGCCAGATCCGTGAAGAACTGTTTACCCAGGCGTGGACGCGGGCTGAACACGATGACGATAACGATACCCGGGCTATTATTCAGCGTCTGGTCGACATCCGCATGCAACAGGCGAAATTACTCGGTTTTGCCAATTATGCGGCCTGGAAAACCGCCGACCAGATGGCTAAAACGCCTGAAGCGGCACTTTCGTTTATGCGGGCGATCGTTCCGGCCGCGCGACAGCGTGCGTTGGATGAACAGGCAGAAATCCAGAAAGTCATCGATCAAGAGCAGGGAGGGTTTAGTGTCAGGGCCTGGGACTGGGCATTTTATGCTGAGCAGGTCCGCCGTGAGAAATACGCCCTTGATGAGGCACAGCTTAAACCTTACTTTGCTCTGGATACGGTGTTGAACGAGGGCGTTTTCTGGACGGCCAATCAGCTCTTTGGTATCAAATTCGTTGAGCGATTCGACATTCCGGTTTATCACCCGGACGTGCGGGTATGGGAAATTTTCGACCACGATGGCGCAGGACTGGCGTTGTTTTACGGTGATTTCTTCGCCCGCGAATCAAAAAGCGGCGGGGCATGGATGGGCAATTTTGTTGAGCAATCGGAGCTGAACGAAACCCGACCGGTTATTTACAACGTCTGTAATTATCAAAAACCCACAACGGGTAAGCCCGCGTTACTGCTGTGGGATGATGTCATTACGTTGTTCCATGAATTTGGCCACACGTTACACGGTCTGTTTGCCACTCAGCGTTATGCCACGCTTTCAGGGACTAACACACCGCGTGATTTTGTCGAGTTTCCTTCGCAGATTAACGAACACTGGGCGAGCCATCCGCAGGTTTTTGCCCGATTTGCCCGTCATGTCGAAACCGGAGAGCCAATGCCGCAGGCGTTGCGGGATAAAATGCAGCGGGCCAGCCTGTTCAATAAAGGCTACGATATGACCGAACTGCTCAGTGCCGCATTGTTGGACATGCGTTGGCACAGTCTGGAGATGAGCGCGTCATCTTATTCGGTTGATCAATTCGAGCAGCAGGCGCTGGCGGCAGAAGATCTGGATCTTCAGGCCGTGCCGCCTCGTTATCGCAGCAGTTATTTTGCCCATATTTTTGGCGGTGGCTATGCCGCGGGTTATTACGCCTATTTATGGACGCAAATGCTGGCCGATGACGGTTATCAGTGGTTTGTAGAGCAGGGCGGATTAACCCGCGAAAACGGACAGAAATTCCGCGAAGCGATTTTGTCCCGCGGGAATAGCACTGATTTAGCTGAGCTTTATCGCCAGTGGAGCGGGCGCGATCCCCGCATGGAGCCGATGCTGGCACATCGTGGTTTGAGCGCGTAAGCATTTTTAGATCTTGCGCAGAGCCGGGCGTGATGCCCGGTCTTATCTTATGTTCATTACTGAAACTGATAAGGTTTATTCTCAAAATAAAAAATTTACATAAGTTTTCTTTTTTGTCGTTAAGATGATTGCATCAGAAACGTTCGAACAGGGAGGAAGATCGTGATGATGAGAAATACTACGGAAATAGATGCAATTTTGATCGAGTTAAACAAGTCCATTGATGCCCACTATAAATGGCTGGTGAATATGTTCCGTTGCGCAGTAACCTCGAATGCTAGGCAACCGGATATCATGGGTGACAACGCGCATTTCGTTTGTCAATTTGGACAGTGGCTTAATAATCAATCGCTGCGCAATGAAGATGATTGTAGCTATGTGAATAAGATAAATAATGTTCACGAAAAAATGCATTTATCAGGGAAGGATTTGCTATCGGCAATACTGGAGAAACGTAGTTATCCATGGCATTTCACCAAATTTGAGGATGCGTTACTGGCATTTACGTCTGCTGTGATGGACTATAAAATATATTTGCTGAGTATCCGCAGTAATATCGACATATTAACAGGCTTACCTGGCAGAAGAATGCTCGATGAGTCTTTTGACCAACAGTTAATCGATGCCGGGCCGCTTAATCTTTATATATTGCTACTGGATATCGACCGTTTTAAACACGTTAATGATACGTATGGTCATCTTGTGGGGGACGTGGTATTACGCGCTCTGGCTGCAAATTTTCTGGCATGGACGCGATATGATGAAGTTGCGTACCGCTACGGTGGCGAAGAATTTATTATCATCATCCGAACCAAAACTGACGAGCAGGCCCGCCAGGCAGGGTTGCGATTGTGTCAGCTTGTAGGCCAGCAAAAAATCCCCTACGCAGATGGAGAGATCGCTATCACCGTAACGGCCGGTATCACCAGAGCTCAGCGGGATGAAAAATTAGATACTGCTCTTGGACGGGCAGACAGAGCGATGTACCAGGGAAAACAGAGCGGCAGGAATCGCTGTATGTTTATGGATGAACGCGAGCAGATCACGCTGGTTAACGCCAGTGATGGGCCTTCGTTCCACCTCAGCGCGTGAAATTCATCTAAGCCGTTTTATGTTAGTTGCGTTTCGTTTAGCTTTCATTGGGGTTGCCGATGCTAGGTTAGCAGACTATCCGTTATCTTCGCAGGGAATTGCCAGATAGCGTATAAAGCAAAACACAAATCTATCCATGCAAGCATTTACCGCTGGTTTATCCGGCGGTTTTTTTTATCTGTGGCCAGGGAAAAGGTGCCGGAAAGGCGATGCAGGTAAAAAAATGGCCCCTTGTGCAGTGACGCGACAAGGGGCCGGTTCGGTTCAGGACTATCGCCGTTCATCAATCATCCCATCTGTGGCTAAAATACGCGGCCAGGAAACCGGAAAATAAAATAATTCCCAGAACAGCCATAAAAATATTCATATTACCCAGCATAGTAAATGCTCCTTTATCTGTGAGTTTCCTCTCTTACCTTAAGTTCACCTCGCTTATGACTATAGTAGCAATTGCAACTTAAACAAAGGCTGAACTGTGTGATTATTTCGTCTGAAATGTAAAAAAATGACGCGATTTCGTCGGGGGAAATAAATAATAGTGACAAGGCGCGCTTATCCTTGCGCAAATTAACCACGATTTTATGCTGAGTTCCACAGTCATTGCTATGCGAACCCGACGCAAATTGTTGCACGTTTATAATGCAACGCTGTCTCATGGTGGTTCAATTTTCCTGGCGATCCCCCTTCTTGATGAAATGTTTTCATCCAGTTACTGAGTTATACGATTCTAATGCCTTGATTTTATATGATATTTTAATATCTGGCATCGTTTTTGCCTTATTGCTTCTGAATCCCCTTAATTTGCACCGTTTTGTCTGCCCGGCTGCACCGGAGCTTTCAGCGAATCTAATTTCAGGAGTGAAACTATGCAGCGTCGTACATTTTTAAAAGCTTTTGCGTTATCGGCCTCCGTTATGGCAATGGGCATGAGTTTTAGCGTCCAGGCGGCTGACACTATTAAAGTGGGCATCATGCATTCGTTATCCGGAACGATGGCGATTTCCGAAACGCCGTTGAAAGATGTGGCGTTGATGACTATTGACGAAATCAATGCGCAGGGCGGCGTGTTGGGCAAAAAGCTGGAGCCGGTTGTGGTTGATCCGGCCTCGAACTGGCCGTTATTTGCTGAAAAAGCCCGACAGTTGCTGAGTCAGGACAAAGTGGCGGCGGTGTTCGGGTGCTGGACATCGGTTTCGCGTAAATCGGTGTTACCGGTATTCGAGGAGTTAAATGGTTTGCTGTTTTATCCGGTGCAGTATGAAGGCGAGGAAATGTCGCCTAACGTCTTCTATACCGGCGCGGCGCCTAATCAGCAGGCGATCCCGGCGGTTGAGTATCTGATGAGTGAGGATGGCGGTGGTGCGAAACGCTTCTTCCTGCTGGGGACTGATTATGTTTATCCGCGCACGACTAACAAAATTCTCCGTGCCTTTTTGCATTCGAAAGGCGTTGCCGATAAAGACATCGAAGAGGTGTACACCCCGTTCGGACACAGTGATTATCAGACCATTGTCGCCAGTATTAAAAAATTCGCCGCAGGGGGAAAAACGGCGGTGGTCTCAACCATCAACGGTGATTCTAACGTTCCATTCTATAAAGAGTTAGCGAACCAGGGTCTGAAAGCCACCGATGTTCCGGTAGTGGCCTTCTCCGTAGGTGAGGAAGAATTACGCGGTATTGATACGAAACCGTTGGTAGGCAACCTTGCCGCCTGGAACTACTTTGAGTCTGTCGATAATGCGGCTAACAAGAAGTTTGTCGCGGATTACCGGGCGTATGCCAAAGCGCACAAATTACCGAATGCGGATTCGGTTGTGACAAACGACCCAATGGAAGCCACCTGGGTTGGCCTGCATATGTGGGCACAGGCAGTAGAAAAAGCCGGAACTACCGATGTGGATAAAGTCCGTGCTGCAATGGCTGGGCAATCATTCGCCGCGCCATCTGGCTTTACCCTCACGATGGATGCCACCAACCATCACCTGCATAAACCCGTCATGATTGGCGAGATTGAAGGCAACGGTCAGTTTAACGTGGTGTGGCAAACCGATGAGCCGGTCCGTGCCCAGCCGTGGAGCCCGTATATCGCCGGCAATGATAAAAAATCTGAACAACCCGTGAAAACCGCCAGCAACTGATCTTATGCCCTCCTGCGGGAGGGCAACGCTTGGGAGAATGCTCATGAAAGCCATGCGCTTTATTCGTGGTGTGATGTTGCTGACGTGGTTTTTGCCGTGGATAGCGCAGGCATCAGATGCCGATACTTTTACCGCTGCCAACCGGACGCAGCAGGCTGTCTTACTTGAACAGTGGGCGACAAATCCTGACCTTAAGCGTTTACCCGTGCTTAAGGCGCTGCGAGATGAAAATCTGCTGACCGATAGCGCGAAAAATGCGTTTGTCATGGATGGGGCGCAAGCACAACCGTTGGGGAGGGCAACAGGTCCTGACGGTGAGCTAAAAAAAGTCCGGCTGACTAACCGGCTGCGCAATCTGGTTGCCGGAACGTTGGCCGTTCATCAACTTTTAAGTGACAGTGTCACTGAAAGGAGCGCCGCAGCCAGGATATTACAGCGTGAGGCTCAGCCTGGCATGCTGTCATTTTTGCAGCAACGACTGGCGCAGGAACCGGATGCTAATGTGAAATCCGCCCTGGTTATTGCTCTGGCTAACCTGCGACTGACCAGTACCTCGCCCGAGGTCAGGCGGCAGGCAATTGAACAGTTGGGGGCGTCAAATGACCCTGAAACCCAGGCGAAATTACAACCCTTCACCCGTGCAGAACATGAGCCTGATGCCCGCGTTCGCGCTGCCGCCAACGAAAGTCTAAATTCTATCGCGCATCGCATGAAGATTGGCGATCTTCTTGGTCAAGCCTTTATGGGGTTGTCTCTGGGCTCTATTTTGCTGTTGGCGGCGTTAGGGCTGGCGATTACTTACGGGCTGCTGGGTGTCATCAATATGGCGCATGGCGAGATGTTGATGCTCGGCGCTTACTGTACCTGGATGGTGCAACAGCTGATGGGGCAGTTTCTTCCGCAATGGTTAGCCTGGTACCCGGTCATTGCGCTTCCGGTCGCCTTTTTACTTACCGCGGCAGTAGGAATGCTGCTGGAGCGCGGTGTGATCCGCCATTTATATGGCCGTCCGCTTGAAACACTACTGGCTACATGGGGGATCAGCCTGATGCTGATCCAGTTGGTGCGAATGACCTTTGGTGCACAAAATCTCGAGGTCGCCAATCCGACATGGCTTTCCGGGGGGATTCAGGTCTATGCCAATCTGATTTTGCCGTGGAACCGAATTGTGGTGCTTGGCTTTGCCATGCTGGTGCTGTTCTTCACCTGGTTATTGCTGAATAAGACCCGTCTTGGGCTGCGCGTGCGCGCGGTGACGCAAAACCGCAATATGGCGGCCTGCTGCGGCGTGCCCACCGGGCGAGTCGATATGCTGGCCTTTGGGCTGGGTTCAGGGATTGCCGGGCTGGGTGGCGTGGCGCTGTCGCAGTTGGGTAACGTGGGGCCAGAACTGGGGCAAAGTTACATTATTGATTCGTTTCTGGTGGTGGTGCTTGGCGGGGTTGGACAACTCGCCGGGAGTGTGGTGGCGGCGTTTGGTCTCGGGATCTTCAATAAAATTCTTGAGCCTCAGGTGGGGGCTGTGCTCGGCAAAATTATGATCCTGGTGCTGATCATTCTGTTTATCCAGAAACGACCTCAGGGACTTTTCGCATTGAAAGGGAGGGTTATTGACTAATGACTATGCCAATGACATTAACACTGGCACGAAAAGCGCCGCGCGTGACGCGCATCCTGGGGCTGTTTTTGCTGCTGGCGCTCATTATTCTGCCATTTCTGGCGCTGCTACCGGTGGATCATCCGCTGGCAATCTCCGTCTGGACACTAACGCTGGCTGGGAAAATCCTGTGCTATGCCATTGTGGCGGTCGCACTGGATCTGGTGTGGGGCTATGCCGGAATGCTCTCACTGGGCCATGGCATTTTCTTTGCGCTGGGGGGATATGCGATGGGGATGTACCTGATGCGTCAGGCCTCCGGCGAAGGACTACCGGCTTTTATGTCGTTTCTGTCGTGGACCGAACTGCCCTGGTTTTGGTGGGGAACGCAACACTTTATCTGGGCAATGCTGCTGGTTGTGCTGGTACCCGGCCTGCTGGCGCTGGTGTTTGGCTGGTTTGCCTTTCGCTCAAAAATCAAGGGCGTCTATTTCTCCATCATGACTCAGGCCCTGACTTTCGCTGGCATGTTGCTGTTTTTCCGTAACGAAACCGGGTTTGGTGGAAATAACGGTTTCACCGGATTTACCACTATTCTGGGATTCCCCGTGACCGCGACCTCAACCCGTATCGCGCTGTTTCTGGCGACGGTGATGCTACTGGTGCTGGCGTTATGGCTGGGACTGGCGCTGGCGCGCAGTAAGTTTGGTCGTATCCTGACTGCCGTGCGCGATGCCGAGAATCGGCTGATGTTCTGTGGCTATGATCCGAAAGGCTTCAAGCTGCTGGTATGGACGCTTTCCGCTGTGCTGTGCGGGCTGGCTGGTGCGCTGTATGTTCCGCAGGTGGGCATCATTAACCCCAGCGAAATGTCACCGACCAACTCGATTGAAGCGGCGATTTGGGTCGCCCTCGGTGGTCGCGGAACCCTGATTGGCCCGGTTTTTGGCGCTGTGTTGGTGAACGGCGCTAAAAGTCTGTTTACGGTAATCATGCCTGAATACTGGCAACTGTTTCTTGGCCTGATTTTTATTGGCGTTACGCTGTTTTTACCCCGTGGCGTGATTGGTCTGTTTCGCAAAGGAGACAAATAATGCAGCCAGATGAAGGTCTTTTTACCCGCCAGTTGCCAGGGGACAGATTTCGCAATCAAACCGACCCGGTATTGCAGCTGGAAAAAATCAACGTGAACTTCGATGGGTTTCAGGCGCTAACGGATCTCACACTTGATATTGGCGTAGGGGAACTGCGCTGCATTATTGGTCCTAATGGTGCCGGAAAAACGACGTTGATGGATGTCATTACCGGCAAAACCAGACCGCAAAGCGGCCGCGCGATTTACGATCAGTCGATTGATTTAATGGCGTTTGATTCTATCGCCATTGCGCGTCAGGGGATTGGACGAAAATTTCAGAAGCCCACGGTATTTGAAGCATTAACAGTGGTGGAGAATCTGGAGCTGGCACTGAAAAACGATAAATCCGTTTGGGGGTCTTTACGGGCGCGCCTTTCGGGTGAACAGCGGGACCGCATCGATGAAGTGCTGGTGCTGTTGCGCCTGGGAAACGATCGAGAACGCCGTGCCGGGCTGCTTTCGCACGGGCAAAAGCAGTTTCTTGAGATCGGCATGTTGCTGGTCCAGGAGCCGCATTTGCTGCTGCTGGATGAGCCGGCAGCGGGGATGACGGATGCGGAGACGGAATACACCGCGGAACTGTTTCGCCAGCTTGCCGGGAAGCACTCGCTGATGGTGGTTGAGCATGATATGGGGTTTGTCGAGACAATTGCTGACCACGTTACGGTATTGCATCAAGGGCGAGTGCTGGCTGAAGGCAGCCTGCGCGATGTGCAGGTCAATGAGCAAGTTATTGAAGTTTATCTTGGACGGTAAGGAGGGCTGATGCTGCAGGTAAATGAACTGAATCAATACTATGGCGGTAGCCATATTCTGCGTGGCGTGAGCTTTGAAGCGCGTATCGGTGAGGTGACGTGTCTGCTGGGGCGTAACGGCGTGGGTAAAACAACGCTCTTAAAATGCCTGATGGGGCTTATCCCTGCCCGCAGTGGAAGCGTGCTCTGGCAGGAGAAAAATGTCACGTACTGGAAACCCCATCAACGGGTCAGAGCCGGTGTAGCGTACGTGCCGCAGGGACGCGATATTTTTCCGCGTCTGACAGTGGAAGAGAACTTGCTGCTGGGCCTTTCCCGCTTTTCAGCACAGGACGCCCGGCGAGTGCCAGATGATATTTACGCGCTATTTCCAGTGCTACAGGAGATGAAGTATCGACGGGGCGGAGATTTGTCCGGTGGACAACAACAACAACTGGCTATTGGACGGGCGCTGGCCAGTCGGCCGCAGTTGTTGATCCTCGATGAGCCCACCGAGGGGATCCAGCCGTCAGTAATTAAAGAGATTGGTCAGGTTATTTCTCACCTGGCGCATCGGGGTGATATGGCCATTTTGCTGGTGGAACAGTTCTATGATTTTGCGCAGCAGCTGGCTGACAAATACCTGCTTATGTCGCGCGGAAATATTATTCAAAGCGGTTCCGGTGAGAATATGGAATCCGAGGGAGTACGAGGGCTGGTGGCCATTTGAGATACGCGACAGAACCACTATGGATCTGTCGCGATAACAATCAGCAGACCGCCGTCTGATCCCAGGGTTTGGCGCGCATACCCTTTATCATTAACGCCCAGGCAAGGACAATCGCCACGATCAGCGCCACAAACAGCGACCATGGCGGTAATGTGGTCAAAATGACGCCGCTGACCAATGGGTTTACCGCGGCACCAAGCCAGCCCAGCGACTGGGCGGAAAAATAGCTGGCTTTCATGCCGGCCGGGGCGATGTTATCGATCAGCATGTATTCGCCCGGTGCGTAAATGACTTCGCCGATCGTGAAAAGGGCCGCAGAAATACCCCAGAACCATAAGCTATTGCCGGAAAACATGAAACCAACCAGGCCGAGCACAAAGAAGATTGTGCCTACTGTCATCAGCGGTCGAATGTTAGTGGCAGTGATCCTGCGTCCAAGGGCATATTGCAGCGATACCACAATGGCGGCATTGACGGGCAGAACGACCGCAACCACTTTTTCGGCAAAATCACCGTTGGCGACCACCATCACGTATTGTGAAATACAGGAGGCAAATGCGCCGCCAACAAATGACGCCAGAAATGCCGACAACGTAAACCAACATAATGCTCTGTCGTGCAGGAGTATCGAGGGTGACCAAACCGCGGCGTTTGAACCTTCTGATACTACCGTTGAACGTTTTACCCACGTCTGGATAAACACCAGTGGTAAAGCCGAGCAGGCGGCCGCCAGCCAGAACGGTAAGTTAATACTTTGCATCACCAGCAGGGTGCCCAGCGGTGGGCCAACGGTCCAGCCGATGTTCAGCACGGTATAATTAAGCGAGAAAATTTTCGTTTTGTTGGTGGCAGAGAGATTATCGGCAAACCAGGCCTTCAGCACCGTTGCGAAGACGGAGTAGGCGCAGTTGATCAGGGCGAAGAGCAACACCACCACCACGACGTTATGCACCAGTGGGATCGCAATAAAACCAGAGGCAAAGCCGCAGATAGCCAGCAGCATGTAGCGTTTTTTATCGAACTTGTCGGCCAGAATACCAAAGCCAAGGCTGAAAACGACGCCAATAGTCAGGGCGACCGTCATCGCATAACCGATCAGATCGACGCTCAGGTTATACTGCCGACTGAGGTAAATCGTCATGAATGGCAGCGTAGCGCCGCGCCCAATGGTTAATAACAAGGATGATGCAAGTAACGCGAGAGTGGACCGTCTCAGAGAGATATTCATTTTCCTGCCCGACAATGCATGTTGTTATGTTTTTTTTAGATATCAGAAACAAATAGCATGGTAAAAGTGTGATGTACACTCAATAAGTTGTCGGAAAATGCCCTCAATAGCCTACCTGAATTAATGATCTGTTCCGGTACAATGATTTCCGTTACCTTAACTTGTTTACAAAAATTTAATATTTGCAAGGGCGGTGGTATGTCACGTAAAGACGGGTTGTTAGCGTTGCTGGTCGTTGTCGTTTGGGGCCTGAACTTTGTCGTCATTAAAGTTGGCCTGCACAATATGCCGCCATTGATGCTGGCAGGATTGCGATTTTTACTGGTGGCATTTCCGGCGATATTCTTTATTGCCCGCCCGAAAATCCCGCTTTCGCTGTTACTCGGTTATGGCCTGACCATCAGTTTTGGGCAGTTCGCGTTTCTCTTTAGCGCCATCAAATTCGGTATGCCTGCCGGGTTAGCTTCGCTGGTATTACAAGCTCAGGCGTTTTTCACCATCATTCTGGGGGCATTCGCTTTTGGCGAGCGTTTGCAGGGGAAACAGCTGGTAGGGATTGCGCTGGCCGTCTTTGGCGTACTGGTATTGATTGAAGCTAGTCTGAACGGGCAGCATGTCGGCATGCTCGGTTTTATGCTGACGCTGGCGGCGGCGCTAAGCTGGGCCTGCGGCAATATCTTTAACAAAAAAATAATGCAGCACACGTCGCGTCCGGCTGTGATGTCCCTGGTCGTGTGGAGCGCTTTAATTCCCATTATCCCGTTCTTTTTGGCATCCGCACTGCTAGATGGTCCGACACAAATTGTGCAGAGCCTGGTGGCGATAGATATGATCACCATTTTGTCACTGGTTTATCTGGCGTTTGTGGCGACCATTGTGGGTTACGGAATCTGGGGTTCATTACTTGGGCGTTATGAAACCTGGCGGGTAGCGCCGCTGTCGCTGTTAGTGCCCGTTGTCGGTCTGGCAAGTGCAGCTGTGTTGCTGGATGAAACGCTCACGGGTTTGCAACTGCTGGGTGCGCTGCTGATTATGGCTGGGCTGTATATTAATGTATTTGGCTTTCGTTTGCGCAAGATAGCGCAGGTGAGAGGGTAAAAAGCCCCGCGCAAAGGCGCAATACCGTTCAGTTAAGAATGTATGGTGAACATGTGATTCTTAATCAGGGTTCCGTTCACCTCATGTTCATCTTTTCTCTGAAACACTGATTCTTGTGAACGTGTAAAGGGCGTTCTCCGCCACGCCCTTTACAATCCCGGCTCCCGGCGGGAAAATCGTTGCTGCGCAATACCCTCCGCTTATTCCTTCAGGCTATCGGGCCGGGCGCGAGGTAGCGTCCCTGCAAAGCGCGCCCTGAGCCAGCATCCATGCTGGCTCTCCCGGCCTTACGGAAACACGTCGGCAATTTTCAGCCGGACCTGCCCACACCTGACCTCCTGCACTTTTATTTGAATATATTTGAACAGCAAAAAAGATTTAGCTGGAAGTCAGAGCGTTGAAGCGATGACCCCGGTCCGGCTGAAAATCGATGAGTCGTTGACGGCTGACCGGGTCTGCCCGCAGGGATGCGGGCAGAGGGGACGGCCTGCATGGACGCAGGCCCGGCCCCGACCCGACAGGCAGACGGCATAAGACGAATGAATCGCGAAGCGACGATTTTCCCGCCGGGAGCCTGGGTTGCAAGGGAGGCGGCGGTGAGCCTCCCTTGCACGTTCACGGGTATCAGCGCTTCAGAGCAATGACACCACTGAGGTGAACGGAACCCTTTCTCTGGGATGGCATATTCATTACTTCTGCCAACACAGGTTGATACTTCCTGAAACTTAAGCGTTAACTGAACGGCCTTGCGCGCAAAGGCGGGGCAAAAACGAATTACAGGTTGCGCGTATTGTAATAAGGCACCCCCAATTCGTCGGACTTATCGCTGCCGGCACCCATATGATTAAAATCGAACGGGGACTGATCGTGCGCAGGGGGCATAATCATTGCGTCACGACTGTTCTGGGTGGCGGGTTGCGCAGTCTGTTCCGCCATGCTCTGGCCCGAAACAACCAACAGCAGGGCCAGCATCGCATAAGACAGAATTTTCATCATTTCCTCGGTTACGTCGTTAACTGGCGATTAGCAATTACACTGATTGAGCGGAAGCAAATAGCGTGATTCGCCGTGCATATTGGTCATACGGTATTTATGCGGCGGAACATCAAAATAGTTTTTGAACGTTCTGGTCAGCGTTTGCTGAGATTCAAAGCCGTAACGCTCCGCCAGATAAAGAATCGGCTCGTTACTTTCTTTTAATTTTTGCGCTATTTCAGTCATTTTACGGCTGCGGATGTATTGACCTAGTGAATGACCGGTTTCTTTTTTAAACATCCGTTGCAGGTGCCATTTGGAGTAACCTGAACGCTCAGACACTTTTTCCAGCGAGAGCGGTGATTCAAGGTTATTTTCGATCCAGTCCAAAATGCTATGAATAGTGATTGTGTCAGTATTGCGTCTGGACATCGTCATACCTCTTTTCTGTTTACGGCAGGATTCTCTTAAGCAAATGCTCAAGCGTGGCTACTTCATCCGCCGTTAAGTTTTTTGTTAGTTCCTGGTGCAGGTCTTGCCCGACTAATTGGTGACACTGCTCGCAAATTGCTGCGCCATGCTCGGTGAGTTTCACCAGCACGCCACGCTTATCATGTGGATTCGGAAGCCTTTCTATCCAGCCTTTACAGGCCAGTCTGTCCAGCATCCGCGTCAGGGCGCCAAGATCGACAGACAGCACTTTTTTCAATTCGACAGGGGTAATGCACACCGCACAACGGATGGAGCAGAGCACTTTGAACTGTGATGCCGTGATATCCAGCGGTGACAGATAGTCGTTTAGCAAACGATCTTTTTTCTGATTAACCATATAGATCAAACGACCCAGTGGGATGATTTCGTTAAACAGATCACTGGTGCTTTTCACAATGGTTGCCCTGGCAAGTAGTTAGTCACGGCTGATATTATTGCTTAGGCAAATATAAGTCAAATGAATGGGTCGGCAAATGCCACGTTTTGCTAAATCAGCAGGCTCATCAACTGACGTATATAATTTTAACGGTCTGATAATTATGGCTTATAGGCGCAGGTGAAAAATGAATCCTTACACCGTGAAAATGGCTTATCACTCGGCTTTCACCTTATACTTGCCGTTGACGATTAACGCACAGGAAAGATGACATTATGATGGACTTGTTTAAAGCAATAGGGCTGGGGCTGGTAGTCCTGTTACCGTTGGCAAACCCGTTAACCACCGTGGCGTTGTTTCTTGGCCTTGCCGGTAATATGAACAGCGCAGAGCGTAACCGTCAGTCCCTGATGGCGTCTGTGTATGTGTTTGCCATCATGATGGTGGCGTACTATGCCGGGCAGCTGGTGATGAATACCTTCGGGATTTCGATCCCCGGATTACGTATTGCAGGTGGGTTAATCGTTGCGTTTATCGGTTTTCGGATGTTGTTTCCACAACAGAAGGCGCATGAGTCTCCAGAGGCGAAAAGCAAATCAGAGGAGCTGGAAGACGAACCGACTGCCAATATTGCATTTGTACCGCTGGCAATGCCAAGCACCGCCGGTCCGGGTACGATAGCCATGATCATCAGCTCGGCGTCAACCGTCCGTCATGGCTCCGAATTTCCTGATTGGGTAATTATGGTTGCGCCGCCGATAATTTTTGCGGTTGTCGGTGTGATCCTGTGGGGGTGTTTACGCAGTTCCGGTGGGATTATGCGTCTGGTAGGCAAAGGCGGCATAGAAGCTATTTCGCGCCTGATGGGCTTCCTGCTGGTGTGTATGGGTGTGCAGTTTATTATTAACGGCGTGCTGGAAATTATTAAAACTTACGCTTAAATAAACGGGCCCGGTATTGTCTTATACCAGGCCCGTTTTTTATGAATGCTGTGGCTGCTCTTCGAGCGATATCGGCCATTTGCGAAAGATTATCACCGACCATACCAACGCAACAACGGCAGGTACTGCGCCTGTATAACCAATCGTTGACATCGACCAGTGTAAACTCACCTGATTACCCACCAGCGCGCCAGCGCCAATGCCGATATTAAAGATACCGGAGAACAGTGCCATTGCGACATCGGTGGCATCCGGGGCCAGCGCCAGCACTTTTACCTGCATGCCAAGACCGATCAACATAATAGCAATGCCCCAGAAAATACTGAGGATAGCGAGGTGCATTTCGCTGTCAGCGGCTGGCAATAGGAGCACCAGGCATACCGTCAGCAGGGCAATGGCGCTACTGATGAGTATGGAAGCATGTAGATTACCCAGTTTGCCAAATATCACACTACCAATAATACCCGCGCCGCCCAGAATCAGTAGCAGCACGGTAGCAAAGTTGGCGCTCAGTCCGGCGACGGTCTGTACAAACGGTTCAATGTAGCTATAAGCCGTGTAGTGGGCGGTGACCACAATCACCGTCAGCACATACAGGCTCATCAACGCCGGACGGTGGAATAACACCGGCAAACTTTTAAGTGAGCCGGAGTGTTCGCTGGGCAATTTAGGCAGTAACTTAATCAGGCAAAGCAGGGTGACTAACGCCCCCATGCCGATAGCAAAGAATGTGGTGCGCCAGCCAAAATACTGACCGACGATACGCCCGATAGGCAGACCCAGCACCATTGCCAGTGCGGTGCCGGTAGCAATCAGGCTAAGCGCCTGCGCACGTTTTCCTGCCGGGGCCAGGCGAATTGCCAGCGATGCGGTAATGGACCAGAAAATAGCGTGTGCAAAGGCGATACCAATACGGCTAATCACCAGCACGGTGAAATTCCATGCCAGGAAAGAGAGCACATGGCTGGCAATAAACACCACAAACAGACAGATCAGGAGCTTGCGTCGTTCCATCTGGCTGGTAAGCAGCATGAAGGGAAGCGACATTAAGGCAACAACCCAGGCGTAGATTGTCAGCATGATCCCGACCTGCGCGGTCTGCATATTAAAACTTTGCGCGATGTCGGACAGCAAACCGACAGGGACAAACTCTGTGGTATTGAAAATAAAACCGGCAATGGCAAGCGTAACTACACGTAGCCACGCCACCTTGCGGGAAACAGTGTCTGTTGTCATATCGATAAATCGGGTTAACTGCGAAAAGGAGAGGCATCGATCTTAAAACGTTTTCTGGCGAAAATACAATCATTTTGTGATTGAGATCACGTTGTTTGGCTGGGGAAGACGGTTGCCTATGAGAGGAGTGCGTAACCCCGGCCAGTACGATGACTGACCGGGAAAACCGCAAGCGCGCGGGATTAGTGCTGTTGTGCTTCTTTCATACACAGTGCTTCATGTTCACTGTCGATAATTGGTTCAACTTTACCCATCAAAAACAGATAGTTCAGAATCCCTACCACGACTAATGCGGCTGAAAAAACCAGCGCCCAGGTAAATGAACCCGTGGCGGCAACGATCGCCCCTGTAATTATCGGCCCTACAGCGCCGCCCATGTTGGAAACGGTATTCTGCAATCCAGCCACGATCGAGACGCTGTTTTTAGGCGCAACGTCTCCTGGGAGCGCCCATACCTGTGATGCGGCGACCGTGGTACCAGATTTTGCGACGCACAGTAAAAAGACGGTCATATACACCGAGTCGGTAAAGGGGGCAAAACCAATGCATAACGCCATCAACAAACCAATGGTCAGAAAGAGTTTACGCGTAGCCGTCAGTGACAAAATTCGCTTATGCACCATACGGTCAGATGCCCAGCCGGCGATGACCTCGATCACCATTCCGCAGAGTAACGGCAATGCGGCAACCATTCCCATTTTAATGAAATCCATACCTTTGTCTTTTACCAGATAAGTAGGCAACCAGGTAATAAAGAAATAGGAAGTATAGTTGATGGTAAAGAAACCAATACACATCGCCCAGATATTGCGATAACGCAGCAATTTATACCAGCGCATAGGCAGCACAGATTTATCACCGTGCTTTTGTTTTTGACCTTCACGAATATGCTTAACTTCGCTGGTGCTGATTTTTTTGTGGTCTTCTGGATTTTCCGTATAAATAAAATACCAGGCAATAACCCAGATAATCCCGACGCTACCAATGATGAGAAACGTCATTCGCCAGTCAAACTGGTAAATCATCCAGACGATCAGTGGCATTGCCACCGCGCCGCCGAATTTAGAGGCGCTGTCAAAGAGTCCGGAAACGGTCGCTCTCTCACTGTCAGGGAACCAGCGAGCCGCGATGCCTGCGTTGCTTGGGTATGCCGCGGCTTCACCGACACCGAGGGCAAGCCGCAAGGCGAGGAGTGATTTAAATCCGGTGGCTAATCCCATCATAGACGTGGCGATTGACCACCATGCAACGGCAAAACCTAATCCTTTTTTCTGCCCGAAGCGGTCGGCAAACCAGCCTGCGGGTATTTGTAAGAGCGAGTATGACCAGAAGAAAGCTGCCATTATAAAACCCATCATTTCAGGGTCGAGTTTTAGTTCGTCGATGAGATGCGGGGCAGCCGCAGATAATACCGTTCGGTCAATATAATTAATTGCAATAGCAAGCCACATTAATCCCGCAATCCACCAGCGGATTCGGGATTTCTCTGCAAAATTATTCATATATCAGGCCCATGGTAGATGTTCATTTTTATTATTGTGGGAAGGCTACAGTATTCTCCACAATGTTATAATTCATTCATGATATTTTTCGGTTTATGCTGATGTATGACAGACTCAATAATATTATGAACACATTGCTCGCCAATATTGCTGATGGCGCCCTCGGTGTATCCTGCAATGTGTGCGGTGGGAATGAAGTTATCGAGGGAAAACAAGGGATGCGAATCGCATGGCTCATGTAAAAAGACATCGGCGGCAGCTCCTTTAATCACCCCTTCGGTCAACGCCTGCAGCAGATCCTCCTCATTCACTACGCCGCCCCGCGACACGTTGATGAGATAACTGCTGGGCTTCATTTTATTAATACGCGCGAAATCAAAGAGATCTTTGGTTTCAGGGGTAAGAGGCGTATGCAGGGTTATGAAATCGCTTTGTTCCGTTAATTCGTCGAGCGAGACGTACTCAACCCGATTCTCTTTGGCAAACTGCGCGTCCTGCCAAGCGTCATACGCCAATACGCGCATATTGAATCCCCGGGCGCGTAGCGCAACCTGTTTACCTATGTTACCTAATCCAATAATACCTATGGTTTTGCCATACACATCGGAGGCGAAGATGCGTGGCCAGTGACCGGCCCGGGTTTGTTCAATAGCCTTTGGGAGCTGGCGCGCGCAGTTGAGGATCAAGGAAAAGGCAAAATCGGCAACGGCATGTTTATTGGCATCAGGCACATTGGTGACATAAATGCCTTTTTCGCGCGTCGCATTGAGATCGATATTATCAACGCCTACGCCGTGTTTGCAGACGATCTTCAGATTTGGGGCCGCAGCCAGCAATTTCGCATTGACATCGGTAAAGGCGACAATCATCGCCACCGTTTCTTTGAGATGGGGTTCAAGCGCTTCCAACCCTGCATCCGCTGGCAACATTATTAATTCCAGGCCGACTTCTTTTAGCTGCGCGATCGGTTGTTGATCGTATTTGGCAAATGAAGGTGATGTACAGATGACGTTCATAACACAATCCTGTTGGTTAAGCGGCGTTACCGCCGCCGTATAAGGGGTTATCGCAGATAGTTATTGATAATTTGCTGGATCTGGATTTCCTGCTGCTCATCAAACGTGACAGCGTAACGGCTGACGCCGACATCATGTCCCATGATTTGTAATGCTTTTTTAACTGCGGCAGGCGAGAAGGCCACCTTGTAAAGATCGGTGCGCAGACCCGTAACGCTCTCCTGAGCCTGGTGCGATCCGGCGACATCGCCCGCGTTAAACCGTGACCAGATAGCGTTGATTTCATCAGGCGCGACGTTTGCCAGCCCGGAGATACAAGCGGAACAGCCGTCGACAAAACCCTGGTGAATTAGCGAGTCGGGGCCATTCAGTACATCGAATCCGTCGATATCTTTGACGGCATCCAGGAATCCGCTCAGGCTCTCATAGCTGCCCGCGCTGTCTTTGATTCCAATGATGTTGGGGTGCGCCGCGAGCGTTCTTGCCGTTGCGGGCTCAATGGTATTGCCCGTACGCGCCGGAATGTTGTAAAGAAAAACGGGAACCGTTAACGCGTCGGCGATCGCTGTATAGTGGGCAATCAACTCATGTTGTTTCAGCGGGACAAAATACGGAGTAATGACCGATACGGCATCGACACCCAGTTTTTCTACCTGCTTACCCAGACGGATAGTATCGCGGGTTGATATTTCGCCAATATGCGCCACAACATGCGCGCGACCGGCAACTTCTTCCACGCAGGTCCGGGCAACGGCGATTTTTTCCTCCTCGTTAAGCACAAAAAACTCGCCGTTGGTGCCGCCGCAGAAAATACCGTTTCCGGCACGAAGCTGGCGGTTGACCTGGTTTTTAAGCTCACTGAGATTCAGACCGCCTTCGTGGTCAAATGGGGTCACTATGGCGGTCAGTACGCCACGAATTTTGCTGCTCATTGTTCACTCCTTTGTGATCAGATCGGGAAACAGAGTTTGGTAAATGGCCTGAACATCATCATGGCTCACCTGGCAGGGAGCGTTATTCATCAGGCGTTTCACGTTTAGCGCGGCATCGGCCAGCGCGGGAATGTCTGCGTACGGGACGCCGAGCGTTGCCAGGTTATCGGGAAGGTTGAGACGTTTCACGAGGGCAGAAAACCAGGCCACCAGCGCATGTGATTTTTCTTCAGCATTCAGGGTAAGATCGGCATCCGGTACCAGATCCCAGACCTGGGCGAACTTGTCGACGGCATAAGGGCGAACCACCCGCATGCAGGGCGCCAACAAAATCGCATTGGCAACGCCGTGAGGTAGATGATACCGCCCCCCCAGCGGGTATGAGAGTGCGTGGACCAGGTGAGTCCCGGCATGATTAATCGCCACGCCGCCATAATACGACGCCCATAGCATTTCCAGTTTCGCCAGCAAATTGTTCGGTTCATTGACCGACGTTTCGATGTTCTTCAGTAATTTCTGTAAACCGATGAGCGCAGCGTTGTCACTGACCGGATTGGCAATAGTCGCTGTAAAGCACTCAATCAGATGGCATAGCGCGTCAATGCCGGTTGATGAGGCAATGTGCGCAGGCATACTGGTAGTGAGTTCCGGTAGCAGGGCGACATAATCCGGCAACAGCACCGGGGAGATGATGCCTGTCTTGGTGTTTTGTTCCGGGATTGCCAGTATTGCGTTTGGGGTGGCTTCTGAACCTGTCCCGGCGGTGGCAGGGATAAGTACGCAGGCCACACGTTGTTGCGGTTTCTCGCCAGCCAGCATGGCCTCCAGCGAGGGAGAGTCTGGATGACACAGGACAGAGAGCAGCTTGGCCACGTCCAGTACGCTACCGCCCCCAATACCGATCACCATCTCCACATTGAGGTCAGCGACCCGTTTGATGAGTGCGCTGACGTCATGATGTCCCGGTTCGGCCGGTACGTTGTCAATCAGCGTCACCTGGCGGCCATCATTAGTCAGCAGGGTGCGGATCTGCGCCACCGCATCCAGTCGGACAATATTGCCATCAGTCACCAGTAGCAGCTGGCGTTTCCCACTCAGTAATGGCTCCAGCGCGGGGATGGCATGTGAGCCGCTGATCACGGTGCTATTAATTGTTGCCACAACATTCTCCTGTTTTAGTGATTGAATTCGCTCACTGTGATTCAGGAACGATTACATCATGGGCTAAATTTATAATTTATCGCGGAACCGAATAACTTGAGCTTGCTCACATTTAATCAAATGTGATTGAATATAATCATAAGCAACACACACCGACCCGGAGCATGGATGAGTAAACATGTAGCAAACCCGCAAATCCTGGTTATCGCCGACGACTTTACCGGCGGAAACGATGCGGGGGTCAGCCTGGCGCTGACGGGAATGACGGTCAATGTCGCCTTTACGTTGCCCTGTGCCGAAGAGACCGACGTACTGATCGTGAATAGTGATAGCCGTGCGCTGGATGCGCCGCAGGCAGCGGCCCGCGTGAATGCTTTAGCGCTCGCCTGTCATGCCGATTCGCGGGCACTGTGGCTAAAGAAAATGGATTCCACTTTACGCGGTAATCCTGGGGCCGAAGTGGATGCGCTCATGCAGGTGACGGGTAAAAATCTGGCCATTGTTGCGCCAGCGTATCCCCAGGCTGGCCGAACGACTGAACAGGGGCTCTGTCTCGTCCACGGCGTTCCGGTCACTGAAACCGAATTTGCCAGCGACCCGAAAACGCCGGTCGCCAGCGCTGATATCTGTGCGGTACTTCAGGCACAAACCTCCATCAAATGTCGGACGATGTCATTGAGTGACGGTTTACAACGCCTGCAAGAACCAAGTGTTGATATGTCGCAGATTTGGGTGGTTGATGCGCAGAGTAATGCGGATCTTGATGCCATTGTCGGTGAAGTGATGAAGCGAAATGATTCGCCGCTGTTGGTGGGCTCGGCAGGAATTTGTGACGCACTGGCTCGCCGTGTCCAGAGGGTCTCTGCCCGGCGTTTACTGGCGATTGTGGGCTCAATGAGTGAAATTGCTCAACGTCAGATTGCGGCCGTGAGCTGGGATCAGCAGGTGGAGACGGTATTCATCGACATCGAGGATATGTTCAAGGGGACTATGGACGCGCACGTCGCCCGCATTATTGGCGTTCTGGCATCCGGTAAACACTGCATTGTTCACACCTGTCCTGATAAAGAAGCGCGGCACCATATTCCACATCTGTGCGCGTGCTGGCAGGTGAGTCGCGCTCAGTTGGGCGAAAAAATCTGCCAATTCCTTGGGCAACTTACCCGACAGGTTTTAGATGATGTTTCACCCGCCGCGCTGTATCTCTCCGGCGGCGATGTTGCTATGGCGGTTGCTGAAGCGCTGGAGGCAACGGGATTTCGTATTACCGACCGTGTGGCTCAGTGCGTACCGTACGGTCATTTTGCCGGCGGCCGCTGGCAACGCCCGGTTATGACAAAAGCAGGTGGTTATGGTGACGAGACGACCCTGCGTCAGGTTTTGCATGCTATTGAGGAGAAAATGAGTGAATAACGTTATTGCGGTAACCATGGGCGACCCGGCAGGTATCGGACCGGAGATTATTATCAAATCACTGACAGAGGATCCGCTCTCAGGCGCACCGGTTGTGGTGGTCGGCTGCGCGCAGACCTTGCGGCGGATTCAGGCATTAAACATTACGCCAGCAGCGGAACTGCGGGTCATTGATCATGTGGCGCAGGCGCAATTTTCGGCGGGGATTATCAATGTGATCGATGAACCCCTTGCCGACCCGGACGCCCTTGAACCCGGCGTGGTGCAGGCACAGGCAGGCGATCTGGCCTATCGCTGTATTAAGCGTGCCACCGCGCTGGCGCTGAATGGCGAAGTGAAAGCGATAGCCACCGCGCCGCTAAATAAAGAAGCGTTGCATCTGGCGGGTCACCCTTATCCTGGCCATACCGAACTGCTGGCGCAACTGACTAACAGTAAAGATTACGCGATGGTGCTGTATACCGATCAGCTCAAAGTCATTCATGTCACTACCCATATTGCGCTACGGAAATTTCTCGATACGCTCAGCGAGGCGCGGGTGAAAACCGTTATTCAGGTAGCATATGATTTTCTGCGCCGTGTCGGGTATGAAAGCCCGCGCATTGCGGTGGCAGGGGTGAATCCACATGCCGGAGAACATGGCCTGTTTGGCGATGAAGAAATCAAAATAGTTGGACCTGCGATCCATGCCATGCAGGCACAGGGGCTGAATGTCACAGGGCCGTGCCCACCGGATACGGTATTTATGCAGTGCCATGAGGGGATGTACGACATGGTGGTGGCGATGTATCACGACCAGGGCCATATTCCGCTAAAATTGCTTGGATTCTATGATGGGGTGAATATCACCGCCGGGTTACCGTTTATTCGCACCTCTGCGGACCACGGCACGGCGTTTGATATTGCCTGGACAGGTAAAGCCAAGTCTGAGAGCATGGCGGTATCCATCCAGTTGGCTATGCAAATCACGCGGGATTAAAATGAAGGGATATAATCGGTTAGAACAGATTATGGATTATCTGAAAGGGCATAATCTGGCGACGGTAGAACAGCTTGTTGCCGTGACGGACGCCTCGCCGGCGACCATCCGTCGCGACCTGATTAAGCTCGATCAGGAAGGCGTGATCAGCCGTACCCATGGCGGGGTGACGCTTAACCGGTTTATCCCATCGCAGCCTACCACGCATGAGAAAATGCAGCGCAACCTGCAAGAGAAACAAGCGATCGCCAGCGCGGCGGCAGGCCTGGTGAAGGCCGGAGATGCGATTGTTCTGGATGCGGGGACGACAATGATTGAACTGGCTCGTCAGCTCACTCATCTGCCGCTGCGGGTCATCACCAGCGATCTGCACATCGCGCTTTTTTTCTCCGAATTTAAACAAATTGAAGTGACGATCATTGGAGGGCGGATTGATGACTCCAGCCAGTCCTGTATCGGTGAGCACGGGCGTAAACTGTTGCAAAACGTCTGGCCGGATATCGCGTTTTTGAGCTGTAACGGCTGGGATCTGGCGCGCGGCATCACCGCGCCGACGGAAGAAAAGGCCGGAGTAAAACGTGACCTGATTGCCAACGCCAGTCGTCGGGTACTGCTGGCAGACAGCTCAAAATATGGCGCGTGGTCTTTGTTTAACGTTACCCATCTGAATGCGCTGACGGATATTGTGACCGATGCCCGGCTCAATGAGGACGTGCGTGTACAACTGGAACAGTTACCCTGCCAACTGACTATTGCCAGTTAATCCGTATCCTGCGACAACTGAGGATCCAGCACTTCGATAAACGCTTCCAGTTGCCTCGT
This sequence comes from Citrobacter sp. TBCS-15, assembly GCF_005280815.1. NCBI lineage: Bacteria > Pseudomonadati > Pseudomonadota > Gammaproteobacteria > Enterobacterales > Enterobacteriaceae > Citrobacter > Citrobacter sp. TBCS-15. The sequence goes on along the minus strand of NZ_SZWK01000102.1, from coordinate 352,465 downwards.
CATCGCCCCCCTTCGCCAGACCAGCCATGTATTCAGCCAGCGCCAGTTTTCGCTCAACGGCCAGGCGTTGACCTGATGGTGTCCGGGCATACTTTCCAGCATCGAACGTGGAATTAGCGCGATACCCGCACCGGCAATAACGCAGGCCAGCATCCCATGGTATGACTCCATTTCATGAATGGTACCCGGCATGGCGCGATCGGCATGAAACCAGCTTTCAAAATGTCGGCGGTAGGAACAGTTGGCGCGAAACGCGTAAATACTGCAGCCGTTGACGTCGCTGGCCCGCTGGATGGGAGGGTGACCGTGCGGGGTGACAATCATCATCTCTTCACGATAGACCGGAATACCCTCAAGTCCGGGGTGGGCAACGGGACCATCGACAAAAGCGGCGTTCAACGTGCCGTCCAGCACGCCGTCCAGCATGGTGCCTGAGGGACCGGTCGCCAGGGCAAACTGAATTTTTGGATAACGTTGGTTATATTCAGCCAACGTAGCTGGGATCCGTACCGCGGCGGTGCTTTCCAGCGATCCGAGCGAAAACAAGCCCTGTGGTTCATCTCCGGCGACCACCATTCTCGCTTCCTCTACCAGCGCCAGGATCCGTTGACTGTAGCGCAAAAAGTTGTGCCCGGAGGGCGAAAGCCGCAGACGCTGGTTTTCACGAATAAACAGATCGACGCCAAGATCGGCCTCAAGTTGGCGAATACGGGTAGTGAGATTGGACGGCACGCGATGCACCTTCGCTGCGGCCTGTGTAATGCTGCCGGTCTCCGCGACGGCATTGAACATTTCCAGTTGCGTAAGATCCATAATATTCTCTAATCGTGAATGGTGTGGTTAATATTATTCATTTTTCAGGAAGAGTAAATATGCTCATGATATGACCATACCCTGCGATAAAAGAGAGGCACCCATGACTATCACAGCAGCAACACATGCTATTTCGGTTGATCCTACCAGCGGTGAAAGACTGACGGCGATGCCGTGGGCCAGCACCGAAGAGATTGCGCAGGCACTGAGTCTTGCCGCAAGTGCCTACAGTGAATGGAAACAGACTACCGTCGCGCACCGTGCGCATACGCTGCGTCAAATCGGCCTGGCCCTGCGTAATCGCGCGGAAGAGATGGCGCAGTGTATTTCACGTGAAATGGGCAAACCCATTAAACAGGCTCGTGGTGAAGTCGCCAAGTCAGCCGCGTTGTGTGACTGGTACGCTGAACATGGACCTGAGATGCTTAACCCGGAACCGACGCTGGTAGAAAATAACCAGGCGGTGATTGAGTATCGTCCTGTTGGAACTATTCTGGCGATCATGCCGTGGAATTTCCCGTTGTGGCAGGTACTGCGTGGTGCTATTCCGATTTTGCTGGCCGGAAATGTCTATTTGTTAAAGCATGCGCCTAACGTAACCGGCTGTGCTGCGATTATCGCGCAGGTTTTTGCTGATGCAGGCGTTCCTGCCGGTGTTTATGGTTGGGTAAATGCCGATAACGCCGGAGTCAGTCAGATGATCAACGACCCGCGTATCGCAGCGGTAACGGTAACGGGTAGCGTACGTGCCGGTGCGGCGATTGGTGCACAGGCGGGTGCGGCGCTGAAAAAATGCGTACTTGAACTGGGTGGTTCCGATCCGTTTATTGTCCTCAATGATGCCGATCTCGATCTGGCCGTTAAAGCGGCAGTCGCCGGACGTTATCAGAATACCGGGCAGGTTTGTGCGGCAGCGAAGCGCTTTATTATCGAAGAAGGGATTGCTGAAGAATTTACTGCGCGGTTTGTGGCGGCCGCGAGCGCGCTCAAAATGGGCAATCCGTTAAACGAAGAAAACGATCTCGGACCGATGGCGCGATTTGATCTGCGTGATGAACTGCATCAGCAGGTTGAAGCATCCCTGGCCGAAGGGGCGAAGTTACTCCTTGGGGGCGAAAAAATAGCAGGTCAGGGCAATTACTATGCCGTGACGGTACTGGGCGGCGTAACGCCAGAAATGACGGCTTTCCGTCAGGAGCTGTTTGGTCCGGTTGCGGCGATCACCGTTGCCAGGAATGCGGAACATGCCCTGGCACTGGCGAATGACAGTGATTTTGGTTTATCCGCCACGGTGTTCACTGCGGATGACGCGCTGGCCCAGAATATGGCCTCTCGTCTGGAGTGTGGAGGCGTCTTCATCAATGGCTACAGCGCCAGCGACGCCCGTGTAGCGTTTGGCGGCGTGAAGAAAAGTGGTTTTGGTCGCGAGCTTTCGCATTTTGGTCTGCATGAGTTTTGTAATGTGCAGACCGTCTGGAAAAACCGCCTCTGAAGGTGAGGGGGCCTCCGTCGGGGGCTCCTGTCTTGTTTCGGCAGATTTTCTGTCATTGACTCTTCGTCCGCTGACACCTAATGGTCTGACGCAGCGTATTCAGCTCTGTTATACTCGCAGGCCTTTCATACCTGCGAGCAAGGAGCATGTTGTGGCCAGGGCCATGGACAATTCAATTTTAGAGACCATTGTGCAGCAGGTTCGTCCGCTGATTGGTCAGGGTAAAGTCGCAGATTATATTCCTGCGTTAGCCTCTGTCGACGGTTCCAAACTGGGTATCGCCATCTGCACCGTCGATGGGCAGCACTATCAGGCGGGGGATGCGCAAGAACGCTTTTCTATTCAGTCGATTTCGAAGGTGTTAAGCCTGGTTGTGGCGATGCGTCACTATCAGGAAGAGGAGATTTGGCAACGCGTCGGCAAAGATCCATCCGGTCATCCTTTTAATTCCCTGGTGCAGTTGGAAATGGAGCAGGGTATTCCGCGTAATCCCTTTATTAACGCCGGGGCGCTGGTGGTTTGCGACATGCTGCAAGGGCGTCTGAGCGCCCCACGTCAAAGGATGCTGGAAGTGGTCCGGGCATTAAGCGGCGTCCCGGATATCGCCTACGATGCGAGGGTGGCGCGATCTGAGTTTGAACATTCCGCACGTAACGCCGCTATCGCCTGGTTGATGAAATCGTTCGGCAATTTTAACCATGACGTGACCACTGTTTTGCAAAACTATTTTCACTACTGCGCATTGAAAATGAGCTGTGTGGAACTGGCGCGAACCTTCGTATTTCTGGCGAATCAGGGCCATGCCTTCCATCTTGAGGAGCCCGTGGTTACGCCGATGCAGGCCCGACAAATCAACGCGCTGATGGCCACCAGCGGTATGTATCAGAACGCGGGTGAATTTGCCTGGCGGGTTGGGCTGCCGGCAAAATCTGGGGTGGGTGGCGGTATCGTGGCCATCGTTCCGCACGAGATGGCGATTGCTGTCTGGAGCCCGGAACTGGATCCAGCGGGAAATTCGCTGGCGGGTATCGCCGCGCTGGAGCAACTAACGCAACAAATGGGGCGCTCGGTTTACTGATGAATACGCTCGACCCTCTTTTTGCCCGGCTGGCGAAATCGACGTTTCGCTCGCGGTTTCGCCTCGGCCAGAAAGAAAGGCAGTATTGTCTGGATAAAGGCGCGCCGGTTATTGAACAACATGCAGGCGATTTTATTGCCAAACGGCTGGCTCCCGCTTTTCCCGCTAATGATGGGAAGCAGACGCCGATGCGTGGTCACCCGGTATTCATCGCACAACACGCGACGGCGACCTGTTGTCGGGGGTGTCTGGCAAAATGGCACGATATTCCTCAGGGTGTGGCGCTTAACGAACAACAGCAACGTTACGTTGTCACGGTTATATATCACTGGTTAGTGATTCAAATGAACAAGCCATAGATAACATTATCCTATGATACAACTCCTTGTGTTATGTAATTGCTAAAATCATGCTAAGGGGGTCAATCTAAGGAGAAAAAATGGCTTCCTGCAAACCCTGCTTCATGCTGAGTGCGGCACAGATTCTGTCGAGAATCGACGAGCTCAGCGATGTCCTTGAACAGTGCGTCAATGACGGCGCCTCCGTCAGCTTTATGCTGCCTTTTGATCGTGAGAAATCACGGCCTTTCTGGATGAACGTCGCGCAAAGCGTTGCCCTTGGGGAAAGACTCGTTCTTGGCGCCCAGAATGCCCAGGGAACGCTCGTCGGTACCGTCCAGCTCATTATCGATCAACCTGAAAACCAACCTCATCGCGCCGATGTCGCTAAGCTGCTGGTTCATACCTCTGCACGGCGGAGCGGCGTTGCCCGGGAACTGATGAATGAGCTGGAAAGTTGTGCGCGTCAACAGGGCAAAACGTTGCTGGTGCTTGATACGGCGACAGGCAGTGGCGCGGAGTTGTTCTACCACAAGTGCGGGTGGCAAAAAGCAGGAGTAATACCTGACTATGCCAAAATGCCTGACGGGACGCTGACCGCGACCACACTTTTTTATAAAACTCTCTAATTTGTGGCTGGGGATTGATCAAAACAGGGTTTCAATGTATTAAAGTTTGCTAACCTATTGGACCAATTCAATCAGGTTGTATGACTAATCAAAAAGGGAACCCATTGTGCAAACTTTAAATCGTCGCGATTTCCCCGGTGCTCAGTATCCTGAACGCATTATTCAGTTTGGTGAAGGAAACTTCCTGCGCGCCTTCGTTGACTGGCAAGTCGATCTGCTGAATGAGCATACCGATCTTAACTCTGGTGTGGTCATTGTCCGACCTATCGAAAGTACTTTCCCTCCATCACTGAGTACACAGGACGGCCTTTATACCACCATCATTCGTGGTTTGAATGAGAAGGGCGAGGCCGTGAGCGACGCCCGTTTAATTCGTTCGGTTAACCGCGAGATCAGCGTCTATAGTGAGTACGATGAGTTCCTGAAGCTGGCGCATAACCCTGATATGCGTTTTGTTTTCTCCAATACCACCGAAGCCGGCATCAGCTACCACGCTGGTGATAGGTTTGAGTATGCGCCTGCGGTGAGTTATCCGGCCAAACTGACCCGACTGCTGTTTGAGCGCTTCAGCCATTTTAATGGCGCATCGGATAAAGGCTGGATAATCATTCCTTGCGAACTGATTGATTATAACGGTGATGCGCTGCGTGAACTGGTCCTGCGCTATGCTCAGGAGTGGGCGTTACCGGAAACATTTATCCAATGGCTGGATCAGGCCAATACCTTTTGCTCCACGCTGGTGGACCGCATTGTTACCGGTTATCCGCGTGACGAAGTAGCGCAACTTGAAGCTGAGCTTGGCTATCATGATGCATTCCTTGATACGGCTGAACACTTCTATCTGTTCGTTATTCAGGGGCCGAAGTCATTAGCCTCTGAGCTGCGTCTGGATAAATATCCGCTGAATGTTCTGATTGTTGATGACATCAAACCGTATAAAGAACGGAAAGTGGCGATTCTCAACGGCGCACATACCGCATTGGTTCCCGTTGCCTGGCAGGCTGGGTTGGATACCGTGGGGGAGGCCATGAATGACGCGGAGATTCGCGCCTTCGTGGAAAAAGCGATCTATGAAGAAATTATTCCAGTGCTGGATTTACCACGCGATGAGCTGGCGTCTTTTGCCAGCGCGGTGACAGGTCGATTCTGCAACCCGTATATCAAACATCAGCTGTTGTCGATTGCCCTGAACGGCATGACTAAATTCCGCACTCGCATCTTGCCGCAACTGCTGGCGGGGCAACAGGCCAGCGGTAAACTGCCTGCGCGTCTGACATTTGCGCTTGCCGCGTTGATTGCGTTCTACCGTGGAGAGCGTAACGGAGAGTCTTACCCGGTTCAGGATGATGCGCACTGGATGACGCGTTTTCAACAGCTTTGGTCCCAGCATCATGACCGTCAGATAAGCACTGAAGATTTGGTTAAAGCTGTGCTGGCCGTTACAGAACACTGGGAACAGGATCTGACGGAAGTTTCTGGATTAGTGGAACAGGTGACTGCCGATCTGGATAGCATTCTGCTAAACGGCATGCGAGAAGCTGTTAAACCTCTGTGCTAATACGCTGACCCGGCTCAGGCCGGGTTTTTTACAGGCATGGCTTAGTTACAACATACTATGAATTTCTACTTTTAGGGTGACAGTCTGTCGCTTCAACGCATCGTCCGTTCAACAGGAGGGAAAAATGTTTAAATAGTGTTACGATGAGCTTGCAACATTGATCACGTTCGCGTTTAATGTGACGAGTTTCACATTTTTCCGAAGATAACCATGATCGTTCGCCCCCAACAACACTGGCTGCGCCTGATATTCGTCTGGCATGGGTCGGTATTATCTAAAATTTTTTCACGCCTGCTGCTGAACTTCCTGCTCTCCATCGCCGTTATTATCATGCTGCCGTGGTATACGATGCTGGGCATCAAATTTACCCTGGCGCCGTTCAGCATTCTCGGCGTGGCGATTGCAATCTTTTTAGGCTTTCGCAATAACGCCTGTTATTCACGTTATGTTGAGGCTCGACACTTGTGGGGGCAGTTGATGATTGCTTCCCGATCGCTGCTACGTGAAGTAAAAACCACCTTGCCGGACGACGTCGAACTGGGTCAGTTTGTTCGTCTGCAAATCGCCTTTGCCCACTGTTTACGCATGACGTTACGCCGTCAGCCCCAGGCTGAGCCGTTAGCGAAATATCTGAGTGAGGCAGATTTACTGACCGTGTTCGCCTCACAGTCGCCTGCAAACCGTATTCTGTTGCTGATGGGGGAATGGTTGGCTGTACGTCGGCGCAATGGTCAACTGTCAGATATATTATTCCATAGTTTAAACAATAGGTTAAATGATATGTCGGCGGTACTTGCAGGGTGCGAGCGGATCGCGAATACCCCAGTGCCATTTGCTTACACTCTGATACTTCATCGAACGGTATACTTGTTTTGTATTATGTTACCTTTCGCGTTGGTGGTAGATCTGCACTATATGACGCCGTTTATCTCAGTGCTGATTTCCTATACTTTTATTTCGCTCGATACGCTGGCAGAAGAGCTGGAAGACCCGTTTGGCACAGAAAACAATGATCTGCCGCTGGATGCGATTTGCAATGCGATTGAAATCGACTTGCTGCAGATGAACGATGAAACAAACGTGCCAGCAAAACACATTCCAGATAAGCATTACCAACTCACTTAGTTACATTCTTTTGCCACCATGTAGGTTGCATATCTGAAAAAGAATGAAATTCCGGCGCCAGGTCTTCATCGTCAGGATCGTCAAAAGCGCCTGCTAACAGTGCAATAACCGGGGCGTCATCAATGGCGCCTACAGAACTGCCGCACTGTGGACAAAATGCCCGACTTGACGCCTCAGAAGAGCGCCAGGTTGTCGGTTTTCCGCCTTGACCCGTCCACGTTACATTTTCCGCATTAAACTCAATCCAGACGACGGTCGGTGCACCCGTATGTTTCCGACATATATCGCAGGAGCAGGTATGGGAATTATTTGGACTGCTGGCCACGAAACGAATCGAACCACACAGACAGCCACCAATGTAGACTTTAGACATGACAACTCCCGTCAGAAACACGTTGCCAGACACTAGCAGATGACGGGCTTTGCCACTAGTTCCTCATGATAAAAAGGCGAGGGCGCGCATGGCAGATAGTTATCTCCTGTGATGCACTTATAATAAACGCTTAATCATTGCGTCTGGCTACGATAAATAACCGCGGAAAGGCCAGCAAAATTTTACCGTTTTCCTGCAGAGGATATTGTTCCTGAAGCAGTTCATGATAACGTGCCAGGTAAAGATGTTGCTCATTTTCGCTCAAGTCCTGTAACCAAGGCCGCAGGCCCGTTGAACTTACCCAGTCGATAATCGACTGATGTGAATCCATAACGTGATAATACGTTGTGCGCCAGATATCCACCTCACAGCCCGCTTCAGCCAAAATGTCATAATAGGCGTGTACACCAGGAAGCGGCGAGCGGCCCCGGTCAGGGTAACCTTGTTCATAAGCCACTTCACGCATCAAAACATGCGTTGGCTCCAGCCAGTTATCCGGCATTTGTACAGCCAGCACGCCATTGTGAGCCAGTAGCGATACCAGATGCGGGAACAAATCATAGTGATCGGGAACCCACTGCAACGAAGCATTTGCATATAGCAGTTCAAGAGGCTGCTCTGTCTGGAATTTACAGATATCCGCTTCAATAAAGCGGCATGTTGGTAATGCCTTGCGCGCCTCATTAAGCATGGCGGGTGAGGTATCAATCCCTGTTATTACAGCCGAGGGCCAGCGCTGATGCAGTAATGCCGTACTGTTTCCCGGACCACAGCCAAGATCGACGACTGAATGGACATTCTCTAACGCCACTCTGCTGAGTAAATCCGCAGCGGGTCTTGAACGTTCAGTTTCATATTGCAGATAAAGCGAAGGATTCCAGTCGGCCATGAATGAATCTCCAGTATGAGAGAAAAAGGCGGAAAGGGTTACATAAGTCCTTGCCGATGAGCCATTTCTTTTAGAAGATTATATGAAAATACAGGAGAAGGGCAGAAATATGCTGGAAACATCAAGACTGATTTTACGCCCGTGGGAAGCCAAAGACAAAGCCCCGTTTGCCGCGTTAAATGCCGATCCGGACGTGATGCGTTTTTTTCCGGCTCCGCTGCAACGAACGGAAAGCGACAACCTGGCTGCCAGATTCCAGGAAGGCATTACAGAGCGCGGCTGGGGATTCTGGGCCGTTGAACTTAAAGAAACACACCAGTTTGTGGGGTGTGTAGGTTTACATCCACAACCTGATAAATTTCACTTTTCACCCTGTACCCAAATCGTAGGTACTTCACAAAAGGTGGAAATCAGCGCAGTCATCACATCCATGCTTTTACCACTGGGGATGCTCAAATAATAAAACATCTAGCAACCGGCTTTAACCATAAGCGACCGGACAGTTTCTTTGGACAGATGGACATCGTGCAGTTCTACGAGTTTCCCGCATACCCGCGTCGGCCCAAAGCCGGTATAGCTCTCGCGGATTATGTTGAGTGTGTATCGGGCAAGATCAACAGGCACCTGATAATTGCTTAGCCATAGGAAGTCCTCAATCTGAACCAGAGGGCGCAAGACAATCCAACTGTTATGCGAACTAACTAACTACTGCACCCAATCTGGCTACAATTCTCGCTATCTGACGTTAGTGCGCATAATGTATATTATGTTAAATTAAGTGATTCGCATAAAGTCATAGAATTAAGTCCCCATTAGTCTTTCGTTTGCTGGCATTTGGACATTGGTTGACACCACTACTAACAATCGCTTCTGAAGAGTTCTTCTATCGCGATTATCCTGAAGTGTCAGGCTTGTCCACCCTCCTCTTTTTACTGCTTCAACGAACGTTCGTTCCTTGGAAGATCAGTGCCGATTTGGGCCATTGCTGGTCGTTCCGCTTTCTTGTAATCTGTCTCGTTGCATAACTGACAAAATCTGGAAATACCGAACTGGACTTCATATGAATGCTCATACTTCAAAAGACCCTTTACATGGCGTGACGCTAGAAATGCAGGTCAATGCACTGGTTGATCGTTTTGGTTGGGCTGAGCTTGCTCAACGCATTAACATCAACTGCTTTAAAAATGAACCGAGCGTTAAATCCAGTTTAAAGTTTTTGCGCCGTACGCCGTGGGCGCGTGCTGAAGTTGAAGCGCTCTATCTTGATTCGCTGCATGACGTGACCCCGTTCAACAACACCGCACCTGCTATTGATCCCTGGGCTAACAGCCGCAACAAGAAAAAATAAGAGCAAAGTCTGATGCCAGCATCCGGTTTCTTTTCAGGAAAATATCAGAAAAAACTGGCGAATATCTTCGTCCGTTGCCATGCCAGATTACCGCGAACTAACCTGAAATGGTTCGCGGTACTTGTGGGCAGTATGTTGTTACTGGGCAGTTGCTCTTCACAGCCGCCCGCTCCCAAAGTCACCCCACTACCTCCGGTGAATAAACCGCAACAGATTAAGGAGCCGGTGCGCGGAATCTGGCTGGCGACGGTTTCCCGTCTGGACTGGCCGCCGATCTCATCAGTGAATGTCAGTTCCCCTGCCATCCGTATCAGCCTGCAGCAGAAAGCGTTGACGGATAAGCTGGATAACCTGAAACGTCTTGGCATCAACACCGTTTTTTTCCAGGTCAAACCCGATGGTACCGCATTGTGGCAATCTAAAATCTTGCCTTGGTCAGATACGCTAACCGGCACGATTGGTCAGGATCCGGGTTACGATCCGCTACAGTTTATGCTCGATGAAGCGCATAAACGCGGCATGAAAGTCCATGCCTGGTTTAACCCCTACCGCGTGTCCGTTAATATAAAACCGTCAACGATCACCGAATTAAACAGCACGCTGTCGCAGACGCCTTCCAGTGTTTATGTCCTGCATCGGGACTGGATCCGCACCTCGGGCGAGCGTTTCGTGTTAGATCCTGGTATTCCCGAAGTGCGCGACTGGATCACCAGCATCGTGGCGGAAGTGGTGGAACATTATCCGGTCGACGGCGTGCAGTTTGATGACTACTTCTATACCGAGTCTCCCGGTTCAGCGCTTAACGACAGCCAGACCTTCAGAAAATATGGTCAGGGATTTGATTCCAAAGCTGACTGGCGGCGCGATAACACGCAACGACTGATCGCCCAGGTTTCGCGGACCATCAAGAAACTTAAGCCTGAGGTGGAGTTTGGCGTCAGCCCCGCGGGTGTGTGGCGCAATCGCTCTCACGATCCTGCGGGTTCCGACACCCGTGGCGCGGCAGCGTATGATGAATCCTATGCCGATACCCGCCGCTGGGTGCAATTAGGCTTGCTGGACTACATCGCCCCACAGTTGTACTGGCCTTTTGCCCGTGATGCGGCACGATACGATGTGCTGGCGAAATGGTGGGCAGATGTTGTGAAATCAACCAATACCCGCCTCTATATTGGTGTGGCGCTGTATAAGGTCGGCGAACCTTCACGAAAAGAGCCGGACTGGACAGTCAAAGGCGGCGTGCCAGAACTGAAAAAACAGCTCGATCTGAACGAGTCCGAACCACACATCAACGGCACCATCCTGTTTCGCGAAGATTATCTTAATCAGCCGCAAACGCAGGAGGCCGTAACCTATATTCGCAGCCGTTGGGGGCGTTAATGGTTATCTTTAGGCCAGTGTAGCGACTGTATCTGCATCACCGGGACAGTAACCGGCGAACATTATCATTAATTTGTTTCTGGATCGTATCCAGCGTGGTTTGCGTTATCTGATCGGGGTATTTGTCACTGGCGATAGCGCTCAGCCCTATCGCAGAGTGGCAGATCTTTTCGATTATGGCGTTCACCTCGTCAGCAGTGAGCTCAGCTTCCTGAACGCCAAGCAACTGAAGGTGCTTTCTTTCGATATCCAGCGCTTCCCCCAGCACGTCCATTTGGTGGTACCCGCCGGGTCCTTCACACCAGGTGACGTCGTAAGCCGGAGCCAGAGTCCAGTTTCCATCGGCTGACATTAAATAAGCAAAGTTCTTCGGATGATCGTCACGATTGTTGAATGCCACGTTGAAAACCACGCGTTCGAACGCTTTCGCCTTTTCTCTGACATCATTGGTACAGATCTGCGTGGCACGCAGAAAATCCCGATAATCTAAAGCGCCGGGTAACTGGTAATTTGCGCCGGTTAGAGCCGCCAGACTCTGCATTGGAATACGTATTGACTGGTCACGGTCGAAACGGCGGGTGGCAAAGGCCGCCTGCCCACCAGGCAGATCAAAATATGCCGTATCGGGTGTGCTAATCCTACATTGACGCAAGCATTCAGCATAAACAGCTTCGATGGCGCATACTTCAGCATGCTCATGCCTGGCGGGAAATTTAATCAACCAGCTTTCGCTCCCGGGTAGCGGCGCAGTAGTAAATTTTGACGTGACACTGTCACGATAAAGTAGCGCTTTTGGCCTTGCCCCTTGTGGCGAACCGCCCATCTGAAGCAATTTTTGCAAGAATTCCCCGCCGTCTCCACTCAGGACTTCCTGCACCTCAGCGGCCAGTTGTTCGAGAGGCACATCCTCTTTTGAAATCTTCTCGACATCTGACTGAACGGGCTGGAAAGTCATGGCGCCCATCGCGTTGTTGCCGACCCAGGTTAAGCGCTCCAAAGGACCTATGCGCGCTGCGTTTAGTCCGCGACGTTTAAATAATCGGTCCATCAACAGCATACCCCAGCCATCAGGTAGCGAATCATAGACTGGTCCAGGTAATCCCAATTGATGAGCCGGGAAATCCCTGCGTAAACGTGGGCCGTTCAGCGGTAACATCAGCCTGGACAGTTCCAACCCTTTACGTATGGCGTCTTCACTGTATTCAAAGGCGATCAACGGGCGTCCGGTCAGGGCTGTGGAAGACACCAGTTTTCCCCACAACCATTTCTCACCCCAACCTTCATAAAAGACATCAACTTGTTCAGGCATCAGAATTTTTCCTTTTCACCCGCTGACGTACCGCGCTCTTCTCGTAACGCAAAATATCATCCAGACTGTCAATCCTGGGTTTGAATAAACCCTCCAGCGCATCGCCATAACCTAACACCATTGCGACTTTGACCAGATTCTCAAATCCTACGTTCTTACCTGTTTCCAGATTCGAAACGGTATTCACACCGACACCTGAACGCGCGGCAACCTCAGCCTGCGTCATTTGCCGCGCGAGTCGTTCTTTACGCAATCTGTCACAGAGTAGTTTGACGATATCAGCAGCCGTATTGAGTGTTAAATCCATAATATTGGCCCTTATTTGGATAAATGCCAGTTTACACACAATATTATAGAGTTAAGTCGAGATTAATACAAAGCGGATAACATATGTTTTAATGGATTTAACGCCACAAGTCCGTGATAAAACCCATTATAATGTATTTAAATCATGGTCGGGTGCGGTGATTAATCTGCCGCTATGCAGACTAAATGACCACGGTGCAGCTGGATCGCGCCCTGTCGTTTTAACCGGGCAAGCGTATCCATAATGGTGCTGCGAGAAAGTCCGGTTCGCTCCCTGATATATTGTACCGCCGGGATTCTTTTTTTGATGTCATCAGGCTCTTGTTGTAAAAGTTCAAGATGTCCCCAAACCATATCAGTTGCGGTTCGACTGGTGATTAGGCGATCGCGCTGGCTCATTACCTGAATAATATAGGCTTCAACTATTGCCACAGATTCCCAGAGTCGATCACGGTTAACGATAGTCATGAAATCCGTTTTCTTTACTACATGAGTAGTACATGGGCTGACCGCTTCAATATCATAAAAGTTATGCCCTGTAGGAAGAAAGAACTCGGCCATTCCCAGCATCATCGGTGCCTGCTGACTGGCCAGGATTAGCCCATCAGTGCGCCGGCGAATGACTATTCTACCTTCGGTCAACAACCAGATCCCATTCTCACCCTGAGAGTCCATAATAAAAGAACCGCTACGATATAGCGATTGGGCTTCAGAAAGTGGCAGTAATGCGTTGAAAAGTTTGGTTATATTAGTCGCAAGGAGTTCTTCGCTGCTACCGGTTTGTTCAGTATTGCTGGTCATAGAAAGCTCAGTATAATTCACTAAATAATCTTATTAATGATTATCGGTAATAGAGAAAAAATCAAACCTGAAAAGTCCATTTTTGGATTTTATTATTAACATTAGCCTTACAAGAAAGTCTGATTTTATACTTGCAATACATTAATACTTTTTGTCAAAAAAAACACAGTGATAATATCGATGAACAAAATGGTTCTTGTGGGCTTTTTCAATGTTGATTAAAAATATCGTGTGGTCGCTATTTATTACTGGATTATGTGTGGGGGTTCATTATATTTTGACGCGATGGGTAACCAGACGCCTGCAATGTGCAACATTGAGAAAGCCGAGAGCAGGATTATTATGCTCTTTATTACTGCTTGCTCATTTATTGGAATGTGGCGTTTATGCAACATTTTATTATATTCATCATTGCTTTAGTTCATTTTACGACTCGCTTTATTTTTCAATTACAAGTTTTGCCACCGTCGGTTATGGCGATTTGCTGTTACCACGATTCTGGGAGATCTCCGGTTCACTTGAAGGCATGACAGGCGCACTGCTAACTGGTTGGTCGGTCGCTTTACTGGTAGCAGTAGTGGTGCTCGAATCCGGCGAAAAACAACGTTAGAGATACCCTCTAATTAAGTTATAAATTCTGTTGGAGTTACTATGTTGCTCAATTATTTATCATTAGCAATACTCATCCTGGTGTTCTTAATTATTTTTTATGGCGTATTAATCTTGCACGACATCCCGTACGAGATCGCTAAGAAACGCAACCACCCTCACCTCGATGCCATACATGTCGCGGGTTGGGTCAGTTTATTTACATTACATGCGATTTGGCCATTTCTCTGGATTTGGGCAACATTATACAGTGATAAGCATGGCTGGCATGGAAATACCTCAGGACATAATATCGCTGAGCTAAGCGCGCGGATTGCGATACTGGAAAAAACACATGAACAAACTAATAGCGCATACAGCCCGCAGGATCCAAAGGTGAATTAATCGTGGAAATATTATTAACATTAACCTACGCTGCTATCGTTTACGTCATTTTTAAAGTATTTAAGGTTCCGTTGAATAAGTGGACATTACCCTCAGCGGTATTGGGGGGCGTGGTCATGCTTGGGGCACTGATCCTTACCATGAATTATAATCATCCCTATACAGAAGATGCACAAAAATTGGTTGTGGGCATTCCCGTTGTTCCGCAAGTTACCGGGGTGGTTTCAGAAGTAACGGATAAAATTAACACACCAATAAAAAAAGGAGATGTACTGTTTAAAATCGATCCTGCCCGTTATAAAGCTAAACTTGAAAAGCTTGAAGCGGACATTGTTACGGCAAAACATGACGTTCTGGCCCTTGAGGAGAAACGCAATAGCGCGCGACTGCAGCTAGAACAGGCCAGGGCTGAACGTGATAAATATTACAAAAACTATCAGCGCTACCAGAAAGGCAGTCAGGCAAAAGTGAACCCATTTACTGCCAATGATATTGATACAGCGCGCCAGGATTATCTGGCTCAGGATGCGGCGATGAACGCCGCCAATGCTGAACTGAACAGTATCCAGAAAGAACTCGACAGCACTATTCATGGACAAAACTCGCAGATCGCCAGTCTGCAAGCTCAAATTGATGAGGCTCGATTTAATTATGAGCAAACCATTGTTCGCGCCCCCAGCGACGGTTATGTCAGCCAATTACTGGTTCGTCCGGGAACCTATGCGTCGAGACTGCCTTTTAAGCCAGTTATGGTGTTTATTCCTGCGCACAAAAACCAAATTGTTGCGGCGTTTCGTCAAAACTCGATCTTACGTCTTAATGTGGGTGATGAAGCTGAGATTGTCTTCAATGGCTTGCCGGGACAAGTAGTACAGGGAAAAGTCGTCAATGTTGCCCCCGTGATCCCGACCGGGGCTTATTATGCCCAGGGAACATTGCAATCCTTAAACGTCACACCGGGCAGTAACAAAGTGCTGGTCAGTATCGAAGTTGATAATAATCAGGCTGAACAGCAACTCCCAGACGGTGTTGCCGCTCAGGTTGCGGTCTATTCAGCTCAGCATTTTGAAGCATTATCATTGCTACGGAAAATACTCTTGCGCATGACCAGTTGGATGCACTACCTGTACCTTGATCATTAATCGACTGTCCGGGGGCAATGGTTGCGCCCGGACCTCACTCGACGTCAGGCGGTAGCAGGTTCTGGTAATCTAAATGAGGAGACCAGCAACGCCAGTTGTTCCGCCTCTTCTTTCAGGGCCTGGGTACGTGCGGCGGCATCATCAATTAACGAGGCATTCTGCTGAACGGTGCTGTCCATTTCGGTAACGGCCAGCGTGACTTCGGAAACGCCTTTACGCTGTTCTTCGCCTGCAACGCGTATTTCCCCCATCAACTGACGCACCTGCCGTACGTTATTGACCAGTTCTCCCAGCCGTTCGCCTGCATTGTGAATTTGCTGACTTCCGCTCCCAACGTGAGATACGGATTCATCAATCAATGCTTTAATTTCCTGCGCGGCGGTGGCGCTACGCTGGGCCAGCGTCCGTACTTCAGAGGCGACAACGGCGAACCCTCTACCGGCATCGCCCGCTCTGGCGGCTTCAACGGCGGCGTTCAGGGCCAGAATATTGGTCTGGAACGCAATGCTGTCAATCACCGCGACAATTTCTACCATTCTCCCGGATGACGCGCTGACGTTATCCATTGTTGAGATCACGCCCTGCATGACATCACCACAGCGGTTGGCCGTTTGCGCGGTGCTATCGGATAGCTCATCTGCCAGTTGCGTATTACTGGCATTTTGGTGAACGGTCGCATTTAACTGTTCCATCGCCGCCGAACTCTCTTCCAGCGCAGCGGCCTGCTGCGTGACGCGAGATGAGAGTTCCATATTGCTGTCTGCCAGGCTGACGGCGTTATTCGCCACTACAACGCTGCTGTTTCTGACGGTGATCAGAATGGCTGAGATTTTATCGACGAACAGATTAAACGCCTCGGCGATAGCCGAAATCTCATCTTTGCCGCGCACATCCAGACGACGGGTAAGATCGCCTTCGCCCTGCGCAATATCATCGAGCGCCTGGCGGGTATCATCGAGACGCGAAATCAGTCGGCGAACCACCAGCCAGGATCCCACCAGCAATAGCGTCATAATTGGGATCAACACTTCCAGCACGTCCTGCATCATCACTTTGGCGAGACCGACGATGCGTGATTCAGGCGTCACCAGCCCCACGACCCAGCCGGTATCCGCCATCGGGAATAGCATTACCCGGGTCGGCGTATTCAACACATTGTCGTTGGCAAGCGTAATCGTTTTCACACCATCTGCCGGACGTAAAGATTTAAGACCGTTTTCCACCGGGATAAGCCATTGCGCGCTTTGCGCCAGATCGTTAATGGTTTTGTGTTTTGTCAGGTCTGCCTGCGGGAAATAGAGAATTTGTCCCTGTTTATCCACCACGAACGCGTAACCACCGGTGCTGTTTCCCTGCTGTTGCATAAAGGTGGCAACGTTATCGAGACGAATATCGGTAGTGGCGACGCCGGCAAACTTACCGGCCAGTTGATAAGGAACGCTGCAGGTTACCATGTTGACCCCGGAACTGGCATCCTGGTAAACATCAGACCATAAGCAGCTGTTTTGTGAATGTCCCTTGGCATGCTGATACCAGCTTTCATTGTGGTATCCGCTTGATCCTTCGACGTTATAGTCGTTGGAGTACATCAGCTTTCCTTCAGCGTTACGCGCCCAGAAAAAGCTGCGTTTTTCTACGCCTGCGGTGAAGGCGTCTGGTTCTGGCCAAATGCCGCCGCCGGTAATGATCGATTCTTTATCTTCACCTATCAAATGTGGAACAACGCTTTGATATAGCGATTCATCGTTGGGCAGCACTTCGGCCAGTCGCGACAAACCGACGGTCTCACCTTCAATTCGCGACAACACGGTACTTAACTGACGGGTTAAACCTTGCCCCGTTTCTTCGATCAGGGCGGTATTGATTTCAACGACGCGCGGCTGCCCTCGCCAGAGCATAATCGCAACAATAACAAGTGTAGTGACTGCAAGCAGCAGAATGCCACCAATGGTTAAACGCGTTGAAATACGAGTAGGATACCAGGCCATACAAACTCCTTCTGCAAAAGGCTAACTTTTACCCAGTATCGGCACCGGCGTTTTTATCTTTATAAAGTTTCCTTAAGTATTGCAAAATAAATAAGTGACAGCGTCACAAATAGCAAAACCCAGCACTTTGGCTGGGTTTTAATAACGGTTTAATCTTATTTGGATAATTCTTTTTTGATTTCGTCTTTTATTTTGCTTAATTCGCTCTGCGGATGTTTTTTACAAAGCTCAACGGTCAGAGGGACAGCTGTAGTCACGGTTTCGTTATAGTCAACGTAATCACCACCTTTGAAATCTTCGTCTTCATTAAGCACCCAGAAAGCCACCGGAGCCATGGTCTGCGGGTTCAGATCGATGAACTCCTGGCAGCTCATGCCTTTCGGCGTCACTTCAGTTTTCGCGCTATCAGTGGCTGCATTGACGCTAACGCTGGTTAACAGCGCTGCGACCAGAATACCTGCTGTAGAAAGGGAGAATTTATTCATTGTAGTACTCCATTTATAATATAAATAATATCTACACTTGCGCTTCAAACCGTTAATGTAGTTCGCAAAAAATAATACCCCTACCGTCATAAGAATAAAGATTGCCATTATTGATATGGCTGAAAGTTATATTTCCCATTACTGATTCTGATGTTTGAGAGGAAATGTTGCCGACAATGTGATCGTTCCGACGAAATCAGCAGATTCATACCCCGCTCTTCTGTCGCTGCACCAAAACTGAACTACGCTGCACAAATGTTGATCATTAGTTAATGAATATGGTTTGTGTTTTAACAAAAACAGCCTGCGTGCCGCTGTCTGTGACTTGGCACGCGTCCTGCATTGTTAATTCACTAACAGTGAGCCGTAATCTGACAGACAACTAACAGCGAGAAGGTAATGACAGCGAAACCTGAATTATTTACCCGCATAGAACAGACCTTCAGCCAGCTTACGCCGAGCGAAAAGCGCGTAGCCGGGTGGCTGTTAGCCCATGGTGTACAGATCCCTTTTGAAACTGCGGATGGCATCGCTAAAGCGGCAGGAACCAGTGGCATTACCGTAGGACGCTATCTGCGTAAGCTGGGCTTTCGCAATCTGGAGGATGCAAAAGCCAGCCTGCGTGAGCTGCCGGTTGTCCCCTATCAACCCTGGGGAATGAACGAGCGGCTGGATTCCTGGCACCAGCAACAAAGCCTGCCGGATCGCGCACAGCAGTCGCTGTTACTGGAAATCGACGCCATTACCCACGTCTATCAACTCGCGCAAAGCGATACATTTTTACGCATTGCGCAGCAGCTGGCGCATGCGGAAGCGGTTTACATCCTTGGGATCCAGTCTACTCGTGGAATTGCTAACGCCTTTTTTAGTCACCTGGAATATCTGCGGCCTAAAGTCAGTTACTCCGAGGGGCTTTCCGGCAGTTGGGTCGAGTCGCTGAATTCGGGATTTAACCAGCCATACGTGGTGATCACCGACATGCGCGCCTACTCCGCCATCTCCCGACAATATTGCCGTGTTGCGACAGAACGTCAGATTCCGCTGGCGCTGATCACCGATGTGTGGTGTCCGTGGGCCAGGGATTATGACCTTGATTTACTTCAGGTAAAAACCGACACCGGACATTTCTGGGATTCTCTGGCTCCCGTGAGCTGTCTGTTCAACTTATTACTTTCTGCGGTGGTGGAGCAACTTGGTGATTCCCTCGCAGGACGCCTGCAAACCAATCGCCAGTTACAACAACAGTTTGGTCAATTCGAACAATAAACAGGAAATGTGCTATGTCAGAAACCCCAGAACTGGTCGATCTGTCGGTGATATTCCCGTCGCTGTATATCGATCTCAAATACGCCACTGCCGACAACATTACCGGCGCGCCTATCTACCGGGAAGCGCGCTGCCTGTTACACAGCGAGGCGGTAACCGCGCTGGCTAAAAGCATTAGTATCGCGCAACTGGCGGGCCTAAAACTTGTAGTGTATGACGCGTATCGTCCCCAGCAGGCGCAGGCGGTGCTGTGGAATGCGTGCCCGGATCCCCAGTACGTCGTCGATGTGGCGATTGGATCCAATCACAGCCGCGGGACGGCCATCGACGTTACGCTGATGGACGAGCGTGGCAATGTTCTCGATATGGGCGCGGGTTTTGATGAAATGCACGACCGTTCCCATGCCTGGCACCCTTCTGTTCCCCCGGCCGCGCAGCGTAACCGGTTACTACTCAACGCCATTATGTTCGGTGGCGGTTTTGTCGGCATTAACAGCGAGTGGTGGCATTTTGAATTACCTGATGCCGCGTGTTATCCGCTGCTTGACGACCAGATAGCCTGTTTCCCTGTTCCCCCCATAACAACACAACATCCCTTTTAATTCTGGAGCCTGGTTATGAAGACTACACCTGCGTTAAATGCGTTTTTTCGCCCCGCTCTGATCGCCGTTGCACTGGCGTTTGCCCTCCCTGCCGCGCAGGCCGCCGTGCCTAAAGATATGTTGGTCATCGGTAAAGCCGCCGACCCGCAGACGCTCGACCCCGCCGTGACCATCGATAACAACGACTGGACGGTCACCTATCCCTCTTATCAGCGTCTGGTTCAGTACAAAACCGAAGGCGGTAAAGGCTCCACGGAAGTTGAAGGTGATTTAGCCAGCGGCTGGAAAGCCTCTGACGATCAGAAAGAGTGGACGTTCACCCTGAAAAACGATGCCAAATTCGCCGACGGTACGCCGGTGACGGCAGATGCAGTAAAACAATCTTTTGAGCGCCTGCTCAAAATTGGCCAGGGACCCGCTGAAGCATTCCCGAAAGATCTGAAGGTTGAGGCCATTGATGACAATACGGTGAAATTTACCCTCAGCCAGCCGTTCGCACCCTTCCTGTATACGCTGGCAAATGACGGGGCCTCAATTATCAACCCGGTAATCTTAAAAGAGCATGCCGCAGACGATGCCCGCGGATTCCTGGCGCAGAACACGGCGGGTTCCGGGCCATTCATGCTGAAAAGCTGGCAAAAAGGACAACAGCTGGTGCTGGTGCCAAACCCGCATTATTCCGGGCCCAAACCGACGTTTAAGCGGGTTTCGGTAAAAATCATCGGTGAAAGCGCCTCCCGTCGCCTGCAATTATCGCGGGGTGATATCGACATTGCCGATGCGCTTCCTGTCGACCAACTTGCCGCTTTAAAACAGGAAGGCAAAGTTAACGTAGCGGATTATCCCTCACTGCGCGTGACCTATCTGTATCTGAACAACAGTAAAGCGCCGCTCAATCAGGTGGATTTACGCCGCGCCATCTCATGGGCCACCGATTATAAGGGCATGGTGAACGGGATCCTCAGTGGCAATGGTAAACAGATGCGCGGTCCGATCCCTGAAGGTATGTGGGGTTTTGATGAAAAGGCTATGCAGTACAGCTTCGATGAAGCCAAAGCGAAAGCGGCTCTGGAAAAAGTAGCCACCAAACCCGAGACCCTGAGCTTCTTGTATTCAGATAATGACCCTAACTGGGAGCCGATTGCGCTCTCTACCCAGGCCAGTCTCAACAAACTGGGTATTAAGGTGAAGCTGGAAAAACTGGCAAATGCCACCATGCGTGACCGTGTGGGTAAAGGGGATTACGACATTGCTATCGGCAACTGGAGTCCGGATTTTGCCGACCCGTACATGTTTATGAACTACTGGTTTGAGTCGGATAAAAAAGGTCTGCCGGGTAACCGTTCGTTCTATGAAAATAGTGAGGTCGATAAGCTGCTGCGTAGCGCATTAGCCACCACCGATCCGGTCGCCAGAACCAATGATTATCAGCAGGCGCAAACCATCGTGATTGATGAAGCAGCCTACGTCTATTTATTCCAGAAAAACTATCAGCTGGCGATGAACAAAGACGTCAAAGGATTTGTATTTAACCCCATGCTGGAACAGGTCTTCAACATCTCCACCATGAGTAAATAAGCCACGTTGATGCGGAGCCACTCAGGCTCCGCAAGGGGAAGCTAATGACGTTCTGGAGCATTTTACGCCAGCGATGCTGGGGACTTATTCTGGTGGTTATCGGTGTTTGCGTGATCACCTTTATTATTTCGCACCTGATCCCAGGCGACCCCGCGCGGTTGCTGGCGGGCGATCGCGCCAGCGATGAGATAGTCGAAAATATTCGCCAACAGCTGGGGCTGAACCAGCCGTTGTATGTCCAGTTTTTTCGCTATGTGAGCGATATCTTTCAGGGAGATTTAGGCACATCCATTCGCACCGGACGCCCGGTACTGGATGAGCTGCGTATCTTCTTTCCCGCTACTCTGGAGTTGGCTTTCTGCTCTTTGCTGCTGGCGCTGGTGATCGGTATTCCGTTAGGTATTTTATCTGCGGTCTGGCGCAACCGTTGGCTTGATCACCTCGTTCGCCTGATGGCGATTACCGGCATCTCCACGCCTGCATTCTGGCTGGGGCTGGGGGTTATCGTGCTGTTTTACGGTCATCTGCAAATTTTGCCCGGCGGTGGTCGGTTAGACGACTGGCTGGATCCACCGGCTCATGTCACTGGGTTCTACCTGATTGATGCCCTGCTGGAAGGCAATGGTGAAGTCTTTTTCAATGCGCTCCAGCACCTGATCCTACCATCACTGACGCTGGCTTTTGTGCACTTAGGGATCGTTGCCCGCCAGATTCGCTCCGCCATGCTGGAGCAACTGAGTGAAGATTACATTCGTACCGCGCGCGCCAACGGGCTGCCGGGCTGGTACATCGTGTTGTGTTACGCGTTGCCGAATGCGCTTATCCCATCAATAACGGTTCTCGGCCTGGCATTGGGCGATCTGCTCTACGGTGCGGTACTAACCGAAACGGTATTCGCCTGGCCGGGAATGGGCGCCTGGGTAGTAACGTCGATTCAGGCGCTCGACTTCCCGGCGGTGATGGGATTTGCCGTAGTGGTCTCTTTCGCTTATGTGCTGGTCAACCTGGTGGTGGATTTACTCTACCTGTGGATTGACCCACGAATTGGACGCGGGGGTGCTGAATGATGCTCACCCAAGAAACGCCGACCGCCCCGCAGACATCACGCCGTCGCACGGACTGGGCGAAATTGTTCTGGATGATGAAAAGCAGCCCGCTGACGCTGGTAGGCGGGGTCATCATTGTACTGATACTGTTGCTGATGGTGCTGTCACCGTGGATTACGCCTTACGATCCTAATGCCATCAATTTAAGTGCGCGCCTGCTGCCACCATCTGCCGCTCACTGGTTTGGTACCGATGAAGTGGGCCGCGATCTGTTCAGCCGCGTACTGGTCGGAAGCCAGCAGTCGGTCGTCGCTGGTCTGGTGGTGGTGGGAATTGCCGGTGGATTGGGTTCGCTGCTGGGTTGTCTGTCTGGTGTCATGGGCGGACGCGCCGATGCCATCATTATGCGAATAATGGACATCATGCTGTCCATCCCTTCGCTGGTGCTGACGATGGCACTGGCCGCCGCGCTGGGACCCAGCCTGTTCAACGCCATGCTGGCAATTGCAGTCGTACGTATTCCTTTTTATGTGCGCCTTGCCCGCGGCCAGACGTTAGTGGTGCGTCAGTTTACCTATGTGCAGGCTGCGCGGACCTACGGCGCTTCACGCTGGCATCTGATTAGCTGGCACATTTTACGTAACTCTCTGCCACCGCTGATTGTGCAGGCATCGCTGGATATCGGCAGTGCGATCCTGATGGCCGCCACGCTCGGGTTTATTGGTCTGGGCGCACAGCAACCCAGCGCGGAATGGGGGGCGATGGTGGCGATTGGCCGCAACTACGTGCTTGATCAGTGGTGGTATTGCGCCTTTCCCGGTGCCGCAATTTTGATTACCGCCGTGGGCTTTAATCTTTTTGGCGATGGTATTCGCGACCTGCTGGATCCAAAAGCCGGAGGAAAACAGTCATGACACAACCCGTACTGGAAATTGAGGATTTGCATCTGAGTTTCCCCGGCTATAAAGCTGACGTGCATGCGCTGAATCATGTTTCGCTGCATATCAACCGTGGAGAAATTGTCGGCGTGGTCGGTGAATCCGGTTCCGGCAAGTCCGTGACGGCGATGCTTACCATGCGGCTGCTGCCGGAGGGCAGTTATCATATTCACCAGGGACGCGTTTCGCTGCTGGGTGAAGATGTGCTCAACGCCAGCGAAAAGCAGATGCGCCAATGGCGTGGCGCACGCGTCGCCATGATCTTCCAGGAGCCCATGACCGCGCTTAATCCCACGCGACGTATCGGCCAGCAGATGGTGGAAGTTATCCGCCATCACCAGGCGTTAAGCCGCGCGGATGCTCGCCAGAAAGCCATCGCTTTACTGGAGGAGATGCAAATTCCGGACGCGGCGGAAGTGATGAAACGTTTCCCGTTTGAGCTTTCCGGCGGTATGCGCCAGCGGGTGATGATTGCGCTGGCCTTTTCCTGCGAGCCGGAACTGATCATTGCCGATGAACCGACCACCGCACTTGACGTCACGGTACAACTGCAGGTGCTGCGTTTGCTGAAGCTAAAAGCGCGCGCCAGCGGGACAGCGGTGCTATTTATCAGCCATGATATGGCGGTGGTTTCACAATTGTGCGACCGGTTATACGTCATGTATGCCGGAAGCGTGATTGAGAGCGGCCCAACACCAACCGTTATTCAGCATCCGACGCACCCCTATTCCATCGGCTTGCTGAAATGTGCGCCGGAACACGGCGAACCGCGCGCATTGCTGCCTGCCATTCCCGGCACCGTACCGAATTTAACCCGCTTACCGACCGGATGCGCATTTCGTGAGCGCTGTTTTGCGGCTGGCCCTCGCTGTGACGAGACGCCTGCATTAAGCAGTCAGGGAGGCGCGGATCAACAATCTGCCTGCTGGTATCCGCAACTGGAGACAACACATGTCTGAATTTTTACTGGCCCTGCAGGATGTTCATGTCAGCTTTCCCGCGCGTAAAAACTGGCTCGGCAAGGTTACCGAACGGGTGCATGCGATCAACGGTCTGGATTTACAGATTCGTCAGGGAGAAACGCTGGGGATTGTCGGTGAGTCGGGCTGCGGAAAAAGTACGCTGGCGCAACTGCTGATGGGGATGCTGCAACCGAGTCAGGGAAACTACTCTCGCCACAATGACAAGCGGCACAGCGGCATGCAGATGGTCTTTCAGGACCCGCTTTCATCGCTTGATCCGCGCTTACCGGTGTGGCGAATTATCACCGAACCGGTGTGGATCCAGAAACGAAGCTCCGAGCGTGAACGCCGTATTCTTGCCGAAGATTTGGCGCAACAGGTAGGGATCCGCCCTGAATATCTCGACCGTCTGCCGCATGCGTTCTCCGGCGGGCAGCGTCAGCGTATTGCCATTGCCCGGGCGTTGTCGTCTGAGCCGGACGTGATCGTACTGGATGAACCCACTTCGGCGCTGGATATTTCCGTGCAGGCGCAAATTCTTAACCTGCTGGTGTCATTGCAGGCCCGCAGAAATCTGACCTATGTGCTGATATCGCATAACGTGTCGGTGGTTCGCCATATGAGCGATCGCGTGGCGGTGATGTACCTTGGGCAAATTGTTGAACTGGGTGAAACGCAGCAGGTTCTTACTCATCCTGCTCATCCCTACACGCGATTATTACTGGACTCCGTCCCTAAAACGGGAGCACCGCTGGCGGAGGATTTAGTGTTACGGAAAACCGAACTACCGGGGAACCGAACGCTGCCTAAGGGCTGTTTTTTTCGTGACAGATGTCCGTTGGCGATTCGTGGCTGTGAGAATAAACAGATCTTGCGGTCCAGCGAATCAGGATGTGAGGTTCGCTGCTGGCGGGCGGTTAACGTGAGCTGAACGCGGCGGAAAATCAGGCGCAATACGCCTTTTTCAGAGTATCCACCAGCACTTCTGAGGCAGTAGATAACTTATGATGTGCCGAACGCAGAACGCCGATCCGGCGCTGGATCACCGGCGTGTCCAGATCGATACAGGTTGCGCCTAATTCAGTCATTTGCGTACGGCACAGCGCAGGTACCGCGCTGCCGCCCAGGCCCTTAGCCACCAGCCGGCCAATGGTTACCAGTTGATGGCTCTCCAGCGCCACCTCCAGCGAATGCCCGCTTTGTACCAGCTGTTCTTCCAGCATCAGACGCACGGCGGAAGGACGTTGCAGGGTGATAAAATCCAGCGTCAGCAGTTCACGCCACGCAATACGATCCCGCCCTGCCAGTCGGCAGGTTGGCGGGACAATCGCGATAAAACGATCCACGCCAAGCGGGGTGAAATGCAGATGCCCGGAATAGTCCGGTTCGAAGGCAATACCCATCTCTACCCGCCCTTCACTCACCATCTCAATGACCTGTTCGTTAATCACATCGTGAACCGTTACGTTGATACCAGAATAGGAATCACGAAACGTTTTTAGTACCGATGGCAGGACGTTAGCGGCAAATGAAGGCATGGCGGCAATAGAGATTTTACCGCGTTGCAGCGTGAATCGCTGGCGCATTGCCTCTTCCGTGTTCTCCCAGTCCGCAAGCAGCTGTCGCCCCATATTCAGCAACGTTTCCCCTTCCTGCGTCAGGGTCACTTTGCGGGTAGTTCTCAACAGTAAAGCTCCACCTAACGAATCCTCCAGTCCTTTAATCGCCAGGCTTAATGCGGGTTGCGACATATTCAGTCTTTCACTGGCATGAGCGAAATTCAGAGTGTGAGCTACCGCTAAAAACGCGCGTAACTGTTTGATGCTCATTCCCATTTCGCATTCCTTTAACCTGTTGAATACCTTTAATTAACATTAAATTGATAAAAAAACCCAATGAGTGAGTCACAAATTTAAAATTAACAAATCATTTTTCTCCCCCAATGATGTCGGCAAGGACAACAGGAGGGGCAAGTATATGGCTGGACTGGATAAACGGGTCGCCACGTATCAAGAGGCGCTGGAAGGACTGACCGACAACATGACGCTGCTGGCGGGCGGTTTTGGCTTGTGTGGGATCCCTGAAAATCTGATTGCCGAAGTACGTCGTCGGGAAGTTCAGGGACTTACCGTGGTGTCAAACAACTGCGGCGTGGACGGTTTTGGTCTCGGCGTGCTGCTGGAAACGCGTCAGGTGCGCAAAGTGGTCGCATCCTATGTGGGTGAAAACGCGCTGTTTGAAAAGCAGGTGCTTAGTGGCGAACTGGAAGCCATCCTGACGCCGCAAGGCACGCTGGCGGAGCAGTTGCGCGCTGGCGGCGCGGGGATCCCCGCTTTCTTCACCGCGACCGGATACGGTACCCCCGTGGCTGAAGGAAAAGAGGTGCGCGAGTTTGCCGGACGTCCGTACATTTTAGAGCAGGCCATAACCGGGGATTTTGCGCTGGTCAAAGGCTGGAAAGCCGACTGGTACGGCAATGTTATCTATCGCCATACCGCACAGAATTTTAATCCGCTGATGGCCGCTGCCGGGCGCATTACCGTAGTGGAAGTCGAAGAGATCGTCCCCCCTGGCGAGTTGGATCCCGCTGCGATTCATACCCCCGGAATTTTTGTTAACCGCATTATTCAGGGGCAATTTGAAAAACGTATTGAACAACGCACCCTACGCCAGAAAGGAGCCTGACCATGTTAACGCGTGAACAAATGGCAATGCGTGTCGCCCGTGAGCTGCGCGACGGTTATTACGTCAACCTTGGGATTGGTATTCCCACTCTGGTAGCGAACTACATCCCCGATGGTATGGACGTGATGCTGCAATCGGAAAACGGTTTGCTGGGTATGGGGCCGTTTCCCACCGAAGACGAAATTGATGCGGACATGATCAACGCCGGAAAACAGACCGTGACGGCGCGCAAAGGCGCAGCGATTTTCGACTCGGCGCAATCCTTCGCGATGATCCGCGGCGGCCACGTTGACCTGACGGTGCTCGGCGCGTTTGAAGTCGATGTTAACGGCAATATCGCCTCGTGGATGATCCCCGGAAAAATGGTGAAAGGCATGGGGGGCGCAATGGACCTGGTGGCCGGAGCCGACAACATCATCGTTGTAATGACCCATGCCTCCAAAAGCGGTGAGTCAAAATTGCTTCCTGCATGCACTCTGCCGCTGACCGGCGTGGCCTGCATCAAACGCGTGCTTACCGATCTGGCGCTGCTGGAGATTGCTGATGGGGCGTTCATTCTGCGTGAACGCGCCCCGGGTATCAGCGTGGATGAAATCGTCGCCAGAACCGCCGGCAAGCTGATCGTGCCTGAAAATGTCCCCGAAATGCAATTTAACTGAGGAGCTGACCATGCAGGATGTTGTTATTGTCGCGGCAACGCGCACCCCGATTGGCAGTTTTCATGGCGCGCTGGCGCCGCTTTCGGCGGTTGAACTCGGTTCGGTGGTGATCCGTTCCCTGCTGGAAAAAACGGCGGTGGCACCAGAGCAAATTGATGAAGTGATTTTGGGTCAGGTACTCACGACGGGCTGTGGTCAAAACCCTGCCAGACAGACGGCGGTACGTGCGGGTTTGCCGGTCACTACGCCAGCGCTAACCATTAATCTGGTGTGCGGCTCGGGTCTGAAGGCGGTGCATCAGGCGGTACAGGCGATTCGCTGCGGTGATGCGCAAATTGTGATTGCCGGTGGGCAGGAGAGCATGAGCAACGCGCCCTATTTTCTCGACGGCGCGCGGGCCGGTCTGCGCCTGGGTCATGCCAGCCTGAAAGACAGCGTAGTACATGACGGTTTGTGGGATGCCTTCAACGACTATCACATGGGCATTACCGCGGAAAATCTGGCAGATAAGTTTGTTATCAGTCGTGAGCAACAGGACGCATTTGCTCTGCACTCCCAGCAAAAAGCAGCTGCCGCGATTGAAGCCGGTCGTTTTAGTGCGGAGATTACCCCGGTCAGCGTTCCGCAGGGGAAAAAACCGCCGCGTGTAGTGGACCGTGACGAACAGCCTCGCCCGGATACTCAGGCCGATAAGCTGGCGCAGCTCAAGCCAGCGTTTCGGCCAGGAAACGGCACGGTGACCGCCGGGAATGCTTCTTCAATCAATGATGGTGCCGCGGCGGTGATGCTAATGAGCGCCGCCAAAGCCGCAGAACTCAATTTGCCAGTTCTGGGACGGGTGGCGGGCTACGCGGTTTCCGGCGTCGATCCGGCCATTATGGGCATTGGGCCAGTGGAAGCGTCACTTCAGTGTCTGAAACGGGCTGGCTGGACGCTGAACGATGTTGATCTCATTGAAGCCAACGAAGCATTTGCCGCACAAGCGCTGGCGGTTGGCGAATCACTGAACTGGGACAGCAGCAAAGTTAACGTCAATGGCGGCGCGATCGCGCTGGGTCATCCGATTGGCGCGTCCGGGTGCCGGATTCTGGTGACCCTGCTGCATGAAATGGCCCGCAGCAACGCCGCCAAAGGGTTGGCCACACTGTGCGTAGGCGGTGGTCAGGGGGTCGCACTGGCAGTAGAACGTCCGGGAGGATCTCATGAAAAATAAGCAAATTTGCGTACTGGGCGCGGGTTTAATGGGCGTCGGCATCGCCACCCACTTTGCCCGCTTTGGTCACGATATCTGGTTGTACGACACCGATAGCAGCCGAATTGCGGAAATTAGCCATATTGCCAGCGATATTGTGGATGAGCTTATTGCTACTGAACAATTTGCTCTAAGCGAAAAAACATCGGTTATGAACCGTCTACACGGTACGACGTCGCTACAGGAT
Organism: Citrobacter sp. TBCS-15; assembly: GCF_005280815.1. Taxonomy (NCBI): domain Bacteria; kingdom Pseudomonadati; phylum Pseudomonadota; class Gammaproteobacteria; order Enterobacterales; family Enterobacteriaceae; genus Citrobacter; species Citrobacter sp. TBCS-15. The sequence continues at coordinate 323,243 of NZ_SZWK01000102.1, read as the reverse complement.
ATTGCCGCGTGCGGATTGCTGATTGAAGCCATCCCGGAACGCCTCGAACTTAAACATGCGCTTTATGCGCAACTGGAAGAGCTGATCGCACCGGAGGCGGTGATCGCCAGTAATACCAGCGGACTGCCACCCGATGCCCTTGCAGAAAATCTTGCCTATCCTGAGCGGTTGCTGATTGCCCATTTCTGGAACCCGCCGCACTTTATTCCGCTAGTTGAAATTGTGCCGGGGACGGCAACGAAGGCGGAATATCTCCATGAATTACAACAACTACTGCTGTCGATGCAGCTGGAAGCGGTCGTACTCGATCGCGCCGCGCCAGGGTTTGTCGGCAACCGTCTGCAATTCGCCCTGCTGCGTGAAGCGTTGCATATCGTTAAAAGCGGTATCGCCAGCGCGGAGGTAGTGGATCAGGTAATGCGTGCCTCGCTCGGACGACGCTATGCCATGGTTGGCCCGCTGGAGGCGGCTGATATGACGGGTCTTTCTACGGTACAGGACATTTGTCAGCATCTGTTACCCACGCTCGCCACCGGTAGCGACATGATGTCGCTGGTCGCTGACAAGGTTGCCAACGGTGATACTGGTTTGCGCAGCGGCCAGGGATTTTATCGCTGGGATGATTCGCGCAAGGAGTACATCCAGCAACGCAGAGAGCACCAGCTGCGCTTTGCCCTGAAACCGTAACTTCTCTTTCTGTACCCCACTATAACAATGATATTGAGGAGTCATGATGAGTGTATTAATCGCCCTGGCAGCGCTGGGCCTGCTGATGCTTGCAGCCTATCGCGGATACAGCGTCATCCTGTTTGCCCCCATCGCAGCATTAGGTGCTGTATTGCTTACTGAACCCAGCGCCGTCGGCCCTGCCTTCACCGGCCTGTTTATGGAAAAAATGGTCGGTTTTGTGAAGCTTTACTTCCCGGTATTTTTGCTGGGTGCGGTGTTTGGCAAGTTAATCGAGTTGTCTGGTTTTTCCCGCTCTATTGTTGCCGCCGCCATCAATATTCTCGGGCGGCGTCACGCCATCCCGGTGATCGTGCTGGTGTGCGCGCTGTTAACCTACGGCGGGGTATCGCTGTTCGTCGTGGCGTTTGCGGTGTATCCCTTTGCGGCGGAGCTGTTCCGCCAGAGTAATATCCCTAAGCGCCTGATCCCGGCCACCGTTGCGCTGGGCGCGTTTTCCTTCACGATGGACGCCTTGCCGGGCACGCCGCAGATCCAGAATATTATTCCGACCAGCTTCTTTGGGACTAACGCCTGGGCCGCGCCGTGGCTGGGGCTGATAGGCTCGCTGTTTATTATTTTCGTCGGTCTGGTTTATCTCGAACGTCAGCGTCGTAAAGCGCAGGCTAAGGATGAAGGCTATGGCACTGAACTGTTAAACGAGCCGGAAACGCCGGATAACATTAACCTGCCAAACCCGATAATAGCTATCTCTCCGCTGATTCTGGTTGGGGTGTTTAACCTGCTGTTTACCCGTTGGATCCCACAGTGGTACGGCGCAACACATCAACTGGAACTGCCAGGCCTTGCCAAACCGATTACCACCGAAGTCGGTAAAATTACCGCTATCTGGGCGGTGGAAGCGGCGCTGATTTCAGGGATCCTGCTGGTGGTGCTGTTCGGCTATCGCAACATTAAAGGTCGCCTGGCGGAAGGCAGCAGAACGGCGGTTGGCGGCGCGATCCTCGCGGCCATGAACACCGCGTCGGAGTATGGTTTTGGTGCGGTGATCGCTGCCCTGCCGGGTTTCCTTGTGTTGTCAAAAGCGCTGGCGGCGATCCCCGACCCGCTTCTTAACGAAGCCATCAGCATCACCACGCTAGCCGGGATCACCGGCTCGGCGTCTGGCGGGATGAGTATTGCCCTCGCCGCCATGTCTGACACTTTTATTGCCGCTGCCCATGCCGCCAATATTCCACTCGAAGTCTTCCACCGCGTGGCGTCAATGGCCAGCGGCGGCATGGATACCCTGCCGCACAACGGCGCGGTCATTACCCTGCTGGCTATTACCGGCCTCAGCCATCGTCAGGCGTACGGCGGGATTTTCGCCATCACCGTGATCAAAAGCCTGGCCGTGCTGTTTGTTATCGGCGTCTTCTACACCACCGGAATTGTTTAAGGAGAATCATCATGAACTTAACGGGAAAAACCGCCCTGGTTACCGGCTCGACCAGCGGTATTGGATTAGGCATCGCTCAGGTGCTGGCACAAGCGGGCGCTACGTTGATCCTCAACGGGTTTGGTGATGTTGAAGCCGCCAAAGACGCCGTGGCGCAGCATGGCAAAACGCCAGGCTACCACGGCGCGGACCTGAGCGATGAGGCGCAAATTGCTGACATGATGCGCTATGCCGCAAGCGAATTTGGCGGCGTGGATATTCTGGTCAACAACGCCGGGATCCAGCATGTGTCTCCGGTAGAAACCTTCCCGGTTGAAAAATGGAATGCGATTATTGCTATTAACCTCTCCTCCGTTTTTCACACTACGCGGCTGGCGCTGCCGGGTATGCGCGCACGAAACTGGGGACGCATCATTAATATCGCCTCGGTTCACGGCCTGGTGGCTTCTAAAGAGAAATCCGCGTATGTGGCAGCCAAGCACGGCGTGGTGGGATTAACCAAGACCATTGCGCTGGAAACCGCGCAGACGGGCATTACCTGCAATGCGCTGTGCCCCGGTTGGGTGCTCACACCGTTGGTCCAGCAGCAGATTGATAAACGTATTGCCGAAGGCGCGGCGCCTGACGTCGCACGTGACGCCCTGCTGGCGGAAAAGCAACCGTCGCGTGAATTTGTCACGCCGGAGCAATTAGGGGAACTCGCGTTATTTTTATGTTCAGACGGTGCGGCACAGGTGCGCGGCGTTGCGTGGAATATGGATGGCGGCTGGGTGGCGCAATAACATCATCGGGTGCCGGATAAGACGTAGTCGCATCCGGCACGCCACGATTAAGACTTCAGCTGATAATCCAGTGTAATTTCCGCGTTCAGTACCTGCGAAACAGGGCATCCGGCTTTCGCTTTCTGGATGATGCCGTCAAACGTGGCGGCGTCTATCCCCGGAACGCTTACTTCACTGTGCAGCGCTACTTTGGTTATCGCAAAACCCGCATCCACCTTATCCAGAGAAACATCGGCAGTGGTATCAATGGCATCTGGCGTAAAGCCCGCTTCACCCAGCATTAACGAAAGCGCCATTGAGAAGCAAGCCGCATGAGCCGCGCCAATCAACTCTTCAGGATTGGTGCCTTTTACCCCTTCAAACCGGGTATTAAACCCATACGGTTGCTGATTCAGCACGCCGCTTTCAGTCGATACGGTACCTTTACCGCGCTTAATGTCGCCTTCCCAGTGTGCCTGACCTTTCTTATGGATAGTCATTACCGTTCTCCTGTGTTGTCGTTGAAGTTACAAGTATAGGACGCCTGAGAAAATGCATGATACATACGGGATAGTTCTGCATTTACCGCTTAACCATTGACCTTTCAGATAAAATGACCGACCATCCTGAAAGCCGTTATTTTAAACATCGGCTTTCTATCAGGTTGTATTTCGTCCGTTTTTATACGGACTCGCCCTTGAAACCAGAAACAGGATTAAGGAGTTAGAATGAAATCGAACCGTCAGGCCCGTCATATTCTTGGACTGGACCACAAAATCTCAAACCAACGTAAAGTCGTGACCGAAGGTGACAAAACCAGTGTGGTCAACAATCCTACCGGAAGAAAGCGCCGCGCTGACGGCAAATAGCCTTTCGCTGGTCTGACTGAATAACGAGATAAACACCATTGCAACCGCAGTGGTGTTTTTGCTTATAAAACCCCTTAACCCATTCACAATGCTTTATACTTCGCCCGTTTCCCTGGCGGACAGGCCACACTCGATCATAAAGAACGCCAGGGACGGTTATTCAAAAAAGAGTGAGTGACATGGAAAACGAAACTAAAAAACTGCGTTCCCTTTACATCCCCTACGCTGGCCCGGTACTGCTGGAATTCCCTTTACTGAATAAAGGGAGCGCTTTCAGTGTGGAAGAACGCCGTAACTTCAACCTGCTGGGGTTACTGCCGGAAGTGGTCGAGACGATTGAAGAACAGGCTGAACGCGCCTGGATCCAATATCAGGGATTCAAAACCGAAATCGACAAGCATATTTACCTGCGCAATATCCAGGACACCAACGAAACCCTGTTTTACCGACTGGTGCATAATCACCTTGATGAGATGATGCCGGTTATCTATACCCCAACGGTAGGTGCTGCCTGTGAGCGTTTCTCTGAGATCTACCGTCGCGCGCGCGGCGTATTTATCTCTTATCAGAACCGCCACAATATGGACGATATCCTGCAGAACGTGCCTAACCACAATATCAAAGTCATCGTCGTTACCGACGGTGAACGTATTCTGGGCCTTGGCGACCAGGGGATCGGCGGGATGGGTATTCCGATCGGTAAGCTGTCGCTGTATACCGCGTGTGGTGGGATTAGTCCGGCCTACACCCTGCCGGTCGTTCTGGACGTCGGTACCAACAATCAGCAACTGCTGAACGATCCGCTGTATATGGGCTGGCGTAACCCGCGTATCACTGATGATGAATACTACGAATTTGTCGATGAATTTATCCAGGCTGTGAAGCATCGTTGGCCGGACGTACTGCTGCAGTTCGAAGACTTCGCACAGAAAAATGCGATGCCGTTGCTGAACCGCTATCGCGATGAAATTTGCTCATTTAACGACGATATTCAGGGCACCGCAGCCGTTACCGTTGGTACGCTCATTGCCGCCAGCCGCGCGGCGGGTAGCCAGTTAAGTGAACAGAATATCGTGTTCCTCGGGGCGGGCTCCGCCGGTTGCGGGATTGCCGAGCAGATCATCGCGCAAATCCAGCGTGAAGGTTTAAGCGAGGAAGCGGCGCGTCAACGCGTGTTTATGGTCGATCGCTTCGGCCTGTTAACCGACAAAATGCCGAACCTGCTCTCCTTCCAGACCAAACTGGTGCAAAAACGCGAAAACCTGCAGCACTGGGATACGCAAGAGGATGTGTTGTCGTTGCTCGACGTAGTGCGTAACGTTAAGCCGGACATCCTGATTGGAGTTTCCGGACAGACCGGCCTGTTTACCGAAGAGATCATCCGCGAAATGCACAAGCATTGTCCGCGCCCGATCGTCATGCCGCTGTCTAACCCGACTTCACGCGTGGAAGCTACGCCACAGGATATTATCGCCTGGACCGAAGGTAACGCACTGGTTGCGACCGGTAGTCCGTTCGCGCCGGTAGTGTGGAAGGAAAAAGTCTTTCCGATTGCCCAGTGTAACAACGCCTATATTTTCCCGGGTATCGGGCTGGGTGTTATTGCTTCTGGCGCATCGCGCATTACCGATGAAATGCTGATGTCAGCCAGTGAAACACTGGCGCAGTATTCTCCGCTGGTGTTGAACGGCGAAGGACTGGTGTTACCAGAACTGAAAGATATTCAGATCGTTTCCCGCGCGATTGCCTTTGCCGTGGGTAAAATGGCCCAGCAGCAAGGCGTGGCGGTGAAAACGTCCGCCGAAGCGCTGCAACAGGCGATTGACGATAATTTCTGGCAGGCGGAATATCGCGACTACCGTCGTACTTCTATTTGACGGTTTGCCCGGCAGCTGTGTCTGCCGGGCAATTTTAAGCGTTCGATGAACGAAATACTGTATGTAGATTACTGTTCTGAAAGTTCAAGTTCAGCAATAACCGGCAGGTGATCGCTCGCCGTAGACCACGTAAACTCTGGCGAATTATGTGGGATTTCCAGGTTTTTGACGTTCCACTTCTGACCTTTAAACGTGAAAATATGGTCTATATCGATCGCAGGATTAACGGCTGGCCAACTGCGCGTATCAATTCCTTCTTTCGTCACTTCATTGAAAAAGTAACGTATTTCTTTAAGTGGCTGCTCATCCCGGGTCGAATTAAAATCCCCTGCAAGGATTTTAATTGAGGAGGCGATATCCGGGAAATCTGATGTCGCGTCGCCAATGCTGATATCTAACAGATAGCGGGCTTGTTCCGTACGCATGGTGGGATCTTTTTGCCAGTCGAGATGAGTCACCATAATGATGGGAGCAGAATCAAACCCAGGAACGTCCACCTGCGCCAGTAACGCCACGCGTTGTTCAGCATTACCCGACGGTAATTTTACCACCTGCGTATGCAATATTTTATATTTGGAAAGCAGTCCTAACCCGTACTCACCGCCATCAAAATCGAGTGCTTTACCGAAGGCGTAATACAGTTTATTGGCATCAGCGATTTTTTTGAGTTGATCAATCTTTTGACTGCGCCCTGTTTTATTATCAACCTCTGGTACAGCAATAATATCCGCATCAATTCTTTTAATTGCCGAATTAAGTGCCGTAAAATCCGCCACATCAGCAGATGCTTCATTTTTACCAATGTTGTAGGTGGCAATCTTTAAATGCGGTTTATTCTGCGTGTAAATTTTGTCAGGAACACCACCTTTTTGCACTTTAAGTATCTCATTACCCGCTAGTTTTTCACTTGCTTGTGCATTTGCAAATAAACATCCCAGCGCAATCATCGTCAATGTAATTGTTTTTTTCATGTCATCTATTCTCCAAATAATAAAATAGTGCGCGATAGGATACCGGAGAATATTGATCGTTATTGTGATCATTAACCCAAGCTTTCGACGCGAAGAAAATTAACTTTTGCATGATTTATTTGTCTTGTAATCTGCTGGGCGTTCAAAGCTTGCGCTACTGCGTATGTTGCGATTACACTTTCATCACCGATTAACATTCTGAAAAACAAAAGGAGGATACTTATGCTGTACTGTGAACGTTTTATCGTTTCACATGCTTTTGGCGATCGCCAGTGCTCAAGCGTTATCGGTATCGTGCTGCGATAACTTCTGCTTGAGCGAAGCTAACTTCTCAATCCCCTTCTCTCGGGCTTACCGGGTTATCGTCAGCGATGTTTGACGAGGCGTTTTTACGCCTGTAACTCTTGAGTAAGCAACAATGAGCACATTACTAACCGCACAATCCTTACACGTTGATACGGCATTCGATACGCTATTCGACGATCTTTCTTTCACCCTGAAAAAAGGCGACCGCATCGGACTTATCGGTTACAACGGCTGCGGCAAAAGTACGCTGTTAAAACTACTCGATGGCACGATTTCACCCACCAGTGGGACAATTGCGCAGGCGAATCACTGTCATCTTGCGCGTGTGGAGCAACATTTACCTGACGATATACTGCCGCTGACGTTGCAAGAGGCGGTGCTTGCTCAACTTCCCGAGCATGAACGCGCGAGCCAGCAATGGCGAGTGGAAGCGTTGCTGGCCGAAATGGGTTTCACGCCGGAGAATTTATCTCTGACAGCACAAACGCTGAGCGGCGGACAACACACGCGTCTGTTATTAGCGCGGGCGCTGATGCGAAACCCTGACCTGCTACTGTTGGATGAGCCAGGTAACCACCTGGATTTGCCCACATTACTGTGGCTGGAACAGTTCTTACAGAACTGGTCTGGTAGTTTTGTGGTTGTTTCCCACGACCCGCAGTTGCTGGATGCCGTGACTCACGGAACCTGGATCCTGCGCGATCGCACCCTGCATGCCTTCGATCTCCCCTGTAGCGCGGCGCGTCAGGCTCTGGTAGACAGAGACACCAGCGATGCCTTGCGCCATAAGGCTGAACAAAAGGAGATCGATCGCGTCACCGCCAGCGCCAAACGGCTTGCGACCTGGGGGCGGGTCTACGACAACGAAGACCTTTCCCGTAAAGCCAGGCAGATGGAAAAACAAGTGCTGCGCCTGAAAGAGGTACAGACCGAAGTAACCTCGGGAAGTCAGTGGACACTAACATTGCAGGGTGATGCCCTGCGTGCGGATCGTTTGCTGGAGATGACTCATCTGTCCGTAGCCCCTGCTCATGGCGCAGATTCGCTGTTTTCGATAGCCGGTATCCGCGTAAAAAGCGGCGATCGCGTAGCGATTGTCGGGCGCAACGGTTGCGGGAAATCATCGTTGTTAAGGCTTATCTGGCAACAGTTTCAGTCACAGCTGGCATCGCCTTCATTGGTGTTACACCCGCGCGTTACGCTGGGGTATTACGATCAGACGCTGCACCAACTCGCTGATGACGATTCGCTGTTTGACGCGCTGGAAGCGTTCGCTCCTCAGCCTGATATCCGCAAAATGGCGCTGATTAGCGCGGGCTTTCCATGGGTTCGTCACGCGCAGCGGGTCAGTACATTAAGCGGTGGTGAGCGCTCCCGGTTATTGTTTGTTGGACTGACTCTGGCGCGTTATAGCCTGCTGATGCTCGATGAACCGACCAACCATCTGGATATGGAAGGCAAAGAGGCGCTGGCTGAAACGCTGCAAAGCTATCACGGAGGCGTGCTGCTGGTAAGCCACGATCGCCAGCTTATCAGCAAAAGTTGTAACCGGTTCTGGTTTATTGATAACGGCGAACTCAGCGAATGGCACGATCTGGACGCGATCAACGCGCGAATTCGGGAAACATCTGCTGAGATACCTGTCCCGAAAATGGTGGTCGAAGCGAGAAATGAAATAAGCTGCGACAGTGATGCGTTACTGGAACAACTTCTCGAACTGGAGCAGCGGCTGGCCGACGATCTCGCTCGTAAGCCGAAGCATCAAAAACCGCTGTTACAGGCGCAATGGCGTAAGGAGATTGCGCGGCTGAACTCACAACTGGAGTAAACCGCATTGCCGGATGGCGGCCTACATCAGCAAAATGTGCGTGTAGGCCCGTCATCCGGCAATTCTTGCGTGACGCTTTCCAGATATTCCCCTTCTCCCTTTTTCTTTGTGCACATTCGCCGCAAAATTTAAAACATCGCAATCCTGGTGTTGCGCTTAAAGGAACATTAATGGTAATGTTCCTCTTGAAGGAACAAGGAAGATATGGATGATCATGAACTTCAGACACAAAGGATTGCGTGACTTGTTTCTTCATGGGCGAACATCAGGCGTTATGGCGAAGCATGTCCGACGATTACGACACAGACTTGCTGTTATTGATGCGGCAAGTAAGGTTACAGATATCAATATGCCCGGTTATAAGCTTCATTCTCTTATAGGCGAGCGTGATGGAGTTTGGGCAATTTCTGTTTCAGGTAACTGGCGTATTACGTTTGAATTCGTCAATGGCGACGCGTACATACTGGACTACGAGGACTATCATTGATGAAAATGGCAAATCATCCCCGCCCTGGGGATATCATTCAGGAAGCACTGGACGAACTCAATGTCAGTCTGCGCGAATTTGCCAGGGCGATGGAGATTGCACCTTCGACGGCAAGCCGACTATTAGCCGGGAAAGCGGCCCTCACGCCTGAGATGGCGATCAAACTCTCTGTCGTAATTGGTAGTTCACCCGAAATGTGGTTAAACCTGCAAAATACCTGGAGCCTGGCAGAGGCCCAAAAAAACGTGGATACTTCACGCCTGCGCAAACTGGCAGTGCAGTGATAAAAGTTGAATGCCGGATAAACTTTTGCCATCCGGCATGCCATTTATTACTTTGGTTTTTTCTCTTTCCAGGCATCCCAGGCCTGTTTGATCTCTTGCTTAGCCGTGGCGGCGTCGTTGAAACCGTTTAATTCGACCTTCTTGCGCCCTTCCGGCAGATCTTTGTACACGCGGAAGAAAGATTCCAGGCGTTGCACTTCAATCTTGGGCAGATCGCTCAGCTCTTTGATGCCATCATAAGTCGGGTCAATTTTACTGGCCGGAACGGCGACAATTTTGTCGTCCTTTTCTCCGCCGTCGATCATCTTCAGCACGCCAATGGCGCGCAGCTTAATCAATGTTCCAGGGGCCAACGGCGCACGGGTATAAAAGATGACGTCCAGCGGGTCGCCGTCACCGGCTAAAGACTGGGTTAGTGAACCGTAGTTGGCGGGATAAGCAACCGGCATAGACTGGAAACGGTCAGCAACGATAAAACCAGTTTTGGCGTCGGTTTCATATTTAATCATTCCACCTGCCGGAATTTCAGTTACGGCATAAAACTCTTCCGGGTTATTTTCCGGCTGAGGAAATTCGAGGATGTTCTGCGCCTGAGCGGACGCACAAAGAAACACGCTAACTGCGAGTAATTTTTTCACCAGATGCATTGTCTTTTAACTCTTCTATTATTGGAAAGACAATACCTTACGTTTAGCAGATGACAGTAACATGACGTTTTTTTGGCAAAAAAATGGCGCTACCGATGTAGCGCCATTACGTGGAGAACGTCTGGGATTAATTAACCCCTTCCTCGCTCTCTTTTTTCGCTTCTTGTCTTTCGACTTCGCGATACCAACGCGGGTGGTGCTTCTTCGCCCAGCGACGGCTCACTTTCCCTTCCACCATGCCTTTAATCGAACCTTTCACCCAGAATGCCATATACATATGAATGAGGATGGCGTGCATCAGGATAATGCCCGCCGCAGCATGGATCAGCAGGCTGTAACGCACGACCTGCATCGGGAAGAACTGCGCAAAGTACGGACGCCAGATAATAATGCCGGTAATCAGCAGCACGAAAATCATGCTCATGATCGACCAGAACATCATTTTCTGTCCGGCGTTGTACTTGCCCACATCCGCCACTTTATGTTCATTGCCTTTCAGCACTTCCACAATGTTTTTCAGCCACGGGATATCTTTTTTATCCGGGATATTGTGGTGAACAAAGCGTACAAACATGAACATTAACGCCACGAAGATCAGCAGTCCGAAGAACGGGTGTAAAATACGCCCCATCTGCGGTGTACCGAAAGTCTGCGTCAGCCATTGCAGAGTCGGGAAGAAAAAGGAAATTCCCGACAGCGCCACCAGGAAGAAGCAGATCACCACCGTCCAGTGACAGGCGCGGTCGATAAACTTCGTGCGCACAATCATTTTCGACTTACTCATGATGATCCTCCTCGTCGTCGTCCACTTCCTTATTCGGACCAATACCAACGTAGTGGTAAATAAGTCCGGCGAAGGTGGCGATAAATCCGGCTGCGGCCAGCGGTTTCAGCGCCCCTTTCCACAGATTGATAGAGGTATCGATCTGCGGTTCTTTCGGCAGGCCGTGGTACAGCTCAGGCTGGTTGGCATGGTGCAGAACGTACATCACATGCGTCCCCCCAACACCTTCCGGGTTGTAGAGACCGGCGTGTTCATAACCGCGTGCTTTCAGTTTGGCCACCCGCTGTTCGCCCATTTCCAGCATTTCCTGCTTAGTGCCGAAATGTATTGCCCCGGTCGGACAGGTCTTGACGCAGGCAGGTTCCTGCCCGACGCTGACGCGGTCCACACACAGCGTACATTTATACACGCGGTTATCCTCTTTATTGAGGCGCGGAATATTAAATGGACACCCGGCAATACAGTAGCCACAGCCAATGCAGTGCTCTGACTGGAAATCGACAATCCCGTTGGCGTACTGAATAATCGCCCCGGCAGACGGGCACGCCTTCAGGCAGCCCGGATCTTCACAGTGCATACAGCCGTCTTTACGAATTAGCCACTCCAGCTTGCCGTTCTGTTCGGTTTCGCTAAATCGCATTACCGTCCAGGATTTGGCGCTGAGATCGGCAGGGTTGTCATACACCCCGACGCAATGGCCGACTTCATCGCGGATATCGTTCCACTCTGAACATGCCACCTGGCAGGCCTTACAGCCTATACAGGTGGACACATCGATCAGTTTCGCGACCTCTGCTTTGTAATCACGGGCCTGAGGCGGCGGCGTGATGGAGTTTGTTGCGGACCGTTTGATGATGTCCTGCGTTTCCATAGACATATATTCGCCCCCTTACGCCTTCTCGATGTTAACTAAAAACGCTTTGTATTCCGGCGTTTGCGAGTTTGCATCACCGACATTCGGCGTCAGGGTGTTGGCGATAAAGCCTTTACGCGCGACTCCTTCAAAGCCCCAGTGGATCGGGATCCCAACCGTTTCGACCTGCTGACCGTTGACGTTCAGAGTACGCAAACGACGTGTCACCACCGCAACTGCGCGAATAAATCCACGTTTGCTGCTGACTTTCACGTGATCGCCGTTATTAATACCTTTCGCTGCCGCCAGCGTTTCGCTGATTTCCACAAACTGTTCTGGTTGGGCAATCGCATTCAGCAATGCGTGCTTGGTCCAGGTATGGAAGTGTTCGGTCAGACGATAAGTCGTCCCAACGTACGGGAAATCCTGTTTGGTGCCCATACGTAGCTTATCCGCCTCGTACAGACGGGCTGCCGGGTTGGAGATTACGTTCGGGTGCAGCGGATTTGTACCCAGCGGCGTTTCCATCGGCTCGTAGTGTTCCGGGAACGGCCCTTCCGCCATCTTATCAATGGCGAACAGACGTCCCAGACCTTCCGGTTGCATGATAAACGGATTGGTGCCGCTGCCTGGTGCCGCGGTGTTGAAGTCCGGGATGTCATTCCCCGTCCATTTCGTACCGCTCCACTGGATCAGCATGCGTTTTGGATCCCACGGTTTACCCTGCGGATCCGCTGACGCGCGGTTATACAGAACGCGACGGTTCAGTGGCCATGCCCATGCCCAACCCAACGTATTACCCAGCCCTGACGGGTCGGAGTTATCGCGGTTGGCCATCTGGTTGCCCTGCTCGGTCCAGCTCCCGGTATAAATCCAGCAGGAAGATGACGTAGTACCATCATCACGCAGCAGCGCAAAGCTATTGAGCAACTGGCCTTTCTTCGCAATCAGCACACCGTTGGCATCATAGAGATCTTCCAGCGCGTAGCCGTTGTTCTCTTTCGCCACTTCCTCTGAATGTGGTTCGTCCGGCTGCTTATAGTTCCAGCTCATTTTCAGTACAGGTTCTGCGGCTTTACCGCCCTCGGTGCGATACATATCGCGCAGACGGTGGTATATACCGGCCAGAATTTCGCCGTCGTTACGGGCTTCGCCCGGCGCGTCCTGACCTTTCCAGTGCCACTGCAACCAGCGACCGGAGTTGGCAATTGAACCGTCCTCTTCCGCAAAGCAGGTTGACGGCAAACGGAAGACTTCGGTCTGGATAGATGCCGGATCAACATCGTTTGATTCGCCGTGGTTTTGCCAGAACGTTGAAGTTTCTGTCACCAGCGGATCGATAACGACCAGATACTTCAGTTTGCTCAGGGACTGCACCACTTTGTTTTTGTCCGGGAAGGACGCAACCGGGTTAAAGCCCTGACAGATGTAACCGGTGACTTTTCCGCTGTCCATCATGTTGAAGTACTTGATCACGTCGTAGGACTGATCCCACTTCGGCAACCACTCAAAGCCCCAGTCATTCTCTTTCTGCGCCGCATTGCCGTAGAAGGATTTCATCAGGCTAACGAAAAACTTCGGATAGTTGCCCCAGTAGTTAACCTGATCGGCCAATGTCGCTTTTGGCGTGTTCGCAGCCAGATAGGTTTGCAGATCTGTCTGTTTCTCTGACGGCAGCGTCAGGTAGCCCGGCAGGCTGGTAGAGAGTAGACCTAAGTCGGTTAACCCCTGAATGTTGGAGTGACCGCGCAAGGCGTTGACACCACCACCGGCCATCCCCATATTACCGAGCAGCAGCTGGATCATCGCCATGGTGCGGATGTTTTGCGCCCCGACGGTATGCTGCGTCCAGCCCAGCGCATACAGGAAGGTGGTGGTACGATCGGGCGCGCTGGTGGAGGCCAGCACTTCGCAGACTTTCAGGAAGTCTTCTTTCGGCGTACCACAGATGTTTTCCACCACAGCCGGCGTGTAGCGGGATACATGCTGTTTCAGCAGGTTCCATACGCAGCGCGGATGGCTTAATGTCTCATCGCGTTTGGCGTAGCCGTTTTCATCGAACTGATAGTTCCAGGACGATTTATCGTACTGACGCTTTTCCGCATCGTAGCCGCTGAACAGGCCGTCTTCGAACGTAAAGTCTTCCCGCACCAGCAGGCTGGCGTTGGTGTAATGCTTAACGTATTCAGCGTTGATTTTGTTGTTTTCAATCAGGTACAGCAAAACGCCGGACAGGAACGTAATGTCCGTGCCGGAACGGATCGGTGCGTAAATATCCGCCACCGAGGCTGTACGTGTAAAACGAGGGTCAACAACAATCAGCGTGGCGTCATTGTTGTTTTTAGCTTCCATCGCCCAGCGGAATCCCACCGGATGTGCTTCAGCGGCGTTACCGCCCATCACCATCACGACGTTAGCATTTTTAATATCAACCCAGTGGTTGGTCATCGCACCGCGACCAAATGTTGGAGCAAGACTTGCTACCGTTGGTCCGTGTCAAACGCGCGCCTGGTTGTCTACTGCCAGCATGCCGAGTGAGCGCACAAATTTTTGCGTCAGCATGCCGGTTTCATTACTGGCTGCAGATGCACACAGCATCCCGGTGGAAAGCCAGCGGTTAACCGTTACGCCCTGCTCATTTTTCTCAATAAAGTTGGCGTCACGGTCAGTTTTCATCAGCTTCGCGATGCGGGAGAAAGCTTCATCCCAGCTGATACGCTGCCATTTGTCGGAACCTGGAGCGCGATATTCCGGGTAACGCAGACGGTTTTCACTGTGTACGTAATCCAGTAATCCTGCGCCCTTAGGACATAATGCCCCTCGGCTCACCGGATGATCCGGATCCCCTTCAATATGGTAAATCGACTCTTTGGCGTTTTTTGCTCCATCACCCAGGCTATACATTAATAGCCCGCAACCTACGGAACAGTATGTGCAGGTGTTTCGGATCTCTTTGGCGCGTAATAACTTATAATTTCGCGCCTGAGCCAGTGCCATTTTGGGTGCAAAACCCAGAGCGGCTACTGTTGTTCCCGCCATACCGCCCGCGCAGATTTTAAAAAATTGTCTGCGGCTGACGTCCATTGCTTTCCTCTTTTTTGCAGGGATTCGTACAAGAAATCTCTCAAAGCGCGTAATCGAGGCAGCCTGAAAGATGACATGTACAACTTCGCGACGAAACTATCAGCTATATCCATATTTTTTTTGCGTCAAATCAAAAACGAAACGGTTCCGCTACTAAATAGTGCACTTTGTTTAACCCTTGTACCCATAAGGAGGTACGTAAAAGGTAATTAATTAGCGCGCTATGGTGTAAAAGTGCTATAAATTTCAGCTTATTTTTTGCCAGTGGCATGGACAGAGAAACAGAATGACAAAACAAAAAGCAACGTTAATTGGTCTGATTGCCATCGTACTCTGGAGCACGATGGTTGGACTTATTCGGGGAGTAAGTGAGGGACTGGGACCTGCTGGCGGCGCAGCGATGATTTTTTCATTAAGCGGCCTGTTGCTCATATTTACCGTCGGATTTCCAAATATCAGAAAAATTCCTGTTCGTTATTTAATCGCCGGTAGCGTGCTTTTTGTGAGCTATGAAATTTGTTTAGCGCTGGCCCTGGGTTATGCCGCTACCCGTCATCAGGCTATTGAAGTGGGGATGGTAAATTATCTTTGGCCAAGCCTGACGATATTGTTCGCCATATTATTTAATGGTCAAAAATCAACCTGGTTGGTCATTCCAGGACTAATTATCGCATTGACCGGCGTTTGTTGGGTACTGGGCGGTGAAAATGGTCTCAATCCAGGCGAAATTATCAGCAATGTTGCCAGTAGTCCACTCAGCTATTTTCTCGCCTTTCTGGGAGCTTTTATCTGGGCCACATATTGCACAGTGACCAATAAATATGCAAAAGGCTTTAACGGCATCACGGTGTTCGTTTTACTTACCGCCGCAAGTCTGTGGATTTACTATTTTGTCACCCCACAGCCGGAGATGGTTTTCAGCACTCCGGTGACGATAAAGATGTTCACTGCAGCATTAACATTAGGATTTGCCTATGCTGCGTGGAATATTGGTATTTTGCACGGTAATGTCACCATTATGGCGGTAGGTTCTTATTTTACTCCCGTACTGTCCTCCGCGCTGGCTGCCGTGCTACTCAGCGCCCCGCTCTCACTTTCTTTTTGGCAAGGCGCGCTGATGGTCTGCGCTGGCTCACTGCTCTGCTGGGTGGCAACTCGCCGCGCCTGAAAAAAACCGGGTTTTATCACAAACAAATAAAATCCGGCTATACTTTAGCCAGACTGATGGATAATTATGCTCATTGCACTTGTGTTTTATGTTTATATTTGTTTAATTAAATGTTAAATATATGATTATTAGTTAACGCGTGAAAGTATTTCATGTTTATCTATAACCCTCCGCATGTATATATTATACAAGCGAAACTAACGCCATTTAAATCATAGTTGCCATAATAGTCCCCTGCGTAAATATATCTAACCAGATCTGTCACATATTAAGATTAATATAATCAGCTGTATTATGTAGATCTGGATCACACAACTTCAAATATTTCGCAATATTATGAAACTTATTATTGAACTTATACCACTGCGTCATTTAAAAATGGTTTGCCATTGACGAACCCCTTCGTTTAGCAATGGTTTAGGAAACACACCAAGAAAAAATTATAAGGATTATTTAGAATGAAACTTAAATTAGTTGCAGTGGCAGTGACTAGCCTGTTGGCGGCAGGTGCAGTAAACGCGGCTGAGGTATATAACAAAGACGCAAACAAACTGGATATCTACGGTAAAGTTCACGCTCAGCATTATTTCTCTGATGACACCAGCAGCGATGGCGACAAAACCTATGCGCGTCTGGGCTTCAAAGGCGAAACTCAGATCAACGACCAGCTGGTTGGTTTTGGTCAGTGGGAATATGAATTCAAAGGCAACCGTTCTGAAGATCAGGGTTCCGAAGCAGACAAAACCCGTCTGGCATTCGCTGGCCTGAAATTCGCTGAATACGGTTCTTTCGACTACGGTCGTAACTACGGCGTAGCTTACGACATCGGCGCATGGACCGACGTTCTGCCAGAGTTCGGTGGCGATACCTGGACCCAGACTGACGTATTCATGACTGGCCGTACTACCGGCGTCGCAACCTACCGTAACACCGATTTCTTCGGTCTGGTTGAAGGTCTGAACTTTGCCGCTCAGTATCAGGGCAAAAATGACCGTAGCAACGACAAAGAAGCTAATGGCGACGGTTTCGGTCTGTCTTCTACTTACGAGTATGAAGGCTTCGGCGTAGGTGCTACCTATGCGAAATCTGACCGTACTGACTCTCAGAGCCGTGCTGGCAGCGCGTTCAAAGCTGACGGTAAAAACGCTGAAGTATGGGCTGCTGGTCTGAAATATGATGCGAACAACATCTACCTGGCAACCACCTACTCCGAAACCCGCAACATGACCACCTATGGTTCTAAAGTTAACGGTATCGCTGATAAAGCACAGAACTTTGAAGTTGTTGCACAGTACCAGTTCGACTTCGGTCTGCGTCCGTCCGTTGCTTACCTGAAATCCAAAGGTAAAGACATCAACAATTACGGCGATCAGGATCTGGTTGAATACGTAGACCTGGGTGCTACCTACTACTTCAACAAAAACATGTCTACCTTCGTTGATTACAAAATCAACCTGCTGGATGACAATGCCTTCACCAATGCTGCCGGCGTAAGCACTGACAACATCGTGGCTGTTGGTCTGAACTACCAGTTCTAATTTTGTTGTAGTCTGAATACAAAGCCAGTCCTTTCAGGGCTGGCTTTTTCTCTTGATGTAGTCTCGGTCATAAGGAGTATGCCGTGCAGACGTTCACTGGTCGTTGTCTTTGCGGACAGAGTCATTTTACCGTTGACGTCGAAATGCTGGATGTCTATGCCTGCCACTGTACATTGTGTCAGAAATGGTCGGGTGGCATCGCTATGTATCTGGAGGCCAGCGCTCATCCGCAGATGTCGCCGGATTCAGCCCAACCCTCGCACTTTCCTTCTTCAAATCGTGGTGAACGTTTCTTCTGTTCCGGCTGTGGGTGCCCGCTGTGGTTTACCCTGACGGGTAGCGAACGCTATTTTGTGCCGTGGACGCTACTGGAACTTAACGAGGTAGATCGCCGCCGCCTGGTGTTAGCGGCAGAGATCTATACGGAAACTCAACCTGCATTCTGGAGACTGACGGGGCAATACGCTCGCTTGAGTGGAAAAGAAGTCGAAGAGATGGATTACCCCTGTCATTTAGCCCACTAGTTATTGACGCTGTATCTTTGCCAGACTGAACCACATCCCTATCGCTAATACGATAAGCATACTGCCAGCGCTGCTTAAGGCCACGCTATGTGACCAGGTAAAGGCTTCTCTGGCAGCCGCCAGCAATGCCTCACTCAGCGACGACGGGAGCGAATGCGCCAGTTGCACCGCTTCGCCCATTGATGATGAGGCGCGCTCTATCTCCTGCGGATTGAGTCCGGCTGGCGGCAGAATTGAGGCAGAAAAGCTACGGCTCAACAGTAAGCCAAAAATAGCGATGCCAAGCCCGGCGCCAAGTTCATAAGCCATCGTCTCAATGGCGCCAGCCGCTGCCGCTTTTTCTGCCGGTGCTGCTGCCATGATTGCCGCAGTTGAGGCCAAAAGCGCACTTGCCGCACTGAATCCGAGCAAGGCCATCAATATCCACGCTTGTATTTGCTGCGTACTGAAATCCGTCATCGCCAGACCGTAAAAACTGACGGCGCTGAGCGCCATGCCCGCCGTTGCCACACAACGTAATCCCAGACGTGACACCAACATGCCTGCAATGGGGCCGCTGAAACCACTTGCCAGCATCACCGGCAGCATAAACAGCCCAGCCTGATACGGCGTCAAACCGTGGACAAACTGGAGCTCCTGAGCCATCAGCAATTCGAAACCAACCAGCGTAATCATCGCGGTCATCGCCATTACTACGCCGCTTAAGATAATGCGATGCGTGAACAGCCGCATATCAATCATTGGCCGGGAAGCCGCTAGCTGGATACGGACAAACTGCCCCAACAGCAATGCTCCGGTTAACAATGTCAGCACGATGGCAATGGTCGCCATATGACCTTTCAGTGCGGTTTTGGCGCTATAGACCAGCAGCAGAATAGCGACAATCAGCATTATCGCATGACCGAAATTTAACGATTGATCTCGACGTCCAGCCTGGCGCGGCACGAAACGAGCCGTCAATGCCATTACCACCACAACAATAGGCACATTGATTAAGAACACGGATCCCCAATAGAAGTGCTCCAGCAGTATGCCGCCCACTAATGGCCCAAACGCCGCGCCGCCGGACCCAACGGCGGCCCAGACGCCGAGCGCCATATTGCGATGACGCTGCTCGGCAAAGGTGGAACGAATACCCGCCAGCGTAGCCGGAACAATCATCGCCGCCCCGATCGCCAATACCGCCCGCGTGGCAATCAGCCAACTGGCGCTGTGGGCAAAAGCGGCGGCCAGCGATGCCAGACCAAATAAGCCCCCGCCCAACAGCAGCAGACGTTTAAAACCGATGCGATCGCCCAATGCCCCCATTGGCAACACCATGCCGGCCATTACCAGGGAATAAATATCAATAATCCACAGCAGCTCGTTGCCACTGGCACCCAGCGTCATACTCAGCGTGGGCGCGGCAACGTGCAGCACCGTTGCATCAATCGCAACAGGGATGTAGACCAGTACAATAATGACTAACGTTAACCACTGACGAAACATAAAACTCCCTAACGAAACCGAAACTGGACACATGTCCAGCTTTTGCGATCCTACGGAAAATTGAACGTATGTCCAACTTTTTGTTAGACTGCGTGCTATAGAGATACAGGAGGAATGATGAGCTATCTGAACCGGGATGAACGTCGGGAAGTGATTCTGCAAGCGGCGATGCGCGTTGCGCTGGAAGAAGGGTTTACTGCCATGACCGTACGACGTATAGCGGCGGAAGCCCATGTGGCGACGGGTCAGGTGCATCATCATTTTGCCTCTGCCGGTGAACTCAAGTCTCAGGCTTTTGTGCGCCTGATCCGTACCCTGCTTGATGCGGAACTGGTCAGTGAGGATGCCAGCTTCCGTGAGCAACTGCATGCCATGCTGGGCAGTGAAGATGGCGGCTTCGAACCCTACATTAAGCTGTGGCGTGAAGCGCAGGTTGTAGCCGGTAAAGATCCAGAAATCAAAAGCGCCTATCTGCTAACCATGCGGATGTGGCATGAGGAAACGGCCAATATCATCATTCAGGGACAGAAAGCCGGTGAGTTTTCATCCACCCCAGATGCCGCTGACGTCGCATGGCGTTTAATCGCACTGGTGTGCGGCCTGGATGGTATGTATATGTTGGGCATCGAGGAAATGGCCGATCCTGCTTTCGATCGTCACCTGGATCGTATGATTACGCTGGAGTTATTTAGCTAATGTTATAGATGAATAAACAATAGACCCTTTAAGTTTACAATTAGTAACACTTAACCAACATGTAATTCTCCCCTCATCCCGCGTTATTGCGCTTTTTTATCTATTCTTTCAGTCAATATTCCCAAAACCTTTCAATAGTTTCTAAAAAGAAGCCGCGCGGCCTGTATGCGTTTATTTCTTTTTCATGAACGGCATGTGCATGGAGAATAATATGTCATCATCAAATGAGAAAAATAATCGTTATCTTTTGACTGACTGGAAACCAGAAAACCCCGCCTTTTGGGAAAACAAAGGCAAGCACATTGCCCGTAGAAATCTTTGGATATCAGTAAGTTGCCTTTTACTTGCCTTCTGTGTCTGGATGCTGTTTAGCGCCGTAGCCGTCAATCTGAATAAAATTGGTTTTAATTTCACCACCGATCAACTGTTTTTATTAACGGCATTACCCTCCCTTTCTGGGGCAATATTGCGCGTCCCCTACTCCTTTATGGTACCTATATTTGGCGGTCGCCGTTGGACCATTTTTAGCACGATTATTCTGGTTATTCCCTGCGTCTGGCTGGGATTTGCCGTGCAAAATACCGCTACTCCGTTTGGAGTATTTATTATTATTGCGCTGATGTGCGGTTTTGCTGGCGCTAACTTTGCCTCCAGCATGGGCAACATCAGCTTTTTCTTCCCCAAAGCAAAGCAAGGCAGTGCGTTGGGGGTTAACGGCGGCCTTGGCAACCTCGGCGTCAGCGTGATGCAGCTAATCGCGCCGCTGGTGATTTTTCTGCCCATATTTACCTTTTTGGGCGTCCAGAGTGTACCGCAAGCTGACGGCTCATTACTGTCGCTGGCCAATGCCGCATGGATTTGGGTTCCACTTCTGCTGATAGCCACCCTGGCGGCAGGCATGGGAATGAATGATATTGCCAGTTCGAAGGCTTCTATTGCTTCCCAGCTACCGGTCCTCAAGCGTTTTCACTTGTGGCTGTTAAGCCTGCTGTATCTCGCGACTTTCGGGTCATTTATCGGCTTTTCGGCTGGTTTTGCCATGCTGGCGAAAACCCAATTTCCTGACGTGAATATTCTGCAACTGGCGTTCTTCGGCCCCTTCATCGGCGCGCTTGCGCGATCGGCGGGCGGCGTTATCTCTGACAAGTTCGGCGGTGTACGCGTCACGTTAATTAACTTCATCTTTATGGCACTGTTCAGCGCCCTGCTGTTTCTTACTCTGCCGGGCTCAGGAGAAGGAAACTTTGTCGCCTTCTATCTGGTGTTTATGGGGCTGTTCCTGACCGCGGGTCTGGGAAGCGGGTCGACCTTCCAGATGATTGCGGTGATCTTTCGCAAAATCACGATTTACCGGGTGAAACTGCGCGGTGGCACAGAGGAACAGGCCCAGCGTGAAGCGGTAACCGACACCGCCGCAGCGCTTGGATTCATCTCTGCCATCGGCGCTGTGGGGGGCTTCTTCATCCCCAAAGCGTTTGGTTCATCCCTGGCGCTTACCGGCTCTCCGGTGGGGGCTATGAAAATATTTTTGGTGTTTTACATCGTCTGTGTGCTGGTGACCTGGCTGGTCTATGGCCGTAAATCACAAAAAAAATAACGAAATGGATACCGCAGGCTCGGACATTCAGGCAGACCTGGTGTGCGATTCACCGTCGGCAATATTATCGAAGCAGGAGTTATGTCATGAGTAAACTGTTAGATCGCTTTCGCTACTTTAAACAAAAGGGCGATACGTTTGCCGAGGGGCATGGGCAAGTGATGCACACCAACCGGGACTGGGAAGACAGTTATCGCCAACGCTGGCAGTTCGATAAAATTGTGCGCTCTACCCACGGCGTGAACTGTACCGGCTCATGTAGCTGGAAAATCTACGTCAAAAACGGACTGGTAACCTGGGAAACACAGCAAACTGACTACCCGCGTACCCGACCTGACCTGCCTAACCATGAACCCCGCGGCTGCCCGCGCGGCGCCAGCTACTCCTGGTATCTTTACAGCGCTAACCGCCTGAAATATCCGTTAGTGCGTAAACGTTTGATCGAACTGTGGCGCGACGCCCTGACCCGCCAGTCCGACCCGGTGCTGGCCTGGGAATCGATTATGAACGACCCGCAAAAATGCCAGAGCTACAAGCAGGTACGCGGTCGCGGTGGTTTCATCCGTTCCAACTGGAAAGAACTTAATCAGCTGATTGCTGCCGCCAACGTCTGGACGGTGAAGACCTACGGCCCGGATCGCGTGGCCGGCTTCTCCCCAATCCCTGCGATGTCGATGGTCTCCTATGCCGCAGGCACGCGTTATCTTTCCCTTCTTGGCGGCACCTGCCTGAGTTTTTATGACTGGTATTGCGACTTACCGCCTGCGTCACCGATGACCTGGGGCGAGCAGACTGATGTTCCTGAATCCGCCGACTGGTATAACTCCAGTTATATCATCGCCTGGGGATCTAACGTCCCGCAGACCCGTACGCCGGACGCGCACTTTTTTACTGAAGTGCGCTACAAAGGCACCAAGACGATTGCCATTACGCCGGATTACTCGGAAGTCGCTAAACTGTGCGACCAGTGGCTGGCACCTAAGCAAGGGACCGACAGCGCGCTGGCGATGGCGATGGGCCACGTCATCCTGAAAGAGTTCCACCTCGACAATCCCAGCGATTATTTCCTCAATTACTGTCGCCGTTATACCGACATGCCGATGCTGGTTTTACTGGATACCCGGGAAGATGGCAGCTACGTGCCTGGACGTATGATGCGCGCCTCAGACCTTGTCGATGGTCTGGGTGAAAGCAATAATCCGGAGTGGAAAACGGTAGCCTTTAACAGTGCTGGCGAACTGGTCGTGCCGAACGGCTCCATCGGCTTTCGCTGGGGTGAAACAGGCAAATGGAACCTCGAGTCGTTGGCCGCTGGGGCAGAAACAGAACTTTCCCTCTCGTTGCTGGGTCAGCATGATGAAGTGGCTGGGGTAGCATTCCCCTACTTTGGCGGCAACGAAAACCCTCATTTTCGCAGCGTCAAACAAGAACCTGTGCTGGTACGGCAACTTCCGGTAAAACGTCTCACCCTCGCCGATGGCAGCCGTTGCCCGGTGGTGAGCGTTTATGATCTGGTGCTGGCGAATTATGGCCTCGATCGTGGTCTGGATGACGTTCATAGCGCACAAGATTACAGCGAAGTGAAAGCCTACACTCCGGCCTGGGGCGAGCAAATTACCGGCGTGCCACGCCGACATATCGAACAAATCGCCCGCGAGTTTGCCGATACGGCGCATAAAACGCATGGCCGTTCGATGATCATTCTCGGGGCTGGCGTCAACCACTGGTATCACATGGATATGAACTACCGTGGGATGATTAACATTCTGGTGTTCTGTGGTTGCGTGGGACAAAGCGGCGGAGGCTGGGCGCACTATGTGGGCCAAGAGAAACTGCGTCCGCAAACCGGTTGGTTACCGCTGGCCTTTGCGTTGGACTGGAACCGTCCGCCGCGTCAGATGAACAGCACTTCATTTTTCTACAACCACTCCAGCCAGTGGCGTTATGAAAAACTCACCGCTCAGGAACTCCTCTCTCCGCTGGCCGACACGTCGAAATTTAGCGGACATTTAATCGACTTTAACGTACGCGCCGAAAGAATGGGCTGGCTGCCGTCCGCCCCGCAGCTTAACCTCAACCCATTGACCGTGAAAGCGAAGGCTGAGCTGGCTGGCTTGTCTCCTGTGGAATACACCGCACAAGCGCTGAAATCGGGTGATATTCGTTTTGCCTGCGAACAGCCGGACAGCGGCCACAACCATCCGCGAAACCTTTTTGTCTGGCGCTCTAACCTGCTCGGCTCCTCCGGTAAAGGGCATGAATACATGCTCAAGTATTTACTGGGTACCGAAAGCGGGATCCAGGGAGAAGCGCTCGGTTCAAGCGAGGGTATTAAACCTGAAGAGGTGGAATGGCAGTCCGCGGCGATTGAAGGCAAGCTTGATCTGCTGGTCACGCTCGATTTCCGTATGTCGAGCACCTGTCTGTTCTCCGATATCGTTCTGCCGACCGCGACCTGGTATGAAAAAGACGATAT
Organism: Citrobacter sp. TBCS-15; assembly: GCF_005280815.1. Classification (NCBI taxonomy): domain Bacteria; kingdom Pseudomonadati; phylum Pseudomonadota; class Gammaproteobacteria; order Enterobacterales; family Enterobacteriaceae; genus Citrobacter; species Citrobacter sp. TBCS-15. Next base: position 298,880 of record NZ_SZWK01000102.1, on the reverse strand, counting down.
GAACACCTCGGATATGCATCCGTTTATTCACCCGCTGTCAGCGGCGGTCGATCCGGCGTGGGAATCGAAGAGCGACTGGGAAATTTATAAAGGCATCGCCAAAGTGTTCTCAGAGGTCTGTGTCGGGCACCTTGGGCAAGAAACAGACATCGTCCTGCAACCGCTGCAACACGACTCACCGGCAGAACTGGCGCAGCCGTTTGACATCCTCGACTGGCGCAAAGGCGAATGCGATCTTGTTCCAGGAAAAACCGCGCCTAATATCGCCGTCGTGGAGCGTGACTACCCTGCCACCTACGAACGTTTTACCTCGCTCGGCCCGCTAATGGACAAACTCGGAAACGGTGGCAAAGGTATCTCCTGGAATACCCAGGCGGAAGTCGATTTCCTCGGCAAGCTGAACTACACCAAGCGCGAAGGCCCGGCAAAAGGCCGACCGCTGATTGACACCGCACTGGATGCGTCGGAGGTGATCCTCGCCCTGGCGCCGGAAACCAATGGTCAGGTGGCGATCAAAGCTTGGGAAGCGCTGGGGGCGATGACCGGACGCGACCATACGCATCTGGCGTTGAACAAAGAAGATGAGAAGATCCGTTTTCGCGATATTCAGGCGCAGCCGCGCAAAATTATCTCCAGCCCTACCTGGTCCGGCCTTGAAAGCGAACATGTCTCCTATAACGCAGGCTATACCAACGTCCACGAGCTGATCCCATGGCGTACCCTGTCCGGTCGCCAGCAGTTGTATCAGGATCACGCGTGGATGCGTGCATTTGGTGAAAGCCTGGTGGCGTATCGTCCGCCAATTGATACCCGCAGCGTCAGCGACATGCGTGAAGTTCCACCAAACGGCTTCCCGGAAAAAGCGCTCAACTTCCTGACGCCGCATCAGAAATGGGGCATCCACTCTACCTACAGCGAAAACCTGCTGATGCTGACGCTGTCACGTGGCGGACCCATTGTCTGGATCAGCGAGACCGATGCCAAAGAGTTGGGTATTGAAGATAACGACTGGATTGAAGCCTTTAACGCCAATGGCGCGCTCACCGCGCGTGCAGTGGTGAGTCAGCGCGTGCCACCGGGAATGACCATGATGTATCACGCTCAGGAGCGAATCATGAACATTCCCGGCTCAGAAGTCACCGGGATGCGTGGCGGGATCCATAACTCGGTCACCCGCGTATGCCCGAAACCGACGCATATGATCGGCGGCTATGCGCAGTTGGCGTACAGCTTTAACTATTACGGTACGGTCGGCTCTAACCGCGATGAGTTCATCATGATTAGAAAAATGAAAAATATTAACTGGCTGGATGATGAAGGTCGCGATCAGGTACAGGAGGCGAAAAAATGAAAATACGCTCACAGGTAGGCATGGTTCTTAATCTGGACAAGTGTATCGGCTGCCACACCTGCTCCGTTACCTGTAAAAACGTCTGGACCGGGCGCGAAGGGATGGAATATGCATGGTTTAACAACGTCGAGACCAAACCAGGGATTGGTTATCCGAAAAATTGGGAAGATCAGGAAGAGTGGCAAGGCGGCTGGGTTCGCGATGTTAACGGCAAGATAAGACCGCGTCTGGGCGGCAAGATGGGGGTGATTACCAAAATTTTCGCCAACCCGGTGATCCCGCAAATCGATGATTACTATGAACCGTTTACCTATGATTACCAACATCTGCATAGCGCACCGGAAAGCAAAAACCAGCCCACTGCGCGTCCACTTTCGTTGATTGACGGCAAACGGATGGACAAGATTATCTGGGGCCCCAACTGGGAAGAACTGCTCGGCGGCGAATTCTCAAAACGCGCCCGTGACCGTAACTTCGAGAAAATGCAGAAGGAGATGTACGGTCAGTTCGAAAACACCTTCATGATGTATTTGCCGCGACTTTGTGAACACTGCCTGAACCCAAGCTGTGTCGCTACCTGCCCGAGCGGTGCCATCTATAAGCGTGAAGAAGACGGCATTGTGCTGATCGACCAGGACAAATGCCGCGGTTGGCGCTTGTGCATCAGCGGCTGTCCGTACAAGAAAATCTATTTTAACTGGAAGAGCGGTAAGTCAGAGAAGTGCATTTTCTGCTACCCGCGTATTGAATCCGGCCAGCCGACGGTATGTTCGGAAACCTGCGTCGGGCGCATCCGCTATCTCGGCGTATTGCTGTACGACGCCGACCGCATTGAGGAAGCGGCCAGCACCGAGCATGAGACCGATCTGTATGAACGTCAGTGCGATGTGTTCCTCAATCCGCACGATCCGGCAGTTATCGAAGAGGCGTTAAAACAAGGCATTCCGCAGAATGTTATCGACGCCGCCCAACGTTCGCCGGTCTACAAAATGGCAATGGACTGGAAGCTGGCGCTGCCGTTACACCCTGAGTATCGCACCCTGCCAATGGTCTGGTATGTGCCGCCGTTGTCACCGATTCAGTCGGTGGCTGATGCCGGTGGCCTACCGCACAATGGCAACATTTTGCCGGCGGTGGAATCACTACGTATCCCGGTACAGTACCTCGCCAACATGCTCAGTGCTGGCGATACCGGTCCGGTATTGCGCGCGTTGAAACGTATGATGGCGATGCGACACTATATGCGCTCACAAACCGTCGAAGGCGTGACGGATACCCGCGCCATTGAGGAAGTCGGTCTTACGGTTGAACAAGTCGAGGAGATGTATCGCTATCTGGCTATCGCCAACTATGAAGACCGCTTCGTGATCCCGACCAGCCACCGTGAAATGGCGCGCGACGCTTTCCCGGAGAAAAACGGTTGTGGTTTCACCTTTGGCGACGGCTGTCACGGTTCGGATACCAAATTCAACCTGTTTAACAGCAGCCGTATTGATGCCATCGACATCACCGAAGTGCGCGATAAAGCGGAGGGTGAATAATGCAAATTCTGAAGATTATCGGACTGCTGCTGGAATATCCGGACGAGTTGCTGTGGGAGTGTAAAGACGACGCGCTGGCGCTGTTGTCCAGCGATGCCCCAATGCTTACCGAATTTAGCCGGGGACTACTCAATGCCCCATTACTGGATAAGCAAGCCGAATGGTGTGAGGTGTTTGATCGGGGGCGCGCCACCTCACTGTTGCTATTCGAACATGTCCATGCCGAGTCACGTGACCGCGGCCAGGCGATGGTTGATCTGCTGGCGCAGTATGAAAAGGTCGGGCTCCAGCTTAACTGCCGCGAGCTGCCGGATCATCTACCGTTGTATCTGGAGTATTTAAGCGTGCTGCCGGAGGCCCAGGCCAAAGAAGGATTACAGAATGTCGCCCCCATTCTGGCGCTGCTTGGCGGTCGTTTAAAACAGCGCGATACGCCGTGGTATCAACTGTTTGACGCCCTGCTGCTGCTTGCCGGAAGCCCTCTTTCAAGTGACAGTGTCACCAAACAGGTTGCCGCAGAAACACGTGACGATACCCGTCAGGCGCTGGATGCAGTCTGGGAAGAGGAACAGGTGAAGTTTATCGAGGATAACGCCACCGCTTGTGACAGTTCACCGTTACAAAACTATCAACGACGCTTTAGCCAGGACGTGGCGCCGCAGTACGTCGACGTCAGCGCGGGAGGTCCGAAATGATACAGTATCTGAACGTCTTCTTTTACGATATCTACCCGTATCTGTGCGGCACGGTGTTTATTCTCGGCAGTTGGTTGCGTTACGACTACGGGCAATACACCTGGCGCGCCTCTTCCAGTCAAATGCTGGACAAACGCGGCATGGTGTTATGGTCAAACTTGTTCCATATCGGCATTCTGGGGATTTTTTTCGGTCACCTGTTTGGCATGCTGACACCGCACTGGATGTACGCCTGGTTCCTGCCGATTGCGGTGAAACAGCAAATGGCAATGATTCTCGGCGGTGTCTGCGGCGTGTTAACGCTGGTTGGGGGCGCGGGTTTACTGGTGCGCCGTCTGACTAATCCACGCATTCGTGCAACATCATCCACCGCCGATATTCTGATCCTGTGCATTCTGCTGGTTCAATGCATTCTCGGTTTAACCACTATTCCGTTCTCCGCACAACATCCTGACGGCAGTGAAATGCTGAAACTGGTCGGTTGGGCGCAGTCGGTGGTGACCTTCCAGGGCGGCGCATCTGCGCATCTGGATGGCGTGGCGCCGATATTCCGTGCTCATCTGGTGTTAGGCATGACGATATTCTTACTGTTTCCGTTCACACGTCTGGTCCATGTGTGGAGTGCGCCGTTTGAGTACTTCACCCGCCGCTATCAAATTGTGCGCTCGCGTCGCTAATTGCCTCTGATGCCTGGTGGCCTAAGCGCCACCAGGTCTGCATCGCTATCCCGCTTTTTGTACGCTATGATGCTTCTCCATTCCAGGGAGAACGCTAATGAAACCACAGGTTTACCACGTCGATGCCTTTACCTCGGTCCCCTTTCGCGGTAATTCAGCGGGAGTGGTGCTGCATGCTGACGGACTGAGCGAAGCGCAGATGCAGCTGATTGCCCGCGAGCTGCGTCATTCGGAAACCGCATTCCTGCTGACCAGCAACGATAGCGATGTACACATCCGCTATTTCACACCGACGGTCGAAGTCCCCATCTGTGGACATGCTACCGTCGCGGCGCACTATGTGCGGGCCAATGTGCTGGGGCTGGGCAACACTACCGTCTGGCAAACCTCGCTGGCCGGACGTCATCGGGTGGATATCGAAGCCATCGGGGATGACTATCGTATTAGCCTTGAGCAAGGAATACCTGGATTTGAGCCTCCGCTGGAAGGCGCTGTTCGTACTGCAATTATCCGCGCGCTGCATCTGAGCGAAGACGATATGCTGCCAGGGCTGCCGATCCAGGTTGCCACCACCGGCCATTCGAAAGTGATGATTCCGCTAAAGCCTGAGGTAGACCTGGACGCCCTTTCCCCAGATTTGCAGGCGCTGGCGACAATCAGCCAACAAATTGGCTGTAACGGTTTCTTCCCTTTTCAAATCCGTAAGGGCGAAAACGCCACCGATGGACGCATGTTTTCTCCCGCAATTGGTATTGTGGAAGATCCAGTCACGGGCAATGCCAACGGGCCGATGGGCGCGTGGCTGGTTCACCACCGGCTGATGGAGCATGATGGCAAAACGTTACGTGTTCAGGGGCATCAGGGCCGCGCGCTGGGTCGTGACGGTATAGTTGATGTGACGGTCGCTATTCGTGATAACCAGCCGGAAAAAGTCACCATTACCGGTTCGGCGGTGATCCTGTTTCATGCAGAGTGGGCAATAGATTTTTAATCTATTCCTGTGGGCCGGATATAGCGATTACGCCGCATCCGGCACTATTCCCGATGGCGTTATTTCCCCGCTTCCGGGTGCGTATCAAACGCCGCCATTACCGTCGCCAATTCTGCTTCAGTAAATCCATGCTTCACATCATCCACGCCCAATCCAAACCGCGCCTGCAATAAGGCGTACAGGCTGGCGACGTCGGGCAGATTAATCTGCTCTACCGCATGGCCATCCTGATAATGGGTAAAATGAAAATTGGTTAACGTAAATTTACCGCCGTCTGGCAGATGACGACACATCAGCAGATGATGACGAAAATGCGACTGCGGCCAATGCGCCGACCAGAAGTTGCCCATCAGATAATCGCTCTGATGCTGCATAACCAGGTCAAAACGGTACATTGATTGCCAGTGTTCGTGATGACGGAACTGCAAAATCCAGTCTTCACCGTCCTGAATCAGACGATACTCCCCGTGTGGTGTGTGCTGTGCAACATCTGCCTGCAGACGAATCGGTGCGGTCAGCGTTTGCCCACCAAATCCGACGTCAGCGATCCACTGTTCTCCCTGTAGCTCAACCAGCAGCAGACGATGCGTGCGTGGCGGTAGGCTTGACGGATTTGCCAGCACCACACGTCCAAGTAAACTGCGGACGGTAAAACCGATTTCGCGGAGCGCCCGCTCAAATAACCCATTTTGCTCAAAACAATAACCGCCGCGACGCGCCGTCACCAGCTTCTCTTCCAGCGATGCGTCGTCGAGTTGCATTTCGCGTGGCAGCAGCACATCGAGATTTTCAAAAGGAATGGCGCTGTTGTGCAGTAAATGCAGCGCTCGCAGGGTTTCAATGTTGGCGTTAGCCGAACCTGACCAGCCAATACGGGCAAAATAAGCGTTTAAAAAAGGCGTCATACGGATCCTGTGAGTTAGTTTCTGCACTTTGATGGCGACAGTATAGTGTCATTCCCGATGAAGCAATTTATTTAGCTCGGTTTTAGCTTAATGACTCACTATCGGGTCTTATTTTTACACGCAGGCTATTTTGTGAGCTGATTCATTTTTTCATCTTATTTTCTAAAGCAAAATAACAATCCCTATAAAACATATGGAATTGAGATTTATGAGACTTTTGTCACGCAAGGGCGCGGTTGCGGCCTCCGTTTCCGCAATACTGGCTTCAGGTATACTGGCATCTCCTGCCTATGCGGATAACGTGAAACTGAAAGCAACTAAAACGAATGTCGCATTTTCTGATTTTACGCCTACTGAATACAGTACCAAAGGAAAGCCTAACGTTATTATTCTGACTATGGACGATCTGGGATATGGACAGTTACCGTTTGATCAACGTTCATTTAACCCCAAATCGATGGAGAACCGTGAGGTCGTCGACACCTATAAAATTGGTATTGATAAAGCGATCGAAGCGGCGAAAAACTCGACGCCAACATTACTCTCATTAATGGATGAAGGCGTTCGCTTTACGAATGGATATGTCGCACACGGCGTGTCTGGTCCATCTCGTGCGGCTATTATGACCGGTCGTTCACCTGCACGTTTTGGCGTATATTCAAATACTGATGCGCAAGATGGTATTCCATTGAGTGAAACATTCCTGCCGGAATTGTTTCAAAATCACGGTTACTATACCGCCGCAATTGGCAAATGGCACTTGTCGAAAATTAGCAATGTGCCGGTTGCTGAAGATAAACAAACTCGCGATTATCACGATAATTATACAACATATTCAGCTGAGGAATGGCAACCACAAAACCGTGGCTTTAATTACTTTATGGGATTCCATGCGGCGGGTGTGGCGTATTATAACTCCCCCTCTCTTTTCCGTAATCGTGAACATATTCAGCCCAAAGGCTATATTAGCGATCAGCTGACCGATGAAGCCATCGCGACTATCGACAGAGCCAAAACGTTAGATCAACCTTTCATGTTGTATCTGGCTTACAATGCGCCGCATCTACCCAATGATAACCCGGCGCCAGAGCAGTATCAGAAAATGTTCAATACCGGCAGTCAGACAGCAGATAATTTTTATGCCGCTGTTTATTCCGTCGACCAGGGCGTGAAACGGGTGCTGGAAAAACTTAAAGAAACAGGACAGTACGATAACACCATTATTCTCTTCACTTCAGATAACGGTGCTGTTATTGATGGACCACTCCCGCTGAATGGCGATCAAAAAGGATATAAGAGCCAAACTTATCCTGGAGGAACACACACGCCAATGTTTATGTGGTGGAAAGGGAAACTGCATACTGGCAACTATGACAAACTTATCTCAGCGATGGATTTCTACCCCACCGTTCTGGACGCTGCGAAAATAACCATCCCGCAAAATTTGAAACTTGATGGTACATCGCTACTGCCTTATCTGACAAAAAATAACAGCGGTTCACCACATGATTATCTGACCTGGGTCACTTCCTATTCCCATTGGTTTGATGAGAAAAATATCCCTTTCTGGGATAACTACCATAAATATGTTCGTAAAGAATCCAATGATTATCCCAACAACCCTAATACTGAAGATTTGAGTCAATTCTCATACACAGTGCGTAGTAATGACTATTCTCTGGTTTACACCTTCGAAAATAAGCAACTGGGCCTGTATAAGCTAAACGATTTACAGCAGAAAGATAATCTGGCCGTTCAGCATCCTGATGTGGTCAAAAAAATGCAGAGTGTTGTGAAGAATTTTATCAAGGAAAGCAAACCACCTTTGAGCCAGGTTAATCAAGAAAAATTCAACAACATCAAAAATGCCCTAAATAGCGAACAATAATCATCCGCTTGTTCTCACGACGGCAGGGTACCCTTGCCGTCTTAATTTTCAGAGAAAAATTATGCATATCACTGCCAAACCAACCAGTTATCAATGTAATCTCAAGTGTGAGTACTGTTTCTATTTGGATAAAGCAGAACAGTTTTCTCATCAGCCTCAGATGACCGATCACACGTTGAAAAATTTCATTGAGGCTTACATCAACTCGGGTGAAAAAGAAGTCTATTTTACCTGGCAAGGCGGTGAACCAACCCTGGCGGGTCTCGACTTCTTCCAGGCGGCAGTCGCTTACCAGCAGCAGTTTGCGGGCCACAAAAAAATACATAATGCCCTACAGACCAACGGTATTTTGCTTAATGATGAGTGGTGTCAGTTCCTCAAACAACATGATTTTTTGGTTGGCATTTCTATTGATGGTCCGCAGACATTACATGATCGTTATCGTACGAACCGCTCTGGTAAAGGGACATTTGATAAAGTCATGTCAGCAATTAACTTGTTGAAAAAACATCATATCCAATTCAATACGTTAACTGTCGTGAACAACCACAATGTTCATCATCCCCTTGATGTTTATCGTTTTTTGAAATCGATTGGCAGTCAACATATGCAATTTATTGAACTGCTTGAGACCAGCGAACCCAATATCCATTTTGACTTATCGAAAGATACTTTCCATCTGATTGATTTCACGGTACCCCCTGCGGATTACGGGCATTTCATGTCGGCTATTTTTAATGAATGGGTAAAAGAAGACGTTGGCAAGGTCTTTATTCGTCAGTTTGAAAGTACCCTTAGTCGAGTGCTCGGCAATGGGCACACCAGCTGTATCTTCCAGGAAGCATGCCGGAACAACTTTGTGCTGGAATCCAACGGCGACATCTATGAATGTGACCACTTTGTCTGGCCCGAGTTTAAGCTGGGAAATATAGCAAACGCAGAGTTATCTTTACTGGAGAGCACACAATTAACCACGCAAAAACAGCTTCTGGCAAATGAATGTCTACACTGTATCTACAAGCCGTTATGCAATGGTGGTTGCCCGAAACACAGAATAACCCCCGGCACAGGTGCCAGAATTTCCTGGTTTTGCCAGGGCTATCAAATAATGTTCGCCAATATGGTGCCTTATCTTAATGCGTTTGTAGAACTTGCCCGGCATGATGTACCTCTGGACTACATCATGTCGATTAATGACAAAATAGCCATTAACAAATGATAAAGTTTTGCTAATGGGAGCGTTGTCGCAATGCAAGCGCCCCCAATCGCACAGCAAAGGGTATCGCTATGAGCCATTTTCGTCCTCTCGAACTAAAACATGCCAGTCGACTGCTAAATCACGGCCCGACCATTTTAATCACCAGTCGAGACGATCATACAGAGCGGCGGAACGTGATGGCTGCAGCATGGTCGATGCCCGTTGAGTTTGAACCACCGCGTATCGCGATTGTTGTCGACAAGACAGCCTGGTCACGTGAGCTAATTGAACGCAGCGGCATGTTTGGCATCGTTATTCCGGGAGTTGCCGCCGCCAACTGGACCTGGGCCGTTGGCAGCGTTTCCGGCCGTGTGGAAGATAAATTCAACTGCTACGGCATTCCTGTGGTGCAAGGACCAGTGCTGGGGTTACCGCTCATAGAAGCAAAATGCCTGGCATGGATGGAATGCCGTCTACTGCCTGCAACGGCGGCGCAGGAAAAGTATGACACCCTGTTTGGGGAAGTGGTCTCGGCGGCCGCTGATGAGAGAGCCTTCGTGGAAGGACGATGGCAGTTTGATGATGACCAGCTCACTACCCTGCATCACCTTGGGGCCGGAACGTTTGTCTCCAGCGGAAGACACATTACCGCAGGTGAATAATTGTCTGCTAACGGATGGTAGCTCATGCTTTCCATCCTTCACCGTGTTCTTAAAACTTCTGAAAAACCAGTCGGATGAATCGCTGTACTTCCTTGCTGAATCATTTGCGTGAATTATAGTTAATCTTGCTCTAACTCAAATATCTCTTCCAAACCCAATCAGTCAAAGCAGCATCCCCCAACTGTACTTATAAAGTGTCAGAGAGGTTTTACGATGCAACTGAATAGAATCGCACAAAGTTTTATCCTTGCCGGGTTACTCACCTCTGCCTCTGCTCCCCTGATTGCCGCTGAAGCGCCAAAAGACGCAACCGCTTCCACGCAACAAGCGAACAATGCGCTCTACAACCAACTGCCCTTCTCCGATAACACCGACTTTACCGATGCTCATAAAGGCTTCATCGCCCCTATTCCTCAGGATGTGATCAAAGGTGAGCAAGGAAATGTCATCTGGAATCCGCAACAATATGCGTTCATTAAAGAAGGTGATAAAGCCCCGGATACGGTAAACCCGAGCCTGTGGCGTCAGTCCCAGTTGATCAACATCAGCGGACTGTTTGAAGTGACGGAAGGCGTTTATCAGATCCGTAACCTCGATCTGTCCAACATGACGATCATTGAAGGTAAAGAAGGCGTCACCGTTGTTGACCCGCTGGTATCAGCAGAAACGGCCAAAGTCGGGATGGATCTTTACTTTAAAAACCGCGGTCAAAAACCCGTTGTCGCGGTGATTTATACACACAGCCACGTTGACCATTACGGCGGCGTGCGCGGCGTTGTTGACGAAGCCGATGTTAAAGCGGGCAAAGTGAAGATTTATGCACCTGCTGGCTTTATGGAGGCGGCGGTGGCTGAGAATATCATGGCCGGCAACGTTATGAGCCGTCGCGCGAGCTATATGTACGGCAATCTACTAAAACCTGATGCCAAAGGTCAGGTTGGTGCCGGACTGGGAACCACAACCTCCGCGGGAACCGTCACCCTGATTGCGCCAACCAATATAATTGAAAAAGACGGGCAAAAAGAGGTCATTGATGGCCTGACCTATGACTTCATGTTGGCCCCAGGCTCCGAAGCGCCTTCGGAAATGCTGTGGTACATCGAAGAGAAGAAACTGATTGAGTCTGCTGAAGACGTCACTCACACCCTGCACAACACCTACTCCCTGCGCGGGGCCAAAATTCGTGAGCCGTTGCCGTGGTCCAAATACATCAACGAAGCGATTGTACGCTGGGGAGATAAAGCAGAAATCCTGATGGCGCAGCACCACTGGCCAACCTGGGGTAATGACAAAGTCGTGAACCTGCTGAAAAGTCAGCGGGATCTGTATCGTTACATTAACGACCAGACGCTGCGCATGGCTAACGAAGGTCTGACCCGCGATGAAATCGCCGCGAACTTTAAACTGCCGGACTCGCTGGCGCATACCTGGGCTAACCGCGGCTACTATGGTTCCGTCAGTCATGATGTGAAAGCGACCTATGTGCTCTATCTCGGCTGGTTTGATGGCAACCCGGCAACGCTGGATGAACTGCCACCGGAAGAAGCCGCGAAGAAATTCGTCGACTATATGGGTGGAGCGGATGCCATTCTGCAGAAAGCAAAAGCCGACTATGACCAGGGTAACTATCGCTGGGTGGCTCAGGTGGTGAGCAAAGTGGTGTTTGCCGATCCCAATAACCAGGCCGCGCGCAATCTGGAAGCTGATGCGCTGGAACAGCTAGGATACCAGGCTGAATCCGGCCCGTGGCGCAATTTCTACCTGACCGGTGCGCAAGAGCTGCGTAATGGTGTGGTTAAAGGCCCAACCCCGAACACCGCCAGCCCGGATACCGTACGCGCCATGACGCCGGAAATGTTCTTCGACTATCTGGCGGTACATATTAACGGGCAGAAAGCAGGTGATGCCAAATCGGTGTTTAACATCGACCTTGGCAGCGACGGCGGTAAATACAAGCTTGAGCTGGAAAATGGCGTGCTAAACCATACCGCCAATGCCGAGGCAAAAGAGGCTGACGCCACGATCACGCTGAATCGCGACACGCTCAATAAAATCATTCTTAAGGAAGTGACGCTGAAACAGGCTCAAGACAGCGGTGACGTGAAGATAACCGGCGACGGCGCTAAACTTGACGCTATGCTCGGCTATATGGATAAGTTCGAATTCTGGTTTAACATCGTTACACCGTAAACCTGTTGAAAACGGGCGGAAAATTCGCCCGTTTTATTTCACATGCTGTAGCCAGGTTTTTTAATTAACGTTGCCATCTGCGGCTTAATCTCCGCATCCCACACGCCCTGCCACGCCTCTGGCACAACTTCATTCAGCGCCACGCTTACCGAGCTGTCTTTGCTTTGCAAATGACGAATAATGACTTCGGTAATATCCGCCGCCAGCGCGGATTTTTGCTCGTCGCTCAGATCGCGGGGAAAACATTTAATATCAACGTGCGGCATAGCAGGTTCCTTATTGTTTTGGTCAGAAAGCGTGTTTTCTCAAATAATCTTATTGTTTTTCAGCACAGTACGTAGCCTCGGATGCTGACAAACCGCATCGGCGATGGCGCTAATATTCGGCGTATTGTCCTGGAACCAGTCATGTCCTGGCCCCCAGCTACGCATCACGCAAATATAAACGTCCAGCAAGGTTAACTGCTCTCCGAGCGCGTACGGCTCGGCGCTTAGCTGGTTATTCAACCACATATAGAAAGATTTTCGGTACTCAATACAATTTTTTTTCAACTGCGCCGGAGCATCCGGCACCCAGCGTTCAGGATAATCGGCATAGGTAAACGTGGGATAGACATTTGCCACCAGCCATATCAACAGACGCTGGAACTGCTGACGCTCGCTGCGCCCAACGGAGGGTGAAAGCTCGGGACAACGATCGAGGATCATCAGGGCGATCGCCGCTGTTTCCGTCATGACTTCGCCATTTTCCAGTACCAGTGTGGGCACCTGGCATAGCGGATTCATTGTCTTAAGCAGTTCCCGCGAAGGACCATCGCTATCGAAGCCGTCGACATTAATAAAACTGTAAGGGATCTCCGCCAGTGTGAGCATCACTTCACTGATGGCCGATCCCCAGCCCGGCACCCCATAGACCTTAATCATGCTGCAACCCTCAACGTTAAAACCCTAAGTGTAGAGCAGCATTCAACAACCTATGCAGACATGATTATTACTCTCATAATAACAATGATCGGATACCGGGAGATAATAAGCGATGCGTTCGAGTATGTTTGAATACATGACCATTTTTATACAGGTTGTTGAGCAAGGGGGATTTGCCAGAGCTGCAGACGTGTTACACCTGCATCGCCCCGCAGTGACCAAAGCCATCCAGCACCTTGAAGACGAGCTGGGGGCCAAGTTGCTTAACCGCACAACCCGTAAAGTGTCGCTGACCGATGAAGGTGACGCTTTTTATCAACGTACAAAAATACTGCTCAGTGACGTTGATGACATCATGGCCTCTTTCTCGCCAACTCGCCCGCCACGCGGAAAACTCAGGGTTAATGCACCTTTGTCGCTGGCGCACTCCGTGTTAGTTCCTGCGCTGAAAGATTTCCAGTCGCGGTATCCTGATATCGAGATGGTGCTCACCTCCACCGACCGTAGAATCGATATGCTTGCCGAAGGTATCGACTGCATGATCCGTATCGGCGAGTTACAAGACTCTTCCCTGATATCCAGGCGGCTTGGTGAAGTAAAGATGGTGACCTGTGCGTCACCGGATTATTTGCAACAACATGGCGTACCGCAGACGCCAGAGGATTTATCCCGACACCAGGCGCTTAACTTTTTCAGCGAGCGTCACCGCGAAGCGCTGGAGTGGTCCTTCATCAGCGGAGGTGAAATTTTATCATTCACGCCCACCGGACGGATAAGCGTTGATAACTCCGATATATTGCTGACCGGCTGTTTATCGGGACTCGGCATCATCCGCGGTGTGCATGCCGTGCTGGCCCCCTACCTCCAGTCGGGTCAGCTCGTTGAGGTACTGGCCGATTACGCCGGGGAATCAAAACCGATTTCAGTGCTTTACCCAGACAGACGTCATCTCGCCCCTCGGGTGCGGGTATTCATTGACTGGCTGTGCGAACTTTTTAGCCAACAAACACCGCGGCTTCAGAGATTATTACAAAATCAGTAATAGTGAAGTTCCGCAACTGCGGTTTTTCACTCTCATCTGAATCGTTAAATTGTGTGGACCCAATACCAAACAATTTACTGAGGTCTGCTATGTCTAAGGTCGTAGTTTTTAATCAAATTGGTGGCGCTGACGTCTTGAAGATTCAGGACATGCAGGTTCCCGCGCCTGATGCGAATGAGGTTCAGATCCGCGTACGGGCTATTGGTATCAACCGTGCGGAGATAATGTACCGCACAGGCCAGTATATTTACCAACCTAATTTCCCGGCACGGTTGGGTTATGAAGCTGCCGGAGTCGTTGAATCCGTAGGAGACAACGTAGGTGAGTTTGCACCTGGGGATTACGTTAGCGTCATTCCGGCTTTCAGCTTTCATCAATATGGTATGTATGGAGAAGTCGTTAATGCCCCGGCACACGCGGTCGTAAAACATCCGCAAAACCTCAGCTTTGCCGAAGCCGCCGCCAGTTGGATGATGTATGTGACCGCATTTGGTGCGCTGGTTGAATATGCGGATATTAAACCTGGAGATAATGTGCTGATCAATGCTGCTTCCAGTAGCGTCGGACTGGCGGCAATTCAGATTGCTAATATGCTCGGCGCTAAGCCTATTGCGATGACGCGGACCAGTGAGAAACGAGCTCAGCTACTGCAACTGGGCGCGGCAGAGGTTATTGCAAGCCAGGAGCAGGATCTGGTGGCTGAGATTCAACGGATTACTGATAGCAAAGGAACCCGAGTGGTCTTCGACCCGGTCGGAGGCCCGGGAGTGGCAAAAATTGCCCAGGCAATGCCAGCCGGTGGGATCTTTTTCCAATATGGCTCGCTTGATGCACGCGACCTTTCTATACCGGTCATTGAGATCCTCGGTCGCCATTTGACTTTCCGTGGTTATGAAATTTTTGAAATCACCGCGGACGCAGAAAAACTTTCGCGAGCGAAACGGTTTATCTTTGAAGGATTGCAGTCCGGGCAGCTCAAGCCGCTGATTGATAAAACCTTTGCCTTTGATGATATCGTCAAGGCACATCAATACATGGAAGCCAACGGTCAGGTAGGTAAAATCGTCGTCACTGTATAACCCCTGTGCGGCACAGCCTTGTGCCGCAATGTGTATCAAAGCACTTTCGACAAAAACTGCTGGGTGCGCGTGTGGCGTGGATGATTCAGCACCTAATATTGTACGTTAATGCTATTTTTAGCTATGCTGAGAGCGCCTCTCAAACGATCTTAAGAAGATCCTTCTGAATCTTTGACCGTAATAGTATAGGTTTTATCGAACTCTCCTGATTTTGAAAGCATTCCGCCACCTAAGCCCCCATGTACTCGCACTTTAGCTATGCCTGCTTTTGTTGGTGTCCCTCTAATCTGGATACAATTATTGAATTCATTATCATCACAATACTGTAGGTGAAGCCCTAAATTATCTGGATGAATATCTCCAGCAACGACTTGTTTACCATAAAGATCATAAGAAAGAACTACTCCACCAAATATATTTATTTGGTTATAATAGGGAATGCCAACAGTTGCATCATTAAGTACCACCCCTTCTGGAGTGAATTCTGCCTGCAACGAACAGGCAGACAGTAAAAATAAAGGCAGAACCAAAAAAAATTTCCCCATTTTATTTCAATGATTTGAAAACCATCCCTCCAAAAAACCTGTTGATAAAAAATTGCAAATCTTTGTTTGGTTTTATCCAGTTTTTTTCCTTTCCCCAAGAAAACAATTCCAAACTAATATATCCATTAGGATCTTGCATGACTGAACCATTCCAAACAACCCAGTGTGTAGGTAATGTTGTTTTATTTGTACTATTTACAAGAAGTCCATCATTTATCAATGTTACGACTTTATAATCTTGCTCAATATATTTATTTAAATCTCTGATTCCCTGAACACCCGCCTGAGTAATACCGACATTACTGAAAACCATTTTATAGCCGACTTTTTCAAACCATTCTGCCAAAATTTGCCAAATTGTGATACCAGCAACTGGAGAATCAAGAGCATCAAAGCTCAGCATTGTATTCTCTGAATCTCTGAGTCCAGCAAGTGTCATCCAGTCTGTACCGGCTATCTTCGGTCTGCCGTCATCATAGTAAAATGCACCTGTAGGATGCCGACAGCCTTTACCTGGCGAAATGATTAAATTACCTATTTTAGTTTTTCCGTATCGCCAAAGTTCACGAGCAGCTTGCGCATACACATCAGGGCGATCCTTTTGCAGGCAGTAAAAAAATGCTGCAGGTCCACATACACTTGCAGCTATTTGATTAGGGAAATTAAATCCGTTAAATCTTTCTTCTATTTGACGTTCTACTATTTTTTTATCAAAAGGATCCCTGGGGATATTCTTTTGCTATAAATGGTCTCTCCTCGCAGGTTATGGTAATTATTTTCATTTCACCGCACTGACTTTCAGGTTTAGGTGTACCTGCCGATTCAAAATAACAGAGATTTTCACGTTTAGCCCCAGACCATGCTTTACCTGTACTAAATTCTGCAAGCGTATACATCTTTGTGAAAGGCTTTGGAGTAACACTGTGAGTTCTGCATCATTATCGATAATTGACTGGTGTCGCGGGTGGTTAAAGTACCCGCAACACTGCTGGTATATTGTGTGGCTGTACCAAAAACATAGTGATTGGAGCAGCCACACAACACCCTGTCGCCAGTAGCTACATATGCTTTACCATTTTCCATCCAGTCCACTGCAGAAGCGAAAATTGGAATATGTCCATTGCATTTCCGACAAATTGCCCTGTCACCGGTTTGGGCAATAGCTCTATCACCATCATACCAGGATGCAGAAGCAGTAATAATTTTTCCATAACTTGTTTTATCGCCGAGACAGGCCAGTGCTCTTACCATTTTCAATTCCTTAGTTAAAAAGTGGTAATACTCAATGGCATGATACATAACACATGATTTAAGCAAAGTTTTACTATGCTTGCTCACAACTTCATTAAGGGTGATATATTCCAGATCCAAGTCATTATTCACCTGATAATAAAGTGATTTTTTGATAATTAGTCACTAAGATTGTTACTCAAAAGGAAGACTAATTTAGGATTAACGGACGTTCATATTTTCTTGATAATTTCACTCTTTGGACGCAGCACTCAAAGCACTTTCGACAAAAACTGCTGGGTGCGCGTGTGGCGTGGATGATTCAGCACCTGTTCGCTGCTGCCCTGCTCGACAATTTTGCCATCGACCATAAACACCACCTGGTCCGCCACTTCCCGGGCGAAGCCAATCTCGTGCGTTACCACAACCAGCGTGGTTCCCGACTGCGCCAGCGTTTTAATCACATCCAGCACTTCGCCCACCAGTTCGGGGTCAAGCGCTGACGTGGGTTCATCAAACAGCATGACGCGCGGATTTAATGCCAGTGCACGGGCAATGGCGATACGTTGTTGTTGTCCGCCGGATAAGTGACGCGACCAGGCATCGGCTTTATTACGCAGCCCTACCGCATCAAGCAGGGTTAATGCCCGCTCGGTGGCGGCTTTACGCGATGCCAGTCCGTGTGCAATGGGCGCTTCAATCAAATTCTCCAGCACCGTTAGGTGTGGGAACAGATTAAAATTCTGAAACACATAGCCGACGTTGACGCGCTGGCGCAAAATTTCCGCCTCTTTCAGCTCATACAGCTTATCTCCCTGCCGACGATAACCAATGTAATCGCCATCGATTTGAATAAACCCTTCATCCACACGCTCCAGATGGTTGATTGTCCGCAAAAGCGTGGATTTCCCGGAACCGGATGGGCCAAGAATAACGGTTACCGTACCGGGCGGGATCTCCAGCGATACGTTATCCAACGCTTTATGGCGGCCGAAGTATTTGCTGACGCCGGTAATAGAAATATGGCCTTCAGGCGAGTGGGACATGGGCGGCCTCCTGCTGTGGACGTTGACGACTGCGTTTTTCTGCACGACTCACCCGGGCGGTATTGATCGCTGAACGTCGTTCGCTACGTGCCAGCGCGCGTTCGACCAGGTGCTGAATTAGCGACAGGACGCTGGTAATCACCAGATACCACACCGCGCCAACCATCAGCAGCGGGATCACCTCCTGCGTGCGGTTGTAGATCATCTGGATTGTGTAGAACAACTCCGGCATGGCCAGCACGTATACCATCGCCGTCCCTTTCGCCAGACTGATGATTTCATTGAACCCGGCAGGTAAAATGGTGCGCAGCGCCTGCGGCAGGATAATCCGCAACGTACGTCGCCATGCCGGTAAGCCCAGCGCCGCAGCGGCCTCGTACTGACCGTGATCAACCCCCAAAAATCCACCACGAATAATTTCAGCGGTATAGGCGCTTTGCACCAGCGTCAGGCCGACTACCGCAGTGGAAAACTGGCCGAGTACATTGATGGTCTCAAAACTGCCCCACTGAAGCGGAGTAAACGGAATACCAATCGTCAACGTGTCGTACAGATAGGAGAAGTTGTACAGAACGATTAGCACCACAATCAACGGTAATGAACGAAACAGCCAGATGTATCCCCATGCCAGGCCGTTCAGCAACCAGGAAGATGAAAGTCGCGCCAGCGCCAGCAGACCGCCGATGATAATACTCAACAGCGTACCGATAAGCGTCAGCAACAATGTTTGTCCGAGACCGGACAAGATAACCGGATCAAAGAACCAGCGGGCAAATACGGCCCATTCCCAGCGCGGGTTAAATGCCACGGACTGGATAATCACCGCCAGGACAAACAAGGCAACAACCGCTCCCACGGTGCGCATAGGATAGCGCGCCGGTACGACTTTAATGCTATCAGTCGTTTTCATTTTATCTCCTCAGGCAATTCTGGCCTGACCGGCGATGGTCAACAGTTTGGTAAAGCGCAGTCGTCCATCAAACGGCGGCTGGCTGTACTCTTCCGGATCCCGCGCCGTATCAAATTGCGGATCGTAGCCCTGACTTAAATACAGCCGGACGGCCTCCGGCTGGCGAAATCCTGTGGTCAGATATATCCGGCTGTAGCCCGCGAGCAGCGCCCGACGCTCCAGTTCCTGCACCACGCGTGCCGCCAGTCCCTGCTGACGTAGCGTGCTTTTCGTCCAGATACGCTTAATCTCGGCGGTGTCTTTGTCGTAAGGTTTGTAGGCTCCGGTGGCGATAATCTCGCCGCCACGCTCCAGGACCACAAACAGTCCCTGCGGCGCCAGATACCATTCGGTCAGTTCCACCTCTGCGTCGCGAGAAAAATAATCGCCATAGCGGGCGGCATATTCACCAAACAGACCGTTCAAAATGGGTTGCAGCTCGCTGGCTTCAGGTGAGACCACGCGAAATTGATCGCTCACGATGACCTCCTTAGTCGCCTAACCCGGCTGGGTTGATTTCAGATTGCGGAATGCGTTCCACCCCTTCCCCCCAACGGTTCAGTACCTTGTCGTAGTCGCCGTTGCCAATCACGCCGTTGAGGGCGGTTTGCACAGGCAGCACCAAACCGCTGTCTTTTTTCAGCGTCACGGCGATATGTGCCGCTTTTGGCCAACCGCCATCAACGCTACCCACCAACTGCGTTTTACCGTTGAGCGCGGCTTTCCACGCGCCGATAACGTTAGGACCGAAGTAGGCATCAGCGCGACCTGACTGCAGGGCCAGAGTCTGGGCGGCATCGTCTTTGGTATACACTGGCGTAAACGGCTGTAACCCTTTCTTCACGTTTTCATCGTTCCAGGCCAGCAGGATGGCTTCCTGGTTCGTCCCCGAACCGACGATAATGCGCAGACCGGCGATATCTTCCGCCTGCTCGATTTTCTTCAGCTTGCTGCCGGTTTTGACATAAAAGCCCAGGGAGTCCTTACGATAGGTCGCGAAATCGAATTTCTCTTTGCGCGCTTTTGTGACGGTAATATTGCTGATCGCGGCATCGTATTTGCCGGAGGTGACCCCCAGCGGCCAATCTTCCCATGATGTAGGCACAACGTTGAGTTCCAGACCCAAACTGTCTGCCACCAGACGGGCAATGTCCGCCTCGCTGCCGATCAGTGTTTTATTGTCATCGGCAAATACGGTCAGCGGCGGCTGACTGAGCCCGGCAATCGCCACAGTAAATTTGCCCGGAACGGCCAGGTGCAGGTTCGCGGGTAATTGCGCAATCGCCTGCGGATTTTTTGCCGTATTAATCGGCGTTTTATTGGCTTCCAGGCTTACGCCCGTGCCGTTAATGGTCACGTCATTTGCCCAGACGGTCGCGCTGAAAGCCAGCGACAGCGCGAGGAATACTGATTTTTTCTGCATAGCGTTTTTCTCTTATTGTGTGAATTGATTTGCAGGTGTTGCTAATCCCAGGCTTGCGCGCAGGGTCGTACCGGGATATTCATGGCGGAACAGACCACGAGCCTGAAGCTCGGGGATAACCTGCTCAACAAATCGTGGGAAGGTATCCGGCGTTCCTCCCTGAATGATAAAACCGTCAGCGGCTTTCTCGTCGAACCACTGCTGAAGTCCGTCGGCCACCTGTTGAGGCGTGCCGCTAAAACGCGGACGCGGGCTGGCTGCTTCCAGAGCAACCTGACGTAGCGTTAATCCACGCTCGCGCGCATTGCGCTTGATCTCATCGGTCGTGCTGCGAAAGCTGTTTTGTCCGAGGGATCCCAGATCCGGGAATGGTGCGTCCAGCGGATATTGGGCAAAATCATGATGTTCGAAGTAGCGGCCAAGGTAGTTCAGTGCGTCAGTGATGGAAACCAGCGCAGCGGTCGTCTGATACTGCTGCTCCACGTCCTCTGCGCTGTCGCCAACAATAACGCTGACGCCCTGGAATATATGCAGTTGATCGGGACCGCGCCCGGTGGTTGCTAATTGGCCTTTTACATCCTGATAGAACGCTTTAGCCTCTGCCAGCGACTCCTGATGAGTGAAAATGGCATCGGCATGCTGCGCCGCTAATTTCTTGCCATCGGTTGAAGCACCTGCCTGAAATATAATTGGACGGCCTTGTGGTGTACGCCCGATATTTAACGGCCCGGCGACCTGAAAATAATCCCCATGATGGTTAAGCGTGTGCAGTTTTTGCGGATTAAAAAACTCCCCGCTTGCCTTATTACGGGTAAAAGCATCATCCTCCCAGGAATCCCACAGTCCTTTCACCACCTGTAAATATTCATCGGCAATACGATAACGCTGGGCATGCTCTGGATGCTGGGCCCGGGAATAGTTTTTTGCCGACCCTTCCAGAGGCGACGTCACCACGTTCCATCCGGCACGCCCCTCGCTGAGATGGTCGAGGCTGGCAAACTGCCGGGCGGTGGTAAAGGGCTCACTGTATGACGTGGAGACGGTGCCAACCAGTCCCAGATTGCGGGTGATGCTGGCCAAAGCAGATAATACCGTCAGCGGCTCAAAGCGATTTAAAAAATGCGGGATTGATTTTTCATTAATATACAGACCATCGGCGACAAAAATAAAATCCAACTTCCCTTTTTCCGCAATACGCGCCGTTTCTTTAACAAAGTCAAAATTAATACTGGCATCGGCCTGCGCTGCCGGATGACGCCATGCAGACATATTACCCGATGCGCCATGCAGAATAGTGCCGAGCCGTAGTTGCCGATTTCCAGCCATAATAACCCCTACCCAACAGATAAAATTAAATGTGTGCGAATGCCGTTTTTGCTAAATGAGCAAAATAGTGCGCGGCGGGTTCTATTAAACGTTCATCCGGATTAAATCCCGGATGATGTAATCCGTATTCGCTGGCGCTGCCAATACTGACGAACGCCCCAGGCGTATTTTGCAGGTAGACGGCAAAATCCTCCCCGCCCATATGCAGGTCGGCATGGTGGGTGGCGTAGCCTGATTGTTTCGCCACGGCGGTGGCGATATCGGCCCAACGATCATCGTTCACCAGCGCGGTCGGTCCCGCGTGCCAGATAACATCAATTTGTGCGCCAAAAGCGTGGGCAAATCCGGCCGCGATATCATTTACCCGGGCTTTGACCTGCTGCTGCACTTCTATGCGATGCGTTCTGAGCGTTCCTTCCAGCTCTACGGACTCTGGCAGCACGTTCCATGTGTTTCCTCCCTGAATACGGGTCACGCTGAGCACCACTGAATCCAGGGTGTTAACGTCGCGACTGGCAACGCTTTGCAACACTGTTACCAGTTGGCTGGCGAGCAGGATGGCGTCTTTGCCTTCATGCGGACGCGCCGCATGTGCGCCTTTACCATTGATACGTAACACAAAGCGATCAACATTGGCATAGAATGCACCACCGCGCGTAGCGAACTCTCCTACCGGCAACCCCGGTTCATTGTGCATGCCAAAAATAGCCGCGACGTTTTGCAGAGCACCGGCGCGAATCAGTGTTTTTGCGCCACCAAAACTTTCTTCAGCGGGCTGAAACAAAATACGGACTCGCCCCGGTAAGTCAGCTTCCTGCTGCTTAAGCAGCAGTGCGGCGCCAAGCATGACGCTGGTGTGAATATCGTGCCCGCAGGCGTGCATCACCCCCGGTGTGAGTGAGCGAAACGGAACATCGGCGCTTTCTTCTATCGGGAGGGCATCAATATCCGCCCGCAATGCGATGATCTCTTCTCCCTGACCAATTTCCGCGACCAGACCGGTTTTCAGGTTGAATGGCAGAATCTGGACATCAGCACCGTGCAACCAGTCGCGAATACGCGCCGTCGTCGCCACTTCCTGCAGAGAAAGTTCGGGATGTTGATGCAATTCACGACGCCAGTTGATAAGCGTTGTCGCCAGCGTCATCAGACCACCTCCACGGCGTTATGGGCTTGTGCCAACAAACGTAGCGACGTCAGACGCGCGTGCCCCTCTGCCACTGGCGTGTCGATAATGAACTCATTAATGCCAAATTGCGCGTGCAGGCCGTTCAGTTTTGCCAGCACGTCGTGGGCGGTACCGTATAATAAGGCCTGTTCACGACGTGCGATTTTGCGGGGAGAACTGCCAGCCTGCGCAGCGAATGCCAGCGCCTGCTCTTCGCTGGCAACTGTGACGCGTTGCCCATTTTCTAGTTCCACGCCCCAGATCTGCACATTTTCGGCAAGCTGCGCGGCGGTGTCGTTACTGTCAGCCACAATCACCTGGACGGCGACTATCGTCGGGCGTGTACTGTGGGTCTGCCAAAAGGACAAAACGTCACGCAATAACGCTCTGTCACCGTTGAGGTGTGCCGCGAAGATGAAATTCCAGTTGGATTGCGCTGCCAGCTGAGCGCTTTGCACACTGGCTCCCAGAACAAATCCTTCCGGCGGTTGCGGTGGGATTGGCGTCGGGAATACCGCTTCCCCGCTTTCCGTTCCGCTTAACGCCAGCCAGTCGTTAAGCTGGGAAAGCTGGTCAGCAAAACTGCCTTTTTCATCCGCATGAAGTCCCAACTGTAACGCCTGAGTCGACAGGGGTAAGCCGCCTGGCGCTTTTCCTACACCAAGATCAACACGCCCCGGTGCCAGTGATGCCAAAAGATTGAAGTTTTCCGCCACTTTGTACGGGCTGTAATGCTGCAGCATCACGCCGCCGGAACCTACGCGGATACGCTGGGTTTGCCCGAGGATCCAGGCGATCACCAGCTCCGGCGACGGGCTGGCCAGCTGGGGTGTATTATGGTGTTCCGCGATCCAGAAACGATGGTATCCCCACTCTTCTGCCAGTTGCGCCAGACGCAAGGTCCGGGCAAGCGCCATCATGGCAGTTTCTCCTTCCCCAACGGGGCTTTTATCCAGAATACTCAGGCGATATGACATGTTACAGGCCCATGTTTGTTAACATGTCTTTATTATTAAATCATCAAATAACCATAATGAAACACTTAATTCACATTTACTCAGCTAAAAAGTAGATAACCAGCCTTGTTGCCATCAGGGATAATACCAGTGGATTCCTTGACTGGTCAGAACACTCAATGGAAAACATGCAAAATTTATGACCTACAAAATATAATAGGGGCACGACTCTCACGGAAATAACATCAAAATAAGTTCATGCCTGTTTTCTTTTTGCGAAAACGTTTTTTAGCGCGATTTACGTTAAGTCAGGTTAAACGACTTGCAAGGTTATGCGGTTGTATTAAATGTTTCACTTTTATGACGCTTAATGGATAGTACATATAGGATTTTTTAATTTAAGCACTTCCACAGCAATGATGATTAGTAGAGAATACAGCGTTTCTTATTAAAACGGTTTAATACAGTTTTTTAATATCCCCCGATTTTTATTGCGGGGATTTTTGTATGAATTATACATACCATCATGGGGCCTCTATGAAAAGTAACATGCCCGTTACACAAATTGAGTATGCACTTAACGATAAAGCGACGCTGCTCTCGACGACAGATAAAGAAAGTCATATTACCTACGCTAACACCGCTTTTATCGACGCCAGCGGATTTAACGAGCATCAGTTAATGGGCGAACCACATAATATTATTCGCCATCCTGACATGCCTCCCGCCGCGTTCGCCGATATGTGGTACACGCTACAGCAGGGAGACAGCTGGACGGGAATGGTGAAAAACCGGCGGCAGAATGGCGACCATTACTGGGTGCGAGCCAACGTGACACCGGTCTGGCATCATGAAAAACTCACCGGTTACATCTCGGTACGGACGGTTCCTTCGCGCGATGAAATAACGCAAAGCGAAAGCTTATATCAAAAAATAAATAGTCAGCAGTTTAAACACTTTCGCCTTTTTAAAGGCCTTGTCATTCGTCGTGGCATATTGTCATGGGTTTCTGCGTTTAAATGGCTGAGCATTAGCCAGCGAGTTAATTATAGTTTAGGGGTGGCTGCCCTGCTGGTGCTGTTATTAATTTTTATCCCCGTCCCCCTCTTTATTCAGGCAGGTGGGCTGTTGGTGCTTTTTCTGGCACTGGCTATTTACCTTAAGTATCAAATTTGTCAGCCAGTTAATACGCTACTGACGCAAATGAAAAAAGTGGTGTCGGGTCGTAAACCTGATAACTGTCATTTAAACAGGGTCGATGAGATCGGAATGTTGATGCGTCTGGTTAATCAGTCCGGGCTTAATTTGAATTCGCTGGTCGATGACGTCAGTACGCAACTATCCGGTATTCGCGCAATTAGCCAGCGGGTGTCAAAAGAAGGTACTGCGTTGCACAAACGTTCAGAAGAAACCTCCGCTGACCTGCAACAAACTGCTGCTGCCCTCGAAGAAATTGGCAGCGCGGTACAGCAAACCGCTGATACCGCAGCGCATACTATGACCATGGCCGATAAAACGAGCGCCAACGCGGCAGCAGGCGGCGATATCATGAAACAAACCATTGCCATGATGCAGGCAATCTCGCGTGATAATGGGCAGATTGTCGACATCATTGGCGTTATCGACAGCATTGCCTTTCAGACCAATATTTTGGCGCTCAATGCCGCGGTTGAAGCCGCACGAGCCGGGGAATCCGGGCGTGGATTCGCAGTTGTGGCGGCAGAAGTGCGCAATCTGGCGCAGCACTCAGCGTCCGCGGCAAAAGAGATTAAACAACTGATCGAGAAGAACGTCGCCAATGTTAACAGCGGCGTCAAAATGGTGGAAAAAACGGAAACGCATCTCACCGGCATAATTGGTGATGTCTTGCAGATGTCGATGATGATCAAAGATATTAGTCTGGCCACGCGAGAGCAAACCCAGGCGCTGGATCTGATTAACGATTCGATTTCACGCGTGGGCGCCATGACACACAATAACGCCGAAATGGTGGAGCGCGTCACTGACGCTACCGCCGATCTGACCCAGCGTTCATCACGCTTACAGCAGGCCGTTCAGGTCTTTGGCGCATCAGCATAACGTTACGGCGCTTACCGGGCGAATGTCTTGATAAGCGCACTCCTCTGGCTGGTTAAACGCCCCCTCTCTTTTATTGGCTGAATCGAGGCCACACCGCGCCAGTTCCGGCTGCACAAAAATGCTGCATTCTTGTTATCGGGGCTTTGCGCAAGTGAACAATTGAATGTAGGATGCTCGGCCGGCAGTTTTCCCCCCGTAACACAATGAAGGGTAACGCTGTTTTCGCCGCAGCAGGTGCGGCAAAAAGGATTTTGTATTTTTGTCAGGTCAACAGGAAAAGTAATGAACACACACAACACGCAAGCCGCGGAACAACATGCGGCGAAACGACGCTGGTTGAATGCTCACGAAGAGGGGTATCACAAAGCGATGGGGAATCGACAGGTACAAATGATCGCCATTGGCGGCGCGATTGGTACCGGGTTGTTTTTAGGGGCAGGCGCACGTTTGCAGATGGCTGGCCCCGCTTTGGCGCTGGTCTATCTGGTGTGCGGTATTTTTTCGTTCTTTATTCTTCGCGCGCTCGGCGAACTGGTTTTGCACCGCCCTTCCAGCGGTAGCTTTGTCTCCTACGCCCGCGAATTTTTAGGTGAGAAAGCTGCCTATGTGGCGGGCTGGATGTATTTCATCAACTGGGCGATGACCGGCATTGTCGATATCACCGCAGTTGCGCTGTATATGCATTACTGGGGCGCATTTGGCGACGTACCGCAGTGGGTGTTCGCCCTCGGGGCGCTGGCCATTGTCGGCACCATGAACATGATCGGTGTGAAGTGGTTCGCGGAGATGGAGTTTTGGTTTGCGCTGGTCAAAGTGCTGGCGATTGTAATTTTCCTGGTGGTGGGTACCGTTTTTTTAGGCAGCGGAAAACCGCTGGATGGTAACGCCACCGGTTTTCACCTGATAACCGACAACGGCGGATTTTTCCCGCATGGCCTGCTGCCAGCGCTGGTGCTGGTCCAGGGAGTCGTCTTCGCGTTTGCCTCCATCGAACTGGTCGGCACTGCCGCTGGTGAGTGCAAAGATCCGCAAACGATGGTGCCAAAAGCGATCAATAGCGTTATCTGGCGTATCGGTCTGTTCTACGTGGGTTCAGTGGTCCTGCTGGTTCTACTTCTGCCCTGGAACGCCTATCAGGCGGGACAAAGCCCGTTTGTCACCTTCTTCTCCAAACTTGGCGTGCCGTATATCGGCAGCATCATGAATATTGTGGTGCTCACCGCGGCGCTTTCCAGCCTGAACTCCGGCCTGTACTGCACTGGCCGTATTTTACGTTCCATGTCGATGGGCGGTTCCGCGCCAAAATTTATGGCTAAAATGAGCCGCCAACAGGTGCCATGGGCAGGGATCCTCGCCACGCTGGTCGTGTATGTCGTAGGGGTATTTCTGAACTATCTGGTGCCGTCGCAGGTGTTCGAGATCGTGCTTAACTTCGCCTCGCTGGGCATCATTGCGTCGTGGGGATTTATCATGGTTTGCCAGATGCGTCTGCGCCGGGCGATTAAAGAAGGTAAAACCGCAGACGTCAGTTTTAAACTGCCGGGTGCGCCGTTTACCTCGTGGCTCACGTTGCTGTTCCTGCTGAGTGTGCTGGTGCTGATGGCGTTTGATTATCCAAACGGCACTTATACTATCGCATCATTACCGTTAATTGCCATCCTGCTGGTTGCAGGCTGGTTCGGCGTGCGTAAACGCGTAGCGGAAATCCACCGCACCGCGCCGTAAGGATAACAAGGCCTGACAGGTTACCCCTTCAGGCCTTCTTTTTTAGTCTGCTTCAATGAGCTGCGCGACGTCGTTGCTGTTAATTTCCCGCGCATTCCCATCCTGATCGGTATAGCTGGTCATTCCCGTATCTTTATCCAGTTGTGGCTTACCCTGGGTGGTAATGGTTTGTCCGCTTTTGGTCGTCATAACGTAATTGGTCGTGCAGCCTGCCAACGTAAACAGCATTACGCCTGCACAAAGACACATAAATGGCTTTTTCATGGTATTCCCGCGTTATTTAGTTAGCCGTTGAGGGCGTAGTGTAAGTCCCTGAAGTTAGTCAGGCTACTGGCGGGGTGTAACGAGGCGTATCGTGAGGTTTAGAGAAATGACAGGAGGGGTTTCCCCCTCCGGTTAATTACAGCGCGATACGAATAACATCGTCCGGCTGGGTAGCTTCCTGCTCGCGGGTGGATTTCTGTTTCACGCTGACGTATAGCGTTTTACCGTCTGCGGAGAGCGCCAGGCTGTTCGGGAATGTTGGGGTCTCGAACGTTTTGACAACTTTGTAGCTTTTCGCGTCGATCACGCTTACTTTACCGGCCTGACGATGGGTTACATAGGCCTCGTTGCGCGCCGGGTTGAACAGCACGGCCAGAGATTCCGGCGCGGCGACTTTCGCCAGTACATTGCCGTTGCGGGTGTCGATAACCAGCACTTCCGCAGCCTTAGAGTCGGTAACAAATGCGCGGTTACCCGCCGTGTCCAGACTCAGGTTGATAAAGAAGTGCTCTTTTCCATCATCCAGCAGCTTTTTACGGCTGAGAATTTTGTTATTGGTGGTATCGATAGTGATGAATTCACCGTCCGCATTGGCGGTGTACAGGCGTTTAGCTTTGCTGTCGATAGCCAGAGCGGTGCTCATTTTGCCAGTATTTTGGATTGTGTCCTGAAGTTTGATCGTCTCACCGTCCACTACCCAAATTACGCTCTCTTTACCAATACCGCTAATGTATATCGTGTTGGTAGCATCATCGGCGACCAGCTCACGCGGTTGCAGCGGACGCACATCCTCAGAACGCTTACGCGCATCCAGCACCAGGCGCCCTTTCACCACTCCGGTTTTAGCATCCATCGCCGTCACCGCACTGTTTACCGTATTACCAAACCACAGCGTTTGCGTGGTGTTATTGATGGTGGCGCCAAACGGTTTGAGATCGTTATGGATAACCTGAGTCACTTCGAGCGTCACCGGGTCAAGACGGTAAACCACGCCGCCGGTATCCAGTTTGCGGCTCTGTGAGGTCGCCAGCCACAGCGCGTTCTCTTGCTGGCTGTATGCCATTTCATAGGCACCTTTGCCCACGGCTTTGCGCAGCAGTTCTTCTGCAGCCTGCGTAGTAAAAGATGATGCCACGAGCAGTGAACCTAACAGTAAAGAACCACGCAGGCGCGGCGAAAACAGATGACGTAAAGACATGACGACTCCCTTTGATAAATTCGTTTGTTACTGCTTCACATAGCTTCAATGAGCAAAATCATGGTTTTGCCTTTTTAAGAATGAGAATAGTAATCATTATTCATCGCAAAGTGGAGCACTTCTTCACATATTGACTACACTCCTTTTCATTGCCCGAAAAATTACCGCAATTCAGCAGCGCTAAAATTCATATTTTTTATAAAAAAATTCACATGCTTACCGTCCTTTTTCCGACGTCAGCATCCTAAACTGGCCTTATTCATGACGATTTTTTCAGCCCGCTATATTGTCTTTCCTGTTTCATTACTGCCTGTCTTTCTCTCGACTTTTGCCGCGGCAGAAAGTGAGCTAAACGAGCAAACGCTGATCGTTAGCGCGACGCCACAATCTGTTTCAGAACTGGATACGCCTGCTGCCGTCAGCGTCGTTGCCGGTGAAGATATGCGTCTGGCAACACCGCGCATTAACCTGTCCGAATCGCTGACCAGCGTCCCTGGGTTACAGGTGCAAAATCGGCAGAACTACGCGCAGGACCTCCAGTTGTCGATTCGCGGCTTTGGTTCAAGAACCACGTATGGCATCCGCGGCATTCGTATGTACGTAGACGGAATCCCAGCCACCATGCCGGATGGGCAAGGTCAAACATCCAATATCGATATCAGCAGCGTACAAAATATTGAAGTCCTGCGGGGGCCCTTCTCTGCGCTGTATGGTAATGCTTCCGGCGGTGTGATTAATGTCAGTACTGAAACAGGGCGTGAACCGCCAACCATTGAGGCCAGCAGCTATTACGGTAGTTTTGGCACCTGGCGCTACGGTGTAAAGGCCACAGGAGCACTGGGTGACGGTACTCAGCCAGGTGATGTGGATTACACCGTTTCAACTACACGATTTACTACCCACGGGTATCGTGATGACAGTAGTGCGCAAAAAAATCTGGCTAACGCCAGACTGGGAGTACGTGTTGATGACGTGAGTAAACTAACCCTGATTTTCAACAGCGTGGATATTAAGGCCGACGATCCCGGTGGCCTGACGAAGTCAGAATGGAATGCCAATCCGCAACAATCGCCCCGCGCGGAGCAATTCAATACGCGAAAAACTATCAAGCAGACCCAGGCGGGATTGCGCTATGAACGCCAGCTTAGCGCGCAGGATGATATCAGTGTCATGGCCTATGCAGGAGAGCGCGAAACCACCCAGTATCAGTCGATCCCAATGGACCCACAGTTAAATTCTTCTCATGCCGGCGGTGTCATCACCTTGCAACGTCATTATCAGGGGATAGATAACCGTTGGACTCACCGTGGCGAATTGGGGATTCCGGTGACGTTCACCACCGGAGTGAACTATGAAAACATGAGTGAAAACCGTAAAGGCTATAACAACTATCGTCTTGATAATGGTGTCCCAGAGTACGGTCAGAAAGGCGACCTGCGACGCAATGAACGTAACCTGATGTGGAACGTCGATCCCTATCTGCAAACCCAGTGGCAATTGACGGAGAAGCTTTCGCTGGATGCTGGCATTCGTTACAGTTCCGTGTGGTTTGATTCCAACGATCGCTACATTACGCCCGGTAACGGCGATGACAGCGGGGACGCCAGCTATCACCAATGGTTGCCTGCCGGATCGTTAAAGTATGCAATGACTGACGCCTGGAACGTCTATCTGGCTGCGGGGAGAGGATTTGAAACCCCCACGATTAACGAACTCTCCTACCGTTCCGATGGACAAAGCGGCATGAATTTTGGTTTACAGCCGTCCACGAATGACACCATTGAAATCGGCAGCAAAACGCGCATCGGCGATGGGCTGTTTACCGCGGCGCTCTTTCAGACCGATACCGATGACGAGATTGTGGTTGATAGTAACAACGGTGGTCGTACGACTTATAAAAACGCCGGAAAAACCCGCCGTCAGGGTGGCGAGCTATCCTGGGACCAACGCTTTGCCACAAACTGGCGCGTAAAAGCAACATGGACCTGGCTGGATGCAACCTATCGCAGCAACGTCTGTGGCGATCAAAACTGCAACGGCAACCGACTGCCCGGCATAGCGCAAAACATGGGATTTGCCTCACTGGGCTACGTGCCAGATGAAGGTTGGTATGCGGGATCAGATGTGCGTTATATGGGCGACATTATGGCCAATGATGAAAACACGGCGAAAGCCCCGTCATATACCGTAGTTGGCTTGAATACCGGCTATAAATTTTATTACAGCAGTCTCATGATCGACCTTTTCGGTCGGGTGGATAACCTGTTTGATAAGACCTATGCTGGGTCGGTGATTGTTAATGAAACAAGGGACAGATACTACGAACCGGCGCCAGGACGAAACTATGGCGTGGGTATTAATCTGGCCTGGCGTTTTGAATGATACTGGCGGGAATCGCTCCCGCCGGCACTCTTTACGCATCGTCTGCTACGCGAATAACTACCTTGCCGAAGTTTTTCCCGGTCAGCAAACCGATAAAGGTCTGCGGCGCATTCTCCAGACCGTCAGTGACCTGCTCACGGTAGTGGATTTTACCCTCTTTAATCCAACGCCCCATCTCCCGCTGAAACTCATGAATGCGGTGACCATAATCCTGACCAATAATAAACCCCTGCATCCGGATACGCTTTTTCAGTAAGGTTGCCATCAGCAACGGTAATCGGTCAGGGCCGGTCGGAAGCGATGTCGCGTTGTAACCGCTGACCAGTCCACAAAGCGGTATGCGCGCAGAGGTATTGAGTAACGGCAGTACGGCGTCAAACACCTTACCGCCCACGTTCTCGTAGTAAATATCAATCCCCTGTGGACATGCTTTTGCCAGTTGTTGCGCAAAATCTTGCGCATGGTGATCGAGACAAACATCAAAGCCCAGCACTTCGGTGGCATGCCGACATTTCTCTGCCCCGCCCGCCACACCGATCACCCGACACCCTTTGAGCTTACCAATCTGTCCAACCGTTGCGCCCACCGGGCCAGTTGCAGCGGCGACAACCAGCGTTTCCCCGGCTTTCGGCTGGCCGATGTCCAGCAAGCCCATATAGGCGGTAAATCCCGGCATTCCCAAAACACCCAGCGCCCAGGAAGGATGTTCAGGATTATCGCCAAGCTTCACCAGTCCGTTACCGTCTGAAATGTCATAGTCCTGCCAACCACTATAGCTCAGCACCCATTCGCCTGGCTGGTAATCAGGATGGTTAGAGGAAACCACGCGGCTCACCGTGCCGCCAACCATCACGCCGCCAATTTCAACGGGAGGCGAGTAAGACGGTTCATCGCTCATGCGCCCACGCATGTAAGGATCGAGAGAAAGGAAAACGGTGCGCAGCAAAACCTGACCTTCTCCCGGCGTTGCGACTTCATCTTCTTCAAGACGGAAGTTATCCGGGATTGGCGCGCCATGCGGGCGGGAAGCCAGTACCCAGCGGCGATTACGATTAGTCTGTTGACCCATGATGTGCTCCTCTGCTTTTAGCATGAATCCATCAATAGTAGCAGCCTGCGCCAGCATTTAGCTCACGACATGGTTTAATCGCACAACCAGGTAAACGCAGGTTTGCGCGGTTTCATTGATAAACCGACAGTCATTCGGCGGGCCCAGCTCCAGACAATCGCCTGCTTTCATTTCATGACGCACATCGCCTTCCACAAAGACTAACTCCCCTTGCTGTAGCCAGATAAGCTGTCTGGCCTGCACGTAGGAGGATGCTGGCATTGGGATATCGCTTCCGGCGGGCAATTCGATCTGTACCAGGTCGATGGGTAGATCGCTACGCGGTGAAACATGACGTCGCAGATAGTGGCTTTGCGGGTCGTGCCAGACGGGCTGGTCAGCGAGGCGCAGCAACTTGCCCTCCTGCATTTCGGCCCGCGCAATCAGCATCGACATGCTGATTCCAAACGCCCCGGAGAGTCTGCCCAGCAGCGTGGCCGTGGGGCTGCTCTCACCGCGCTCTATTTTATGGATCATTGCCCGCGACACGCCTGCGCGCTCGGCGAGTTCCGTCAGAGACCAGCCGCGAGATTCTCGTTCAAGGCGAATTCTTGCACCGATCCGTTGATTTATGCTGTCTTCAATAGTATTCATATTGTAATACTATAGTGAACAAGCCCTGAGGTTCAACATGTCAATTAGATTTGCCAGCAAAGCAGACTGCGCCGCTATTGCTGAAATTTATAACCACGCGGTACTGCATACGGCGGCTATCTGGAACGATCAAACGGTCGATGCCGAAAACCGTATCGCGTGGTACGAAGCACGCCAGTTGGTGGGGTATCCCGTGCTGGTAAGTGAAGAAAACGGCGTGGTCACCGGATATGCTTCGTTCGGCGACTGGCGCAACTTTGACGGATTTCGTTATACCGTTGAACATTCGGTGTATGTCCATCCCGATCATCAGGGCAAGGGCCTGGGACGAGCGCTGCTCAGCCGACTGATAGAAGAAGCGCGCGCGTGCGGAAAACATGTGATGGTGGCGGGGATTGAGTCTCAGAATCAGGCGTCGCTGCATTTGCACAGTACGCTGGGATTTAAGATCACGGCACAAATGCCGCAGGTTGGCACCAAATTTGGTCGCTGGTTGGATCTGACCTTTATGCAGTTACAGTTAGACGATCGTCGCGATCCGGATGCCGGCAGATGAATCAGACGCTGACCCTCTCCTTTCTGATTGCCGCAGGTATTGGTCTGGTGGTGCAAAATACCTTAATGGTGCGTATTACGCAGACCTCCTCGACGATCCTGATTGCCATGCTGCTGAACTCACTGGTTGGGATTGTACTGTTTGTCAGCATTCTGTGGTTTAAGCAAGGCGCTGCGGGGTTTGGCGAACTGGTCTCCAGCGTGCGCTGGTGGACGCTGATCCCCGGTTTGCTGGGGTCTTTTTTTGTTTTTGCCAGTATCAGCGGCTATCAAAATGTGGGGGCTGCCACCACGATTGCGGTACTGGTCGCCAGCCAGTTAATTGGCGGACTGGTGCTGGATATTCTGCGCAGTCATGGCGTACCGATACGTGCGCTGGTGGGGCCAGTTTGCGGCGCGGTGCTGCTGGTCGTCGGGGCCTGGCTGGTAGCGAGACGCTCTTTTTAACTGCCTGATAGCGCTTGCCTTATCAGGCCGACAGAACTTATCCGGCCTGAATATACAGGCCGGATAACAGCAATAACGAATTAAAGGATTGTGCCGCCTTTGGTTAACTGTTCGCGACGGGCTTCCATATCCTCTTTATGCTGACGGCCATGATGTGCGATAGCCGTACGCAAACGCTGTTGCTGGGTGTAGCGATCTTCCCGGCTCAGCGCGACATCATCGCTGAGTTCAATCAGCAATTCATTCATATGCGTAATGACGCTCTCTTCAATGGCGGCATCAACTCGTGCGCTGACCTCATCCAGATGCGACATAACCTCTCCTTAACTCATTAATTTAATTTTGCTTTTGAAAAATCACTGCCCATCAGGCTGACGCTGTATCCGCTGACGTTGCTGCGCGTGGCATAGAACGTTTTACCATTTGCCAGGGCTATCCACGGAGCCTGCTGGTAGAAAATCTCTTGCGACTGCTGGTAAAGCGCGGCGCGTTCTTCAGGTTTGCTCACCAGTTTCGCCTTTTGAACCAGAGAATTATACTCTTTATCGCACCAGCGCGCGGCGTTAGATCCGGTTTTAATGCTGTCGCAGCCCAGCAGTACATCGGCAAAGTTATCCGGATCGCCGTTGTCTGACATCCAGCCGAACAGCGCGGTGTCATGCTCGCCTTTGCGCATTCCGGAGAGATATTCGCCCCACTCGTACGACACTATTTTTGCCTTCACGCCGACTTTTGCCCAATCGCTCTGGATCATCTCGGCAATACGTCTGGAGTTGGGGTTGTATGGACGCTGAACCGGCATTGACCACAGCGTCGCTTCAAATCCCTTTTCCAGCCCAGCCTGTTTGAGCAGATCTTTCGCTTTTTGCGGGTCGTAAGCATAATCTTTTAGATCTTTATTGAACCCCATCATATTCGGTGGAATCGGCGATTTTGCCACCGTTCCGGACCCCAAAAAGACGGCGTTAATAATGGCTTTTTTATCGGTCGCATAGTTCAACGCCTGACGCACTAATACGTTATCAAACGGTTTTTTCTCGGTATTAAACGCCAGATACCCGACGTTCAGCGCTTCAACCGAATGCAGCGTCAAATCTTTATTCTTGTTGATCTCGTCAAACTGTATTGGCGCAGGTGCTGGGATAATCTGGCATTCGTTAGTTTGCAGTTTTGCCAGTCTGGTCTGTACATTTGGTGTGATCGAGAATATCAGGTGCTTCGTTGGAACGGTGCCATCCCAGTAATTCGGGTTGGCCAGGTAACGGATTTGAGAATCCTGCTTGTACTGCTGCAACACATATGGCCCGGTGCCAATCGGCCAGTTATCAACGTTTTCCGGGGTGCCTTTTTTCAGCATCGCGTCGGCATATTCCGCAGAGAGAATGGAAGCGAAATCCATCCCCCAGTCGGCAAGAAACGCGGCGTTAGGTTCATTCAGCACAAACTGAACGTGATAATCATCCACCTTCTTCACTTCTTTGATCAGTTTATCCAGACCGACATCGTTAAAGTATTCGTAGCTGCCCTGAGAAACCTTGTGGTACGGATGATCGGCATCTTTCTGGCGTAATACCGAGAAAACCACGTCATCGGCGTTGAAGTCGCGGGTGGGTTTAAAGAATTTATTACTGTTGAACTTTACCCCCTGACGCAGAGTAAACGTGTAAGTCTTCCCATCGGGAGAAATTGTCCAGTCCGTTGCCAAAGACGGTATTGGGGTATTCTTTACCGGATCAAAGTTGATAAGTCGGTTATAGAGCACCTGAGAACTGGCCACAAATGAGGGACCGGAACTGGCGATTTGCGGGTTAAATGACTCCGGCGATGCTTCAGAGCAATAGATGATGGTGTCCGTGCTGGCCGCGAACGCTGCGCCTGACGGTAAGACAGCGCTGAGCGCCAGCGCGAGTAACGTTTTCCTTGCAATCATGGTTATAAGCCTTCTTATTTTATTATTAACCGGAATATCAGAGCATAGCTGACAAAAACTGACCAATAACAAATCACTATCAGGTTATTCTAATCCGGTGGTTTTCGCTGAATAATTCATCACCACAAGCGAATTAATTTCCCTTAAGTCTTTTTCAAAACGTCAAGATTTTTCCCGACACTCTATGCCATGAAAATTAGCCCCTTTTTGCCTCTCTTTCGCCGTTTGCTCGTTTTTATAAAACGTAAAGTAGATGTGTGAAGAAGTCTAAGGGGTAACAACGTGGCAAAAACTCTCTTGCGCAGCGGCAATTTGGATGACTATCAGGCCGTGGGTGGCGGTGGTCAGGCCGTGTTTGATTCAGCACTGCAAATTCGTGAAACGCTTCGTTTGCGTAAACAGCAGGCGATGGTGGATTGTCTGGCGATCCCACAAATTAACGATAACGGCGATCGGGTTGACTGGTATTCCCCGGTTGAAGGAAAAGCCGTTGCATGGAAAACCGCTGATGAAGAGGCACGTTTTCGTGCGCTGCGCTATCTGGGGAGCACGCTGGAAAATGCGGCGGCACTGAGCCGTAAAAGCCTGCAATCGGGAAAAACCTCCCTCCAGCTGTTTGGTTCATTGCTCGAAAAAGCCATCCAGTTTCCTGGCGAGAACCACGTGTTTCTGGTTGATGGCAAACCCGTCATTACGTTCTGGGGCTTCGTCAATCTGAATGAAAATCCCCGCGACGATGTGCTCGATTGCCTGCGCCTTGCTGATATTCCATCTGTTGTCACTGTGACAGAGCCTGACCCGAAAGAAGAGACTTCACCTGAAATCACCTTCACTGAGGCCGATGCCCCTTTACTGACGCCAATCGTTGAACCGCCAAAACCGGTTGAACCTGAACCACAACCGTTGGTCATGATTAACGAACCGGAAGTCACAACGCCACCGGTACAGGTGAAGCCCGCACGTCGCCTGCCGCTGTGGAGTCTGCCCGTTGCCGCTGTAATTATCGCAGCCATTGTCGGACCGCTGCTGTGGAAACAACATGCCGTTATCCCTACCCCCTCAGTCGCCCCCATTGCCGTCGCTAAAGCAGACATGACGCCTTTGCCGGAATTGACCTCTGCACTGCCGTTGCATCGGGCTGAAGTCATTCCGGCTGCGAAAAAAGAGAAACCTGGCGCAGGACCGGTGGTGATTGCCGCTATTCCCAAAGATGCGCTGGTAATGGATGCCAGCCAGATGAAGGCAGGAACGACGCGTTTCCTCAACGGTAACTGGCGCGTCATCGTCGACGTGAAAGATCCGGTCAGCGGCAAAGCGCCGTCGCTGCGCTATCAGATCCAGACGAATAAAGGCACTGCACGCGTAGTGCATGGCGACAATATTGTTTGTCGTGCCGAGATTTTCTCTGGTTTGCATCAGTCGGGCGAATTAATGATTAAGAGTCGCGGCAATGCCCGTTGCACGGATGGCTCACGTTATCCGATGCCTGAAATTACCTGCAAAGCGGGAACCAATGACGTCGCCGCCTGTACCGCACGATATGACGATCACGCGGAAATCCCTCTGACGATCAAAAAGATAGGTGCCTGATTTTATGTTGGTGAATCTGTGTGACTACAAACAGAGCGTGACGCTCATCGCCAATAGCGGTGTGCAATTTCTGGATTTTGGCCTGACGCCGCAGGAGTCTGCACATCATGGCCGCTTTGTGCGCAAAACGGCCAACGGTCCCCTGCTACGGCTGGACTTCGATCTGACAACGGGACGCTATACCTTGCCGGGCAGCACCGGCGGTCAGCCCGAAGTGGTGAAGCCGGAAAGCACCCAGACGCTGCATTATTCTCTGGACGTGCTCGACGGCGTCTGGCTACCGCTGCCGTTCCTGCGCTTTAATCCGCCGCGTACGTTTGTTGAAGGCCCGGATAACTGGGCGCGTGTACAGGTACGAAAACTGGCACAACCTGACAGCGCGGGCAACACCCACCGCATTACCCTGGCGCTGGACAGCCAGCTCACTGAAAATGCCCCGGCAGCGTTAACCCCTAACGAAAATGACCTGCTTAACGGTACGCGATTTGCACTGGCCTGGCATGACAACGAAATTGCCGATTTCCTCGACCAGACCTGGATTGACGGCTGGCTGCGCGAATCCTTTATGCACCATGCCACTCAGCACGAGAACCGCTCAGAACATGAGATCCAGCAGGCGCTGCGTAACTTTGAATATCAGGCGCACTGGTTAAATTTGTTAACCCTGTTAGGCGAACAGCTTTCCATTCCGGAAGTCAAGCTGGTCACACATACACTCAGCACACCGGCAATTCCCGTTGATCTGATTCTGGATATTGGTAATACCCATACCTGCGGCGTCCTGATTGAGGATCACGGCGATGCCAATGATGGACTGCGCCAGACCGCTGAATTACAGGTGCGGTCATTAAGCGAGCCGCAGTTTCTTAACGATCCGCTATTCACCAGCCGACTGGAGTTTTCCGAAGCGCGGTTCGGTAAACAGCACTTTTCCGTTGAGAGCGGTCGTGATGACGCCTTTATCTGGCCGTCGATTGTTCGCGTGGGCGATGAAGCCCGCAAGCTGGCGATGCAACGTATGGGTACGGAAGGCAGCAGCGGGATCTCCAGCCCGCGCCGTTATCTGTGGGATGAAACGCCTGTGCTGCATGACTGGCGCTTTAGCCAGATGAATGGCAAAACCCAGCGCGAACCGCTGGCTACCGCCTTCCCGCTGATGAATCTAATGAATGATGACGGACAACCGCTGTTCAGCCTGCCGCAGGATGACCGTCTGCCGGTGTTCTCACCGCAATACAGCCGCAGCACGTTGATGACGCATATGCTGTGTGAGATCCTGGCTCAGGCACTGGGTCAAATTAACAGCGTGGCGACGCGTTTGCGCCTCGGTTTCCCGGCCTCTCCTCGCCAGTTGCGCACATTGATCCTGACCCTGCCATCAGCGATGCCAAAACAGGAGCGCGAGATTTTCCGCCTGCGTATGTTTGAAGCCATTGCACTGGTCTGGAAAGCGATGGGCTGGCACCCGCAGGATGAAGACTTCACCACCCGCAAGCAGCAGGAAAAGAGCGTGGTTCCCGTCCCTGAGATTCAGATGGAATGGGATGAGGCCAGCTGCGGTCAGTTGGTGTGGCTGTATAACGAGGCGATTTCCCACTACGATGGCCATACCGAATCGTTTTTTAATGCCCTTTCCCGTCCGGACCGTCTGCCGGAACCAGGTGAGATAAAAGGCCGTGCGCTGCGCGTGGCATCCATCGATATTGGCGGTGGCACAACGGATATGGCCGTCGTCCATTATCAGCTTGATGACGGCGTTGGTGCGAACGTCAAGATCACTCCACATTTGCTGTTTCGCGAAGGGTTTAAGGTCGCGGGCGATGACATGCTGCTGGACGTGATTCAGCGTTGCGTGCTACCTGCCCTGCAAACCCGCTTGCAGCAGGCTGGCGTGACCGACGCCGCTGCATTACTGGCTACGCTGTTTGGCGATTCCGGGCGCATCGATACTCAGGCAATTCTGCGTCAGCAAACGGCATTACAACTCTTTATGCCGCTCGGTCATGCGGTGCTCTCCGCTTGGGAACAAAGCGATATTAACGATCCGGTAGCCGGGCTGCATGCTACCTTTGGCGAGCTGCTTAGCCAGCAACCCACGCGTAACGTGATGAACTATATCCAACAGGCTATCGATCATGCGTTGCCCTCTGGTTCACCAGCGTTTGATGTTTTGAGCGTGCCGTTACAGGTGCAGTTCAGGCAGTTACAAGAAGCGTTACTGGCGGGGAAATTTACCCTGACCTCGCCGCTGCACGCGGTCTGTGAGGCTATTTCACATTATCGTTGCGACATTTTATTAGTGACCGGCAGACCCGCCTGTTTACCGGGCGTACAGGCGTTGATCCGCCATCTTCAACCCGTTCCGGTTAATCGTATGATCTGGATGGATAACTATCGGGTCCACGAGTGGTATCCGTTCAGTCAGCAAGGGCGGATTGGCAACCCCAAATCCACCGCAGCAGTCGGCGCAATGCTATGCAGCCTGGCACTGGATCTGCGTTTACCGCGCTTCAATTTTAAAGCTGCCGATATCGGCGCTTATTCGACCGTACGTTATCTTGGTGTGCTGGATAATACGGTCAACACGCTGCGCGATGAGAACATCTGGTATCACGATATCGATCTGGATAAACCCGGCGCGAAGCTGGATACCCGTTTGCACTTCCCGCTGCGCGGCAATGTGACGTTAGGTTTCCGCCAACTGGCAAACAGCCGATGGCCTGCCACGCCGCTGTATACGCTGAGCATAAATTCTGCCGAACTGGCAAAAAGCATCGCCGGAGATGGCGTATTAAATGTACGGCTGCAGTTACGTGGCGGCAGCAAAGAGAGCGGCCCGGAATGCTTCGTACTCAGCGATGCCTGGTTACAGGATGGCACCCCCGTTGCCGCGAATGCCTTAACGTTAAAACTGAATACGCTGGCGGATCGTCGCCATAGCGGTAGCCATTACTGGATTGATAGCGGGAGCGTGTACCTGAAATGAGTAAGATGTTAAACACCGCGCAGGCCGCCATCGAGTGGGTAACAGAGTCCCGCCAGCATTCGGTTCGTCTTGATGATGAGGCGGATGCCCTGCTGACACAACTTACGTTAGCCACGGTTAATGAATCTGCGCTGACGGCGACCTTTTCAGCACGAGGCTGTGTTGGGTTATACGGGCATTCACAATCAGCAAAAGCGCATCTGCTCGCGGCATTGTGCAGCAATGCCAACGGCAAAATGAACATCGTGACCCCGGATCGCAGTTTTGATTATTTTTCGCATATTAATCCGGGGCATGCACCGACCAATATGGCGATTCGCTTTACGCGTGAAGATAATCTGCTGAATAGCGAATGGCCGTTGCGCTTACGCTTACTCAGTGAAGCCGAACTGGTACAGCTGTTTATCACGCAGTTCTGTGCGCTCCCGGACAACCGCCAGGTTGAGAAATCGATTATTGAAGCGCGCCTGGAAAAATGGCAAACGCTGCGTCAGCGTCATCCGGTGCAAGGTATTACTGCTCAGGATGTCGCGACAATCGGTCGTTTCTGGCGCTCCTGCGTACCGGCTAACCAACAGCAAATTGACGATGCGCTATGGCATCAGTTTGCCACGCTGCTGCCCGCTCTGGATCTGACGACCCGGGCAAACGCCTGGGCATTATTGTGGGGAGAACAACCAGAGCTAACGCAACAGTGGCTGGCGTTGGCGCATACGTTGCAACAAACCGGGAACGCGCAAGAACTGGCGGCTCCGCTGAGCCTGCTGGTTGATCATTTTGGCTTACCTGCCGAAAGTTTTCTCACTCAGGCGGCATTGCATGGGAGTGAAGCGCAAAGTGATGTAGTCGTTCATCCGATTGAAAATCATCAGTTGCTCAATGCGGTCAGTCTCTCGCAAACCTCGCTGGCACTGCTGACGCGCGAGCTGGTCCTGACGGTGGAAGATACTGTGCTGGAGAATGTCGACCTGCTCGATATTCCCCTCGCCCCGGATGCTCATTCCCATCCGCTGTGGCAGGCAAAATTAGGCTGGATGCTGGAGCATTATCGCCAGCATCTGCAACCGGATGTGCTCCTAATCTGCAACGCGGTATCTACCCGCGCCCAGACGCCAACCATTACCCGCAAGCTACTGGGCTGGGTCAACGATACGCAACCCGTACATGACGCCGCATTACCGGGCGTAGTCTGGGCCATTACCCCACAGGATGCGCGTTTTAGCACCCAGCAAAACCTGGATGAGTCAGTACAGCAATTAATGGGCAAACCGGGACTGCACTGGGGGACGCTACAGGCGCT
This sequence comes from Citrobacter sp. TBCS-15, assembly GCF_005280815.1. Classification (NCBI taxonomy): domain Bacteria; kingdom Pseudomonadati; phylum Pseudomonadota; class Gammaproteobacteria; order Enterobacterales; family Enterobacteriaceae; genus Citrobacter; species Citrobacter sp. TBCS-15. The sequence goes on along the minus strand of NZ_SZWK01000102.1, from coordinate 256,937 downwards.
GGATAACCACAGCTTACAACGCCTTGTCGAATGGCTGACTCAGGCGACTTCACCACAACAGCGTCAGGCCAGGCTGACCTCTCTGCGCGAACAGCACCAACAGCGCATCCGCGAAACGCTGATGAGTTGGATTAACACCCGTGATAATGAGTCAGGTAGCAGCGAGTCGGTGATCCGCCAGTTACAATCCCAGGCGGCAAAACATGGGGAACTCCTGGAGGGTTTACTGCCGCCAATGCGCCTCTTTGAGTCTCTTCTGCGTGTTCATCAGCCGCGTGAGGAACAGGTGAACGGGTTATTTAATGAAGAGATCGACCTGTTTGCTGAAGTGCGTGACATGCCGCACTCGCAGGAAAGTAAAGAAACTGGATACCAGGCACACAAAATGTGGGTTAATCACGTGCGCCAGTGGTGCCGCGATGAAAATAATGCGCGCCGTTTAGGCCTCGATCCTCGTACGCTAAGGCAGGTGGCTGATATCCTCGTTACCACCAGCTATCGCCTGGATATGCCGCAACGCTTACAGCATATTATGCAGCGTGAAAACGTCTGTGCAGCGCAGCTACATGCCGATATTGGGGATTTTATTACCTGGCTTGGATTTACCAACGTTGCTGAGGAACAGCGCCCTGCCAGCAGGATCCAAAAAGGCGCGGCTATTTTTAGCGCGCCAAAGCAACAACCAATGTCGCGCCTGGCCAAACTGGAAGAACAGCCTTCGCACGGTGCAAGTCGCTACGTTTACGACTGGCTGGTTGCTTTGTATACACGCGCGAATGAGAACGTGGGGTATCAGCACCCACAGGATGTCACGGAAGCCGACAAAAAACGTTTAGATACCCTACTTTCCGTCTGAAACGGCCTCATCAGAAAAGTGAAAACATCAGCGCGACGGGGAAGCTCATTGGCCAGGTCGCCCCGACTAATACCGCGCTGAGAAAGCGGATCCGCTTTTTATCGCGGGACAAAAACCAGGTGATGATTGCCGTGATAGCGGCCATCACTGCATAAAAGACCAACATTTTTTGGTACAGAGACATGTAAGCCATCCAGGCCAGAAGGTAAAATCGCGCGCAATATGCTCTTTTTCATGACTCACATCAAGTTTTATTAATTATTTTAAGAGAAACAGCGGTAAAACAACCCGTTTTCATTATGTTCAGATTTCGTACTATTGCGGATAGTTATAACCCGTACTATACCCATAGGGGTTAAAACGAAAGGTGGCACAAATGAATGTTTCCAGTAAAACTGTGGTGCTGATAAATATATTTGCTGCTGTAGGACTATTCAGTCTGATTTCCGCAAGGTTCGGCTGGTTTGCTTGATGTGAAACTTCTTGATTAATGGCAGCGTCCACTGGCAGAGAGGACTTATCTCTGCCATTAGTCAATAATCTTCCCACCCTGCCTTCATCTGGTAAATTACCCTCAGGTTGTAATATCCCTAACCCTTCTGCGGCATTAATTACCTGTAAAGCGGGCCGGTGTGGTACCAGTGTGCTGACGGAAAAATGCGATAAAAGCACTGTCACTGACAAATTCCAGATGTTGCGCCGCGTGGCTAATATGACTCCCGTCCGCCAGCATTTCCATGGCCTTTAACAGTCTAAATTGCTGCCGCCAGTTCTGATAATTCATCCCGGTATCTCTGATAAAGATCCGGCTGATTGTCCTCTCACACGCCCCAACCTGTTGGGACAACTGATTCAGTCGCGGTGGTAACGCGCCCATACGCAATTGCTCAAGCCATATGTCCAGCCGTGGATCTGAGGGAAATTGTAATGTCCAGTTTTCACTGCGCGCGGCCCGCAATTCCTGACAAAAAACGGTGATGAGGCTGGCCTGTTGCACCGCAGGCATATCCCATGACCAAAAGGCCATGCGTTCTATGACTTCGAAAAAAAGAGAATTAACCTCGACGATTTGCATTGGCAGATTGGATAACGGCAGCGAGGTTGAAAAGTACAAAGAACGATAAGCCATTACGCCACGCATGATGGCGCGATGAACCGTACCAGCCGGGATCCAGACCGCTCGGCGTGGCGGCAGCTGGCACAGGGCCTGCTCCAGCTCAATCGTGATGCTCCCCGCAGCCGAAAAAAGGAGCTGATGACGAAGGTGGCTATGGCGTCCTGAATCGTGTACGCCCATATCGGCGGCAATCCCGATTACCGGGTTATCAAAGCTATCCGCATCGAAAATTTCATCGGGGGCAATTTTCATTATCTGTCCGATTTTTGATATTTAAAGTCCTGCTAATAGTAATAAGACACACCCCTTTCAGCAATAATGCCCGCCTGTTTTCGGTCTCTACGGATATTGCTATGAATATTCTTCGTCGCCCGCCGCTGTGGCTCCTTACTCTACTGATTATGTTCCCACAACTGGTGGAAACCATTTACAGCCCGGCATTGCCTGGCATAGCCAGCGCTTTTCACATCAGCAGTGAACGTGCGGCTCAAACACTCTCCGTTTACTTTGTTGCCTTCGCCGTCGGTGTGACGATATGGGGCTGGCTGAGCGACAGTATCGGGCGACGGCGGGCGATGCTGGCAGGACTTATCTGCTACAGCACAGGTTGCGCATTGGCCATTGTTGCCACCAATTTCAACGTGTTGCTACTGGCGCGGATGGTGTCAGCCATCGGAGCGGCTGCCGGGTCAGTCGTGGTACAGACCATGTTGAGGGACAGTTATGAATCAACCACGCTATCCCGCGTCTTTTCTGTGATGGGTGCCGCGCTGGCACTGAGTCCGGTTTTTGGCCTGCTAAGCGGAGGCTGGGTGGTAAGCTTCTATGGTCATGTTGGTGTATTCGTTGCCCTTGTTTTACTGGCGATATTACTGCTCATACTGACAGCAACCCTTTTGCCGGAAACAAGGCCGGAGAATACGGTCCGCCCACGGATGACGGTGCTCTTTCCCCGTATGGCGCGGGACGGTGAGCTGTGGAAAAATGCCATCCTGGTCGCGTTGTTAAATACCATGCTGTTTAGTTATTACAGCCTGGCGCCATTTCTTTTCGGGCAGTTGGGATGGAGTTCCAGAGCCTTTGGCTGGACAGGAGTGTTACTTGCGCTGGCTTCGCTGTCGGGGAGCCTGCTGAATCGGCGGCTGTTAACTACCGGTCTGACGCCGGAACAGTTGGTACGTCATGCTTGCGCGCTGGCCGTGTTGTCAGGTCTGGCGGCGTGGTGGCTACAGCATACTGCATGGATCCTGATACCGGTGTTTGGGGTGGTACTGGCCTATGGTATCGCCATTCCCAATGTATTGAGCCAGGCTCTGCGTCGATATCGTGAACAGGCCGGGGCCGCCGGTGCTTTGTTCGGGTTAAGCTATTACCTGTTACTGGGAATGATGCTGGGATTGGCTGGCATGGTGCAACAACTGGGGCTGGTGCTGAGCGTCTGTGCGCTACTAGCCTGGCTTTGCAGCTTGCGCCGCTAATGCCATGCTTAAATTACGGAGCCCCAACCTGCTGTCGGGGCTTCGTTATGTTAATTAGCCTGACCTCGCGGATATTTCCAACTTACCGCCGTCCGATGGCGACGAGGCCAGTGGCGCGAATAGTATAGACACCCGTTTGCTGATTTTTAGCTATCCGTGCCGCATTAGGTATTCACGCTTAAAATGTTACTCATGCTTGATCATGACATGGCGAACAATCGTGTAATCCTCCAGTCCGTACACCGACATATCTTTGCCATAACCAGACTGTTTTTGCCCGCCGTGCGGCATCTCGCTGACCAGCGTAAAATGGGTATTGACCCAGGTGCAACCATATTGCAGACGAGAGCTGAACCGATGCGCGCGTCCGACGTCCCGGGTCCAGACGGAAGATGCCAGTCCGTATTTCGAATCATTCGCCCACGCCAGTACCTGGTCTTCATCATCAAATACGGTCACGCTGACCACCGGACCAAAAACTTCCCGCTGCACGATGGCATCTTCTTGCTTCGCCCCGGCCAGCAGCGTTGGGGCAAAGTAGTAGCCTGCACCATCCACTTTTTTACCACCGGTGATAACCTTGATATGCCCCAGGGCTTTGGCCTCATCGACCGCTTTGGCCACGCGATCAAGATGCGCCTGCGAACTTACCGGTCCCAGCTCCGTCGATTCGTCGTTCGGCGCGCCAATTTTCAGGCTGGCAACCGCCGCGCCAAGTTTCTCAACCAACGCGTCATAAATACCTTTCTGGGCATAGATTCGACAAGCGGCGGTACAGTCTTGTCCGGCGTTGTAATAACCAAAGGTTCGCACGCCGTTCACTACCGCATCCAGATCCGCATCATCAAAAATGATCACCGGGGCTTTGCCGCCCAGTTCCATATGTGTGCGCTTAATTGAAGACGCGGTATGCTGGATAATGTGTTCGCCAGTGGCAATAGAGCCGGTTAGCGAAACCATGCGGACTTTTTCATGTCCGGTCAGCGGATCCCCCACCGTTTTACCGCGACCAAACAGCACATTAACAACGCCTGCCGGATAAATATCTTTGGCAAACTCGGCCAGTTTAAGCGCCGTCAATGGGGTAATTTCCGACGGTTTAATCACCACGCAGTTCCCCGCCGCCAGCGCCGGAGCCAGTTTCCACGCCGCCATCATCAGCGGGTAGTTCCACGGCGCAATGGAGGCGACCACGCCCAGCGGATCCCGGCGAATCATTGACGTATGCCCTTCCAGATACTCTCCGGCGGCCTGGCCTTGCAGGGTGCGGGCTGCCCCGGCGAAGAAGCGGAAAACATCGACGATGGCCGGAATTTCATCGTTGAGCACACAGTGCAGCGGCTTACCGCAGTTGAGCGATTCCAGCTCAGCGAATGTTTGCGCGTTATCCGCGACAGCATCCGCCAGTTTCAGCAGTAACTCGGAACGCACTTTCGGTGTGGTTTGCCCCCAACTGGCAAATGCATGGTCGGCCGCACGGACCGCGGCATCAACCTGCATGGCTGAGGCCTCTGCAATCTCCAGAATCAGTTCACCAGTGGCAGGGTTATAGACCGGCTGCTTTTCACCTTCACCGTTGACCAGCTCGCCATTAATCAGTAATTGATGTTGCATAGCAATTTCCCATATCGTCGTTTATTTACCGTTTCCGGCGAGAGTGTCGCCTTCACGCGTTAGCCACCAGGCCCCTAAAATTGGCAGTGTAGTCACCAGCATTACCAGCAATGCCACAACGTTGGTGACAGGCACATCTCGTGGACGACCCAATTGATTGAGCAGCCACAAAGGAAGTGTTCTTTCATGTCCGGCAGTGAACGTTGTCACGATGATTTCATCAAATGACAAGGCAAACGCCAGCATCCCTCCTGCCAGCAGTGCCGATGCCAGGTTCGGCAGCACCACGTAACGAAAGGTTTGCCAGCCGTTGGCGCCAAGATCCATAGACGCTTCAACCAGACTCCATGAGGTACGGCGAAAACGCGCCACTACGTTGTTAAACACCACCACCACGCAAAACGTCGCATGCCCCACCACGATGGTGAGAAAACCCGGTTCCAGGTTGATGGTTTTAAACGCCGTCAACAGCGCCAGACCGGTGATGATCCCCGGTAACGCGATTGGCAACAGCAGCAACAGCGATATTGCACTCTTGCCAAAAAAGTCCCTACGCCACAGCGCGGCAGCGGCCAGCGTCCCCAGAACGAGAGCAATGGCCGTCGACAACGCAGCGATTTTAAGTGACAACGTCACTGATTCCAGAATATCGCTACGTTGTGCCGCAACGCTAAACCACTTCAGCGTTAACCCCTGCGGTGGAAAACTAAAAGCAGCCTCCTCAGTATTAAAAGCATAGGTGGCGATGATGAGGATGGGAAAGTGCAGGAAAATAACCCCGCCCCATGCCGCCAGTTTGAGTAACCAGGGTGCGCGTTCAGAGTGCATCGAAAGCTCCCAGACGCTTCACAAACGCCAGATACAGTGCGATTAACACAATCGGCACCAGAGTAAATGCCGCCGCCATCGGCATATTGCCGATCGCCCCTTGTTGCGAATACACCATGTTGCCGATGAAATACCCCGGCGGTCCCACCAGTTGCGGCACGATAAAGTCGCCCAGCGTCAGAGAGAAGGTAAAGATCGATCCCGCCGCGATACCGGGTATTGCCAGCGGAAGGACCACATAGCGGAAGGTTTGACGAGGGCGTGCGCCCAAATCAGCGGAAGCCTGTAACAGTGACGGAGGAAGCCTCTCCAATGCGGCCTGTACCGGCAGGATCATAAACGGCAACCAGATGTAAACGAACACCAGAAAGCGCCCTAACCCTGAGGTCGACAACGTATTGCCGCCAACAGCAGGTAGCGTCAGGAACGAAAGCAGCAGCGGCTCCAGCCCAAGATGGGTTAAAAACCACTGCGCCACGCCGTCTTTCGCCAGCAGTAACGTCCACGCGTAGGCTTTAACAATGTAGCTGGCCCACATCGGCAGCATCACCGCAATGTAAAAAAAGGCTTTCATTTTGCCGCTGGTATAGCGCGCCATATACCACGCCATTGGAAACGCCAGAATCGCGCTGGCAATGGTGACCGCTATCGCCATCGTCAGGGTACGCAAAATGATGTCGTAGTTGGCGGGATTAAACAGCGCCTGCAGATTCGCCAGCGTCAGGTCCGGCGTGACCGACATGGTGAAATCGTCGAAGGTATAAAAACCTTGCCACAACAGCGTCAGCAGTGAGCCAAAGTAGACGATGCCAAACCACATCAGCGGCCCGAGAAGCAGTAAAAACAGCCCCAGCCCCGGATTACGCCAGAAGAAACCGGAGATCTTGTTCAGATTTGTCGGTTGCGATGGCGAAGGTAAGACGTTCATAGCCATTCACCTCTCCTCAACCAGCGGCACCATCACGTCGCGTGACCACGATGCCATCACCTGCTGACCCGGCGACAGCGTTGAGGGCAGCATTTCTCCCGTCAGGTTCGCCTGGCTAACCAGCAACTTTTCACCGCCGGCGAGTTTCAGTTCAAACCGTGTCGCCGCGCCCTGGTACTGCACCGCCTGGATAACGCCCGGAGCCTGGACTTCTCCCCCAATATCATTCAGACGAATGTGTTCCGGACGCAGGGAAAACATCCCCTGTAGCCCGCAAACGTTCGCTGACATCGTGGCATCAAAGACATTGGACGTCCCGACGAAACTTGCCACAAACGGCGTACGCGGTCGCATGTACAGTTCACGCGGCGAGTCCACCTGTTCGATGCGACCGTTATTAAACACCGCCACACGGTCAGACATCGACAGCGCTTCGCCCTGATCGTGAGTGACAAAAATGAAGGTGATACCGAGAGATTGCTGTAACTTCTTCAGCTCTAATTGCATCTGTTCGCGCAACTTAAGATCCAACGCCCCGAGCGGCTCATCCAACAGCAGGACACGTGGCTCATTAACCAAGGCCCTGGCAATCGCCACGCGCTGACGTTGTCCGCCGGAAAGCTGTGACGGTTTGCGCTCATGAACAAAACCGAGTGCAACCTTATCAAGCGCCTCACGGGCTTTGGCGTGACGCTGTTTTTTATCAATCCCTTTGACCATCAGCCCGTAAGCGACGTTGTCGAGGATCGACATATGTGGGAATAGCGCGTAATCCTGAAATACCGTATTGACGTCCCGCTCCCAGGGCGGCAATTCGCTGGCTTGTTTTCCAAAAATGGTGATTGCGCCGCCTGAAAGCTGCTCGAACCCGGCAATCAGGCGCAGACAGGTGGTCTTGCCGGAGCCGGATGGCCCCAGCATAGAAAAAAACTCCCCGTCGTTAATCGCAATACTCACTCCATCAACTGCACGAACATCCCCGTACAGACGCGAGACGTTATGAAACTCTACTGCGTACGTCATAAAACCCCCAGCGGAATTAACGACCGCCCATAATGGCGATGTAATCCTGCGTCCAGCGACTGTAAGGAACGAATTTGCCACCTTCCGCCATTGGCGTTTTCCAAAAGGCGATTTTGTCAAAGTAGCTATAGCCGTTGGTTTCACAGCCCTTTTCACCCAACAGCGGGCTGGCTTTACATCCTTCAGGCACCACTGGCAGAGAACCAAACCAGGCGGCTACGTCGCCCTGTACTTTCGGGGTTAATGACCAGTTCATCCATTTGTAAGCGCACACCGGGTGTTTCGCTGCACTATGCAGCATGGTGGTGTCAGCCCAACCGGTAACCCCTTCTTTTGGGAATACCGTGGCAATAGGCTGACCTTCTGCTTTCAGGGCGTTAGCCTGATAAGGCCAGGCGCTGGATGCCACCACGCCTTCGTTTTTGAAGTCACTCATTTGCACAGTGGTATCGTGCCAATAGCGATGGATTAGCGCATGCTGATCGCTCAGGACTTTGATAACCGCCTGATACTGCTGTTCGGTGAGTTGGTAGGGATCGGTGATGCCTAATTGCGGCTGGGTGGCTTTAACGAATAACGCGGCATCGGCGATATAGATCGGACCATCGTAGGCCTGCACGCGTCCTTTATTGCTTTTTCCATCCTCAAGTTTTTGCTCAACAAACACCACGTTCCAGCTATCTGGCGGTGTTGGGAAAGTTTTGGTGTTATACATCAGCAAGTTTGGTCCCCACTGATACGGGGTGCCATATACTTTTCCGCCAACGTTAAACCACTCGCCTTTCACCACGCGTGGATCGATACTTTTCCAGTTTGGGATCAGCGCAGTGTTAATCGGCTGCACGCGTTTACCCATAATCAGACGCAGTGAAGCGTCACCGGACGCGGTCACCAGGTCGTAGCCGCCTTTTGCCATCAGGCTGACCATCTCATCAGATGTGGCCGCCGTTTTAACATTGACCGCGCAGCCGGTATCTTTCTCAAACTGCGAGACCCAGTCATATTGTTTATCGGTTTGTCCGCGCTCGATATAACCCGGCCAGGCAATAATATCCAGGCGGCCTTCCGGTTTATCTAATGATGTAGGGGGTTCGGCTGCCTGTGCAGTCATCAGCGTCATACTGAGCGCACACAGGCTACTGAGGGCAAATTGCTTGCTCATAACATCTTACTCCTGTCGAAAAAATATTGAGCGGCAGCCTTGCCGTAAATATATGTCCTTTCCTAAAAATAGTCGGGGTGTGCTAAGCGTTCCTGCTGGCGCAAGGAAATTTAATCAGGTTGTGAGCTAACGCTCATTACGCTACTGATTCTGACCGGGTGTTTTAATCTTCTGGAGTATAGACAAGGAGTTAGGCGTAGAGGTGGCAATAGTAAGAACTATTGATTTTTTGTATGGTAGCACCCGATATAAATAACATCAGGGTTCGGTATTCTCTATTTCGAAAATAAGAACGCACTATTCTTTTATATTGAATAGCGCGTTAGATTTTATTTCATCATTTCGCGAATTAATTTTCCAAGCTGTTTCACCGCCAGTTCCTCGCGTTCTCCCCAGTGCCATGCGGTATTAAAGCGAAAGAAACGTGTCCAGCTTCCCGAGGTTGAGAACATTTTCCCCGGCGCAATGCTGATGTGGTGCGCCAACGCTTGCGTACTGAGCTCTCCCGCATCCAGCGGTTCCGGCAGTTCGAGCCACAGAAAATAGCCGCTGTCGTTGTGGTGAATTTTGACCTCCGCCGGAAGATGGCGCAGTAGCGTTTGCCAGGCCTGCTGTTTGCGTTCTGCAAGTTGACGGCGTAAACGGCGCAGATGCGCGTCATAGCGTCGGGTTGACAAATAGTCCACGAGAGCAAGCTGCATGGGGGAACTGGTGGATAAGGTGCTCATTAGCTGGAGTCGCTGAATGCGCCGGGCATGTTTCCCTGCCGCCACCCAGCCAATACGAAATCCGGGCACCAGGCATTTTGAGAATGATGAACAATGCAGAACGCTATCGCTGCGATCCCAGGCTTTGGCGGGGAGCGGTTTTTCTCGACCAAAGTACAGTTCGCTATAAACATCATCTTCAATCAGCATCACATGATATTTCTCCAGTAATGCGACCAGATGCGCTTTTTTCTCTGCGCTGAGCGTAAATCCCAGCGGATTTTGGCTGTTGGTCATCAACCAACACGCTTTTACCGGATACTCCTGCAATGCCTGCTCGAGCGCGGTAAGATCGATCCCTTCTTTAACATCAGTGGCAACAGACAGCGCCTTCAGACGTAATCGCTCCAGTGCCTGCAATGCGCCATAAAAACAGGGGTTTTCGACAATTACCCAGTCACCCGGCTCGGTGACCGCCTGCAGGCTCAGGTTGAGGGCTTCTAGCGCACCGGTGGTGATCACAATTTCGTCAGGTGAAATGGTCATCCCCTGTTGGGCATAGCGGCGGGCGATGGCATGGCGCAGCTCTTGATTCCCCGGCGGCAAGTTTTCGATCACGCTCATAGCCGTGGCTGTTTTACTCACCTGCGCCAGCGAGCGGTTTAACTGCTGGAGGGGGAACAGACGCGGGTCAGGGAACGCAGAGGCAAATGGCATCACCGACGCATCCCGACTGGCCTGTAGCATATCAAAAATGTAGGTGTTGATATCCACCGCTTCGTCGCGCATCACCTGCGCTGGCGGCGCTGCCAGCTCGCGTTCGGGACGTGCGGCAACATAGTAACCCGACTGTGGCCGGGCAATAATCCGGCCCTGGCTTTCCAGCAACTGATAGGCATGGCCAACGGTCATAAAACTCATCCCGCTGCTGGCCACCTGCTCACGCAAAGAAGGCAGACGATCGCCGGGTTGCCATACGCCAGACGCGATTTGCTCGCGAATTTGCTCTGCCAGCCGCTGGTACTTTTTCATGTTTCGTCCTGATTACCGGTGTTGGTGACTACCACTGTGTATATCAGTTTACATAATCAAGACATTTTTTATAACTGTTATGACCAAAATTTGATTAGATTTCATAACGGTTAGATTTTTTATGAAAGGTGCGCAGCGATCACTTTAAAGCTCAAACTCTGATTTCTCACTGAGCTTTTTCTCAAAGGCTGTTCGCAACTTATTGGTCACAGCATCAAAATCATTAAGTATTTCTGTATCATTAAAGCAGACCTGAGCGGTTCCATCGGTTAGCGTTTTAATAGCATCATTGATACTTTTAGAAGACAAATTAAAATACTTCCCTCTCTTTAGGGGGTTTTGTGGGTTAAACGTTCCTTTAGCCAGTTGCCAGTAACGGAATAAATATTGCGTTAAGCACAAAGGCTCTCTGAATTTCTTGCTGATCGTTTCTCTCAGCAGTTTTTCTTCTACCTGCCATATCTCATTAAATGTGCTTTTCAAAAATGGCTGTGGAATATGTCGGCTGTAAAAGCCTTCAAAAAACTTCTCTTTTCTGTTAGAAAAATTTTTCAATAGTCGTCTTTTGTAACACATGTTGTAATATTTACTCTTATTCTCTCGCATTGTAACATGTTTACTAAAGTGGCTATTTAAGATGCTGATATTGAGAAAATCTGATGAACTCATGATAAGGTCATCTTTATTGGTTGGCGGATTTCTCTTTAAAATCAGAAAGTCATTAGGTTTATCGTGATCAAAGTAGAAGTCTTCACTCAGCGGTGCCGTGATGAACATATCATCATTAAACAACACAAACTTATCACTCAAATCATTAATTTTGTGAATATTAAGTTCTATCGCATTTGAGTTGAAGGTCGGCAGATACTTACTTTCGATGAACTGCTCATGAAAAACGATATTTAATTTCTTATGATGAACATTAAGCCATGCAGGAATTTGTCCGCATGTAACTAAATGTATCTTCCTGACCCATGGTGCATATTTTTCAACACATCTGAACCAATAATTAAAGATACCCATATCCCTGAACCGTGCCGGATGTATAGCACCCTCATCGTGGTAACACGCGGCTTTATGTTGGGAAAAACTAGCCTGCCAGGCTAAATCACTTGAGTCAACCCACAAAACGACAAAGTCGATTCCGCTCATTTTATTGTTCCAATGAATTATTTGCGGCGAATATAACAAAGTGCTAATTCACTTTTTGAACTAATCAAGGCATCAACATTGAAGGTCCCTGCTTTTGTGAAAACCATAGCAATAGTGCAACTGTTATGGTTAAAAAGAACTGTTCTGTTTCTGCCCTCTATTGCTTCCCAGGCTTAGAATTGCGCCAAATCAATTTTGCCTGCGGAGTTAAGCATGTTCGGTCTTGACGCGTTTCACCTGGCGAGGATCCAGTTCGCGTTTACGGTATCCTTCCACATTATCTTTCCGGCCATTACCATCGGGCTCGCCAGTTATCTGGCAGTGCTCGAAGGACTATGGTTAAAAACGAAAAATCCCACCTGGCGCTCGCTATATCATTTCTGGTCCAAAATATTCGCCGTAAACTTTGGTATGGGCGTGGTTTCCGGGCTGGTGATGGCCTATCAATTCGGCACCAACTGGAGCGGTTTTTCCGAGTTCGCCGGGAGCATCACCGGACCGCTACTGACCTATGAAGTGTTAACCGCCTTTTTCCTCGAAGCGGGTTTCCTTGGAGTAATGCTGTTCGGCTGGAATCGCGTGGGCCCTGGCCTGCACTTCTTCGCGACCTGTATGGTTGCACTGGGTACCATTATTTCTACCTTCTGGATCCTCGCCTCCAACAGCTGGATGCAGACGCCGCAAGGCTATGAAATCGTTAATGGGCAGGTTGTTCCCGTCGACTGGTTCGCCGTTATCTTCAATCCCTCATTCCCTTATCGTTTGCTGCATATGTCTGTAGCCGCCTTCCTCAGCAGCGCGTTATTTGTGGCGGCTTCTGCGGCGTGGCATTTGCTGCGCGGAAACAATACGCCAGCTATTCGCGCTATGTTTTCGATGGCGCTGTGGATGACATTAATCGTCGCCCCGTTACAGGCATTGATTGGTGATATGCACGGTTTGAATACGCTGAAACACCAGCCGGCAAAAATTGCGGCGATTGAAGGACATTGGGAAAATCCGCCCGGTGAACCTACTCCGCTATTGCTGTTCGGTTGGCCGGATATGGAACAGGAGCGTACCCGCTATGGACTGGAGATCCCGGCGCTGGGCAGTCTGATCCTGACCCACAGCCTGGATAAACAAGTCCCGGCCCTAAAAGAGTTTCCTAAAGAAGATCGACCCAACTCAACCATGGTGTTCTGGTCGTTTCGCATTATGGCAGGGCTAGGCATGCTGATGATCCTGCTGGGCACGATCGCCCTGCGGCTACGTTACAAGCAGAGGTTATACACCTCACGTCCTTTCCTGCGTTTTGCATTATGGATGGGTCCCTCCGGTCTGATTGCCATACTGGCTGGCTGGGTAACCACTGAAGTTGGCCGTCAACCGTGGGTGGTCTACGGTCTGCAACGTACCGCAGATGCAGTATCCGCACATGGCGATTTACATATGAGTATCAGCTTGTTGTCATTCTTTGTGGTGTACAGCTCCGTATTTGGCGTCGGTTACAGCTACATGATCCGCCTGATCCGTAAAGGGCCACAGGAAGATGATCCGTCAACGCCGCCATCCGGCACGCCTGCACGACCGCTTTCTGCTGCAGTTCTTGATTCTCAACCGGAGGCTCACCGCTAATGGGTATCGATTTATCAGTTATCTGGTTTGTCATTATCGTGTTCGCCACGTTGATGTACATCGTGATGGATGGTTTCGATCTCGGTATCGGCATTTTGTTCCCTGCAATTCAGGATGCTGATGACCGTGATGTGATGGTGAATAGCGTCGCCCCCGTATGGGACGGCAACGAAACGTGGCTGGTACTGGGCGGGGCCGGATTATTCGGCGCCTTCCCCCTGGCCTATGCAGTGATTGTCGATGCGCTGACGATCCCGCTAACCCTGATGCTGCTCGGCCTGATTTTTCGCGGCGTCGCTTTTGAGTTTCGCTTCAATGCCACGCCAGCACATCGACCATTCTGGGATAAAGCTTTTCTCGGCGGCTCAATTCTGGCGACATTCACTCAGGGCATCGTGGTAGGTGCCGTGCTTAACGGATTCTCTGTAACCGGACGCAGCTACAGCGGCGGTCCTTTAGACTGGCTGACCCCGTTCACGCTGTTCTGTGGTGTTGGGCTGGTCGTGGCCTACGCCCTGTTGGGAGCAACATGGCTGGTGATGAAAAGCGAAAATCCGTTGCAGGATAAAATGCGCCGCGTGGCCAAAAAACTGCTGCTGGCGATGCTGGTTGTTATCGCCATTATCAGCCTGTGGACGCCGCTGGCGCACAGTGCGATTGCCGAGCGCTGGTTTAGCCTGCCCAACCTGTGGTTCCTGATGCCGGTTCCGCTGCTGGTGCTGTTGATCAGTATGTGGCTGTGGCGCTCACTGGACCAACAACACAGCCATGCACTACCGTTTGTTTTGACGCTGGGATTGATCTTCCTTGGGTTCAGCGGTCTGGGGATCAGCATATGGCCGCATATTATTCCGCCGTCCATTACGCTCTGGCAGGCAGCAGCGCCAGCGCAAAGCCAAGGCTTTATGTTGGTTGGCGCCCTACTGATTATCCCGATAATCCTGGTATATACCTCCTGGAGCTACTACGTTTTCCGCGGCAAAGTTCAACATGGTGAGGGGTATCATTGATGCAACAATCAATCTGGAAACGCCTGATGTGGCTAGTGATCCTCTGGGGTGGCAGCGTGCTGGCCCTGGCCGCCGTCGGTATGTTCTTTCGTTTACTGATGACGGCTGCTGGCTTTAAGTCCTGAGACTCTCCCTGAAAACAACCGGGCAGCGCGATGCTTCCCGGTTGTAACAAATCCCAACGTTAACCAAACAAAAATGCAAAAAACATCTCACTGGCAAAACAGAGATTGCCATTTCACCGATTAAAATATTGAATAGTCACAAGGCGAAATTATCGCCACTTCCGTTGCTAACGTACCAGAGGGTGCAAGATGTTTAAGAAAGGATTAACGGTGTTATTGCTGGCCAGCGCGCTTTTTTCAGGTCAACTTCTCGCAACCAATCAAGGGCATGAATATCTTCAGGTGCAGAATGCCGATCACGTATTACGGCACACCGCCGACAGCGATGAGCTGCGCGTGACGGCGGAAGAATCCGCCGCCGATCTTCGCGAACATCATTACTGGCAAAAATCACGCAAACCCGATACTCACCAGGGTTAAGGTTTGCGCTTCGGCAATGTTTTCATCAGATCTTCAGGACTGACGGAAGCGACGATGCTGCCCGGCAATGGCATCTTCAGAATGTGATGTTTCATCTTGCCGATTACATGCATTTCGCACGGTCGGCAATCAAATTTCAGCGTCAGAACTTCATCGCCGTTTACCAGTTGCATCGGTGTGGCTTTCCAGCTCTTGATGTTTCCTTTCGCCTGTTTCGGGCACAGGTTAAACGCAAAACGCAGGCAATGTTTGGTGATCATCACCGGCACATCGCCCTTTTCTTCGTGCGCTTCATAGGCCGCATCAATCAACTGAACACCATAACGGTGATAAAACTCACGCGCTTTATGGTTGTAGACGTTTGCCAGGAAGCTCAGATGCGTTTGTGGATACACCGGCGCAGGCTGTGAAACCGGTTTGCGACTGCCGCGCTGATAGTTTTGCAAACGCGCCGCATCCAGCATATCGACAGCTTCACGTCGCAGTTGATTGAGTTGACCGTTTGGCACAAACAGCGCCCCCGGCAGATTAACCTGAATATCGCGGGCGTAATAAAGCGTTTGTCCAAGTTTGGCCAGACCATCCTGCAGATTGCTCAACGCTTTTTCTGCATTGTTCGCTTCGTCAAAGTGACCGTCCAGCGTATGAGTAACGCTCACCCCCTCTTCACTGGTGAGTGTCAGGATCAACTGCTCCTGCCAGCCACCCAGCTCAATATCAACCGCGATACGACGTTCGCTGGAGGTTTTGGTTAACGCCTGCTGCCAGTTATGATCGAGATTACGGTTCAGCGGATGATGCGGACGCACTTTGTGCAAATCGGTTGGCATTTCATTCGGCCACACCCGATATCGATTGTGCCCCGTTTTTTCAACGGTATTGGCACGGAAACCAACCACCTCACGCTTGATTAACACGTTCAGACCATCGCCGTTCGCCAGCGGCTCGGTGACCTCAACATCCAGATGATCTTTCGCGACCTTCAGGACTTCACCAACCGGCAGACCAATGAATTTTGGCGAGTCAAACGCGCCGATATCGCCCTTACGCGCATTGACAAAATAATCGGTGCTACCGCGATGGAAGGTTTTTTCCGTGGAGGGGGTAAAGAAATGTTCGGTGCGTCCGGCTGATGAACGGGCCAGGTCGCCGCGCTCTTCAATGATGGCGTCGAGCATCTGACGATAATGCGCGGTAATATTCTTCACATAGCTCATGTCCTTATAGCGCCCTTCAATTTTGAAGGAACGCACGCCTGCATCAATCAACGCGCCGAGGTTGGCGGTCTGATCGTTATCTTTCATCGATAGCAGGTGTTTTTCATAGGACACCACGCGCCCCTGATCGTCTTTCAGGGTATACGGCAAACGGCAAGCCTGGGAACAGTCGCCGCGGTTAGCGCTACGCCCGGTTTGCGCATGTGAAATATAACACTGACCTGAATAGGCAACGCACAACGCACCGTGAATGAAAAATTCAATGGTCGCGTCCGTGGCCTGGTGGATGGCGTTAATCTGCTCAAGGCTCAGTTCCCGCGCCAGGACAATCTGGGTGAATCCGACATCAGACAGAAACTTCGCCTTCTCGACGCTGCGAATATCACACTGCGTGCTGGCATGCAGCTCAATGGGGGGAATATCCAGCTCCAGAATCCCCATATCCTGCACAATCAGAGCATCAACACCGGTCTGGTACAGATCGGTAATTAATCGCTGTGCGGGCTCCAGTTCATCATCGTGCAAAATCGTATTCAGCGTCACAAAGATTTTCGCCCCGAAGCGATGGGCAAAAGGCACCAGGTCAGCGATATCTTTCAGGCTGTTGCTGGCGTTATGACGCGCGCCAAATCCCGGTCCGCCAATGTAAACGGCGTCTGCACCGTGTAAAATGGCTTCGCGCGCAATGGCGGTATCCCGGGCCGGGCTTAACAATTCAAGGTGATGAGGCTGCTGGCGCATACAGTTGTTACCATCCACAAGCGGTAAAAATGGCGGCTATTGTAGTCACAAGCGCGGCATTTCGGAATAGTTTTCCCGATCAACTGCGCGGGTAATGGATCAGCGAATGAAAGTGAACCGTTTGTTCACCGCTGTTACGGTAGCTATGGGCCGTATCGCCGGCAAAACGGACACCTTCACCGGCTTTAATGGTACGCCATAGACCATCAATGCACATATCCAGTAGACCACTAATCACCACTACATGCTCTATAACCCCGCTTTCGTGTGGCGTGGATTCACTGAGCGCGCCGGGTGCCAGCAGTATCGAAAAGTGATCGAAACACAACTGAGGATCCCACGGGAACAGCGGCGTGACGACCATCGCCTGGTGTTGGGGATCGAAAGCCGGGGGGCTGTCTGACTCGGGTGGCGAAATAAACGTCGAAAATGGGACATTCAACCCGGTGGCGATTTTCCACAATGTCGCCACTGTAGGGCTGGATTCATTGCGCTCAATCTGCCCCAGCATCGCTTTTGACACGCCGGTTTCCTCCGCCAGACGCGAGAGACTCCATTCCCGCTGGTGGCGCAGCGTTCTGAGCGTCGTCGCCAGATAGTGAGTTAAGTTATCCATGTTTCTCCTCCTTCGCCCTTCCTTCTCAAGGCTACAGCTTAGCACTTGTACGCTATAACGCACAGTGCTACAGTGACTGACCGTTATAACGCACACGGAGTTGCTATGCGCACATTTTCAATCCCTCTGCCTACCGTGCTATCAGGTTTTGTCGCGGTGCTGGTCGGTTATGCCAGTTCGGCAGCCATTATCTGGCAAGCGGCGCTGGCCGCAGGTGCGACGACAGGGCAAATTGCGGGTTGGATGACCGCGCTGGGAATAGCGATGGGTGTTAGTACGCTGGCGCTGACATTATGGTATCGCGCCCCTGTTCTCACTGCATGGTCAACGCCCGGCGCCGCACTGCTGGTTACGGGCCTGCAAGGGGTAACGATTCAGGACGCGATCGGTATTTTCATCGTGGCTAACGCCTTAATTGTGCTGTGCGGCGTAACCGGACTCTTTGCCCGACTGATGAAAATAATCCCTCACTCACTGGCGTCAGCCATGCTGGCCGGGATCCTGCTACGCTTTGGCCTGCAGGCGTTCAATAGCCTTAACAGTGAGCTTATCTTGTGCGGTAGCATGCTGGTGGCATGGTTAGCGTTTAAAGTCATTGCCTCACGGTATGCGACGATCGCCGCGATGCTGGTAGGTATAATCATCGCGCTGATAAAAGGTGACATTGTCACTAATGAGATAAGTTTATCTCCAGTGTTACCCGAGTTTATTGCCCCGCATTTTTCATTTGCCCACAGCATTAGCATCGCACTGCCGCTGTTTCTGGTCACCATGGCCTCGCAAAATGCTCCCGGTATCGCCACCATGAAGGCGTCAGGTTATGCGTTACCCGTTTCACCGTTGATTGTCTTTACCGGTCTGCTGGCGCTGCTGTTTTCCCCTTTTGGTGTCTATTCCATTTGCATTGCCGCTATAACCGCGGCAATTTGCCAAAGTCCCGAAGCGCATCCTGATGCCAAACGACGTTGGCTAGCCGCGGCGGCGGCGGGTGTCTTCTATCTTCTGGCTGGGGTGTTTGGCGGTTCGGTCACCGGGCTGATGGCAGCCTTGCCCGTAAGCTGGATCCAAATGCTGGCGGGTTTGGCGTTGCTTGGCACGATTAGCGGCAGCTTGTACCAGGCATTGCATCATGAAGCCGAGCGTGATGCGGCTATCATTACTTTTCTGGTCACTGCCAGTGGCCTGACGCTATGGGGAGTTGGGTCTGCATTTTGGGGGCTGATCGCCGGAGGTATGTGTTACGCGGTGTTTACTTTATTTCGCCGCACGTAACTGCGTTGGCGTTTTACCCGTCACCTGCTTAAACCGGTTGCTGAAATGGCTCGCCGAACTGAACCCGCAAGCCATCGCAATATCCGACAAACTGCGGGAGGAATGACAGACCAGATGCTGGGCTAATACCATACGTCGTTGCATAACGTACTGATGCGGCGCCATATTCATTGACTGGCGAAACATTCTGGCAAAGTGGAATTCACTCAGCGCCGCCTCGCTTGCCAAATCGCTCAGGGTGATGGGGTACGCCAGATGCGCTTCTATGTAGGCCAGCACATTGCGCAATGTGGCAGGCGCAAGTCCCCCGGTGACAGCGGGCAACTGCCATTGGACGTTGCTGTAATGCTGGATCAGATGCGTGAGCAGTAGCGAAGACGCGGCGCTGAGCGTGAGATGGTTGGCCGGTTGTTGCCAGTCATTCCCGAGTAAAAACTGACGATAAACCGCTGTTATCCCCGGATCGCTGCCAAACGTATGCTCATCCAGCATGAAGCTATAAGGGCTTTTGTCCCAGACTTTTTCACCCACTTCGCGCAAATGGCCGTCCGTACAATAGAGATGCACAAAGGAAAGATCGTCGCGGATATCCCAACTGGATTCGCTCTCTTTCGGCATCAGGCAAAAACGGTCCGGCCCACCACCATTCTTCCAGCCGCCGGCCGTCTTGTGGTAACTCTCGTAACCATCGGCGATGTATAAGCTAAGGGTATGGTGATCGCAATACTGGGTAATGGTATCACGCTTATTTGACCAGGCCGCCAGTTGGATCCCTGAATGTAACGCAACCGACTCGTGCAGCACGGCATTGTGTTTGCGTAAGTTTTCAAAGGCAGCGTAGGGCTGAGACAGAGACATACCATCACATTCAAAATAAGTTAGCAGGCTTTCAGTCTATATCAGCTACATATTGTTAACAGCTTCCTTTTCACATTTGCGCGAAAAAAAGCGCAAGATTTTGCAAGTCCACCGCAATCGGATGAAAGCCCCCTGCTACCCAACGTGACACAGTGTGCGCCTGAAGACCAAAAAGAGAGAGTTGTATGAACGCACTATTGTACTGCCTGGTGGTAGTGATTTGGGGAACGACATGGATTGCCATTTATCTGCAGCAAGGGCCGGTTTCAGCGCCGGTATCTATCTTTTGGCGCTTTGCCGTTGCCAGCTCGGTAATGATAATAATCCTGTTGGTTAGCGGTAAATTACGCAAACTATCTGGTCGTGACCATCTGTTTTGTCTGTTACAAGGCGGATGCGTTTTTTGCTTTAACTTTTGGTGTTTTTATACGGCTGCGGCGTGGATTAACACGGGCCTTGAATCGGTGATTTTCTCGATGGCCGTCCTGTTCAATGCGATCAATAGCTTTCTCTTTTTCGGCCAAAAACCGCCGATGCGCTTTTATATTGCCGCCGGTCTCGGTCTGACCGGCATTGTCACCCTGTTCTGGCAGGACTTGCTCAACAGTGGGTTCAACCATTCACTTCTGCTGGGCATCGGCTTAAGCGCTCTGGGAACCTTTGGTTTTTCATTGGGCAACATGATAAGTCTGCGCCACCAGAAAAAAGGGCTGGAAGTATTGACCACCAATAGCTGGGCCATGTTGTACGGCACGTTGCTGATCGCCGCTATTGCGCTGGTGCGTGGCGATGACTTCACTCCGCAGTGGACTTTCAGCTATCTTAGCGCACTGCTGTACCTGGCTATTTTTGGTTCGGTGATTGCCTTTGGCGCCTATTTCACACTGGTCGGTCGTATTGGTCCCAGTAAGGCCGCATACAGTACGCTGCTTTTTCCTCTGGTCGCACTGACGCTGTCAACATTGTATGAAGGGTATATCTGGCAGGTAAATGCGATTGTGGGATTAGTATTGATTTTGCTGGGGAATCTGGTGATGTTTGCCCGACCAGAAGCGCTGATGGGTAAACTCGTATATCGTCGCCGGGCGGCATAAAAAAACGCACCATCCTTAGATGGTGCGTTCATCATTATTATTGTGTTTTTTTGTTCACGTCAAACATGGAAGCATCAGTCGCCATGTCATCAACAACTTTCTTCAACGTTTCGAACGCCATCGGCGTGCTTTCGTTGTTCAGATCTTTACCTTCACCCTTACGTACAACCTTAACAACCGGTTTATTGGTCGCCGCATCAATCAACTCACCCTCGAAGTAGAGGTTGGTATCCATGGTACGGTGACCCGTTGCCATTTGCGTTCCCGCAACCAGCAGCGCAACCGGGATCACTTCGTAGAACTGCAGCCCTTCTTTACTGGTCGCTACACCGGTAATTGCCCCGCGGAAAATCAGGCTACGTGGCCCAGGGGTAGTCACCAGGGGTTTACGTTTACTGATTGCGGATTTCAACTGTGTATTGGTGTAGGTCAGTAGTTGATCAAGAACCTTCTGCCCTACCTGCGTAGTAGGTTTAGGAACCGGATAATACGTTACCGGGTTATATACAATGTTGTCATATTTGGATTCGTTGTAGTTCGGGTCAACCCAACGGAGTACCGTTTGTCCGGTTGCCGATTTTGTTTCCTTCAGATCAGAGTAATTTTTTAAAAACCCAGAATATTTATCCGGTTCGGTTACTTTTGACGCACAGCCGGATAATGCCAACAAGCCAGTAAGCACTGCAACTTTAAATAAAGTATGAGTACGCATGAAACGATCCCTTTAGTTTTCGCAATGATGCCTAAAAAGAATAGCAAAACAGATTCATTTTGGATGCACTAAAAATGGTAAGGACCGCACAATTTTATCTTTGCGCTCAACATAAAAAATGCTGAACGCAGAGAGAGTTAACCCAGACAGGAGGTTCAGGCAGTTTTGCGTGCAAGCATAGTGGCAAAGCGCAGTTTAATGCGATTACCATTTTCATCCGTACGATGAAGTTCACCCACGTCTTCGTTGTATTTCAGCAGATCCCACCCGCTGTAATAGTTGCGTAATTCACCCGCTTTAAAGGCAAACGGAAAACCAACAGTGCACGGGAAATCATCAGTGTCCATTGCCGCAACGATTAAATTATATCCGCCTGGCTTCGTGCAGCGCTGCATATTCTCTATCAGTCCTGGGATAGTTTTAGCCTCAAGGAACATCAGCACAACGGTAGAAAGAATAAAATCATATTCGCCATCAAAGCGTAAGGCGTTAAGATCTGCGACCTGCGTATGCAGGTTGGTCAGTCCTTCCGCCGCTTTAATACGCTCAAGGTTCGCTATGCTCATGGGGTTTTTATCCCATGCGGTAACGTCATAGCCGTTTGCCGCAAGGTACAGACTGTTACGACCATTACCGCAGCCCAGATCTAATGTTTTACCTGGCGCGACCACTTTTGCCGCTTCAACAACATCGGAATGCGTACGGGTTAAATCGTATTTCTCAGTAAAGTAGTTTTCGTCGCAATGAGTCATCATTTATCCTCAGATTTCAGTAATGCAGCACGTTCTGTGCGGATAAGCAGCTTTCCCTGCATCAGCAAAGCAAGCGTACGTATCAGTAATAATGCAATGATAAAATTGGTAAAAATAAACAGTGGGATAGACAGCGTATGAAAAAATCCTGATTCGCTGCCGTGTCCGAGATGCAGGCCCGTCGTCGCCAGGGCCGACACGCCAAACGAGAAGCTCCAGAACGAGGCATTAAATGGTTGAGACAGATACCATGGCATGAGACGTAGCATAAACAGAAGTTGCAACAGACCATAGCCGAACAGCATTTTGGCTAACGTATCGCCCTCACCGCCGTTGACGCTAAGCCAGGCGCTACAGGCGACCAGCGCGGGCGCCAGTTGAATGCCAAGCGAAGTCCGTAAGACCGATGGCAGCTCCCCGCAGCTACGTAAACGTTGCAGGATCACCGGTTCCAGGCTGAGCCAGGAAAAAACCCCGGCCCCCAAAAACACCAATCCGGCATCATTGAAACCAAGCGCGCCACAGGCCATTGCGCTGATAAAGTTATTGGCGACGGTCGGCAGATACAGACCTGGCGTGGTGGCTTCCTCTGGATGCGCTCCACGCCATAATCCTGCCGTTTGCCAGGCCGCATACGCCAGTTGTATCACCACGCCAATGCTGAATAACCCGATCGCCAGCGGTCGATACCAGGGAACAAAACCAATTGCTACCAGCATGGTTGTGGCCGGAAACAGACTGACAAAGCTACTCATCACCGGGTGACGAATTTCAGCCAGTACGCTGTGCGGGAAATGCAGCAAGCGATACATAAAAGCCAGCGTCAGCAGCCCCCAAATGACCATCGCCAGGATCACTAACCCATCGCCAATCCAGTGACTCACCGGCCATATCTGGCTGGCATAACGCCAGGCGAATCCCATCCCGATGGTACCCAGTACCATGCCAAAATAACCGGCCGGAAGATTTAGGACCCGTTCACTCTGTTTGCTCTTACTCATTTTGTTTATTTTTTAAAGTATATTTGAAATACATTTTATGGAATTTCAACCGGTTTAGCCAGTGCGGAAAACTTTGCTACGTTTAACTAAGGTGCGCAACATGGAAATGAGCAATGACCAAATATCGACTCAACGATGAGCTTCGCTCCTTTAGTTACCAGGATAATGGCAATAAAAAAAGCGTATTACTACGCCAAATCATTGCTCTCATTGATTTTAATGATGTTACCGCCGGTACGCCTGGCGGCTGGATTGATGATGAAAGCGTCTTGTCGCAAAGCGGTGATTGCTGGATTTACGATGAGAATGCGCTCGCATTTTCCGGCGCATCGATAACCGGAAACGCCCGGGTTACTCAGGCAAGCGTAGTCAGAGATGGCGCGCAAATAGGCGATGCCGTGTGGATTGACCGGGCAGAAATCAGCCATTACGCACAAATACGTGACAACGTCACGATTCAGAATTCTGTTATTCGCGGCGAGTGCCTTCTGCGCGGTAATGCACGCGTTGTAGGTGGATCCGAAATCATTGCCGCCAGGGGACTCACTCTTGAAAACGACCAGTTGCTGCAGATTTACGATCGGGCGACCATTAGCAACTCACGAGTAGTGCACCAGGCGCAGATCTATGGCGATGCGAAAATCAACTATGCCTTTATTGAGCATCGGGCGGAAGTTTTTGATTTCGCCCTGGTGGAAGGTAATGAAGAGAATAATGTCTGGATTTGCGATTGCGCCAAAGTCTACGGACATGCGCGCGTCATCGCCGGAACCGATGAAGATGCGATTCCTACCCTGCGCTACAGCTCACAGGTGGCGGAACACGCGGTAGTCGAGGGTAACTGCGTGCTGAAGCACCATGTGTTGGTCGGGGGACATGCTACATTAAGCGGCGGACCAATCCAGCTTGACGATCACATTCTGGTTGAAGGTCACGCCTGCGTTATTGGAGCAGTGTTGATCGAGAATCACATTGAGATAACCGGCCAGGCGCACATTGAAGCGTTTGATGGCGATGCTATTCATCTGCGCGGGCCGAAAGTGATCAACGGCGAACAACGCATTACGCGTACCCCTATCGCAGGCTTACTCTGAAGGACCATCAATGATGCGGGCATAGAGATTCATATCGTAGTATTCGCCATTGAGGAACTCAGCCTGTCGTAAACATCCTTCCAGTTGGAAGCCATTGCGCAATGCCACCTGGTTGCTCTCAACGTTCTCTACGCGGCATTTAATCACAAAACGGCGAATTTCCTGGCGCTGCGCATAATGATGAATCAATGCCTGCAGCGCCTGGGACATAATGCCCTTACCCTGCTGAGCTTCATCCAGCCAGTAACCAATATAGGCCGCTTTGTTCTGTGGCTCTATCTGGTTAAACGCGATGACACCCACCACATTCTGTTGTGCAAAAATCAGGAACATTTTGGCGTAGCCGCGCTGGTGCAACATCATATTTCCCTGCACGTTTTTGCGCGTGTCGTCCTCGGATTCTACAAACTGCGGCCAGTTCAGCGACTGCTGGAGCCAGGTTTTATTCTTGAGCACCAATTGATGCAGAGGGGTGACGTGTTGTTCTTCTACGGCACGCAGTTCCAGCGTGTCACTAATGGTTATCACTTCTGGCATTTTCTTTCCGTTACGCTCGTTAAGCAGCTAATTCTGCTCACAATAAAACAGGAAGGGCTTCCCTTTTGGAAGCCCTTTTACACAGCAAGCGCTGTTTTACTTAGCTCTCACCGACACTCTCTTTTTGCAAAATTTTGAGCAGATCTTCCTTCAGGTGGAGTTTCTGTTTCTTAAGGCGAACAATGTCCAAACTATACCCCCGACCATCCGAACCTTCCAGTCTGGAGATCTCATGATCAAGGCTGTTGTGTTTTTCGAATAAGGACAGAAAGCGAGGGTTCTCGGTTTTCAGTCGGGAAATAAGGTCTCTGTATTCTGGAAACATACTTTCTCCCTGTTAGTGGACAAGAACATGTATAAGAAATACACAGCCCCAGAGTACCCATTTGCCATACAGAAAAATGCGAACAGGATCGAGTAAATAGCGTACAGACTATTTTCAGAAAGATTGCAGATATGGCTCTCCACCTGGAGAGCCATTGCGGTCGTGATTAACGCATCTCACGGTCGTCAACGTACTGACGTTTATCCGGCGCTGGCGGGAAGTACTGATACAGCCAGGTTTCGCTGATGGCGTCGCCCTGGCAACGCAGGAACATACGCATATCTACCGGGTCGGTTGAGTCAGACGTCGGATACCAGTCAAACTGGATACGGTAGCCGTCGATAGGCTCCACGTAGAGGATCTCAATCTGTTTCGCTTCACCGCTGGAGAGCGTAATCACCGGTTCAATGCCTTTCGGCGCAGCGGCTTTCAGATCGCCACCGACGAAGTCCACGGCAAAACGGCGCGCCCATTTCTCCGGGTAGTGCTCGCCCGGCGCCCATCCTTCCGGGAAGCCGCCCATGCCGGTACGGGTCGCCATCACGCGAGCTAACGGCGAACGTACCGGCGGCTGCGCGCTCCAGTACAGACGATATTTAAATTCCAGCTCATCGCCGGCTTTAATCGACTTCTCCGGCTGCCAGAAGCAGACAACGTTATCCAGCGTTTCGCCCGTCGTCGGGATCTCCATCAGGCCGATGGTCCCCTTGCCCCACTGGTTACGCGGCTCGACCCACAGGCTCGGACGCTTGTTATACCAGCCCATGATGTCCTGGTAATGAGAGAAGTCGCGATCGAGCTGCAGTAAACCAAACCCTTTCGGGTTGTTATCGGTATAGGCATTGAACTGCAGTTTTTGCGGGTTATTCAGCGGACGGCAGATCCACTCGCCGTTGCCCCGCCACATCGCCAGACGATCGGAGTCATGAATTTGCGGGTGAATGGTGTCGCACATCCGGCGTTCATTGTTACCACAGCTGAACATGCTGGTCATCGGCGCAATGCCGAGCTGTTTAATGTCTTTACGCGCGTAGATATGGTTTTGTACATCCATGATCACCTGCGTTTTCTCGCAGTGGATCGTGAACTTAAAGGCGCCTGTTACGCTTGGGCTATCAAGTAGCGCATACACGGTAAAGGAGGTCGCTCCCGGTTTGACCGTTTCGAACCAGAAAGCGGTGAAATCAGGAAACTCTTCTTTGCTGTCGGTATAGGTATCTACCGCCAGACCACGCGCCGATAAACCGTACTGGTAGGTGTCATCCACTGCGCGGAAGTAGCTGGCGCCGAGGAAAGAAACCACATCACGACGGGCCAGTTCTGGCGCTTTAAACACGCGGAAACCCGCGAACCCGAGGTCAGTTTGCCCTTCCAGTTGTTTGGTATCCACACCCGCGTCGTTGTATTTAAACAACTCCGGACGGAAGTGGATTTCACGCGCCATATGCGTACTGTCATCGACCGAGAACATGCGAACCCGGCGGCGGAATCCCATTCCCACATGGAAGAACTGCGCATCAAGCTGACGATTTTCAACATTGTTCCACAGAGACTGCTCTGCGTCATATTGAATGCTGTTGTAGGCCTGCGGCGTCAATTTCGCCAGCGTGTCGGGTAACGCACGCGGCGCGCCGCCCCAGGGTTTCTGTGCTAAGTCGTGGGCCATCGATTGCAGAACGGAAAAATCAAAACGTACGGTTTTTCCGTCTGCAATGTCTGACTCTGCCGCAAAGGCGGCGCGGGAAAAGAGTGATGCAATACCACTGGTTCCGCACACGGCGGCCATTGCCATTGAACCTTTAATAAATCGTCTGCGATTCATGCCTGAAAGTGAGTCCTTCTGGTCGTGTAAATGGTCCCGCGCCGGTCAAAATCTGCGGCAAGAGAGTGCACATTTCTGACCGCTCACTCTAGACAAAATTCATTAATAATCCAATTGTTGGTCGCCGATTATCTGTACAAAATCGAAAATATTTTATGTCGATGGGAACAGACCGAATCCCGTGTAAATTCCGTTAAAGTAAACCACACCGCCGTTTACTTCTCTCCTCCGCCTCCTGATACAGCATAAACTCGTCATATACCGTGCAACCCAGTGCCTGTTCAAACGCGTCGCGGCTGGAATTCCCGTGGCTGCGAGCCTGAGTTTCATTACCCAGATTTGACTGGAAAATCCCCGCAGCGCTCACCGGTAAGAAATCTTCGTAGGTGATAGGTTGCGCGACCAGCCAGCCCCGCTCAATAAGCGGTTGCGGATCGTCATCCGGGCGAATAGCCTGGCGATGCGCTTCGCCTGATGGCGTCAGTCGATAACGAAACCAGGCAAGTCCCTGCTGGCGCAGCAGAAACTCACTGTCCGGGAACGCCTTGAAAACCTCCTGAAGATGTAACTGATGCGTCAGATTATCTTTTCCCGTTCCCGCTTTATTCAGCAGTTCGTCATACAAGGCTCTGCCTTTCGGCGTGAGCGCTACGCCGCGCTGTTCAATCTCACCAAAACGCGCCGTGTGAGTACCGCGCATTTCACCGGCAAACAGCACCGGTTCTTCCAGCGCTTTGAAACTGGTCTGACGTAATAAAATCGGCACCTCGCGGCGCGGCGGCCCTTCAATCAATATTTTCGGCTCTATGCCGCATTCCGGCATCATGGACTGTACCCGGTCAATATCCAGCGTGCGCGGCGTCAGATGGTTGATGTGACAACCAGGGAAACACACCACATCTGCAATCAACCGGT
The DNA here is from genome assembly GCF_005280815.1 of Citrobacter sp. TBCS-15. Lineage (NCBI taxonomy): Bacteria > Pseudomonadati > Pseudomonadota > Gammaproteobacteria > Enterobacterales > Enterobacteriaceae > Citrobacter > Citrobacter sp. TBCS-15. Next base: position 228,912 of record NZ_SZWK01000102.1, on the reverse strand, counting down.
GTTCGTTGTGTAATGCGTGATAGGTCGCTTCATCTACCGTGGCGTGCTGATGCCAGCGGAAAGTTTCCAGTGCTTCATGGACAAACTCCTGCGCCTGCTCAGGCGTAAAACTGCCCTGCGCATCAAACTCATCCAGTAGTTCATGACAACGACGAGTGAAAATGTCGCGTTTCGCGAGGATCTCCGAAGCCTTTTGCCGCAGCGCTACGTTCTCGATTAATTCGAGCCGTAATAACGATGTGAATACCCGAAACGGGTTGCGCGAAAGCGATGCATCGTCGATGGGCCGAAAAGCAGTGGAATGTACAGGGACGCCGGCCTGAGAGAGGTCATAGTAACTCACCGGATACATGCCCATAATGGCAAACATCCGGCGCAGCGTAGAAAGTTCCTGCGCAGTACCCACCCGGATGGCTCCGTGGCGCTCAACGTTTAGCCGGGCCAGCTCATCCGCATTAGCCAGTTTTTCATGCAGCGTCGGATTATTTTCCAGTACCGCCAGATTCACATCAGCGACAAGTTCCAGCAACGTGCCATACTGCGGGACTTCCTGCTGGTACATTGCTGACATTGCCTGCGAAAATTGTTCCCGAATCTCATCTGCCGTGATGGTGTTCGCCATAATGTCATGCCTCCAGTGAATATTACCTGGAGTGTAGAGAACGCTGCAAAGTCCGGTGGGAAGAATTTACAAAGTGTGACCCCGCGTAAATTTCCCACCCTATACAGACGGCGAACAGAACCTACTGGCGTGGTTTTAAATGACTTTCCAGCCAGGGGAGCATCTGTTTTTTACGGCTGAGCATACCTTCCACTTTGCAGGGCTGCGGGATGTCTGAAAGCTCAGAACCGGCAAACCACAGACTGGTGTCGCCCAGATTAATATCGGTGAGCATGAGCACAACCAGCGCGGCATTTTTTTCCTGCGCATAGCGCGCCATTTCCTGGCGTAATTCATCCAGCACTGTATCAACCTGTTGCAGTGCATACAGTTCAAGTTGCGCCACACAGACCTGATGCCCATGGATAGTGAAGGTTTTAATGTCTTTCTGCAGGAGTTCGCGGGCGCTCATCCCTTCCACGCTCGTTTTGGCAGACAGCAGGTCACGGCTGAAGGCATCAAGGTCTACACCAGCCTTTTGAGTCAGCGCATCGACCGCCAGGCGATCGTCGGCGGTGGTCGTGGGTGAACGAAGCGTGACAGTGTCACTCAACACGGCACCCAGCAGCAAAACGGCCTCCGCAGGAGATAACTGGCTACGCTCATCTTCCGACATCAGTTGCCATAACAGCGTTGCGCTACTGCCGACAGGCTTCACCCTCACTTCTGGCGGCAGACGGGTGACTAATCCCCCGAGTCGGTGGTGATCGATAATCCCCACGACGTTACAGTCTGCCAGCGATTGCGGTCCCTGGGCAGGTTCGGTGAAATCAACCAACCAGACGTCACGATCGGTCAACTCAAACGTCAGCCGTTCAGGAAGCGCCAGCCCCGCTTGCGCAAAGATAAACTGCGTTTCGCGGTTAGCTTCCCCCAGACGCCATGCCGTTGCCTGCTGACCGCGTAAGGTAAGCCAACGCGCCGTCATTGCGGCAGTGCAAATGGCATCGCTATCGGGATTAAGGTGTCCTACTACATGTATCATTAATCAGTGCCTTGTGAAGATAAAGGGTGCAAAAGCAAACAATATTCAAAGTATAACGACCGGATACATTCCCTTCCATGATCCCACCACCCAGCCTGACTGTACAAAACATAAGCAAAATAAATGAGTTGTAAGTAAAATATGATAAATGTTAATAATATTTTGCTATCAAGTTATCAAAAACGAACAACTTCACTTGTCACCGATACGGCTCTGTTTTTAACATCGCTTATGGAAAAAAATGTTCTGTTCAATCAGCGCATTCGCTTGCGCCACCTGCATACTTTTGTCGCCGTTGCACAACAGGGAACGCTGGGGCGCGCGGCTGAAACCCTTAATCTGAGCCAACCGGCCCTCTCCAAAACACTAAATGAACTGGAGCAGTTGACCGGTACCCGGCTCTTTGAACGCGGTCGCCTTGGCGCGCAGTTAACATTGCCCGGCGAGCAGTTTCTTACCCACGCGGTGAGAGTACTGGACGCGCTCAATACTGCCGGACAGGCGTTAAACCAGCGCGAAGAGTCGCAGACTGACGTCGTACGGATTGGGGCTTTACCCACCGCTGCGTTGGGTATTCTTCCGGCGGTAATCGGTCCGTTCCATAAGCAGCAAATGGAAACGACGCTGCAAGTTGCCACCATGAGTAATCCCATGATTCTGGCCGGTTTAAAATCGGGAGAGATCGATCTCGGTATCGGTCGGATGGCCGATCCGGAATTAATGGTCGGTCTGAATTACGAGCTGTTGTTCCTTGAGTCGCTCAAACTGGTTGTGCGACCTAACCACCCGTTGTTGCAGGAAACCATCACGCTGAGTCGGGTGATGGAATGGCCTGTTGTGGTGTCACCAAAAGGAACGGCTCCTCGTCAGCACGCGGAGACGCTGCTGCAAAGCCAGGGTTGCAAAATGCCGCCGGGCTGCATCGAAACGCTGTCAGCATCGCTTTCCCGCCAGTTGACGGTTGACTACGACTATGTATGGTTTGTGCCGTCAGGCGCGGTCCGGGAAGATTTACGTCAGGCGACGTTGGTATCATTGCCGATTCCCACCCACGGGGCGGGTGAACCTATTGGCATTCTTACCCGTGTAGACGTGCAGCTTTCCTCTGCCGCACAAATCCTCATTGGCGCGATACGCAAAACCATACCGTTTTGATACCAAAAATTAAGGGACCATCTGGTCCCTTATAGCGTGTTAAAACGTTTCCCAGTTATCACCACTGGCCGTTGCTGCCTGCGGACTTGAATGGCTCGACGTTTTGGTACCAGGAGCGCGCTTTATCGCACTTGCGCCCTGCAAGCGGAATGTGCCGACGGCTTCAGTTAAACGTGCGGCCTGTTCTTCCAGCGATGCCGCTGCGGCCGACGCTTCTTCAACCAGAGAGGCGTTTTGCTGCGTCACCTTATCCATCTCCGAAATCGCCTGGCTCACCTGCACAATGCCCCGGCTCTGCTCATCAGAGGCCGCCGCAATTTCCAACATGATGTCGGTCACGCGTTTTACCGCATCGACAATATCCGTCATGGTATTACCCGCCGCGACCACTTCATCGGATCCCTGGTCAATGAGTCGTACCGATTCGCTAATCAAACCCTCAATCTCTTTTGCCGCCTGAGCGCTTCGGCTCGCCAGCGTGCGCACCTCGCTGGCGACCACGGCAAACCCTCGTCCCTGCTCTCCCGCCCGCGCCGCTTCTACCGCCGCGTTCAACGCCAGGATATTCGTCTGGAAAGCAATGCTGTTTATAACGGCTGTGATTTCAGAGATTTTCTTCGAACTACCTGAGATATTGCCCATGGTTTTCACCACGCCAGAAACCATCTGACCGCCACGACTCGCCTTGCCGGAAGCATCTTCCGCCAGCTTGCTCGCATGGTGCGCGTTGTCAGCGTTTTGCTTCACCGTAGCCGTTAGCTCTTCCATACTGGCCGCCGTTTCTTCAATCGCCGCGGCCTGTTGCTCCGTACGTGAGGACAAATCGGTATTCCCTGCAGAAATCTCACTGGTACCGCGATAAATTTCCTCTGCCCCCTGGCGCACCGTACCCACGGTTTTCACCAGCGAATGCTGCATAGTTTGCAGATGACGGCTCAGGCGACCAATTTCACTGCGCCCGGTCGGCTCCTCCGGCATAGTCAGGTCGCCTGCCGAAATTTGCTCGATGCGCAGGGCTGCACGTAACAGAGGATGAATAACGGTGCGGCGCAGAACGATAAACGTCATCACGGTGAGCACCAGCGCGAGGGCAAATGCGCCGAGCATAAACGCCATACCAAGTTGCGTACGTCGGTGCGCCTGCTCGCTGAGGTTATTCGCCCTGGCAGTGCGAATTTCAATGGCTTTCAGCAGCACCTTGTTGTAGGCAGAATCCAGCGGTCTGGCCTGTTCATTTTCGTGGTTGATAATCGCTTCAAACATGCCGTTTTTAGCGTATTTCAGCATTGGCTGTAAACCGTCGGTATAGGCTTTGAAGCTGGCGCTTAATTCGGCGTCTAACGCTTCATCAGCAGACGTTTTCACCGTACGCGACATATAAGCATTGAAGCCGTCCTGCGATTGCTTAATCCGTTTTTCTGCCTCGGCGATATTGGCCTTCATGTCATCCATTTCGGCAATACGACTCGCCGCGCCGGCATGGATCATGTTGATACGTGCGGTGCGTAAGTGGTTAGAGCTGTTAGATAACCCCATCCTGACCTGAATCTCGTCGGTCACATCGCGCTGATCGCGATCGGCCTGCATAAGAAAATAGCTTGCCAGCCCTGAACTTAAGGCGAACAACAGAAGGATGCCACCGAGAATGGAGGAAAACAGCGGAACCAGTCGGATTTGATGCAAAAAACCCAGTTTATGCTGGGCCTGCATCGATGTTGTGTTGTCCATGACCGTCGACTCTCTTGTAGGGTTTATGCGTGAAAACACGCCCGTTAGATAGTCATCGGCAATCCGTGAGGTTTACTTACCGCAAAAAGCGCCGGATTCGTCACACTTTCACAACATAATTCTAAAAAATTCAGGAAAGTGCCAGCGGAGAAATCCGCTGGCCAATGAATCAGTTATCGCCAAAATGGATAACGGTACGGATGGACTTACCCTGATGCATTAAATCGAATGCTTCGTTAATTTGCTCCAGCGGTAAGCGATGAGTGATAAACGGATCCAACTGAATTTTCCCGCTCATCGCTTCTTCGACCATTCCCGGGAGTTGAGTGCGCCCTTTTACGCCGCCGAACGCCGAACCGCGCCAGACGCGTCCGGTAACCAATTGGAACGGACGCGTTTTGATTTCTTGTCCGGCGCCTGCCACGCCGATGATGATGCTCTCGCCCCATCCTTTATGGCAGCATTCCAGCGCCGCACGCATCACGTTAACGTTGCCGATACATTCAAAGCTGAAGTCCACACCACCATCGGTAAGCTCAACAATCACATCCTGAATCGGTTTATCGTAATCATTCGGGTTGATGAAATCAGTCGCACCCATTTCACCAGCCAGTTTGAATTTCTCCGGATTGGTATCAACGGCCAGAATACGTCCGGCTTTCGCCTGCACCGCGCCCTGAATCACCGCCAGGCCGATGCCACCAAGACCAAATACGGCCACGGTGTCGCCTTCTTTCACTTTCGCAGTGTTATGTACTGCACCGATCCCGGTAGTGACGCCACAGCCCAGCAGACACACTTTGTCCAGCGGAGCCTGCGGGTTAACCTTCGCCAGAGAGATCTCCGCGCAAACGGTATATTCACTGAAGGTACTGGTACCCATATAGTGATAAATCGGCTCACCGTTATATGAGAAGCGAGTCGTGCCATCCGGCATCAGGCCCTTGCCCTGGGTGGCGCGTACAGCCTGACACAGGTTGGTTTTCCCCGATTTACAGAACTTACACTCACCGCATTCAGCCGTGTACAGGGGGATGACATGGTCGCCCGCTTTCAGGCTGGTGACGCCTTCGCCCACTTCAACCACAATACCGCCGCCTTCATGGCCAAGCACCGCCGGGAATACCCCTTCCGGATCGTCGCCTGAGAGCGTAAAAGCGTCAGTATGACACACGCCAGTGTGGGTAATTTTAACCAGAACTTCACCTTTCTTTGGCGGTGCGACGTCGATTTCGACAATTTTTAGCGGTTGGCCGGGGCCAAATGCAACTGCTGCACGTGATTTCATTTGTCTCTTCCCATTATTGCGAGGTGATGGTGTTATTTTAGATAAGCGCGAAGAAGATGGCCGATTTCAGCCATACGTACGGCTCGCTGGTCTGGCGTTGTCTCGCCGCTGACCAGTTCGTCTTTCAGGTGGATCTCAACCATTTCGCCCATCAGGCCATTGGATGCGCCGCGTACAGCGGCAATTTGTTGCAGGATCGCAAGGCACGGTTCGCCGGACTCCAGCGCGCGCTCAAGCGCGTCAACCTGACCGCGAATACGACGAACACGGGTGAGGATACGTTTTTTATCTTCAGGTGAATGTGGCATACGCCCTCCAGATACTATAGGGGGGTATACTATCAGTATTTTTACATATTTGTAAAATATAAGAATTATTAAATATCATAGACTTATGTTAAGTCGCTATCAGCCATATGCGGACATATGCAGTCTTTTCTATGCCCCCAAAATCTGCGCCCCGGATTCCTAAAAATGAGGTTAGTCGAAATCACCGTCCCCAAACGAACGTCTGTTACAGCAGCAGTTGTGCCGGTGCTGATAGTAACATTCCCGTTGGCGTCAGGTTTTTTGCCGTTTACCGTGAAAGTTAGTAGGTATTCCACGCCGCCGGCCACAACAACCAGATCGTTTGCTGTTGTACACTCAAACCGCCAGCGTGATTTACCCCCACTCAGGAGTAGAGGTTGGTTAATCGCGACTTAGCAGACAAACGTGGGAAGCATAACACCCACCATAAATAGGAGTTGAAACAACTAGTTACTTTTGTAAAATTAGCAGACACGCCCAGGGAAGGTACAGCAAACACAGAAGCCTCAGTGCTACATGGAACTATATAATAACCATAAAAAATCGCGCGTTAGTTAACGGTTTCCTTCATTAAAGGTGTTGTCATGTCTCAAGAGCCCACTGCAGGCCAATTTTTTTGGGGTATTATTCTTTTTGTTATCACTGCTATTCCTCTTGGATGTATCGGAGTTGCTATGCTGGTGATGGCGCAAGGGATAGAGCGTTGGTCTGGTCTTGTTTTCTTAGCTGTTGCTTTTGGCATTAGCCAGAGTATCTGGAGAAAACTGTCTGGAAAATAACTAAGAAACCACAGATCAAAGCAGGATTATTATCCTGCTTTTTTATTGTGCTATGTATCTGCGAACACGGCGCGGGTGTCCAGTTTGTTAAACCAGAACATGCGGGGGCCGCAACACACGTCCAAAATGGTTTGCTGTAACATCACTCCCCCCTTAATGGCTATACCAGAGGCGTGGCAAGCGTTCTTAAATTTCACCTCACACTTCAGGCGACACACGTTATAAATTGCAGCCAAGTCAGGTGGGTCGAATTCATTGTTGATATAATCGTCGAGTGTTTTTCTGGGTGGCATAATTAGCGAAATACTTCTCGCCTCCAGTTCGGTTAGCCCCCGGAACGACCACCAGCTCTTTATCTTTACTACCCGTCATCGATACATTAAGATTTGAATCAATCGGTATTAATACTCACCTCACGCGCAGTAAATCAGTAAAACGCGTCGTATAGCGAGGTGAGAGCATTTCTCGTTTCATTTGCCACGACTGCTCAATCCCCTGTCCGGCAAACCAGATTGTCCCGCGCCCCTTTTTATTCAGCCGATCAATCACCCTCATCAGTTCCGCACTGCCGTGCCGGGGGGCGTTGCCATCAAACAGATTCAGTTGTGCCACGCCAGAACTAAAAAAATCGCCCAACATCACACCCGCTTTTTGATAATGTTGCCCCTCTCGCCAGATAGCGTCCAGGCTGCGCGTTGCCGCACTCATAATTTCCCGTGTGTCCTGGGTCGGGATCAGCAGTTTTACCGACGCGCTGTTAGCGTAATAAGGGTCCTTTAGGGCAAATGGACTGGTTTTGATAAACACAGAGATAAATCGACAGAACTGATGCTCACCGCGCAGCTTTTCCGCCGCACGTGAGGCATAGGTGCAAATTGCTTCACGCATCGCGTTATAGTCCGTGAGTTTTTCACCAAACGATCGTGAGCAGACGATTTCCTGTTTAACCGGCGCAAACTCTTCCAACGCCAGGCACGACTCACCGCGCAATTCCCGTACGGTTCTTTCAAGAACAACGTTGAAGTGTTTGCGAATAAAACGAATGTCGGTATCAGCCAGGTCACGGACGGTTTTAATCCCCATCGCGTCCAGTTTTTTACTGATACGGCGGCCCACGCCCCACACTTCACCAACAGGGAGTGCGGCCATCAGCTTACGCTGGTGGTCAATATTTGATAAATCCACCACTCCTCGAGTCTGTTGCGGCCATCTTTTGGCGGCGTAATTCGCGAGCTTTGCCAGCGTTTTGGTCTGGGCGATGCCAACGCCAACCTGAAGTCGTGTTTTCTGTAGAATTGTGGCCCTTATTTCGAGACCAAAATCCGTCAGATCCCTACAGTTTCTTACTCCCGTCAAATCGCAGAAGGCCTCATCAATACTGTACCTTTCCACATGTGGAGAGAGGTCTTCCAGGATAGACATGACCCGGCCGCTCATATCCGCATACAGTTCATAGTTGGAACTAAAACACACCACGCCGTAGCGCCGGAACAGATCTTTCTGTTTGAAGTACGGAGCACCCATTGTCACGCCAAGCGCCCGAGCCTTCGCGCTACAGGCGATAACACAACCGTCGTTATTGGAAAGAACGACAACCGGTTTGCCTTTCAGATCGGGCCTGAATGCCATCTCACAGCTGGCATAAAACGAATTAACATCCACCAGGGCAAACATAATTAGCCAGCCGCCTTAACGATAAAGGTCACCACGCCAAAGATATCCAGCGAATCCTCGCTGCTGATTATGATGGGCGCGTAGGCTCTGTTCTCTGGCCTGAGCATCACAATTGGATGCAATTGCAGACGTTTAACAGTGAATTCTCCCTCAATGGCGGCAATCACGATGTCTCCATGAGCCGGGTTTCTGGCGCTGTCGACAATCAGCAAATCACCCTCACCGATCCCCGCCCCGACCATAGAATCACCCGATGATTTAACAAAATAGGTTGCGCTGGGATGCTGTACCAGCAGGTCATTGAGATCGATGCCTTTTTCAACGTAGTCCTGCGCTGGAGAAGGAAAACCACAGGGCACAAGGTCGCTGAACAGGGGAAAATGTTTCGTTTGTCGACGTTTTGCAGGCTGGAAAAACAACATAATAATCGGCCTCTCATTTAACTGTATTTATATACAGTAGTTTTAATGAGGACGGCGATCAAGTGACGAAAGTAGCGAACTGGGTGTTGTTTAACCATCTCGTCGGTAAGCTTTTATCGCATCTGGAAAAATAATTTCTGTTTTATTCCGCAGAGGAAGATGTTCATTTAACCGGAACGATAAGGACGGTATTGGCGTAGGTAATAAACATGCTATTTCAGAGAAAGGGTTCCGTTCACCTCAGCCGTATCACTTTTCTAAAGCACAGATACCCGTGAACGTGCAAGGGAGGCTCACCGCCGCCTCCCTTGCATCCCAGGCTCCCGGCGGGATTGTTAAGGGTACGGCGATAGTACCCTTAACACGTTCACTGGCGTTCAGTGTACAGAGAAGAGATACGGCTGAGGTGAACGGAACGCTGATCAAGAATCACATGTTCAACCTGAACGACATTGCGCGCTTGCGGGGCGTTACGTCAGGAACGCTTACGCGGCATCATGCGCAGCAGCGTATTATCCTTCCAGAAGTAGTGATGCATCAGGGCAGCCGCGGCATGCAAAGCAATAACAAAATAGCCCAGGTTTGCCAGCGTCACGTGCCAGGACTTCAGCATCTCCACGAGGTCAAGGTTGGCTTTTGCCGCATATGGCATGACGATGCCAAATGCAATCCACGGATTCCCCCGGTTGTACATCATCACCAGACCAATAATCGGCAACGCAATAAACAACAGATAGATAACCAGATGCCCCAGATGCGCCATTCCGGTCATCATCGGTTTCGGTTTTGGCACAATCGGCGGCGCCGGATATTTCAGCCTGACCAGCAGACGCGCCACCATCAGCGTTAAAATCGTGATGCCACAGGATACGTGCACCATGTTGAACAAGGGACGATAGCTACGCGGGAAAAACCCGCGAAACTCCATGGCGCTGTAGGCCACAATGACCAACAAAAAAACCAGCCAGTGAATACCAATTTGCAGGCCAGAATACTTATTCCCCATAACACTTCCTGAATAAAAACAATAATGCGTCAACATAACGGGCTTTTGTTAAAAATTCATTAATTTTTGTTCATCCATTATCAGTCAGTTACGTTTAAGCGCAAAAACAGCTATTGCCCCGGATGCCCGACTGGACTATGCCTGGTAGGGAAAATATGTCGTACCGCCTCATCCTGACAGGAGAAAACCATGAGTAAAATTGGCATTAACGGTTTTGGTCGTATCGGTCGTCTGGTATTGCGTCGACTACTGGAGGTCAAAAGCAGCGTGGAGGTCGTCGCCATTAATGACCTGACCTCGCCCAAAATTCTCGCCTATCTGTTAAAACACGACTCAAATTACGGTCCATTTCCCTGGAGTATCGACTTTACCGAAGACGCGCTGATTGTCGACGGTAAAAAAATCGCTGTTTATGCAGAAAAAGAGGCCAAAAATATCCCGTGGAAAACCACCGGCGCAGAGATCATCATCGAATGTACCGGTTTTTATACCTCAACGGAAAAAGCCAACGCGCACCTGGACGCAGGGGCCAAAAAAGTCCTGATATCCGCCCCTGCCGGGGACATGAAAACCATTGTTTTTAACGTGAACGACGACACGATGGATGCGAACGATCGAATTATCTCTGTCGCATCGTGCACCACTAACTGCCTGGCGCCGATGGCGAAAGCCCTGCATGACAACTTCGGTATTCAACTGGGCACCATGACAACCATCCATGCCTACACGGGGACACAATCGCTGGTAGATGGCCCTCGCGGAAAAGATCTGCGCGCCTCGCGGGCGGCGGCAGAGAACATCATTCCCCATACCACCGGTGCGGCGAAAGCGATTGGCCTGGTGATTCCGGCATTGAGCGGAAAATTAAAAGGCCACGCCCAGCGCGTACCGGTGAAAACCGGATCCGTCACGGAACTGGTATCGGTATTGGGTAAAAAGGTTACCGCTGAAGAGGTTAATGACGCGCTGAAAAAAGCCACGCTGAATAATGAGTCATTTGGCTATACCGACGAGGAGATTGTCTCGTCAGATGTGATTGGCTCACATTTCGGTTCGGTATTTGATGCGACACAAACCGAGATTACCGAAGTGGGCGATCTGCAACTGGTAAAAACCGTCGCCTGGTACGATAACGAGTACGGTTTTGTGACCCAACTTATTCGTACGCTGGATAAATTTATCAAGCTCTGACGTTGTGGCGGAGGTCGAATGAACGGTATAGCCGCCAAAGTGTAAGAATTGCGCCGGGTGACGTACAAACTCACCCGGCTAAAAACTTAGGACTGCAGATAAACCACCTGCGTTTGCAGATATTCGTTCAGACCGTGTTTACCGTCTGCCCCGCCAATCCCGGATTTGCGCCACCCAGCGTGGAAGCCCTGCATTGCCTCGAAGTTTTCACGGTTAATATAGGTTTCGCCAAACTTCAGCCCCTTAATCGCTTTCATCGCCGTGTTCAGATTTTGCGTGTAAATCGATGAGGTCAATCCATAATCGCTGTCGTTGGCCATCGTCAACGCCTCTTCCAGCGTATTAAACGCCACCACAGGCAGCACCGGACCAAATGTCTCCTCGTGCATAATCGCCATCTCCTGGCGCACATCTAACAGTAATGTCGGTGGATAGTAATAGCCTTTGCCTTCTACCGCCTTACCACCCAGCACCACTCTGGCCCCCTCCTGCACCGCTCGCGCAACTTTCTGCTCTACTCGTTCCAGCGCAGCGGCGTTAATCAACGGTCCCATCGCAATGTCATTGCGCACAGCCGGATTGCCGAACTGTACGGCTTTCATCGCTTCCCCCAGGCGATTAACGAACTGGTCATAAATACCTTTCTGGACGTACACACGTTCGGCACAGTTGCATACCTGTCCGGTATTGATCACCCGTGAGTCAACAATTGCCTTCACGGCCAGTTCAAGGTCAGCATCATCCATCACGATCGCCGGGGCTTTCCCCCCCAGTTCCAGGCAGACTTTAGTGATGTTTTTGGCCGCTGCAGCCATAATTTTCTCGCCCGCGCCAATGCTACCGGTCATGCTGACCATTGCGACTTTCGGGTTTCCGGCCAGTTCCTGGCCAACCGTTTCACCGCGTCCAAGGACCAGATTAAATACCCCGCGCGGCAAGCCGATATCATCAACAATTTTGGCAAAAGCGATGGCATTGTTGGGCGTAAACTCACTCGGTTTAATAACAATGGTATTGCCCGTCAACAGCGCGGGGGCCAGTTTGCGAGCAATCAGGAAGAACGGAAAATTCCACGGTAGAATGCCCGTCGTCACGCCCAGAGCGCGCTTAAACAGCAGGATATTTTCGCCCGGGCGATCGCTTTGCAGGATCTCGCCTTCATAACGACGTGCCCACTCCGCCATGTAATCGATATAATCGGCGGTAAATGCGACTTCAACGTCGGCCAGTTGCTGTATTTTCCCACCTTCAGCCACTATCAATGCGCTGATTTCGCTGGCGCGTTGACGGATACCCGCAGATATTTTGCGTAGCCAGTTCGCCCGTTCAATGGCAGGCAGCGCTTCCCATTCAGGCTGAGCGCGCTGGGCGGCGTCTATCGCTTTACGCGCATCTTCGGCACGTCCATCCGGAATACGTGAGATAACCTCTTCCGTGGCCGGATTGACGACATCAATCCAGGCGTCATCGTGCCAGGTCACAAACTGCCCATCGATATACATAGGATGTTGTACGGGTACTGACATGCGCTTCTCCTGTGATTGATTTGTTTTTAACAAGTAAAACTATTGTTAATTAATATCAATCATGCCTGACGAATTATCACTACAGTGACTGTTCTGTGAGCGGCTTCATAAAAGCGTCTGGCAAAGCGCTGATGAAAGGAAAAAACGGACGGGATTTATGCCCGTTTGCAGCAAAACGCTTACAAACGGGCAGCGGGGATCACAGAGAGCGGCTCTCCAGTAAGTCTGACAACGCGGTATCGCTTTTCAGTTGCTGCCAGGCTGCCTCAACGTTACCGGGAATATCCACATGCACGATAAAATCGCGGCCACAGGGACCATAGCCATTAACATCGTCTCGCAGGCGCGGCAACTCGCCGGTAATGAGCGAAAGATAGCGATCCACTGACCATAGTCCTTCGACCGTTGGCGCAAAGTCCACGCCGTCGCGCTGTTGGACCAACTCCGGGACGAATCCCGGGAAACCCAACCAGCGCGGTGCATGCGGCTCATCGCGGGTTACGCGCTGAAACGTGGCCATCGTGCGGCGTTGCATGGTCGGATCCTGTACCACAATGACGGTATTAATGCTTTCTGTCGCCTGGCTCAGTAACGCACAGCTAAATCGGGCATTCTCACCGCAGTTTGTTGACTGGTCTTCCACCCAAATCTTCTCCCCCGGAATGTGCCAGAACTGGTGAGCGATATCGGCAAGGATCGCCGCTTCTGCACGTCCGGTGGTTCGAATGATATTGTAGCGAGGATGTCGGGCAATCGCGTCATACAGAAAGCGCGTGGAATGACCGATGCCCCCACTAATCAATAAGGGAACCTGTTGGTCTTTCGCGATCCGACAGGCGGCGTCGATGGTCGGGATCACCGCGTTCCCCGCCAGAATTACGCAATCTGACTGAACCGTGATGCCCCCCGTAAAATCGCTCTGCGCCAGCCATTGCCCTACAGTATTAATCGCCGCCAGCGTGGTCGCGGAAAGCGTCGGAAACTGACTCATATTCATGACTCCTGGTGTTTATTCTTTACCGGGTACAGAGGCCGGATGGCGGCTACGCCGTGTCCGGCCTACAGTCCCGCACCGCGTTATCCCGTGCTCTGATCCATCGCCTGCAGAATACGTTTATCTGAAATAGGATACGGCGTACCAAGCTGCTGAGCAAAGTAGCTGACGCGCAGCTCTTCTATCATCCAGCGGATCTCTTTGACGTCGTCATCTTCACGGCGTGCAGGCGGCAGTTTATTGAACCATTGCTGCCAGGCCTGCTGCACACTATCCACTTTCAGCATCTGTGCGCGGTCGCGGTGTGGATCGATGGCCAGTTTTTCCAGACGCTTTTCAATAGCCTGCAAATAGCGCAACGTATCGCCGAGACGTTTGAAACCATTGCCGGTAACAAATCCGCGGTACACAAGCCCGCTCATTTGCGCTTTGATATCTGAAAGCCCTAACGCCATGGTCATATCCACACGCCCTTTCAGACGTTTATTGATATTAAACACCGCGGTCAGGATCTGTTCGACCTGCTTCGCGATATCCACCACCGTATCGTTCAGTTCAGCCCGCACCTTCTCATGCAACGCCGCAAAGCCCTCTTCCGTCCACACGGGACCACCATGGGCGTCGATCAACCGATCCACACCGCAGGAGATACAGTCGTCAATCAAATCCAGCACTTTACCATACGGGTTAAAATACAGCCCCAGCTTGGCTTTGTTAGGCAACTTCTCGTGTAAGTATTTAATCGGCGAAGGAATATTTAACAGCAACAGGCGGCGTAAACCGCACCACATGGCCTGTTGCTGCTCCAGCGGATTATCAAACAATTTGATGGCAACGCTGTCACGCTCATCGACCAGCGCTGGCCACGCTTTTACCTTATAGTTGCCGCGTTTTTGCTCGTAACTTTCCGGAAGCTGCCCGAAGCTCCAGATATGCAATCCGCTCTGTTCGATACCGTCATCCGCCACCGCGGACAGCGTTTCCTGAACCTTACCCTTCAAGGCGTCTTTCAGATCCTGTAGCGAACGCCCTTCCTGTAGCTTCTTGTTCTTATCATCCACCACCCGGAAGGTAATTTTTAGGTGATCGGGTACCTGATCCCAATGCCAGTCATCGCGGTCAACGGTGACACCGGTCATCCGGCGCAGTTCACGTTCCAGCGCGTCCAGCAGCGGCAGTTCCAGCGGCGTCACGCGGCCTAAAAATGCCTCAGCATAGTTCGGAGCAGGCACAAAATTACGTCGTACCGGTTTCGGCAGCGACTTAATCAGGGCGATCACCAGCTCGCGGCGCAGGCCTGGAATTTGCCATTCAAAACCGCTTTCGTCGATCTGATTGAGCAGCGGCAGCGGAATATGCACGGTCACACCGTCCGCATCGGCTCCCGGTTCGAACTGGTAGCTCAAACGCAGTTTGAGATTGCCCTGGTGCCAGAAGTTCGGATAATCCAGCTTACTGATTTTTTCCGCGCCCTCTTTGATAAGCATGCTCTTTTCAAAGTTGAGCAGGTCCGGGGTCTCGCGGGAGACTTTCTTCCACCAGCTATCGAAGTGGCGGGCAGAAACCACATCATGGCTAATACGCTGGTCGTAAAACTCAAACAGCGTCTCATCATCGACCAGGATGTCGCGACGGCGCGATTTATGTTCTAACTCTTCCACCTCCGCCCGCAGCTTCAGGTTGTCACGGAAGAAAGCATGGCGCGTTTGCCAGTCCCCCTCCACCAGCGCATGACGAATGAACAGTTCACGTGACAGCGCCGGGTCGATCTGGCTGTAGTTCACCTTACGGGCGGCAACAATCGGTAAGCCGTAGACGGTGACCTTTTCTGTCGCCATGACCGCGCCCTGCGCGCGTTCCCAGTGCGGTTCGCTGTATGAACGTTTAATCAGATGCTGCGCAACTGGTTCCACCCACTCGGGATCGATACGTGCGGCAATACGTCCCCACAGGCGACTGGTTTCCACCAACTCCGCTACCATCGTCCACTTCGGCGGTTTTTTAAATAGACCGGAGCCCGGAAAGATCGAGAAGCGGGCGTTACGCGCACCGGTAAACTCCTGTTTATCGGCATCTTTCATCCCGATATGCGACAGTAAACCGGTCAACAATGCGACGTGGATTTCCCGGTATTCAGCAGGTTCGCTGTTAACCGGGATCCCTAACTCTTTTACCACCTGGCGCAGTTGCGTGTAGATATCCTGCCATTCACGTACGCGCAGATAATTAAGAAAGTCGACTTTACACTGACGGCGGAACTGGTTTGACGACAACGCTTTTTGCTGCTCGCCGAGGTAATTCCATAAGTTCACAAACGCCAGGAAATCAGACTCTTTGTCATGGAAGCGGCGGTGCTTCTCGTCGGAAGCTTGCTGCTTGTCCATTGGGCGCTCGCGCGGATCCTGAATGGACAGCGCCGAGGTGATGATCATTGCCTCACGCACACAGCCATGTTTTTGCGCTTCCAGCACCATACGCGCCAGACGCGGATCCACCGGCAGTTGCGACAGCTGACGGCCCAACGGCGTTAACTTATAAGCGGTTGCCTGTTCGTCGGTGGTTATCGCCCCCAGCTCTTCGAGCAGGCGCACCCCGTCCTGAATATTGCGTTTATCCGGCGCTTCAACAAACGGGAACGCCGCGATATCCCCCAACCCCAGCGCGGTCATCTGCAAAATAACGGACGCCAGGTTGGTACGCAGGATCTCCGGATCGGTAAACTCCGGACGCGACAGGAAGTCGTCCTCAGAATACAGACGAATACAGATCCCTTCTGAAACACGACCGCAGCGACCTTTACGCTGGTTGGCAGAGGCCTGCGACACCGGTTCAATCGGCAAACGCTGGACTTTAGTGCGGTAACTGTAACGACTAATACGCGCAGTGCCCGGGTCAATCACATACTTGATGCCCGGTACGGTCAGCGAGGTTTCCGCCACGTTGGTGGCCAGCACAATACGACGACCGCTGTGTGACTGGAATACACGGTTCTGCTCGCTATTGGAGAGACGCGCATACAGTGGCAGCACTTCGGTGTGACGCAAATCCAGCTTATTCAGGGCATCGGCGGTGTCGCGGATTTCGCGCTCGCCGCTCATGAAGATCAGAATGTCGCCCTGACTTTCACGCCCTAACTCATCTACGGCATCAAAAATTGCCTGTAGCTGATCGCGCTCAGTGTCATCTGCGTCTTCAACAATCGGTCGATAGCGTACTTCCACCGGATAGGTTCGGCCAGAGACTTCGATAATCGGCGCATTGTTGAAATGCTTAGAAAAGCGTTCCGGGTCAATGGTCGCCGAAGTGATGATAATCTTTAGATCCGGACGACGCGGCAGAAGTTCTTTCAGGTAGCCAAGCAGAAAATCAATGTTCAGGCTGCGTTCATGCGCTTCATCGATGATGATGGTGTCGTACTGCATTAGCAGCCGATCCTGCTGGATTTCCGCCAGCAAGATCCCATCCGTCATCAGCTTAACCATGGTGTTGTCACTAACATGATCGCTAAAACGGACTTTATAACCGATACAGCCGCCCGGCTCGGTTTGCAGCTCTTCCGCGATACGGTTCGCCACAGTACGCGCCGCCAGACGACGCGGCTGGGTATGGCCGATCAGCCCTTTTACCCCGCGTCCCAGCTCCATACAGATTTTCGGCAACTGGGTGGTTTTACCTGAACCGGTCTCACCAGCCACAATCACCACCTGATGGTCGCGAATGGCTTCCAGAATATCCTGTTTTTTCTGGCTGACGGGCAGGTTTTCCGGGTAGCTGATGACCGGACGCGCCGCTTCACGCAGCACAACTTTACCGGCTGCCTGGTCGATCTCTTTTGCCATCTCCTGGTAAATGGCCTGTTGTGCATCAGGATTTTTAACCTTCTTCACGCCGTGCAAACGGCGCGCAAAACGCTGCCTGTCGCGCAGCATCAGCGAGTCCAGCTGTTGTTGCAGCATGTTGAAGGTTAATTTTGGTTGTTCTGTCATAGCGTTAAAAGGCAGAGTTCTGCCGGGTTAAATCTCTTTTAGATGATAGATATAGAGTACCACATCGGGGCTTTTTATGTGTTGTTCAATAATTTCGAACATAGGATTCGATATATTGCGCTATCACTGCGACAGGATTGTGAATAAAGTGTCAACAAGCAACGGGGCACTACCCCTTCAAACACATAAAAGGAAACACCCATGAGCAAGGTATTAGTTCTTAAATCCAGTATTCTGGCAGGGTACTCTCAGTCTGGTCAGTTGTCTGATTATTTTGTTGAACAGTGGCGTGAAAAGCACTCTGCTGATGAAATCACCGTCCGCGACCTGGCTGCAAATCCTGTTCCGGTGCTGGATGGCGAACTGGTGGGTGCGCTGCGCCCAAGCGATGCGCCGCTGACGCCGCGTCAGCAAGAAGCGCTGGCGCTGTCTGACGAGTTGATCGCTGAACTGAAAGCGCATGATGTGATTGTCATCGCCGCGCCGATGTATAACTTCAACATTCCGACGCAACTCAAAAACTACTTTGACCTGATTGCCCGTGCTGGCGTGACCTTCCGTTATACCGAGAAAGGTCCGGAAGGTCTGGTGACCGGTAAACGCGCAGTGGTGCTGACCAGCCGTGGTGGTATTCATAAAGATACGCCGACTGACCTGATCACACCGTACCTGAACGTGTTCCTGGGCTTTATCGGTATCACCGACGTGAACGTTGTCTTTGCTGAAGGTATCGCTTACGGCCCGGAAGTGGCATCTAAAGCACAGTCCGATGCGAAAGCCGCTATCGACAGCGTGGTTGCTGCCTGATAATTCCCCCTCTCACCATCCGGTGGGAGGGATTCTCGGTACCTACTTCTTTGCCCGCACATGTACCTGCTTGCCGTGAATGCGATTAATATCACGCCAGATGGTGGCATATTCCCTGCATTTCGCCAGATTTTCTTCCCAGCAATGAGCTAAAAATTGTTCCGGCTCCGCGACATCCCGGCTTAACAGCTTGAACACCCAACGATTCCAGACATACCACTTGAGAAGCCACATGATTTCACTCCACGACGCGACCGGTGTTGAACTATATCAACATCAGTTTGATGCCGTGTGGCAACTATTGCGATGTCGATGAATAATCCGAATGAATGCTATACCAACTGCACGAGCCAGAAAGCCCACTGAACCGCAACCATGCAGAGCGTATGTCGATACTGTTTTAATGCGCCTGACTGGCGATCGGCCAGCGTGAGTGTCTTCAGTCGTTCACGTCGCCAGATAAAGTACAGCGCCTCTCCAGCCTGCGTATTGTTTTGTGCGGTGATCAGCGAAAAATAACGTTCGTCGAGCCATAATCGCCAACAGCCAAACCAGACTATGGCGCATAACAGGGCGATAACGGCTCGCAGTATTCCTGGCGGCGCGACAAAAAGCACCCACGCCAGCGGCGGCAGGGAAAAAAGCAGGATGAAGCGCCAGCTCGCTAACGTATGTCGCAACAAACCACTCTGAAGATCTTCACTTTCTGTTACGTCGTCACTTTCTGTTGCCATTGTTGCAGCATCTCCAGATGTTTATCTGTCAGTACCACCTGTGGCCGACTCGCCCGAATCTGCGCCACGGCGTGCCCTACCGTCGCCGCATGACCGTAACGTAACAACCACGCCGCAACCACCATCGCACTGCGCGAGAGACCTAAGGCACAGTGAACCAGCACCGAGCCCTGCGTCTCACGCAGAGTCTCCAGCGTATTCACCGCCTGCTGCAGTTCGGATTCATTCGGGATCACTAAATCCAGCATCGGTACGCAGTGATAAACACGCGAAGCCGTCGCACGACCACGTGGAAACTCAAAGGTCACGTCCAGCACCGCATTTTGCGCAGGCACGCTGTGCGGGTAACAGCCGAGATACACGCCAGCCACCACCGGGCTTATCGCAGGCAGACGTCGGGTAAACCAGCGCATCGACAGCCACATTCCCGCTCGCCACGGTAATGACAGCCAGTAAACGGCGGGAGGCAGTTGGCCCTGCGGATCTTTAGCCGTCACCGCTGCGCCGAATCCAGCGTAACCCCACGCAACCATCAGCAATGCCAGCGCAGGCCATAACAACCACGGCGTCAGCAATGCGGCGGTGATAAAACATAATGCTGATCCAAACAGATAACGACGCATCAGCCTCAGGCGAGCAGCATCCGGCTTACACCAGCGCCAGCGGTGTTGTTCCCGGACCAGCCAGTCAATCAGCATCCCTGTCGCCAGACCGGTAATAATATCGATAAAATGATGCTGCCAGGTGGTCAGCACGGATATAGCGATCAGTAAAAACCAGCTATCACATAGCCTGCGCCAGCCGCCGGACAGATAGCGACTGAAGTGCCGCCACAGCAGCCAGCAGAGTATGATATGCAGTGACGGCGACTGGTTATAGGGTAGATCGAACTGTTCCAGTTGTGCGAACAGCCACCCTGCCGCACCGGTCACCTCAGGACGCGTAAAACTAAACTGCAACGGAAACAGTAAAAAGCCGCCGCAGGCAATTATTGATGCCAGCACCAGCCGGAGCACCAGTCGACGCTGCTCGAAACGTGTAGTGCAAACAAACAGAGATAACCCGTAAAAAAGATCCAGACTCCAGTACGGAATGATGGTCCATGGAATAAAAGGAATGGCAGATTCCCAGGCAAAAACGATGCTGCCAACGTTGTGAAATTGAGCATCCTGCCAGGCGGTAAACTGATTCACCTTGCCGTACGTAAGGAAAAAAAAGGGGGCCAGCAGCAGCAACCACCCGACTGCCTGCACCATAATTTTACGCTGTTCAGGAAGCACGGCGTACCGCCATGGAAACGGTAAAAATACCCCACTCATCAATCAGCTGCGCACACTTCTCAAAGCCTGCTTCGCGGACCAGCGCATCCATTTCACCCTGCGTACGCACACGCATAACCCACGCTTTACCGTCTTTATGACTGGTCAGCGACCAGGCTATCGTTTTAAGCTGCGGGTGCCAGGGCTGTCCGGTGTAAATCAATATTCCGCCCGGCGCTATCGCCTCAGCCAGCCCGGCCAGCGAATTTTTGACCAGTGAATTCTCAGGAAAAAGCTCATACAAACCGGAGACAATCCCCAGAGCAGGACGAGGTTCAAGCGCCGCCAGCTGTTCGCGGTTGAAGGCGTCGCCTTGTTCAAAACGAGCAATCTCAGCCATGCCTCTGCTGGCGATCATTTCCCGGCCTTTATTCACATTCAGTTCGCTGTAATCGCGCAGTAAAATTGAACGTACTGCCTTTTCTCCCTCCAGCGCGTCGAGCACATAACGTCCGTGTCCGGCAGCAATATCCACCACATGCACCGACATGCCCTGCTCCGCCAGCTGTGCAACCGCCTGACTAATCAGCATTTGCAGATGAATTTTACGCTGACGGATCCCTTTCCAGCCTACGCTGTTAAGGTAATTTTTATCGATTAAACGCCCCAGTGCGCTACTGCCCTGCGGCTGATTGCGATAGACGTAATCCAACGTGCTGCCAGAATCAAAACCGGTGTCAAACCCCAGACGAACACCTGCTGATTGCGTCCCCAACAGCTTCATGCCATAGCGCAAACCACGGTAGGCAATGTCGTCAAGAGAATATCGCGCAGGTCCCCCGCTGAGCATCCGCCAGGTATCTGCGCCAGGGCTCCAGCGATCTTCGTTACTGTAATCAAAACGCTGCGGCGCCCTGGCGTAAAGCATAGCTATGAAATCACGCATTTTATCGAACGCCAGATGCCGATCTTTTTCGCCCAGCGTGTCGTGGTAAAACCCCGGCAACACGTGCAGTTCCTTGAGGGGATTTCTCAGGCGCTGATAAAAATCAATTTGCGGCTGGCGATGCACAACGAAATCATCTCCGGACACCAGTAACTGCACTGGTAACGAAATGGCGGCAGCATCGCTGACAATGCGTTCCGCCGTTTTGTAGAGATCCAGCAAGATGTTCACCGCAATAGCCCGGGTGATCTGGGTATCAAGGTTAAAGCTCGCCACACGATCGACGTCATGCGTCAGGTATTTACCCTTAACATAAGAGTTGACGAAAAACAGGCCGCGCAACTGGTGCATCAATGCCAACCCCTGACGGGCAAACGGCACATACAATTTCACTTTGAAGGCCGGAGATGCCAGTACGAGTCCACGAATAGCGGGTGCGTAGTCATGTACCCAGGTCGCGGCCAGTACCGCGCCAACGCTCTGCGCCACGACCACCACATCTTCCATTGCGGCATGGCTGTCTGCGGCGGCGAAACGCACAAACTCTTCGACATCCTGAACTGAACGCGCCAAAGAAGGACTATAGCCACGTTGGCCCGGAGAATGGCCATGACCTCGCGCATCCCAGGCATAAAATGTGGTATCCGGCATCGCTAACTCATCCACAATATGCTGTAGGCGCCCGGAATGTTCGTGTCCGCGATGGAACATGACGATCACTTTAGGCGCTGCGTCAGGGGCAATTGCCGGCCAGTAGCGATAAAACAATTCGGTGTTGTCACTGGTCACAAAATGACGTTCGTCAGGTACGCGTGTATTACTCATGCGAATGTAATCCTTTAGTTTGTTGCTCCAACAGCAACAGTTGCTGTCTGAGCCCGTCCATGAAGAGAGATTTATCCCCATGAAAATACAAAGCACTGCCAATATTGACATCAATAAACAGCGGGAGCGGTATACGGTTCCCTTTCGCCATGACAGATTCGGTGCCACGTAGCCAGACGGGAATAATCGGTACCTCAGGTACGCGCTGGCTCAGATGCCACAATCCGGATTTCAACGGCGACAGCTTCCCTGGTTCACCCCGCGTACCTTCCGGAAAGAGGATCAAGATCTTGCCGTCGCGTAATGCCTGTTCACACTGCGCCAGCGGATTGGTTCCTCCGCCCTTTCGCGAGATGGGAATAATGTTGAGAATATTTAGCGCAAACCAGGCCATTGCTTTATTACGCAGGAAATAGTCAGCGGCAGCCACCGGATGAACCAATGACTGCCGGCGCAGCGGAAAGAGCGAGAGCAGCGCAAAAACATCCATATGGCTATTGTGATTGGCGACAATAATTGCCGGTCCGCGGGTGGGCAAACGCTCCCGATGTCTGATACGCAGCCCCAGCCACAGCCAAATCACCGGCCAGACGATACACAGCGTAAACAGCGTTCGCAGAATTGAACTCAGCATAAGTTAGTAGCAAAAGTAGCGAATGAAATGGAAAAATACGGGAGCTGTGAAGATCAGAGAGTCAAGCCGATCAAGGATCCCGCCATGGCCAGGCAGCAGTGTTCCACTGTCCTTCACGCCAATATCACGTTTGATAGCCGACATCACTACATCGCCACAAAAACCGCTAATACCGATAATAAAGCCTGCCAGTAGCGACAGCGGGATACTTAACGGCGTTATCAAGGGTCCTAACAACGCGGCCAACAGCGTGGTGGTCGCTACGCCGCCGACCAGTCCCGCCAGCGTCTTATTAGGGCTGACTGTGGGTATTACTTTGATCCGCCCAATCGATTTGCCCCACAGGTACTGCGCGATATCGTTGAATTCCGTTAAGCCAACCAGGAACAGCACCAGCAATGCGCCGGTTTGTTTGCCGTCATCCGGCAGAACCAGCAAAAACGCGACATGGCTGAAGGCAAAAACGGTGGTCATCAGGCTCCAGTGGTGCTGCGAAGTGTAGCGCAAGAACCCCTGCGTATCGCCCGCAATGACCATTCGTACGGGTAAGAATAAGAATGCGTATACCGGGATAAACACCACAAACATGCCGTACCAATTGATGCCAATCAGCCAGTAGTTAATCGGGATAGCAATAAACATCCACAGCAGTGGCATGCGATCGGTTTGGCGCGAAGGCGTCAGCGTCAAAAACTCTTTTAGCGCCATAAAACTTACCAATGCGAAAAAAGTTAACGCCAGCCAGTTTGGGCTTAAAATAGCCAGAGAAAACAGTACGATGATTATCCACCAGGTGCGAATGCGTAGCGTCAGCTCCCGCCAGTCTTTGCCTGGACGTAGCCACACCAGCAAACCATTCACCGCTGTTGCGACCAACAACAGCGCGAAAATAACCGCGAGGGATTTTTCCAGCAGCATCATTTCACGCCCTCTTCGCGTAATGCACTTTTACAGCGGTTAATCACTGTCCAGATCAGCAAAAATATGGCTACCCCAAAGAGGATATTGTTCCACTGCACTAGCTGCGGCCAAAGCGAGAGCGCCAGCCCCCACGTACCAAATACCAGCGCTCTGTCGCTTTTACCCAACGGCCCGGCATAGCTGCGGACGCCATTAATCGTTTGCGCCAGAACGCCACAGAACTCCGTCATCACCGTACAGAACAGCATCACGATAACCATCAGTCCGTTGCTGCCTGGAAGCAGCATAAATGGCAGATAAAGCGCAAGATCGGAAAGAATATCTCCACTCTCATTAAGAATGGCCCCAAGGCGTGATTGTTGATTGCATTCACGCGCCAACATGCCGTCCAGCGCGTTAAGCGCCATCCGTATAAACAATACGCCAGGCAAGAGAATAAAATATTGAGGATGGGGAAAAACGACCAGCACGGCGCCGGTCACAATAGAAAGCGCCATCGCGGCAAGAGTAACGTGATTTGCTGTGACGCCTTTTTTATGAAGCCTGAACATTAATGGGCGTAAAAGCGCCTGAAAAGCGGGCTTTATCTGATAAAGCGTCATCATCACTCCTTGATAATAATTGAGTGAACTATAGTGTATTAATTAATCGCTGCCGCCTATTACTTTTTAGCGAGACAATTGAAAATCGGATTTTATAAACAACAATCCATTATTTTTTCAACCACTTACCGTTTATACCTTGCACATACTCCCCCGGTTTAGCGCGAGCAACTAACTTCTGCCCGGCCATTTTTGCCACTTCGTCTGGCGGAATATTATTGCTCTCAGCCAGCTGCTGATAACTGGCGCTTCGCGCCTTATTAATCTCACTCACCAGCGCCTGCGTTTCAGCATCGGTTTGTAATGCCACCAGATAACCATTAAGTGTTTCCCCCACCCGCCCCTGGGTTCTGGCTTCATTCAGGGTCAACGCCCACGCATTGCTGGTGATAAAACTCAGCGCCACCAGGATCGCTGCAAGCTGTTTTTTCATCATTACCTCAGAACAGATCGCTGCGCGATTTCAATAAGCTCTCAACGTCTTTATCAACTTTGATATGGATTTCATGCTCAATTTTGACGTTCATATTAATCGTGATCGGCTCTTTTGGCGCAGCCACTTCGATTCTTGGGGTACAACCTACCACCAGAGATGAAGCCAGCAAACTCAGCATGGCGGCTATCGTTTTCATTGTTGTTCCTCACATTCCTTGCCTTCCAGGCAATGGGTTTCCGGCAGCGCTGCATTTTGCTCAAGCCATGCCTGTAAATTGTCACCAAAACGCAAACTGCGCCATAGCGTAAAGATGTTTTCCTCGTGGGTGTAATTCAAATTAACCGTACCCACTTTGCCATCGACTCGACTATTGCCAGTAACGGTTGCCTGCATCGTTAAGACACCCAGGTTATCCAGGTTTATTTTCGTCCAGGAATGGGTTATTTCCATATAGCGCAGCCAGTTAATTGCCGCGCCAGCCGCCATATTATCTTTAACGACGGCATCCGCCGTGTCTTTATCAATGCGCAGCGTCATTGGACCTGGGTTGGTTAACCAGCCGTCTTTGATGATCCACTTTTCGTTATCTAACCATAATGGCAACGCGCCACTGACCGGACCCGACATGGCGAATTGCTTGGGGTTAACCGCGCTAATAAGCTCGCTGGAGGAGATATTCTGCACCCTTAATAAGGCTGGGTCGTGCTGTGGCATCCGCAGTTGCTGCATGATGACTTTGCCTCCCAGCAGTTCGGCGCTGACATCGCTCAGCAGTAATGGATTGCCTTCACTCCAGGGGTACGCGCCCTGCAGATCGGCAGTAATATTTTTCACCGTCACCTGATTCACGACTTCCGCAATACGTAGTGAAACAGGCCCACGCGTACCTAGTTGCCATGCGCCTTCGCTAAACCGAAACGGCAAGATAAAATCGACGCCATTAATTTGGTTATCAGGCATCCAGGCGCTACCGCCTTTTAATACCCCATGACCGCCTGCTTCAAAGCCCTGTTCCGGCGCGGCCGAGAATGCGACCTGCGCATAGAGATCACCTTCACGCAGTTTCATTTTCCAGTCAGGCGGGATCAGCGGCTGGAACACGGTGAGTGATTGTTTTGGCCACCAGGCCTGCCCGCGCAGACGGATCCCGTCCCAACGACCATTTAGCTGTACGGGGCCAATCGCACCCGCGTGAAGCTGGCCCTTGAACTGGAAAATCGTCGGGTCGCTGCCTTCCACGCTGAACTTTAGCGTTGAGGGAGGTAAGACGCTTCCGCCGGTGAAGACGGTTTTTCCTGCGTCCAGTGATAGTGCGCCGCTAAACGTCGGTTTGGTCGCGTCCCGTACCCAGACGATCGGCTCATCCATTACCAGGCGTGGATTTTCCACCGTCATGGTGCCGTATTGCAGGTGATCAAATCCGGTGGAGAGATCAAAGAGCTTCAGCGTGTTGTCATGCCATTCCCCCTTACCCGCCACGTCCCAGCGAGCATGCATCGGCGTAAAGCTGCCTTCGCCCCAGTAGCGCCATTGCCAACGACCGGCATCAGGAAGAAAATCATTTGCCAGACCATCCAGATGCAGTTCAAAGCCCCCCATCTGGTTTTCATGCGCACGCAAAATAGCCTGTAGACGGCCATCCACCCCGCGTTGTGTTACCTTTACGCCCGCCAACGGCCAACGAATCTCGTCAATATCCAGCGAATCAATTACCCGCCCCCGCGAACGCAACAGCGCCCCAGGCTCAAACGCCAGTTGCGGATCGTTCAGGCTACCGGTGAGTTTGGCGGGTAATTTTGCGTAGAAGATCAGATCGCCCTGTTTCGCTTCGCCGATCAGCTGTAACGGCATCTCGTTATTATCGATACCCAACTTACCTGGCCCCAGCGTTAAAACGGCATTTCCTTTACCGGCATCGCCTTGCGTCAGAATGTTCAGACGCCCGCTCACCACGGCGTTTTCCAGCCCTGCCTGCCAGTTTTCAACTTTCATGCCCAGCCGCCCGCTTAGCGGGAATCCCTGATAAGGCCAGTTCCAACGACCATCGCTGATGGTCAACTGCTGGCGGGTTATTTCCCACGGAAGATCGAGCAGTGGATCGGCACTATCCCGCGCCATGACGATCAGTTGTCCGCTGTTTTCTTGCCACTCCAGTTCGGCATCCACAAGCGTGGGTTCCTGCGGCAAGCTCAGCGTCGCAACGGCATGACCGCTCACTGGTAACCCATCCGGAACCAGCGGCATAGTAAATTCACCGACCAGTTTTACCGGCGGTTGTCCTTCAAATGCAGCGACATCCAGCTCATTTACCGTGAGATTTTGCCCATGCAGACGCCCCTGGAATTTAACCTTTTCACCCTGGTAGCGCAGTTGCTGAGTAGCGGGCGTTAGCGAAAGCGACAGTTTCCCCTGCCATTCCTGCCAGGGAGAAAGAATAAGTTTGTCGATGTTAATCCAGGTATTGGGCAGCATCGATTGCCATTCAGCCAGCGTTTTGGGTGCTACCGGAGACGCTTCTGTCTGCGGTAATTTGGCCAGGCAAGCGGAATCCAGCTCAATTGTCCCGACATTGAGCAACCAGCGGCTGGGATGGGACAGGTCCGCCTGAGTAATGCGCGCCAGCGGGCAATCATCGACCAGATAGCGGAGTTCCGGTATATGCAGCCCATGCCGTGTCAGCCGTGGACTCTCATCCAGCGCGATACGTGTCCCCACAGGTAACCAGACGCCCACCAGGGTCGGGACCCACAAGCCAAGCGTCATCACCAGCGTCAGCGGCACGAGAATCAATAATAAAAGGAGTGCCAGAACGGCTTTATATTTACCCTTCATGGGTAGTTAATATCCTGATTTAGCAAAATTTAAGCCGGTTTAGGCCTGTATTGTGGCATGTTTAACTAAACATGCCCACCTTAAGAATAGATGCCATTGAAATATATGTAATATTTATAGGTTGTGGATAATAAAAAATAGTGGTCTCTCAGGGAGGTACTCCTGTACCATATCCGTCAGTAACGCAGAAAACCGACCATTTTTTTCCCTGTTCGCCCTATGCCGTGCCTCATTTCTGGTGAAAGGCAATGCCCAATAATTTGTCGAGCACAATATTAACCAGCGAAATAGCAATCTTCTCAACCTGAGCTCTTGCTGTAATTGCCACCGTGTTTTTATATTGTCGCAGTAGTTGATCTCTGGCGTAGAGCAACGCCTCCAGTTCACTGTCACTCAGTTTTCCCTGCCCACGAAGACGCAGCCAGTATGCAACTTTCTTACCGGTATCGTTTATTACCTCATTCGTATCTTTTGCAGCTGAGAGCAAGAGCGCTTTCAGTTGTTCTTTAATGGATTCAGCAACCTCATTTTTAATCGCATTCATGGCATCATCAATATCTGACATTTTTCATCCCCTATTTTACAACAGACCCCACGCGGGAAGTTTCTCCCCGAATGGCCAGATCGTAGTTCAACTTAACTACATCGATTTTTTCGTTCACATAGGCGACGCT
This sequence comes from Citrobacter sp. TBCS-15, assembly GCF_005280815.1. Taxonomy (NCBI): domain Bacteria; kingdom Pseudomonadati; phylum Pseudomonadota; class Gammaproteobacteria; order Enterobacterales; family Enterobacteriaceae; genus Citrobacter; species Citrobacter sp. TBCS-15. The sequence continues at coordinate 200,539 of NZ_SZWK01000102.1, read as the reverse complement.
AAATAACTTTTTATCCTTCATCGCCATTCGGCAATCACTCTCAAAGACATTATCGAGGTAATGAATAGCCCGTACACGTGAGTCATCATGCTTGCCTGCAGCATATTCAGTCGCTTCACGGAACTTGAGGTCCCCGGTATCGCAGGTAGCCTTTACCTTAGTTTCATCAAAGGTATTCCCGGGTTTAGCTGTATTATCTTCGAGAAATTTAAGGTGGAACGCCTTCAAATTTGTGAAGTTCTGGTACGCTCCTGCATCGTAGTGTGAAACGAATAAGGCACACCCACTCAGTAAAAGGAAAGTGCACAACATCAGCCGGGCAGCGGAATTAAGCACTATATTAGATCGTTTCATTTTTCACTCTCCGCGATACCCCATGATGGCAAACAGCGTTTCCCCTCCTTGTACATCGTTGGCAAGGAACCCGTCGGCGGTGAGCGCCAACGGGCGTCGTGTCACCGAATTACCAACATTACCGCCAATAATTTCAATCTCATTAGTGCCAACGGAAACAACTAAGTCGGTGTGACTGCTGTAGTTGCCCAGATGCTGATGATCGTAATCAACGACTTTGTCGGGATCTCTGTCCCAACAGACTAAATCCCCCACCTGCGGTTTATGCTCATTCAGCCTGTATCCCCAGTACAACGCTTTGGCATTGCCCTGATTTCTGTCGCGGATCGATTTGCTGATGTACGTCGCATGCGAAGCGGAGTAGGAAAAACGCTCCCCCGCGCCAGCCTGACGCATGGCCCATGAAATAAACGCCGCCGACCACGGCCAGTCATGATCTCGCCCGTCCAGATCGTCCCGCCCGATTTTTGCCCAATACAGGCCAACACGTTGCCACCAGCCATCCTCACCCTCTTTGTGTCCGGAATGAAGAAGGCCACCATTGCGGTTGTAGCGCTGCTCGCCAAAAAACAGCCACTCGTCAGTTGCGATCGACGCGGCGTTATCCGCAAAACCAGAGACGGGTGTTTCCTCGCCAAAATACGGAACGCTGGGTTGTTCCACCGGAGGTAGCGACGTCTGAGTGATTGATATATCAGGTGATGGCCCGACGAGTATACCGTTGGCATTAATGGGGACCTGTGAAAGATCCCAGTTGCCGCGATCTATTTCAAATCGCAAACATTTTGTACGATAAACGGTAGGATGAAGTTCGGGGTTGCTATGGTTGGCTAACCATGAATTTCTCACTTCAACATACTGGGAAATCCAGGTATGTTCATCACCCCCGCTGGCTGGAGGCACTTCACGAAACTGGGCGCGCAAGAACGTCAAAATAGCGCCGCTATGAACAAATGAGTCATAGATGACCAGAAGTGAAAGCGCATCTTTAAAACCAAAGTCCTGTGCCCATTTCAGCGCAGGCAGATAGTAGCGCTCATCAAAGAACCGATCCTGTACCGATTTCATTATCGGATCATCGCGCCCTGCTCGTCGTAATAAGTCTTTAAACGGTTCATTGTCAACCAGTGCGATATTACCTATCTTTGGAACAAACGGAGCAAGATCGGCACTGAATCGCCCATTTTCATTAACGTAACGGGTCACCAGATCCTGCAATTTGCTGTATTCCGTAGTTTGTGAACGACCGTAAGTGATCTGCCTGATCCCGTGAGGGCCATCATGGAATATCGCGATAGCCGAGTAATCACCTTCGGCCGAGCCGGTTTCAAACGCATTCAGGACTCGTTCACAGAGACTTTTCTGTGCTGGCGTAAGTATCATGATGCCCCTCTCTATTGATAGTTAATCATTACACTTCACTTACTTTTTCATGCTGTCGGATTTACCCTGCTCTGCGGGTTTTGGGCCTGTGGAACGGACTTGCATAACCCGTTGAAGAATATCGAACCAGAAAGGTCCGCCAAGTGAGACGGCGAAAATAGTCACCAGCAGTCCCATCACTTTTGCCAGCCATTCCGCAGCCCCTTGAGGCCATCCTTTCCAGCCCAGTTCGAAACCTGCAGACTGCATAACGGCAATCGCGTGTTTATATTTACCTTCAGCTGTCGCGATACGGTCCTCGTCCTGAGCCTGATTTTTCGCCTCATTGACTTCCTGCTGCGCGATCGCCACCATTTTTTCTCTAACCTCAGGATTGGAGGCCAGCACCGTCGCAAGATTGAGGCTGTCAATATTTCCCCCCAGAACCAAAACGGTGGCGACAATCAACGTGATGGTCTGCATTTTTCGTTTGTACCAACCCGAGGCGCGATCCATTACCGCATCAAACTGTTTTGCAACCGCGTTGCGAAACGTGGCCGCGTTATTGCCCGTCTGCGCCACCACTGTTTCGAGGATGCCTTTGATCCGGTTATTTTTGGCATTTCCCGGCAGCGCGTTTACTCCAGCGGAGAGCGTTGCCATCGCACTTTTGCTGACAACTAACGCCTCCACGACTTGCGCGACAATGTCTGGGGGAATATAGGAAGGACGCCCCTGGTTTCCTTTACTTAGGGACTGAATTAACGGATGTTCAAAAAACTGAGTAATAAATTGCTGATTTTGCGCCAACTCGCCTGAAAGGAACTCGTTCAGCGCCACTTCAAGATTTTGACTACGAATACAGGCCCACGCAGAAATAGTTTCAACAATCGCGGTACACGCTATCCCAAAAATGAAATACACAGTCATCATCCCAATTAATATATCAAGCGTTTCAAGTCCAAACATGCTGTCTCCCTCATAGTGAAGAGCGTTTGATCAACCGACCGCAGAAACCATGCTGGTTGCTTCCTGAAAATATGAGTCAGAAACAGTGAGTATTCGGTAAGAAGTTCGTAGTAATTACTCGCGAGGTATCAATCAGAAGTCGCATACTCTTTGCCTAACTACATGCGTAATCTAATAAACAGTCACTAATAAAATATTATTATCCTGCCAGTCCAAATTAAAACCATTTTATTAATGTTATCCCCTGCGAAAATACGTAAATATTAATTACCCCCACTTAATTTTAGTCGGCAATATTCAGAAAAACATCAATAAAGGTAAAGGCGCTCTAACCAAATTTGAAGCAAGGCCAAGTAAAATGAAAACATTAAAATACATAGCTTTCAGTATTTTTATCGCTATACTAAGTGGTTGCAGCACGTCCAACACTGGTGTTACCAGTATGGCATCCAGCAGCAATGAAATAGATATTTCAGCTCAAAAACCAGATTATGCCATTGTCAAGGTTTTGTATGCCACCGATAGAAATCAGAACAGCGGCGCACCACCCAACCAATCATATGGAATCAATCGAGCCTCAATCTCCTATGGATTCTGTGAAGTTAGCATTCCTCGACACCACATTATAGGAGTAACTGAACAACCTTCATTTTTAAAACTTGAGTTCAAAGAAGACCCTAAAAAACACGTAGCCTTACTTGGTGTAACGCCTTTAGCTAAAAATGATTTTTTCAATTACCTTGTGTCTACAGTAAGCAATTCACCAGAGAAAAAGACCTTCATTTTTGTTCATGGGTATAATGTTTCATTCGCCGAGGCAGCCAGAAAAACAGCTCAAATATACTATGATTTAAACATCGATATGGTCCCTGTTTTTTATAGTTGGCCTTCACAAGCCAGAACCTCTGCTTATACCATTGACGAGCAAAATGCTGAGTGGACACAAACCAACCTAAAACATTTCCTTATCGATTTTCTTGAGAAATCTGATTCAAAAAATATTTACCTGATAGCCCACAGTATGGGTAATAGAATTTTATCGCGGGCGGTTATTGATGTATTGAATACAAATCCAGATTATCGAAATCGTATAAAAGAGGTCATTCTAACTGCTCCTGACATAGATGCCGATGTTTTCAAACGAGACATTGCCCCTGCATTGGTGGCAAAAGGAGAGCCTGTTACTTTGTATGCTTCATCAACAGATAAGGCGTTAGCCGCATCCCAGGCGATACACCGTTATCCGCGAGCGGGTGATTCGTCTACTGGTTTGATTTATTATCCTGGAATAGAATCGATTGACGCAACCAGCGTTGATACTAGCTTTATAGGCCATAGTTACCCAAGCGAAGAACGTTCTGTGCTTTCAGATATTTTTTATCTTATTAATGATAACAAGCGAGCATCCCAACGCATCGGGCTAAGCTACATTGAAGCTGGGCAATACTGGAAAATCAATGAATAGATAGCGAATTCAGGCCTTCTGAATAACACAAATATACTTTGTTCGGCGATAGTAGACTCCTGGAGACAAGAGTCTACTATCAGTACAAATGTCTATAGTCAGGAACGGCCAGGTAAAAGCTAACACTCATGTCGACCCACATTTAACCTTATGTATTTGCTATATTTCTAGTTATGTTAAGACATCCCCCAAGGAAGAATGTGAATGTACCTCACTTTCGTCTGTCCCTCATCCCTCTGCTCACGGCATTTTGCCTGCCCACGCTGAAATTTCATACTACTCAGCTAAAGAGTGTGTATCTACTCCGCCATCACCCTATGCTGAGTAAAGTGGTTTAAATCCAGCAATGTGACCACATTAAGAAGAGATACTCTAAAATTATTCATTACCTCTATGACTATCAATAACTTTTTAGATTTTGTAAAATAATTTGAATTGAACTAATGTGACGTCAAAATCACTGGAGAAAGTCTTATGAAACTCGCCATCTATAGTACAAAACAGTACGACAAAAAGTATCTGCAGCAGGTTAACGAGGCTTTTGGTTTTGAACTTGAATTTTTTGACTTTCTGTTGACGGAGAAAACAGCTAAAACAGCCCATGGTTGCGAAGCTGTATGCATCTTCGTCAACGACGATGGCAGCCGACCGGTTCTGGAAGAACTGAAAAAGCTGGGTGTGAAATATATCGCCCTGCGCTGCGCCGGGTTCAATAACGTCGATCTCGACGCGGCAAAAGAGCTGGGTCTGCAAGTGGTACGCGTCCCGGCCTATTCGCCTGAAGCCGTCGCTGAGCATGCGATTGGCATGATGATGACCCTGAACCGCCGTATTCATCGCGCGTATCAACGTACCCGTGATGCCAACTTCTCTCTTGAAGGGCTGACCGGCTTTACCATGTATGGCAAAACGGCTGGGGTGATTGGTACCGGTAAAATCGGTATTGCTGCGCTGCGGATCCTGAAAGGTTTTGGTATGCGCCTGCTGGCGTTCGATCCCTACCCAAGTGCCGCTGCTCTGGAATTAGGCGTGGAATATGTCGATCTTAAAACGCTGTTTGCGGAGTCCGATGTTATCTCCCTGCACTGCCCGTTAACGCCGGAGAATTATCATCTGCTCAACCAGGAAGCCTTTGAGCAAATGAAAAACGGCGTGATGGTTATTAACACCAGTCGTGGGGCGCTGATCGATTCACAAGCGGCTATCGATGCTCTGAAAAACCAGAAAATTGGTTCACTGGGAATGGACGTATATGAAAACGAACGCGACCTGTTCTTTGAAGATAAATCCAATGATGTGATTCAGGATGATGTGTTCCGCCGTCTGTCAGCCTGTCATAACGTGCTGTTTACCGGGCATCAGGCGTTTCTGACCGCCGAAGCGTTGACCAGCATTTCTGAAACGACACTGCAAAATCTGGAACAAATCGCCAAAGGCGAAACCTGTCCAAACGCCCTCTTCTAATCCTTGTGCCCCCCTGGCTTTAGGGGGGCATTTTCAGATAATTGCCGATGATAAAATAGTCAGTATCATTATTATATTAAATGTATTCCGGTCACGAACTTAGAGAATTTTAATGAAGAAAGTTGTCACGTTAATTGCCCTCAGCACGCTGATGGCCGGCTGTGTGAGCAGTGGAAAAGTTTCCGTCAATCGCGACCAGTTACAGCATCACCGTTTCGTTTTGCAGAGCGTGAATGGTAAAGCTGTTACCGTCGCCAACAACCCACCCGAATTGAGTTTTGGCGAAAACATGACGGTATCGGGAAAGATGTGTAATCAATTCCACGGCCAGGGCAAGCTGTCCGACGGCGAGTTGAAAGTGAAAGATATGGCGATGACCCGCATGATGTGCGCCGATCCACAGCTTAACGCGCTCGACGGCATCGTCAGCGAAATGTTTAAGCAAGGCGCACAGGTCGATTTGACTGCTGACCAGTTGACACTGGCGACGGCAGAACAAACGCTGACGTATAAACTTGCGGATTTAATGTAATAAACGCGGTGGCTCAATAGCTCCCGCAGCTTCCGGCGGCAAGCGACTGTTCACTACAGCGTTTGCCGTTGGGTAGCGCACACATCCCGATGGCTGAGCCATCCAGTTGACGGGCCACGGAGAGCGAACCACCAATCATGGCGCAATTTGCCTCTCCGGAACTGGACATTGCTGCCTTCATGCCCGGTGCGACATGTGCTGCGGTTGCCTGCTGAACAGGTTCACTGCTACACGCCGATAATAATAACGCGGCACACCCTACCCAAAACGCTGCGCGCATCTTACTCCCCTCTGAATATTAACCAAACGACACAGCCATAAATAATAGGCAGCAGACACACTGCCGTCGAGAGGCAAACCACGCATTTATGCGCGCTGTTTACATTTTCTGGCAATTTTTTGCCTGCTCCTTTGATCAAACCATTCATTCTCTTTATTCCAGGGACACAAAAGCGAAAATGCGCCTGAATGGCTTTTGCTAAAATAGAAGGATAATTACAGGATTCGCCGCTGTTACGCGAGTCCCTCTTTTTGCGCAATGTAAGGGTGTCAGTATGCAAACAATTGACGGTAATGGTGCGGTTGCTTCGGTCGCATTTCGTACCAGCGAAGTTATCGCCATCTACCCGATTACGCCCAGTTCGACGATGGCTGAACAGGCGGATGCCTGGGCTGGAAATGGGCTGAAAAACGTATGGGGGGATACTCCTCGCGTCGTAGAAATGCAGTCAGAAGGCGGTGCGATTGCGACCGTTCACGGCGCGTTGCAGACCGGTGCGCTCTCTACGTCCTTTACCTCATCGCAGGGCCTGCTGCTGATGATCCCAACGCTGTACAAACTGGCCGGTCAGTTGACCCCGTTTGTACTGCACGTTGCGGCACGTACGATTGCGACTCACGCGTTATCGATCTTTGGCGATCATTCCGACGTGATGGCGGTACGTCAGACGGGATGCGCGATGCTGTGCGCCAGCAGTGTTCAGGAAGCACAGGACTTTGCGCTAATTTCGCAAATGGCCACCCTCAAAAGCCGGGTCCCGTTTATTCATTTCTTTGATGGTTTCCGTACATCGCATGAGATCAACAAAATTGTGCCGCTGGCCGATGACACGATCCTCGGACTGATGCCTCAGGCGGAGATCGATGCTCACCGCGCTCGGGCGCTAAATCCAGAGCATCCGGTTATCCGCGGTACATCAGCGAATCCGGACACCTACTTCCAGTCACGCGAAGCGACCAACCCGTGGTACAGCGCGGTTTACGATCATGTAGAACAGGCGATGAACGACTTCGCCGCAGCAACGGGTCGCCAGTACCAGCCATTTGAATATTACGGCCATCCGCAGGCAGAACGCGTCATTATTTTGATGGGCTCGGCGATTGGCACCTGTGAAGAAGTCGTCGAAGAACTGCTGGCTCGCGGCGAGAAAGTTGGCGTGCTGAAAGTGCGCCTGTTCCGCCCATTCTCTGCCAGACATTTGCTGCGCGCCCTGCCGGAAACCGTACGGAGCATCGCCGTTCTGGATCGCACCAAAGAACCCGGCGCGCAGGCAGAACCATTATATCTGGATGTCATGACCGCGCTGGCGGAAGCGTTTAACTGTGGTGAACGAGAAACCTTACCGCGTGTGATTGGCGGACGCTATGGTCTTTCGTCCAAAGAGTTTGGACCCGACTGCGTCATGGCGGTCTTTAATGAGCTGAATAGCGCGAAGCCAAAACCACGCTTCACGGTCGGTATCTATGATGATGTCACCAACCTGTCATTGCCTTTACCAGAAAACACCCTGCCCGGCACCGCTAAGCTCGAAGCGCTGTTTTACGGCCTGGGTAGCGATGGCAGCGTGTCGGCCACCAAAAACAATATCAAGATTATCGGTAACTCTACGCCGTGGTATGCGCAGGGTTATTTCGTCTATGATTCGAAAAAAGCCGGCGGCCTGACGGTTTCCCACCTGCGCGTCAGCGAACATCCCATTCGCTCAGCGTATCTGGTTTCACAAGCCGATTTTGTCGGCTGCCACCAGTTGCAATTTATCGATAAGTATCAAATGGCCGAACGCCTGAAACCTGGCGGTATATTCCTGCTTAATACCCCATACAATGTGGATGAAGTCTGGGCGCGTTTGCCGCAGGAAGTTCAGGCTGTACTGAATCAAAAGAAAGCCCGTTTCTACGTCATTAATGCGGCCAAAATCGCCCGTGAGTGTGGTCTGGCGGCGCGTATAAACACCGTGATGCAAATGGCGTTCTTCCACCTGACGCAAATCTTACCCGGCGACAGCGCGTTGATCGAATTGCAGGGTGCGATTGCGAAAAGCTACAGCAGTAAAGGACAGGATCTGGTCGAACGTAACTGGCAGGCATTGGCTCTGGCGCGTGAATCCGTCGCCGAAGTAGCCCTGCAGCCGGTTGATCCGCATAGCGCCAACCGCCCACCGGTGGTTTCTGATGCCGCACCAGATTTCGTGAAAACCGTCACCGCAGCAATGCTCGCCGGTCTGGGTGATGCGCTTCCCGTTTCCGCGCTGCCGCCAGACGGTACCTGGCCAATGGGCACCACGCGTTGGGAAAAACGTAATATCGCCGAAGAGATCCCCATCTGGAAAGAAGAGCTGTGTACGCAATGTAACCACTGCGTTGCCGCTTGCCCGCACTCGGCAATCCGCGCCAAAGTGGTTTCCCCAGAAGCGATGGAAAACGCCCCTGCCAGCCTGCACTCTCTGGATGTGAAATCACGCGATATGCGTGGTCAGAAATATGTTCTGCAGGTCGCGCCAGAGGATTGCACCGGTTGTAATCTGTGCGTCGAAGTGTGCCCGGCGAAAGATCGTCAAAATCCAGAAATCAAGGCCATCAATATGATGTCGCGCCTTGAGCATGTTGAAGAAGAAAAAGTTAACTATGACTTCTTCCTCGATCTGCCGGAAATTGATCGCACCAAACTGGAACGTATTGATATTCGCACCTCGCAGCTGATTACGCCGTTATTTGAATATTCCGGTGCCTGCTCTGGCTGCGGTGAAACGCCGTATATCAAACTACTCACTCAGCTGTACGGTGACCGGATGTTGATTGCGAATGCCACCGGGTGTTCATCAATTTATGGCGGTAACCTGCCCTCAACGCCCTACACCACAGACGCCAATGGGCGTGGGCCAGCATGGGCAAACTCGCTGTTTGAAGATAACGCCGAGTTTGGCCTGGGCTTCCGTCTGACGGTGGATCAACACCGAGTGCGCGTTATGCGTCTGCTGGAGCAGTTTGCCGATAACATCCCGGTTGAACTGAATGATGCGCTGCATGCAGAAGCCACGCCGGAGGTTCGTCGTGAGCAAGTAGCGGCCCTGCGCCAGCACCTGAAAGATGTCGAAGGCGCACAGCAGTTGTTAACCGATGCCGACGCGCTGGTTGAGAAATCCATCTGGCTGATTGGCGGTGATGGCTGGGCCTACGATATTGGCTTCGGCGGGCTGGATCACGTCCTGAGTCTGACCGAGAACGTCAATATTCTGGTGCTGGATACCCAGTGTTACTCCAACACGGGCGGACAAGCATCAAAAGCCACGCCTCTTGGGGCTGTCACTAAATTTGGGGAGCACGGCAAACGTAAGGCTCGTAAAGATCTTGGTGTCAGTATGATGATGTACGGGCATGTTTATGTCGCGCAGATTTCCCTGGGTGCCCAGTTGAACCAGACGGTGAAAGCTATTCAGGAAGCGGAATCCTATCCGGGGCCGTCGCTGATTATCGCGTATAGCCCTTGCGAGGAGCATGGTTATGATCTCGCGTTGAGCCACGATCAGATGCGTCAGCTCACGGCAACCGGATTCTGGCCGCTGTATCGCTTTGATCCGCGTCGTGCTGACGAAGGTAAACTGCCGTTGGCGCTGGATTCTCGCCCGCCGTCAGATGCACTGGCTGAAACTTTACTTAACGAGCAGCGCTTCCGCCGCTTAAATGCCCAACAGCCTGAAGTGGCTGAACAGCTGTGGAAAGATGCAACAGCCGATCTGCAAAAACGCTACGATTTCCTGGCGCAACTGGCAGGTAAGGCGGAAAAGAGCGGAACCGAGTAATACGCTTAGCTCAGCGTTAAAGTGGAACGAAAAAAAAGCCCGAACAGTTGTTCGGGCTTGTCAATTTATTCGCTGGCTAATTAATATTGGCTATCAATACGTCAACGAAAAAATAAAACGTGACAATAAAGGCATATAACACGCGCAGAATAGCTCAACAAAATTCACTTGTATAATTTTTATTTTATATATTTTTAATAAACACATTCATTGAAATTATCACTGTTTCTGTGGAATTATTTATTTAAGGTTTTACTTAAGACGTAACAATTCATATTTATCTCTTTACGGAACTTCTCCTTTAGCATGCTTTTACTCCCTACATGGGTAGTCACAGGTTAAATAAAAAAACTAAAGGATTATTTCAATGAACAGAAAAGTACTGGCTCTCGTAATTCCTGCCCTGCTGGCTGCAGGCGCGGCTCACGCTGCTGAAGTTTATAATAAAGACGGCAACAAATTAGACCTGTATGGCAAAGTAGACGGCCTGCATTACTTCTCCGACGACGCCAACAAAGATGGCGATCAGACTTATATGCGTATGGGCTTCAAAGGCGAAACCCAGATTAATGATATGATTACTGGCTACGGTCAGTGGGAATATCAGGTTCAGGCTAACGGTACTGAAAGTGGCGATAAAGGCGATTCATGGACTCGTCTGGCATTCGCGGGTATTAAAGTTGGTGACTACGGTTCATTCGATTACGGTCGTAACTACGGCGTACTGTACGACGTAGAAGGCTGGACCGATATGCTGCCTGAGTTCGGTGGCGACTCCTACACCTACGCTGATAACTTCATGACCGGTCGTGCTAACGGCGTAGCAACCTACCGTAACACCGACTTCTTCGGTTTGGTTGATGGTCTGAACTTTGCACTGCAGTATCAGGGCGCAAACGAACAAACAAGTGATGAGCAGGAAGGCACCAACAATGGTGGCGACCGTAATATTCAGAACTCTAACGGCGACGGCTTCGGTATCTCCTCTACCTATGATCTGGGTATGGGTGTAAGCTTCGGTGCGGCATACTCCACGTCTGACCGTACTAACGATCAGGTTAATGCAGGTAAAGCTGGAGGCGACGTTGCTGGCGGTGATACAGCTGACGCGTGGACTACTGGCCTGAAATACGATGCTAACAATATCTACCTGGCAACCATGTATTCCGAAACCCGTAACATGACTCCTTATGGCAAGAACGGTGTAGCCAATAAAACGCAGAACTTCGAAGTCACTGCACAGTACCAGTTCGACTTTGGTCTGCGTCCAGCAGTCTCTTTCCTGATGTCTAAAGGTAAAGACCTGAACTCTACCGACGGCGACAAAGACCTGGTGAAATATGCTGACGTAGGTGCAACTTACTTCTTCAACAAAAACTTCTCCACCTATGTTGATTACAAAATCAACCTGCTGGACGAAGACGACAGCTTCTACACTCGCCAAAACATCTCTACCGATGACGTTGTAGCTCTGGGTATGGTATACCAGTTCTGATTCGTCAGCCCGCCGGCAACGGCGGGCTTCCTTTCTGTTATCGCAATTCTGTTTTATCCAGATCAAAACATTATATCTGTTGCTTCAAAACACATCCCTGATAGATGATATATTGCATAAAGACCTGTAGTAGAGGATACCTGCAATGAATCATCACCCTGTAAAATCATCCCGTATTGCATCCGTCGGTTATGACGAATCCTCCTGCACGCTTGAAATTCGCTTTCATCAATTGTCTACGCTGCAATACCAGCATGTGCCTGCCCGTATTTTTCGTGATTTCCTGAGCGTCGTCTCTAAAGGTCGATTTTATGATGGGGTAATAAAAGGAAAATTCCCTGAAATCAAAATAAAGTGATGCCAAAATGTGATCTTTGTCATTGTACATAAAGTGCCATTACGCGGTAAGCTTTAGATGGATACTTAAACAGGAGGTTTTATGAACAGAACGATTCTTGTACCCATCGATATTTCAGACTCAGAATTAACTCAACGCGTTATTGCCCATGTTGAAGCAGAAGCAAAAATTGACGATGCGCAGGTCCATTTTTTGACCGTTATTCCGTCACTGCCCTATTATGCTTCCCTGGGACTGGCCTACTCGGCAGAGTTGCCGGCCATGGACGATCTGAAAGCCGAAGCGAAATCTCAACTGGAAGAGATTATCAAGAAGTTCAATATCCCAACGGACAGGGTGCACGTTCATGTCGCGGAAGGTGCGCCGAAAGATAAAATTCTGGAGATGGCTAAAAAATTACCGGCTGATATGGTCATTATCGCTTCTCACCGACCTGACATCACCACTTACCTGCTGGGTTCTAACGCCGCAGCCGTGGTGCGTCATGCGGAGTGTTCAGTTCTGGTTGTCCGCTAAGCTGTCTGGCCCGCACATCGTGGCGGGCTTTTTGTTTTACCCTTCATACCCCACGATTCCTGTCCTAAATGTGCTGACATTTTTCCCGCTTATCCGTACCATACACGCCACAGTTTTTATATCAGACTTCTTTTGCCGGACTATCCGGCGTGATGCATACTCTTCTGATGCCACAATATGAATTGAGCCTCTATTAAATGTCGCAAAATCAAGATATTAGCAAGAAAGAACAATACAACCTGAACAAATTGCAAAAACGTCTGCGTCGCAACGTGGGCGAAGCGATTGCCGACTTCAATATGATCGAAGACGGCGATCGCATTATGGTGTGCCTTTCCGGAGGGAAAGACAGCTATACCATGCTGGAGATCCTGCGTAATTTGCAGCAAAGCGCGCCGATCAGTTTTTCCTTAGTTGCGGTTAACCTCGATCAGAAACAACCTGGCTTCCCGGAGCATATTCTGCCGGAGTATCTGCAACAGTTGGGCGTTGAGTATAAAATCGTCGAAGAAAATACCTACGGGATCGTCAAAGATAAAATTCCTGAAGGTAAAACGACCTGCTCGCTCTGCTCTCGCCTGCGTCGCGGCATTCTGTACCGCACGGCAACCGAGTTAGGCGCCACCAAGATTGCGCTCGGCCACCATCGTGATGACATCCTGCAAACACTGTTTTTAAACATGTTCTACGGCGGGAAAATGAAAGGTATGCCGCCGAAGCTGATGAGTGATGATGGTAAGCACATCGTGATCCGTCCACTGGCCTACTGCCGTGAGAAAGATATTGAGCGTTTCTCTGAAGCGAAAGGTTTCCCGATTATTCCGTGTAACCTGTGTGGCTCACAGCCTAACCTGCAACGTCAGGTCATCGCCGACATGCTACGCGACTGGGACAAACGCTATCCAGGCCGCATTGAAACCATGTTCAGCGCAATGCAGAACGTTGTACCTTCTCATTTGAGTGATATCAATCTGTTCGATTTTAAAGGCATTAAACACGGCTCAGAAGTTGTGGACGGTGGTGATTTAGCGTTTGACCGCGAAGAGATCCCGCTGCAACCCGCGGGCTGGCAGCCAGAAGAGGATGATACCCAACTGGATGAGTTGCGCCTGAACGTTGTGGAAGTGAAGTAACTTATCATGCCAGATAAGCGGAGCGCCATCGGGCGCTCCAACGCGCATTTATTTCAATAAACGAACGCGGCAGGTCTTGCCTTTAATCTTTCCGTTTTGCAATTTTTTCCATGCCTTATGCGCCACAGTCTGGCGAACTGCGACATAGACATGCGCCGGATGGACGGCGATTTTGCCGATATCAGCCCCATCCAGACCAATGTCGCCGGTCAGAGCGCCGAGAACATCGCCGGGACGCATTTTAGCCTTTTTACCGCCATCAATGCACAACGTAGCCATCTCAGCTTCCAGCGGCAGGATTGAACCATTGCCTGGAGCAGGCAACCAGTTCAGTTTGAGTTGCAGCATTTCAGCCAGGATATTGGCACGTTGCGCTTCTTCCGGCGCGCAGAAACTAATCGCCAGACCGCTGTTACCAGCGCGAGCAGTACGTCCAATACGATGGACATGGACTTCAGGATCCCACGCCAGCTCGAAGTTAACCACCAGTTCCAACGACTTGATATCCAGACCACGCGCGGCCACATCGGTAGCAACCAGTACACGTGCGCTACCGTTGGCAAAACGTACCAGCGTCTGATCGCGATCGCGCTGTTCAAGATCACCATGCAACGAGAGTGCGCTTTGCCCTGCCGCATTCAGTGCGTCGCAAACGGCCTGGCAATCTTTTTTGGTATTACAAAAAACCACGCAGGATGCGGGCTGATGCTGACTGAGCAATTTTTGCAGCAGCGGGATTTTACCGTGGCTGGACGTTTCAAAAAATTGCTGTTCAATCGCCGGCAGCGCATCCACCGTATCAATTTCGATCGTGAGCGGATCTTTCTGTACCCGACCGCTGATGGCGGCAATCTCCTCCGGCCAGGTCGCTGAAAATAGTAAGGTTTGACGCGATGCTGGTGCAAAGCGAATCACCTCATCAATCGCATCGCTAAAGCCCATATCCAGCATGCGGTCGGCTTCATCCATCACCAGCGTATTCAGAGCGTCCAGAGAAACGGTGCCCTTTTGCAGGTGGTCAAGTAAACGCCCCGGCGTGGCGACAATAATATGTGGCGCATGTTGTAGGGAGTCACGCTGTGCGCCAAAGGGCTGCCCGCCGCACAGGGTTAAGATCTTGGTATTTGGCAGAAAGCGCGCTAAACGACGCAGTTCCCCTGCCACCTGGTCGGCAAGCTCACGCGTTGGGCACAGCACCAGAGACTGCGTCTGAAACAGCGCGGCATCAATATGCTGCAACAATCCAAGACCAAAAGCAGCCGTTTTGCCACTGCCGGTTTTAGCCTGCACGCGAACATCTCTCCCCGCCAGGATTGCCGGCAACGCAGCAGCCTGAACAGGCGTCATTTCAAGGTAGCCCAGCTCGTTGAGGTTCTCGAGTTGGGCGGCAGGTAAAACATTCAGGGTCGAAAAAGCGGTCACAATTTAATCTCGCGGTAAAAACTCACATTCAGCAGGCGCGTATCCTCGCAGATCTGCGCTCGCGATGCGACAATTTAATCGGCTCTTCATCCGGTGGCGGATCCGGCATAGGCTGCGGACGAGGTAGCGGATCGGGAACAGGAACCGGGTCGGTGGGTAGCGAATCAGCGTTTAGTACTTGCCGCTGTAGCATTGCAATCAGACAGGTCATATAGCCCTCCAGTCATCAGGTTGACTCTTTTAGGGTAGACGCTGATTTCCTGCAGGCAAAAAAAAGCCGACTAATCTAAGTCGGCGTCGTACGAATCAATTGTGCTATGCAGTAATTCAAAAAAGGAAGTAAGACAATATGGAGCGCAACGCCCATCGCTTGACGTTGCATTCACCTGCGAGTGAGATATTGCCCCGAATAGGTAGATGGTTTATTGACTTCGCTCAAAAACCTGGCCGTTTTCATGCGCAAAAGTCGCTAAAAAATGTTGTTGTTACAACCATTTACTACGATGCAACCATAAAGTAACACCACCAATCAGGACCACTAACAGAATACAGAAAAGTGAGAAGCCAAACTGCCAGCCGCCGCCGGGGATACCACCGAGGTTAACGCCAAATAGCCCGGTTAAAAATGTACTGGGTAGAAAAACCATCGCCATCAAGGACATTGTATAGGTGCGGCGCGCCAGAGACTCCTGCATAACCTGCGCAATTTCGTCCGCCATGATACCGGTCCGGGCGATACAGGCGTCTATCTCATCCAGCCCTCTTCCCAGCCTGTCGGCGATATCCTGCATCCGTCGCCGATGATCGTCGGTCATCCAGGCTAAACGCTCACTCGCCAGGCGCGCATAGACATCCCGCTGAGGCGCCATATAGCGGCGCATCACAATCAGTTGCTTGCGCAGTAATGCCAGGAATCCGCGTGGGGGGATTTGCTGATCGAGCAGGTTATCTTCCAGGTCTATAATCTTGTCGTGCAGTTGCTCGATAAACTCGCTGGCATGATCGGTTAACGCATCGCAGACATCCACCAGCCAGCTACCGCAGTCAGCCGGCCCTGTACCTTCCTGGAGATCGCTGACCACATCATCCAGTGCCAGTACTTTGCGCTGGCGCGTTGAAACAATCAGACGTTCATCCATATATAGGCGCATAGCGACCAGCTGGTCAGGTCGCTCGTCGGTGCTGCCATTAATACAGCGCAGCGTGATCAACGTACCTTCCCCGACTCTGCTTACGCGTGGACGCGTACTTTCACCCGCCAGCGCATCACGCACATTATTAGGAAGCAGAGGCGTGGTCGCCAGCCATTGCGCACTTTCAGAATGGGTATAATTAAGATGCAGCCAGCAGGGATGCTGAGCGTCGATAACATCGTTATTTTCCAGCGGTTTCACCCCACCACGGCCATCCAGCAGCCAAGCAAACACGGCATCTGGCACATTAACATCCGTTCCCTTAATGGCTTCCACAACGCCTCCACAAACATTCAGCTTTTTTCGATAGTCTAGCCGTCAGAATAGGTTAAGCAATATCTCATTGTCCCATTGCGCTGAAATGATTCATAAAAGTATCCGATAACAGAAAAAGCGTCGACGAATGCGACGCTTGTGGTGAGAGAGAGCCTGTTATGCTCGCTGGTGTATTGCGGGCTCAAGTGTCTTACTTAAGCGAAATTGATGGGTCCGGGACTGGAGATCAATAACCTGGTTTTTCAGGATGCCAGAGGAATCAGAAAGCTCATCCACCATAACGGCATTACTTTGCGTTACGTTCTCCAGTTCGGCCAGAGCATGCGTGATCCTGATGATCCCTTTCTCCTGCTCCTGGGTAGTTGTTAATATCTCGCCCATTAACTGGCTTAATTGCCCGGCGCCCCCGACGATATCCTGCATATTTTTTTCTGCTTCGCGTACGATAGCCGCGCCTTGCTGAACATTTTGATGAGTCTGGGCAATCAGCTGTTTAATATTTTTAGCTGCATCTGCGCTACGGTGCGCCAGCTTTCTTACCTCACCAGCCACCACGGAAAACCCTTTGCCATGTTCCCCGGCCCTCGCCGCTTCCACAGCTGCATTCAATGCCAGAATATTTGTCTGGAATGCGATACCATCTATCAGCGTAATAATTTCAGTCATCTGTTCCGCGCATTCGGTGATTGATCGCATATTTGTCGCCACCTGCACCATTAATTCGCCCCCCTGTCGGGCGCACTGCGTAGCAATTGTCGCCTGGGCGCTGGCTATTTGCGTGTTATCAGCATTGTTTCGCGTATTCACCGCGATCTCATCCATGTTGGCAGCCGTCTGCATTAATGCTCCGGATTGCTGTTCTGTTTTCACTGAAAGCTCGGCGCTACGTTCTGCAAGCTGTTCTGAGAGCGCCATCGCCGTTTGTGAAGATATCCTTATCTCATTCACAAGTGTTGAAATATTACTGGATAAGCTATTGATGCCCGGAATAAGTCTACCCGCGCAGTTATTACCAAATTCTGGAATGCTGATCGCCAGATTCCCGGATGTAACCTCTTCAATACTTCTTTTAACCGTATTAATCGGCATCACCAGATATTTGGTCATGTATCCCCACAGACATACTATAGAAATAAAGCTTACTAAGTTGGCACCAATAATAACATCAACGCTAGCTGAAAGTATTATTTCCACCACATTGAGAGCCACTGCCGTAATCACCAAAAATAAAACAATAAAGGTCCTGACGCTAATATCATTTAACATTTTAGCCCTGTTTACCAAGAAAACGAGGAGAATATTATTTTTTATAGCACCTGCAATATAAATTGCCATAGCTCGGATACGAAAAATGAATATTCAATAAGAGTCGATAACCTTTTTACTTAAAGCACACAATGGCGCTATTTATTTGCCTTAATCCAGTGATTTACTCCACCAAAGGTGATGGCCAGGTTTGTTATCAGATTATTGTGATGGTGAGCACGCAGCGAATGTAAAACGTACAGAGTTATAATTATCATGAATACATATATAAGCACTATTGCAGCATTCTTAATATTTTGTGGTTCTAACTAATACACAGTGTAAAAATATGAGTACAGTCAAGGTGGCGATCTCTGGCTGACATTGAGCTGCCTTCTGGCGATTATCTGGTGGCGTGACCCAATGTATGGGATCACCATTTTTGTTGATGATTCCAGCCCGATTCATTCAAATATATTGATGTTGAAACCGCGTCTGGCACTAGAATTAAAAATTGAAAGTATATTTTAGCGATAACGGTAAACATGCCAAAATAGTGTCTACTATTATTGGCATAGCCAGTACCATGAATTGCAACCAACATCAAAAAAAACCAGTTGTACCCCCTTGTCTCACCGACAATCAAAACATTATGAGACGGTAATATAAAAAATTCGCCATTAAATGGGCAACACAGCAGATAAGATAACGGGATTATCGATGAATATAACCGCGCTGCATTCACTGGATTTATTAACTCTTCCGGTTTGGATAGTTTCACCACATACCGAAGAACTTGTGTTCGCAAATGCCGTTGCACGGGAGCTAATGCAGGATCCCTGTTTTTCTCCACTGCGAAAAGGCATATTCTCAACATATGCACAAAATGATTTAACCATGTATCTCAGCGACTTGAAAAATCATCACTATATTGTGGAAATTCTCACGGTTTATCGCAACGGTGAGGAAACTGCGATGGCCAGCCGCCTGTCCATTAACTCGCTCCCGGATATTGGCGATATCATCGTTTTCGAAGGCATTGAAACACCGACCGCGCAGGGACTGAAAGCCAGTCGTTCTGCGAACTATCAGCGAAACAAGCAGGGATTTTACGCGCGCTTCTTCCAGACTAATTCCGCGCCGATGTTACTTATCGATCCATCTCGAGATGGTTTGATCGTCGATGCGAATCTCAGTGCCCTGAATTTTTATGGTTACAGCCATGATGTGATGTGCCAGAAACATACATGGGAAATCAACATGCTGGGCCGTCATATCCTACCGGTGATGCATGAAATCGCCCATCTGCCCGGCGGCCATAAGCCCTTGCATTTTGTTCATAAGCTTGCTGATGGTTCCTCACGTCACGTACAAACTTATGCCGGGCCGATCGAAATCTATGGCAATAAGCTCATGCTGTGCATCATTCATGACATTACCGAACAAAAAAGGCTGGAGCAGGAACTTGAACAAGCGGCCCTGCGTGACGCCCTGACCGGATTACTGAACCGCCGACATTTTTATCAGGTAACCGAACCGCAACAGACGCACGCGATGTCATTAACGCAGGACTACAGCCTGCTGTTAATCGACACCGATCGCTTTAAAAGCATTAACGATCTCTTCGGTCATTTAAGAGGTGACGATGTGCTTTGCGCTCTGGCACGAACGCTGGAGTCCTGTGCAAGAAAGGACGACCTGATTTTTCGCTGGGGAGGTGAAGAATTTGTGCTCCTTCTGCCACGAACCTCACTGGAGGTTGCCCTTAATCTCGCAGAAGTAATACGCGCGGCGGTGGCCAAGGTGACGCTCCCTGGCCTTCCCCGCTTTACCGTCAGCATCGGCGTTGCGCGGCACGAAACGAATGAAAGCATCGATGAGCTATTCAAACGCGTTGACGACGCGCTGTACAAAGCCAAAAACGAAGGGCGGAACCGGGTGCTGGCCGCCTGATGTTTATGTCGGTCAGCGACTGCGCTTAGCGTGACGCTCCCAGTTATCCTGTTTTGCCTGCGCGGTTTTACGTAATGCCACATAGCATGCCCCGCTGCCGCCGTGATGCGGCAGTGCGGCGCAGTAGGCTTGTACATCTTCAAATTCCGTCAGCCAACGCGCTACATAGCTGCGAACAATGTTGGCATGAGAGTTATCGTCGCGCCCCTTGCCGTGTATCACCAGCACGTTACGCAATCCTTCTTGCTGTGCCTGCAGAATAAAACTGAAGAGCATCTGACGGCAGGTTTCAACGGGCTGACGGACGAGATTGAGACTCGCCTGCTGCGGATATTTGCCGGTTCGTAGCTTGTCAGTCACGCCGTGCTGCAAACCTTCGCGACGAAATTCCAATGGTACGCTTAACGGGACAATATCGAGAAAACCCGTCGAGAGAAAATTATCCAATTGGAGCGTATCAATACGTGCCGGAGCGCGGAGATTGCGCGTGGGCTGCCAGTGCACCTCGGTGCAGCCTTTCAGCGGTTGAACATCCCCCATCGCGTCAAGAAACAACGATGCGTCATCAAGGTTCATGTTTCATCCTCCAGCGTATTACGACGGGTCTTATCATAACCGCGCACTGTTATACCGACAACGGTTTACGATTATTTCCAATAATTCACCAGATTCACGCCGTGAAAGCGATCTACTTCCAACAAACTGATATCCATTTTTAGAGGTATAGCTGCGACGATAACTGGCGTGATAATGTGTCACCTTGCCTGTAATGCTGTAATGAGAGAAACGGATGCTGAACTTACTGGAAGACACCATCGCCACACCGTTGGGCCCGCTGTGGATTATTTGCGATGAGCAATTTCGTCTGCGCGCGGTCGAATGGGATCAACACAGCGATCGTATGGTGCAGTTGCTGGACATTCATTATCGCGCTGAAGGTTATCAGCGTATTGCTGCCAAAAACCCTGGCGGATTGAGTGATAAGCTGGCTGAATATTTTGCCGGAAACCTTAGCATTATTGACACACTGGAAACCGCCACCGCGGGGACACCTTTCCAGCGTGAAGTCTGGCAAGCGTTACGTACCATTCCCTGTGGACAGGTCATGCATTATGGTCAACTGGCCGAACAACTGGGACGTCCTGGTGCTGCCAGAGCCGTCGGGGCGGCGAATGGATCAAACCCGGTAAGCATTGTCGTCCCTTGTCATCGCGTCATTGGGCGTAACGGTACCATGACCGGATATGCCGGTGGTGTGCAACGAAAAGAGTGGCTATTGCGTCATGAGGGCTATTTGCTACTCTAGAATCCAGGCAATTAATGCCTTATTCATCACACTTCCACATAATACAGCCTTAAATAAAGTGCGGCTAATCAGGTAGATACAAACATTCAACCCAGTTATGCCTGAATTATTCTCTATTGGGAGTAGCTCAGGCTTACGTGCTCACCAAAAAGATGTTAAAATTGACAAATATCAATTACGGCTTGAGCAGACCTATGATCCCGGAAAAGCGAATTATACGGCGCATTCAGTCTGGCGGTTGTGCTATCCATTGCCAGGATTGCAGCATCAGCCAGCTTTGCATCCCGTTCACACTTAACGAGCATGAGCTTGACCAGCTCGATAACATCATCGAGCGCAAAAAGCCTATCCAAAAGGGGCAGACGCTCTTTAAAGCAGGTGATGAGCTTAAATCACTTTATGCTATCCGCTCCGGAACGATTAAAAGCTATACCATTACCGAGCAAGGCGATGAGCAAATCACCGGTTTCCATCTGGCAGGTGACCTGGTAGGTTTTGACGCGATTGGCAGCGGTCATCACCCCAGCTTTGCCCAGGCGCTGGAAACCTCAATGGTATGCGAGATTCCTTTCGAAACTCTGGATGACCTGTCCGGCAAAATGCCGAATCTGCGTCAACAGATGATGCGTCTGATGAGTGGCGAAATCAAAGGCGACCAGGACATGATCCTGCTGTTGTCGAAGAAAAACGCTGAAGAACGCCTGGCGGCCTTTATCTACAATTTGTCCCGCCGCTTCGCCCAGCGTGGATTCTCGCCTCGTGAATTCCGCCTGACCATGACCCGTGGCGACATCGGTAACTACCTCGGTCTGACGGTTGAAACAATTAGCCGTCTGCTGGGTCGTTTCCAGAAAAGCGGTATGCTGGCGGTAAAAGGCAAATATATCACTATTGAGAATAGCGACGCTCTGGCAGTTCTTGCTGGCCACACGCGTAACGTTGCATAATCGTTCTGCAAATATCTCTGTTATCCTCCTGTCAAATCACTAAATTTTCCCGATTTATTGATCTGGCAGGAGGTTCTCCCCTGTTTCAATCCACATTATTGGGTTACTCTTTTAATTACAAACTGCGATGACAGTTGTAAGGAGACCCTGTATGGCTATGTATAAAAATATGCTGGTCGTCATCGACCCTAACCAGGACGATCAACCAGCATTACGGCGAGCTGTTTATTTGCATCAACGGATTGGTGGCAAAATTAAAGCCTTTTTGCCGATCTACGACTTTTCCTATGAGATGACTACCCTGCTGTCGCCCGATGAACGTACGGCAATGCGTCAGGGTGTCATCAGCCAGCGAACGGCGTGGATACGTGAACAAGCGAAATACTATATCGAAGCAGGGATCCCTCTTGAGATAAAAGTAGTCTGGCACAACCGCCCCTTTGAAGCCATCATCCAGGAAGTCATCAGCGCCAGGCATGATCTGGTGCTAAAAATGGCGCACCAACACGACCGTCTGGAAGCCGTGATTTTCACCCCGACCGACTGGCATTTATTGCGTAAATGTCCAAGCCCGGTGTGGATGGTTAAAGACCAGCCGTGGCCTGAGGGCGGTAAAGCGCTGGTTGCGGTGAACCTCGCCAGCGAAGAGGCCTATCACAACTCCCTCAATGAAAAACTGGTTAAAGAAACGCTGCAACTGGCGGAACAGGTTAACCATACCGAAGTGCATTTGGTTGGCGCCTACCCTGTTACCCCCATCAACATTGCGATTGAGCTCCCTGAATTTGATCCCAGCGTATATAACGATGCGATCCGTGGACAGCATCTGCTGGCCATGAAAGCCTTACGCCAGAAATTCAGTATCGATGAGAAAGTAACGCATGTTGAAAAGGGATTACCTGAAGAGGTTATTCCTGATTTAGCCGAACACTTACAGGCGGGCATCGTGGTCCTGGGCACCGTTGGACGTACCGGCATCTCTGCCGCGTTCCTGGGAAATACCGCGGAACAGGTTATCGATCATCTACGCTGTGACCTGCTGGTTATCAAGCCGGATCAGTATCAGACGCCCGTTGAGCTGGACGACGACGAAGACGACTAACCACACCATACAATGCCGGATGGATATTCATCCGGCATAACAAATAATTAGTGTTTCTCGTCGCCACCGAGGAAGTAGATGCCCAGAGGGATGGCAAGCAGAATGGTAAACACCATGCTGTAGACACAAATCATTGCAGATTGAATGGCATACATTGAGGCGGTCCAGTCGGATAGCGGAATGCCATACTGTTCAATAACGCCGCCGATCGTCGCTCGCGTGACTACCGATGCAGCGATAATAAACACCCCAAGCAGGCACAACAAAAACTTTCGTCCCTTCGCTGTCTTCAGCTTAGCCATGTTCATAGTACTGTCCTTTTGCAGATGAAAAGCTTGTTACTTTGCGCTAACAATACCATGACATCAACTTACTGTCTGCTACATAACGCTCCTTCACGAGTGACACCTGCGCGATTGCGTTGAAATTAGCGCTGATTGCATTATTTCTCTCGCCCTTTGGTTAATGATCTGAGCGCCAAAACTGCGTAAAATATACGATGAGCAGAATGTCAGATGATATTTAGCAACCACGGAGCTGCCAGGAAGGATCATGATCGCTGAACTGTTTATGAATAATGCGTTTAATTTGACGGTAATTCTCAGTTGTTTTACCGCACTGGTGCTGATGAGCGTTTGGTTTCACCGTGGCGAACGACGTTGCAAAGGATTCATATTTCATGCGGCACAATTTTTCGTCTATGCCATTATCATTGGAACGTTCGGCAGTATTGCCAATAACGTGATCGAGAGTTACAACCTGAAATTTATCTCTCCTAGCGTAGTCGATTTTATCTGCACCTCGTTGATTGCGCTGATTCTGACGATCAAACTCTTTCTGGTGATTAATCAGTTTGAAAAAACGCAGATTAATAAAGGCAGAGATATTACCAGCGCAAGGATCCTGTCGCGGATCATTAAGATTACCATCGTGGTCGCCATCATTTTGCTGTATGGCGAACATTTCGGCATGAGCTTATCTGGTCTGCTAACCTTTGGCGGCATCGGTGGTATCGCTGTAGGTATGGCAGGTAAAGACATCCTGAGCAATTTTTTCTCCGGCATTATGCTCTATTTCGACAGACCGTTTAGCATCGGCGACTGGATCCGTTCCCCGGACCGTAATATTGAAGGCACTGTGACAGAAATTGGCTGGCGAATGACCAAAATTAACACCTTCGATCATCGTCCGTTATATGTACCCAACTCGATTTTCTCCTCTATCAGCGTAGAAAATCCAGGGCGTATGACCAACAGAAGAATCAAAACGGTGATCGGGTTACGATATGAAGATGCCGATAAAATTGAGGCTGTTGTCGAGGCGGTCAGGCAAATGCTGCAAAATCATCCAGGGATAGACCAGAAGCAAACGCTACTGGTCTATTTCAATGAATTTGCAGATTCATCATTAAATATCATGGTGTATTGCTTCACGAAAACTACCGTATGGCAGGAATGGCTTGCAGTACAACAAGACGTTTATTTGAAAATTATTTCGATAGTCCAGGCAAACGGCGCCGACTTTGCATTCCCCAGCCAGACGCTGTATATGGATAATCCTGAAGTATCGCCATCGGCACACTAACAAAAAGTAAAGACGCGGAAATCCGCGTCTTTTTTACCGTTATTTCAGCGAGGCAATATCAATTACAAAGCGGTATTTCACATCGCTTTTCAACATCCGCTGCCAGGCGTTATTAATATCCTGAATATTGATCACTTCGACATCGGCTGTAATACCGTGCTGGCCGCAAAAATCCAACATCTCCTGCGTTTCTGCAATCCCGCCGATAACCGACCCCGCAACAGATTTCCGCCCGTGAATCAGGGGAACCGTATTCAGGAACGGATCCAACGCGCCCAGATAGCCAACCAGTACCAGCGTACCGCTTAGCGCCAACGTTGGGATATAGGGATTCAGGTCATGAACGTACGGGACAGTATCAATAATCAGGTCAAACTGATTAGCGGCGGCCTTCATCTGCTCAGGGTCAGTGGAAAGCACAACGTGACTGGCACCCAGACGTCTGGCATCTGCTTCTTTGCCCGGCGAACGCGTGAACAGCGTAACTTCAGCCCCCAACGCATTAGCGAGTTTGATGGCCATATGCCCAAGGCCGCCCAACCCAACAACCGCGACTTTACTGCCCTCACCAACCTGCCAGTGACGCAGCGGCGACCATGTGGTGATCCCGGCACAAAGCAGCGGCGCGGCACCGCGTAAATCTATCCCTTCTGGCACCTTCACCACAAACTTTTCGGTAACGACAATCTTGTCGGAATAGCCCCCGAAGGTAGGCAGCCCGTCATGACGATCGATATCGTTATACGTGAGCGTGTTACCCTCTTCGCAATATTGCTCCAGCCCCTGTTTGCAAGCGCTACAATGCTGGCATGAGTCAACCATACAGCCAACCCCGGCGAGATCGCCTACGGCAAATTTGGTCACCGACTTCCCGACATGCACCACACGGCCAATGATTTCGTGTCCCGGCACCATCGGATACTTAGCGCCGCCCCAGTCATTATAGGCGTTGTGGATATCTGAGTGGCAAACACCGCTATACAAGATATCAATCACCACATCATCTTCGCGCGGATCGCGACGAACAAAGCTGTGTGGAACTAAATCTTCTTTCACCGCCAGAGCGGCATAACCCTTCACGTTCATGACCATTATGATTTCCTCAGGGATTAGGTATTACCTTAACCAGCATTCATAAGCGACATTCATCAAGAACCGCGCGGGCATTAGTCGCGATCTCAGCACCACAATGCTGTTCAAGTATTGCAATAAATTCAATCAGTTGATCAGTAGTCATACCGATATTCAGACTGATAGCAAAATGGCTCTTCAGTTGACTGTTCACACCGCCTAATACCGCTAACGCAGAAACCGTCGCCAGCTCCCGCATCTTCCAGTTAAGGACGTCACGCTGAAAAATATCGCCAAATAAATGTGCCTTTAGCCAGACATCAATGGCAGGCGCAAAGTCGAACAGCGGCCCACTGACCTGATGCCCAACGAGCTGGGTCTGTGTGCGACTCCCTGCCAGGAAGCTGTCCCAGCCCTCCGTCGGCGGCGTGGCCGGATTTCCCTCTGCGTCGGTAATTCCTCTTTCTCTACGGCGTTTAACCACAGACATTAAACAAGCAAGTCCATTCAGGCTGCGGGGGAAACCGCAGTAAGCATAAAGCTGTAGTAGAATTTCCTTCACTTCATTGAGGGTGAGCCCCGCATCCAGCCCGGCATTCAACGCCGCGTCCAGGTTTTCACCGTGACCTGTAGCGGTAAACGCGGCAATAGGTATGATTGCCTGCTGTCTGGCATCCAGTTGATGTTGCATGTATGACTCTCCAAAATAACGCCAGCGTACTGCCGCCGGATACTGAAAACAGTAAAATTATAGAGGCCTAACGCACCGCTGATTAGAGGGTTAAATAAGAACGAACCTATGAACAATACTCATCAATAATCAGTCCCCGATGCCATTTATCAGCAGGGAAATTTGTACAACGTTAGGCAACAATCTCAATTAAATTGCCGTCAGGATCTTGTATTACCGCTTCGTAATAGCCATCACCGGTAGTTCGTGGAGCAGAAATTAAAATCCCCTGTTCCTGCGCACGTCTCGCGATGGCATCAACTTTTTCCGCGCAGCCTGCAGAGAGTGCAAGGTGTACCCATCCACAGGTATTATTGTCTGGCTGCCGTCTTGTAAGGCCCGGTTTGGTCATTATTTCAATCGCAACCTCATCGCCAATACGAACAAAATAAGATTCAAATCCAGGATTGGTTTTACTGCAGTATTTTTCGTTAATCTTGCCGTCAAAGAACGTGACCCAGAAACGAGCTTGCTGCTCGAGATCCTGTGTCCATAAAGCCATATGCGCAATCTTCATCACGAACCTCTTCTCGTAGTATTCCGAACAGTACGTTCTCAAGGGTGTTGACATCGTTAATCATCATGCACGATCATGCTCATTATTGCTCGTTATTTGTTTTATCTGGAGTATTTATGCTTGATTATGCTGCCTTCCCGGAACAGCGCCAGGCGCTTATCTATCAGATCTTGCAGGAAAACGGCAGAGTCATTTGTTCCGAGCTCGCCAGTCGGCTAGGCGTTTCTGAACATACGATCCGCCGCGACCTGCATGAGCTAAGTAAAGATGGCGTGTGTAAAAAGGTTTATGGCGGCGCGGTCATTGCCCTTCCTGAATCCGAAGACATCGCTGTACGCAAGAACATTAATGTGGCGAAAAAAAACAGTATCGCGCAGAGGTGCGCCCGGTTGGTCAAATCCGGCAGCTGCATTTTTATCGACACGGGCAGCACAAATTTAGCGATGGCTGAAGCCCTGCCCGCCGAACTGGCGTTAACCGTAGTGACCAACTCCCCAGAGATTGCCGCCGTTTTGCTGGAAAAACCGCTGTTTGAGGTCATCATATTAGGCGGCGCGGTACAGAGATCCTCGGGTGGATGTGTGGGGGCCACCGCCATCGCCCAAGTGCAGAACATCTTATTCGATCAGGGTTTTATTGGCGGTTGTGCGATGTCGCCAGAATCCGGCTTAACCGGATTTGATTATGCGGATTGCGAGTTCAAAAAAGCGGTAATCAAACAATGCAATGAAACTATCGTCGCACTGACGGCGGAAAAGGTCCCAGCCGTCGCCCGCTATGTCGTCGCCGAAAGCAGCAATATTGATGTGATTGTCGTGGAGAAAAATATCAGCAAAGAGTATGCCACGGCTTTCCAGGCTCATGACATTCGTATTTATACCGTATAACAGCGACGGCGCGTTCGTTGCGTCGTTACTCAACGAAAGCTGACGACGCTAAACGTCGCCCCGGCCGTCAGCGCGGCAATCACAGACAAACGATCCAGACGAATTTTTAGCGGATTGCCATTGTATTCCACCACCAGAAACTCTTCTTTATCTCTGGTGGTGCAGGTCGTCAACGCTGTGGCATTCATACACGAGTCATCGGTTAGCTCAATACGTAACCAATAATGGTACAGACAGGCGATCTCCAGATAATCGTGAAGTTCGCAATCTATAGGATGGTATTTTCCCGTCACATTCATAACGCCTCTTCCTTATTGCCGCGGATGTTCGGGAAATTGCTTACGCCACTTCCCGAACGCACCAGGTTATTTCAGCGCTTCAATGGGCGCGCCAAAATTGATATGCAGCACATTGCCGTCGATCACCAGCGCCGGAACGGACTTCACGCCAGCCTGTTCTGCTTCCGTAACCCGGCCAGGTTGCTCTCCCAGGGGAATAACATCGATTTCAACATCGGAGGACAGATGCTGAAGCAGCGCTTGTTCTGCGGAAACGCAAACCGGGCAACCGGCATGATAAAAACGGGCTTTAGTCATGATATATCTCCTTTTAAATTATAGTATCGATTCGATACTATAATTGATGCTACGCCACTTTTATGCTTTGTCAATATAGTTTTTAATCGATACTATATGTCTAGGAGGAAGTTGTTATGCACGACATGTCACTTTTCGATGTCCTGGACAGGCTTTCCAGCCTGACACGGATGTGGTTTCGCCAACATCCATTACTGGCGGATCTGCAACCGGTACAACTCAGCGCGTTAATGTATCTGGCCCGTTGCAACCGTTATTCCAATACGCCGCTTGGCGTAACGGACTACCTCGGCCTCACCAAAGGCACCGTATCGCAATCGCTGAAGCTGCTGGAAAGCAAAGGACTGATTGTTCGTAAGCAGGATGCCCGCGATAAACGCAGCGTACATTTACAGTTAACTGAATCAGCCGGTACGTTACTGGACGCCCTGCTCCCGCCAACGTTTTTGGTGGCGGGTGAAACGGCGATGGGTGAACGCGCGACTGTACTTAAGGAGCTACTGTTTGAACTTTTACGTGGGATCCAGCGGACCAACAATGTGCCTGGCTTTGGACTTTGCCATAGCTGTCGCTTCCACCAAAAAACGGGTGGTCAGGGATATTGTAATCTGACGAAAGAGAGATTGAGTGAAGAGGATGCGTTGCTGATTTGCCGGGAGCACCAGCCCCCGGAAACTTAAAATAGCTGAAGGAAAATCACACCAGCCATTTTAACGCAGGCAAAAAAGTTGTCCGTTTTACGAGCTCGCGACGTTTTCTCCACGCTCAGTCATGGATTTTAACGCCAAGGCAGCCGCGAACGAATTCAGGATTAAAATGCTTCACCGCCTCCCCCACATAGCCTAGATCCAGCGCGCTGATTTGCGCCATTTCACTATCCGTGAGTGAGAAATCCCAGATGGCAAAATTCTCTGCAATACGCTCCTGCCGGGTGGATTTAGGAATCACCGTCACGCCGCGCTGCACGTTCCAGCGCAGAACAACCTGAGCAACGGTTTTTTGGTGGGCATCCGCAATCCCCTGAAGCATTTCATCTTCATATGGTTTATGTCTGCCACCGCCTAACGGCGCCCAGGCTTCAGGCTGAACGTTGTAGCGCTTCATCGTTTCAATGGCTACAGGTTGCGCAAAGTAAGGATGCAATTCGACCTGGTTCACCATCGGCTGAATTCTGACGGTTTCACAGAAGTTAGCTAACACATGCGCATAGAAGTTGGAGACGCCAATGGCCTTCAGTATACCGGCTTCATAAGCCTCTTCCAGCGCGCGCCAGGCGCTGAAATAATCGCCCATGGCCTGATGCAATAAATAAAGATCAAAATATTCCAGGCCCGATTTTTTCAGCGACGCCTCAATACCGGCTTTAGCCATATCGTAGTTGGCCATATCCTGGACCCACAGCTTAGAAGTGATAAATAACTCCTCGCGGGTACACAGACCTTCGGCAATGGCTGCACGAACCGCCTCACCCACGGCATCTTCATTGCTGTACACGGCTGCGGTATCGATGAGGCGGTAACCGGTACGAATAGCGCTTAATACCGACTGCTTACACTCTTCTTTATCGGTGACCTTAAAAACGCCAAAACCAACCATCGGCATTTTGCGGTTGTTACTTAGTACTGAGTATTCCACGGCCAAGCCCCTGTCATGTTAAAACACCATATTAGGCCAGAACCCCCGCCGTGATTAGCCTGTAATCTCTGATTTGACCTATGCATGGAATTCATTAATACAGACGAGGTTGTTCTGTTAAAGATGAGGATAAGAAAGGATAAAGGCTGCGATATCAGACTCTATAACGCATCAGGACAGGACTACTCTACGGAACCAACATGGCATATGAACCTAATTCATGGTTTCGGACATAGCTCCTTCAGGTCGACACTATAAATTCTGAGTAATGTTGTAGTCTGCATAACAGACTACAACATTCAGGTGAGATCAAACTAATGATGCCACCTTTAATGGTGGCACCTGATCTGTAATACGTAACCATCAGCCATCGTCTGTATCCGTTTAAAGGATCCAGATGATGGTTTTACTGATTAAATCTTTCTTTAATGTGATTATCGCTTTTAACAAAAAAGTAGCACATCCCCATTACAACAAATATGAAACCGGAGCCGACGACCCAGTAACCGGGACCAAAGGCCTGGGGGTTCAGTATCATGTATATCAGGGATCCAATAGAGCAAAGCAAGACACCTGTGCGTAAAACCCATTGGATAAGTTTTGTCTGTTCATCCTTCAGCAGATGCTGGGCAAACAACATAACAACCATAATAGCCGGAAATAATATCAAACTGACATCAAGATGCAGCATGCGGAATGCAAAACCATACTCCCCTAGTGGCACAGGGTTAGCTGAGTTATAAAGATCGGCTCGATACTCTTCCAGGAACCCCATACCTGCTACGGTAATCACTATGCTACACCATGTAAGGAAG
Source organism: Citrobacter sp. TBCS-15 (assembly GCF_005280815.1). Taxonomy (NCBI): domain Bacteria; kingdom Pseudomonadati; phylum Pseudomonadota; class Gammaproteobacteria; order Enterobacterales; family Enterobacteriaceae; genus Citrobacter; species Citrobacter sp. TBCS-15. The sequence goes on along the minus strand of NZ_SZWK01000102.1, from coordinate 169,533 downwards.
ATCCCCATAAGAGTGTACTTGCTGGATTCGTTTAGTTTGACGCCATTTTTCCCTTTTCCGAAAAGTATTGAGCCAATCAGAAGTAAACCGCCACATAAAATAAAGGTACCGATTGTAAAATCACCTAAATCAATACCAGCCACACTATGGCCTCTGGGTTCAAAGAATCCTTTTTCTGTAAAAATATGAGGGATCTGTAAAAGAGGACCACCGAAACCTGATACTACTAAAATAATAACAACAGCAACCAGCCCCAAAATAACCAGCCATTCACCAGTTGCTTTTATCTTTGCAGCATATCCGGATAAATATCTCCCGTATCTCCAGGTCACTGCCGACAGTATAAGACCAATGACAGCCACTACCATCATGTCAGAGTGAGAGCGTAGTAAATTGTCCTGCCATTCCGGTAGGGTATAACCAATCTTACCAGCATACCAACCTAATATTCCCAGCCAGTCGCCAAAATCAAGAATGAACCCGGCTAAATCGCCAATCAGTGCGGCAATGACAGCTGTGCAGGATGCGGCTATAACCAGATAATATGTTCGTGATGACTTTAATTCTTTATTTTTTAACAGAATAAGTCCTGATAACATTGTTATCAGTATCACATCAAGCGATAAAAAAGAAAGAATTTGGTACCACAATGCAAGCTTGCTGGATTCCATAGAACGATTGATCGCACCACCACTTACACCAATTAAAATTGTGGCGATTGTGCAATAGAAAATAATTTTTTTGAATTTTCCGTCAAGACCATAAATCTGACTAACCAGTAGAGCAGTCAGACCAGCAAGACCTACAGACAAGCCATGAAAATACATTATTCTTGAGTAATCTACGGGAGTTACTCTGTCCACAAAAATAGAAAAAGGATTTGAAATAAAAACACTGCATACTGCATAAATGACCAGAATGATGAGTAGCCATTTGATTACCTGTGGCCAGCTATGTTTCCCCAGACCTGGTTCAGGTTCATAGTCCGTTGGTTTTATCATGTATGTTATCTCTGTTATGGCTTTTGCTGAGATTTTTGAACACGTGCCAGTGAGTCAAACTGACAGAGCAGTAAGGCCAGTGGCCGCGTTTTCTTCTTCAAATTGCCTTATTAGTCCAAATATCTTTGTATAAAGTACCTTGATCCTGGGGTTCAGCCAGTGTGATCGTCAGGATCTTCCGGTCATATTATTGGCATAATAAGGTCATTATATTGACCAAGATCTATAAATCTTTTGAAAGGTGAACCCAAAAAACGCAGATTATGTATGTATGACTCAGCAAGTCAGAGACGCTAATGACAGAATAGGTATAACGATGAAAATCTATAAAATCAGATGGTTATATTCATCATCACAGCTATAAGGGAGGTACTGTTGTCTGAGGATAGTCAAAACAAAGCAGGTCAGTGATTGAACAGCATCGCTATGCGATGAAAATGCCCGAGAGGCTGGTATCCTTCACCAGCCTTCAGTTTCCGGAGATAACAAAGCACGGGATCTGACAGACAGGTATATCGGGAACAAAGTTAGCCCGTAGTTATCTCTGAGAAATAGATCTTGAGCATATGTCCGGACGATTTTTATCCCTACACATCTCACTCTTACGAGTTACTCAGGATGCTTTCTCATTCACTGTCATGATAAATATCAGTGGGCTCTCACCCCGGTTTTCATAGAAATGAGGGACATCCATTCTGGCCGTTGCAGAACAACCGGAATTAACCAGATACAGATGCTCTTGTACGCCAAGCGTGAGCGTCCCCGTTTGTACATAAAACAATTCAAGTGTTCCCGTAGAGTGACCGGGAGAAGCAAACTTTTCTCCTGGCTGCATTTCCCACATCCAGAGCTCTGTCATATCCGGCCCCCCGGAACCAGCAAGAAGCCTTGCTCTTCCTCCTTTGTCGCCTTTCCAGAGTTCAGGGATCTCACCTTCAGCAATAAGATGGACGGTTGGTTTTGTCCCTACATCGACAAAATCAGCCACCGATACCCCCATTGCGGCTGCCAGACGGCATAACAGCGCAATACTGGGATTGGCCTTACATCCTTCAATCTCGACCAGCGCTCCCTTACTGACATTTGCCTGCCTGGACAGCTCATCAAGCGACATTTTTTTTTGTTTACGGTACTGCTTAATTCGCTGCGAAACAGCTTCATTGACGGTGCTGACATCCGCACCCGCATCGGTCATTAAGTTGACTTTTTTGGTCATTGGTCGATATCATAAAATAAATTGGTCATTACAGGATTATCCCGTGTTAACACATTCTCCGTCAATTGCCCCGGAAGTTTATCGTACTGCTCCCGGTTTTCGAGCGCTTAGTATCTACGTAAAAGCCGCGCCGGTACTGAATCCTGACGTTGGCAGGGCCGCCTTGCTGGAAGCTTGTGAGGCGGTTCTGGCAGGCAGACCGGAATGGGCGGAGTCTCATCTGGCCGCATGGGCTGGCGTTTTTCAATCATTTGGCGCCAAACCAAAGCGTACGCCTTGTTCAGCTGATGCGCTACGTAAGCGCGTGCTTCGTGATGGCATGATGCCAGCACTGGATCCTGTTGTTGATCTTTATAACGCCGTCAGCCTCCGCTATGCCGTTCCGGTTGGTGGCGAGAATATTTCCGCTTACCAGGGTATTCCGCGTCTGACCATTGCGGAAGGTACCGAGCCCTTTGACACGATGAAAGAAGGCGCACCTGTTATCGAGTATCCCTCCCCCGGAGAGGTTATCTGGCGTGACAATGCTGGCGTCACCTGCCGTCGCTGGAACTGGAGGCAAGGGATAAGGACACGTTTAAGTGTTGAAGCGCAGCAAATGTGGTTTATTCTGGAAAGTCTGCCACAGATGCCGCTGGAAAAGCTTCATGAAGCAGGAAGAATGCTGACTGACGGTCTGGAAGAAATGATGCCGGGTCTGTGGTTTGAAATTACTCTCATCGAAGATCAGCACCAGTAATCTTATTCAGGACAAACACCTATGTTTACTGGCTTGTCTGCGTTTCCCTTAACTCCAGTCACCACCAGCGGCGTGGATGAAAAGGGCTTCAGTCATATTCTTTCTCGCCTAACAGAAGCCCGGGTTGATTCTATGGGTATCCTGGGATCAACCGGAAGCTACGCTTATCTGACCCGAGAGCAACGCAAGCGCATCGCGATTCTGGCAACACAGCACGCCGGAGAGATCCCTGTCATGGTGTGTGTGGGTGCTGTCAGCACGGAAGCCATCCTGCATCTGTCAGACGATGCGCAAGCCGCGGGCGCAAATGCCCTGCTGCTCCCGGCTGTCAGCTACCAGCCGCTCCGTGACGAAGAAGTCTTCGCACTATTTGAGACCGTTACCCGACACGCGTCTGTGCCGGTGTGCATCTATGATAACCCGGGCACCACACATTTTACCTTTACGGATGAACTGCACGGGCGTCTATCCTCACTGGAGGGGGTTCGCTCGGTCAAGCTCCCTGGTGTCCCGGATAGCCCGACTGCAGCGAGAGAGCGGGTAGAGGCATTGCGTCAACACCTGCTCCCTGACGTAACCATCGGTATCAGTGGGGATGCTTATGCCGGGCTGGGATTAAACGCCGGCTGTGAAGTGTGGTACTCCGTTAGCGGTGGTTTGTTTCCGGTGATGGCGAAACAAATTACTGACGCAGCGGCGGCGAACGATCATGAACGCGTTACTGCCCTGACAACGCGCCTTGAGCCATTGTGGGCGCTTTTCCGTAAACATGGCGGAAGCATCCGCGTTATTGCTGCTGCCGCAGGCGTGCTTGGACTTACCGATACGGACTGCCTCCCTCGCCCCCTGCAGCCTTTGTCAGCAAGTGATATCGCGGATATTGCCCGTGTGATAACCACACTGGAGTTGAAATAACCGCCCTTGAGGACCGGCTGTCTGCCGGTCCTTATGAAACCTGACCGGGCAATAACCTTCATGACGATCCTTCGGTGTACAAACGCTCCTGCAAAGGCAACTCTCGCACGCTATGCTCTGGCCGTAACGACCAGCGGGTCACCGCCTGACCGCCCTCAATACAGAAAACCTTCTCCCCGATAAGCAATTCCCGCTATTTCACCAGGTTTAGTGCTTCACAATATACATTGTGCGGCTGTATGCGACATCTTCAGGGTTAGTAATCGGGTACCCTTTCAGCCAAGGTTTAATTAACCGCCCGTTGGTATACTGATAAATTGGCGCAATAGGTGCCTGTTCCATCAGAATTTTCTCTGCCGTATTATAATCCGCATTCCGCGCCTTCTCGGTATTTTCCAACGTAGCCTGAGTTAAAACTTTATCGTATGCCGGATTATTAAAGCGGGAGATATTGCCCGTATGGGTCGATGTTAATAGCGACAGGAACGTCGAAGGCTCATTGTAGTCCCCCACCCAGGAAGCGCGGATCACATCAAAATTGCCGGTATTACGGCTGTCGATATAGGTTTTCCACTCCTGATTCTGCAGTTTTACGTCAACGCCGAGATTCTTCTTCCACATAGAAGCCACAGCGATAGCAATCTTTTGGTGGTTTTCAGAGGTGTTGTACAGCAGCGTCAGTTTCAGCGGCTTCTGCGGACCATAGCCTGCCGCACGCAACAGCGTTTTCGCCTGAGCATTCAACTCTTCCTGACTCATTTGCTCAAACGGCGAAGGTTCAGGTACAAATCCTGCCGTAACATCCGGCGTAAAATGCCATGCGGGCTTCTCGCCGGTACCCAATACTTTCTCCGCCATCAAACGACGATCGATCGTCATGCTGAGCGCCAGACGCACGCGGGAATCAGCAGTCGGTCCCTTCTGGGTATTGAAGGCATAATAGTAAGTGCCAAGCTGAGGCGGGGTATAAACCTGGCCCGGAATATCCTTCAACAGTTTCTGATACATGTTTTTCGGAAAGGATTCAGTGATATCAATATCACCCGCAAGGTAGCGCTTGGTGGCTGCCGATTCCTGATTAATGGGCAGGAAGGTAACTTTCTGCAGAACCGTTTTGCCGTTGTCCCAGTAATGCGTATTCGGTACAACGACCAGTTTTTCATTTACGACGCGATCTTTGAGCACATAGGCGCCGTTACCAATCAAATTCCCCGGTTTGGTCCACTCTTTGCCGCTTTCGACATTGGCTTTTTGTACCGGATAAAATGCAAAACTTGCCGTCAGGTTGGCAAACCAGGGGAGCGGTTTATCCAGCTGAACTTTCAATGTACGCGCATCGACTGCGCTAACGCCAAGCTTATCAGGCGTTGCTTTGCCATCGATGATCGCCTGAGCATTGCTAATACCCGCCAGCGCAGCAAACCACGCAAACGGTGATAGTGTTTTGGGATCAACCAGACGCTGCCAGCTGTAGACAAAATCCTGCGCCGTTACCGGTGTACCATCGGACCACTGCGCGTTGTCGCGTAGCGTAAACGTCCAGATGCGGTTATCGTTACTTTTCCACTGGGTGGCGACGCCAGGAACAATTTCTCCCTTCTCATTCTGATTGACAAGCCCTTCAAATAAATCACGAATAACCTGAATTTCAGGAAGTCCGACGGCCTTTGCCGGATCAAGTGACGCCGGTTCATCTTTTATATGCCGCACCAGTTCTTGTTTCTCTGCCAGTACCGTTCCGCTGGGAACATCAGCAGCCCAGGATAAGGAAATGCTGCTAACCAACAGCGCACAACAGGTTACTGAAACAGAATGCTGCATAAAATACCCTCAATTCCGGCTACTAAGTGAATGTGTAATTATTTGTATCGCCAGCAGGAAATGCAATTAACTTCCGACAAGAAAGTGATATTACACCTGAAAAGATAAGTGTGTGAAAACGATTTGATTATCCATACATTTTGCACAACACTGCGAGTAACTATTCGAGCATTCAGAGATGACTATGACCGCTACCCGTCCCCGTGCCGAGCGCGGCGCATTTCCGCCAGGAACCGAACATTACGGACGTTCATCGTTAGGCGCACCGCTAATCTGGTTTCCTGCGCTGGCAGCCGATCGTGAAAGTGGCCTGATACTGGCAGGTACACACGGTGATGAAAACTCATCGGTCGTCACCCTTTCCTGCGCATTGCGTACGCTTAACCCTTCCCTGCGTCGTCATCATGTTGTGCTGGCGGTGAACCCCGACGGTTGCCAGCTTGGGCTACGCGCAAATGCGAACGGCGTAGATCTTAACCGTAACTTTCCTGCTGCAAACTGGAAAGCGGGTGAAACGGTGTATCGCTGGAACAGTAGCGCAGAAGAACGCGACGTGGTATTGCTGACCGGCGAGCATCCGGGGTCAGAACCAGAAACCCAGGCACTGTGTAAGCTTATTCACCGGATTCATCCCGCCTGGGTGGTGTCTTTCCACGATCCGCTGGCCTGTATTGAAGATCCCAGACGCAGCGAATTGGGCGCGTGGCTGGCGCAGTCATTTGAGTTGCCCCTGGTTACCAGCGTAGGTTATGAAACGCCCGGCTCTTTTGGTAGCTGGTGTGCCGACCTGAACTTGCACTGTATCACCGCCGAATTCCCGCCCATTTCATCCGATGAAGCGAGCGAGAAATACCTGCTGGCCATGTCCAATCTCCTGCGTTGGCACCCTAGAGATGAAGCTGTCCGGTCGTAAAATGCAGGGCTGGCTCCGCATCGCTGGCAAGCCAGGTAGGTCCATCGAGATCGGCAAAACTGACCTGCGGCGTGAGGGGTAACGCTGCGCTAATCGCCCGGGATGTACACAACATGCAGCCCAGCATCAGCGCAAATCCTTGCTCGCGAGCATCAACGGCCAGCGCCAGCGCTTCGGTCAGGCCACCCGTTTTATCCAGTTTGATATTGACCATTTCATAGCGCCCGTGCAGCGCTTTCAGGCTGCTGCGGGTGTGGCAACTTTCATCTGCGCAGATCGGTAGCGGATGCACAAAATTCTCCAGCGCGGCATCATCCTGCGCCGGGAGCGGTTGTTCCAGCATCGCAATCCCTAGATCAGCCAGAAGCTGACAGCGCGCGGCCAGCCCCTCTGCCCGCCAGGATTCGTTGGCGTCGACAATGATCGTGGCATCAGGAACAGCCGCACGAATGGCAACCATCCGTTCGCTGATTAAACGCTCATCCAGTTTGACTTTCAGCAGTCTCGCCCCCTTCTCCCACAGTGCTGCCGCACTCGCCGCCATCTGTTCCGGCGTACCAATCACCACCGTTTGCGCTGTCGTCACCACCTCCGCCAGTTCGCAACCCACCAGTTCAGCCAGAGACTGCTGCTGTTGACGCGCACTCAGATCCCACAACGCACAGTCCACCGCGTTACGCGCCGCTCCCGCTGGCAATAGCTTTTGCAGTTCTTCGCGCGTCAGTCCATTTTCCAGTTGTGGCGCAATACTCATAATTTGCGCCAGCACTGAGGCATCGCTTTCACCGTAGCGCGGATAAGGCGTACACTCTCCGATGCCTGTGACGCCATTTTCTTCCACTTCGACAACCACCACATGCGCTTCGGTTCTGCTCCCTCGGGCTATAACAAAGGGAGTGTGCAGCGGCCAGGCTTCCTCATATACCTTTACTGTTCTCATTCGTTTTCCTTAGTGCAGTCCCTGAAGCGGATATCCACAAATAGCGTTTGCCGTGTTAACTGCTGATAGCATAAACTAGCCTCGACGTTAACTATATGTAAACAGGAAGATAACCATGTCACAAACCGTTCATTTCCAGGGCAACCCGGTTGCAGTCGCTGGCTCCATTCCTCAGGCAGGAAGCAAAGCTCAGGCTTTTACCCTTGTGGCTAAAGATCTGTCTGACGTTACGCTGGGCCAGTTTGCAGGCAAGCGCAAAGTACTGAATATTTTCCCAAGCATCGATACCGGCGTTTGCGCGGCATCGGTACGTAAGTTTAACCAACTGGCGACAGAAATCGACAATACCGTCGTACTGTGCATTTCAGCCGACCTGCCATTTGCCCACTCACGTTTTTGCGGTGCGGAAGGTCTGAGCAACGTTATCACGCTGTCCACCCTGCGCAATGCAGAATTCCTGAAAAACTACGGCGTTGAAATCGCTGAAGGCCCGCTGAAAGGCCTGGCCGCTCGTGCCGTGGTCGTTATCGATGAGAATGACAACGTCGTTTTCAGCCAGTTGGTTAATGAAATTACCAACGAGCCGGACTATGATGCGGCGCTGGACGTACTGAAAGCTTAAGCTGCGTCTGCATACAAAAATGCCTCCAGATGGAGGCATTTTCATTATCATCGTTACTCTTCGCTTTTTTTCTGCTGGCTCAGGCCATACTCGCGCAGTTTATTGGCTATTGCGGTATGGGAAACGCCAAGCCTTTTCGCCAGTTTACGCGTGCTGGGATAGTTCATATACAGCTGCGTCAGCACCGAGCGTTCAAAGCGGCTGGTAATTTCATCCAGCGAGCCTTCCATCACATCTTCTCCGACCGCAACCGTTGCCGCATCGTAATCTGGCAATAAAATATCCTGTGGCCGCAGCTCATACCCCTCCAACTGGGTCAACGCCCGATAGATGGCATTTTTAAGCTGGCGCACGTTACCCGGCCAGCCGTAGCGGGTTAATACCGTACTGAGATCGGCGGACAGTTTCGGACGCGGTACGCCCTGTTCGTCGGCAAAACGCGCCACAAACAGTTCGGTGAGCGGCATGATATCTTGCGGACAATCGCGCAGCGGCGGCAGGTTGAGGGTCAGCACGTTCAGACGATAATACAGATCTTCGCGGAACAAACCTTTCTGCACCAGCTCCACCAGGTTCTTTTGCGTGGCGCAAATCACACGTACATCGACATGGACTTCATGATCTTCGCCAACCCGGCGGAAGGTCCCGTCATTGAGGAAACGCAACAATTTGGTCTGCATGCTCGGCGACATTTCGCCAATCTCATCCAGCAACACCGAGCCGCCGTTAGCCTGCTCGAAGAACCCTTTTTTACCTTCCCCTGCGTGACCAAACAGCTCGCTTTCGACCGCGTCTTCAGGGATCGACGCACAGTTCAGCGCCAGATAAGGCTTCGCCGCGCGCGGGCTCGCCAGATGACAGGCGTGGGCAAAGAGATCCTTACCCGTACCGGTATTACCGGTGATTAGCAGCGGTGCGCTCAGCGTCGCCAACTTACGGGCCTGTTCTACGACATGCTTCATTTTGGCGCTGACGGCAATAATCTGGCTAAACGCGCTCAGATCCTGCGTGGTCATATTTTGCAGCTGACGTCCCATCCTGATGGTGGAACGCAGCATAACGACGGCTCCCGTCAGCATTTGCTCCTGATTTTCACCCTGCAAGTGAACTGGCGTAATTTCCATCAGGAAATTCTGTCCGTTAATCACGACATGCTCGCTATGTGAATCCTGCGGATTGCTTTCGAGCCAGCGCTGGAAGTTAAAACCATTGATTAACTGGGCGGCAGTATGATTACGCATCCGCTCCTGAGAGTGAGCAAAAAGCTGACAGCTCGCAGGGTTCGCCATCTCAATTTTGCTTTTCATATCCAGAGAAAGAACGGGTTCAGGCAATGCCTCGAGCAGGGCACTCAGCGCCAGATGTTCCCGTTCGGAAGGCATCCAGGGGACGGTACGTACATCCGTAACCCCTGAAATACGGCGGATTTCAGCCATCAGGCTACTGAAGTTGGTGAACTCCAGTTCCGCAAAATTAAGGTAAATACGCCCGATGGGGTCAATCTCGATACCGCGTAAATCAATGCTTCTCAGCACCAGTAAATCGAGCAATTCGCGGGTCAGACCAAGTCGGTCTTCACAAAAGACTTCCAAACGCATAGGAACCTTCACCTGGACAAGGGATTATGTGTTAAATGATAAGACAGTATTTGGTTTGCAGGAAGAACTCTGTCAACAAATATTGACAGCACGCCGGAAAATAGGGGGCCTCGGCGTAAAGTTATACGATCGGCACCCTCTTCTGGCTAACTTTCACGCGGAGACTTGTTCTTTTGTAAGGTCTCTTTGACCTGACCAATCAACTGGCGGCGAAAATCCCCAAGGCGTGGTTTATCGTCATCGATCCACGGGAGAGGACGGCAGAGTTCCATCGCTTTAATACCCAGACGCGCCGTTAACAGCCCGGCACCAATACCCTGCGCAGCACGTGTGGATAAGCGCGCCGCCAGATCTTGCGACATCCAGTCCATGCCAACCTCGCGGACCAATTCGCTGGCACCGGCAAAGGCAATATTCAGCAGCACCAGCCGGAACAGACGCAGACGACTGTAATACCCGAGCTCAATGCCATATAGCGAGGCGATACGATTAATCAGCCGCAGATTGCGCCAGGCGATAAATGCCATATCCACCAGCGCCAGCGGGCTGACGGCAATCATCAGCGTGGACTCCGCCGCAGAACGGCTGATCTCTCGTCGCGCCTGCGCGTCCAGCACAGGTTGCACAAGATGGGCATACAGGCTGACGACTTCACGATCGTTTTGCGTTTCGTGGATAGAGGCATACCAGCGCTGTAAAGCCGGATGCGACTGATCGATACCCGCCTGCTGCGCCAGCTTTTCACAAAATGCGCGCCCTTTTCCGGTTCCATGGCTGTGAAGCAGGTCTCGCGCTTCATCACGTTCATGAGCTCGCTGGCGCAAACGCCACAACCTGCGCCACTCGGTCGCCACTGAACCCATGCCCGCGCCGACGATCAGCGCACCCGCTGCGCACCCTCCCAACGCGACCCAGTCCTGAGTCTGCCAGGCGTTCATAGTCCACTGTACGCCCTGTGCGACAACGCTCACGCCAAACAGCGCCAGCCCGCCCATCACCATTTTACGCCACAGACTGCGTTTGGGACGTAAGGCAGCATCAATCACCGCTTCTGCCTGACCTTCGTCTTCCAGAGGCTCCTCCAGTGTCGCCGGAGCAAAGGTCTGCGCTTCCGTTTCATTGAACATTTTCTGCGCTTTAAACGCCGTGTTTTGTTCCACGTCCAGCGGACCTGAGAAATCGATACGCGGTTTTAACGGCTCGCTCATCGCAATTTATCTCCTATTAAAAACTCCAGCGCGGCATCAAGACGGATATGCGGTAAGGGTTTATCAACATCCATCACCTGCGGGCGAAATGCTTCAAACTGAAATCCCTGGCTGTCCCAGAATGCCTGTCCTGGCAGTCGTGCGGGCACTTCACCAGGATAGACGGTCAGCGGTTCGCCATTGCTCAGGCGATTGCCACGCAGCGCCGGGATCTTTTCGCCTTTCACATCAATCAGGCCGCTGGTGGTTGCCTGTACCGATGCCAGGCCCAGACAATCCATGCTAATACCTTCGAACGCGGCGTTTTGCCAGGCATCCTGAATCAGTTGCTGGAGCAACGACACCATATTGGCGTGCTGATCGACCGTGACATGGTCAGCTTTGGTGGCGGCAAATAACAGTTTGTCGATCACCGGAGAGAACAACCGACGAAACAGCGTACGCTGCCCGTAATGGAAGCTTTGCATCAATTGGGTCAGCGCCAGACGCATATCATTGAACGCCTGTGGCCCGCTGTTGAGCGGTTGCAGGCAATCCACCAGTACAATCTGGCGATCAAAACGCAGGAAGTGATTCTTATAAAAGCCCTTCACAACCTTTTCGCAATAGTAATTAAACCGCTCGCGCAACATGCCTGCGTTGGTGTGTTTGTCCGCCTGCGCCAGCTTAGATTCGCCATATTCTTCCACATCCGGCCACGGGAAGAATTGCAGCGCGGGCGCACCCGCCATATCTCCCGGCAGGACAAAGCGTCCTGGTTGAATAAAATGCAGTCCCTGCTGTTTGCACTGATGCAAATACTCCGTCCACGCGGCGGCGATTTCCGCCAGACGGTTTTCATCGGCAGGCGCTAACGGATCTAATCCTTGACTGAGCTGTCGCCATCTGGTCGACCATTCGCCCCGCTGACCTTGTAATAATCCGGTCATTTGCCGCGACCAGCTCAGGTAATCCTGCGCCAGCATCGGTAGATCGAGCAGCCACTCGCCCGGATAATCAACGATCTCCAGGTACAGCGTGGAAGTGTCTTTGAAGTGGCGCAGCAAAGAGTCATTGGACTTATAGCGCAGGGCCAGGCGAATCTCACTCACCCCGCGCGTTGGTGTCGGCCAGGCTGGCGGAGAACCATACAGCTGAGCCAGTCCCTCATCATAGGTAAAGCGCGGAATGCCAAAATCACGTTGAGGAACCCGTTTAACGCCGAGCAGACGCTCTTCGCGCACGCAGCTGAGCAACGGCAGGCGCGCACCGGCATGAATATTGAGTAACTGGTTTACCATCGCGGTGATAAACGCCGTCTTACCGCTACGGCTAAGCCCGGTGACAGCCAGGCGCAAATGTCGATCTACACCGCGATTAACCAGCGAATTGAGTTCATTTTTAAGTCGCTTCATCGCCATCCCGTTATGCTGAAGGAACCGAAGAAATTATAACAAACAGGAAGTAAAGATTGGGGGCAATTCTTATTTATCAACTACCTGAGCGGTGTCAGACGGCATTATTCCTGCCGCCTGTTGCAGAAGAAATGCGGGTGGTTTAGTTCTTCTCTACTTTTGGCAGCGCAATCTGGTTGATCCCACCTTCATTCGTCACCTGCGTGTAGCCCATTTCAACAAGCATATCCTTCGCCTGTCCCGATTGACGCCCGGAGTTACAATACAGCTTCACGGTGTCGGTCTTATCAGGCACTTCTGTTGCGATACGCGCCTTCATCTCTTTTAACGGAATGTTGACGGCACCCTGAATATGCTGCTGTTGGTATTGCTCAGGAACACGAACATCAATCCAGTGTTCGGCAGCGTAAACCGGCATACCAATGACCAGTGCCAACGCTAATACGCCTTTTTTAAACATAATATCTTCCTGACCGAGAGTTGGATTTCACTACAACACTATACGCTAGTTCTTAAGAAAATATTGCGACTCCATTATCATCGCACACGCCAGCAGATCACATTGCTCTTCAGGTAACACATTGTGCGGTGTGCCTTTTGATTTTTCTGTCTGCATTCCGTGATTGTTGTCATTCGGCAGTGAACTCCATAATATGTCCGCCATTGACTCTCGGACGGAGCTTGGGATCTATGTCTCCTACCATTTATGATATTGCACGAGCCGCTGGCGTATCAAAATCTACGGTATCGCGCGTGCTGAATAAGCAAACCAACATCTCGCCGGAAGCGCTGGAAAAAGTGCTGCGTGCGATTGATGAGTTACAGTATCAGCCTAATAAACTGGCTCGGGCACTCACCTCTTCCGGCTTTGACGCAATAATGGTGATATCGACTCGTTCTGCCAAAACAACCGCCGGTAATCCCTTTTTTTCTGAAGTGCTGCATGCTATTACGGCCAAAGCCGAAGAAGTTGGTTTTGATGTCATATTACAGACGTCGCGAAGCACCGAAGATGATTTACAAAAATGTGAGAGTAAAATTAAGCAAAAATTGATCAAAGGCATCATTATGCTGAGTTCTCCCGCTGATGAATCATTTTTTGCAAGACTGGATAAATACAACGTTCCGGTCGTGGTTATTGGTAAAGTGGAAGGTGAGTACGCCAATGTCTATTCTGTAGACACTGATAATTATCGCGACAGCATTACATTGACAAATGCGCTTATTGAGAGCGGCCACAGTAATATTGCCTGTTTACATGCCCCGCTTGACGTTCATGTTTCCATTGATCGCGTCAATGGGTATAAAGCCAGCCTTCAGGAACATAACATTCAAATACGCGATGAGTGGATTATTGATGGGGGTTATACTCATGAAACAGCCCTGCTCGCTTCGCGGAAATTACTGAGTCAACAACCGTTACCCGACGCAGTATTTGCCACCGACAGTTTAAAATTAATGAGTTTATATCGCGTGGCGGCTGAGAAAAATATCGCCATTCCGCAACAGCTTGCCGTTGTAGGCTACAGTAATGAACTGCTGTCATTTATGCTGACACCCGTGCCGGGAGGCATTGATGTCCCAACTCAGCAGCTCGGCGAACAAAGCTGTAATTTATTATTTAATCTGATTGCCGGTGAGAAAGGATTGCAGAACATCACCGTGAGCACGCAAATATCGTTAGCCGACTCACTGGTGTAAAAACAGGGGCATAACAATGCCCCTGCACATTTTAGAATGCGTAATTCACACCAATACCCGCATAATGGAATCTGTCGCTTTCACCTTCGTCATGATCTTCCCATTCATAGGCATATTCCAGGGTCATTGATAAACCATTCTGGAAATCATAGGCATACAGTAAACCAAGACGATTGAAATCATGCCCTTCGCGTTCCGGATCATCCTGCCAGTCCCAGTTTGACCAACGATCAAGTCCAATACGGGTGTACGGCGTCAGGGTGGTATTGCCGAAAGATAACGGTAAGTAAGCACGAATTTCCTGGGTTGAGAACTCACCATTATTACGCGATTCCGCCAGATTAAAGCCGCGTTCGAGATAATAGTTGACCGTTAAGCCCACCGTATCGTTGAAGGTATAATTCAGACCGGTTTCGCTTTCAACGCGACTATCGGAGTAACCTGTGGTACTCAAGTCATTGACGAATTGATACATTGCCAACCAGCCGCTAAAACGCAAATCGTCAGTAAGTTTAATATCCCAGTCCGGCTGAACTTTCCAGCGCTGCATATTGGCAGTGTCTTTTCCTGGTTCATTAACATAGTGATAGCCGTAATTACGGAAACCACCGGTCAATCCGAAATTAACATCCTCGCTTTCGAGGAATTGATAGCGAACTTCCAGTTCCGGGCGATCAAACCAGGTACCGCGTTTACCCTCGCTATAATCAACCGGGCCTTCCTGATAATAGGCCAGAGATATTTTCCATGGCCCATTGGACGCATTAAAATAGACAGACGGCTCAGCCAGTCCATCCATATCTTCGCCCTGACCTTCAACGTTTTCTATTTCGTACATGGCACCAATATTAAAGTGCCAGTCATTCTTTTCAGCGGCCTGCGCGCAGGCCACTCCTGCGCTCATCATCAGCGCAGTAGCGGACAGTAGGGTTTTCATTATTATTCCTTGTTAAAATACTCGCAAAAATGCCCCAAGGTTTGGGGGGTATCCCCCCGGAGTTTTATTGAATAGCCACTTCAGTTTCAGCATCAAAGAAATGGCATTTCGCCATATCAAAATGAATAGTGATATTTTCTCCTGCGTGATAATCATTCACTGCCCCGGCACGTACCACCAACTCATGCCCCCCAATAACGGTATAAAGCATAAACTCAGCGCCAGTTAGTTCTGCCACACTAATTTTTGCCGATACATTATTTTCATTATTAAGCTGCGGATGTATATCTTCAGGACGAATACCCAGTATAACGGCCTGATGCTCATAACCCTGCGCTTTTAATTGTGCTAATTTATTTTCGGGAATGGTTAACTTCAGCGTTTCGGTAACAAATTTATTACCATCAATCGCGCCACGAATAAAATTCATGGCCGGTGAACCAATAAATCCGGCGACGAACATATTTGCCGGGTGGTTATACACCGTTTTTGGTGCGCCAACCTGTTGAACAATGCCATCCTTCATAATCACAATACGCGTTGCCATAGTCATGGCTTCGGTTTGATCATGGGTAACATATATCATGGTGGTATTCAGTTTCTGATGCAGTTTGCTAATTTCTGCCCGCATCTGCACGCGAAGTTTGGCATCGAGATTCGATAAAGGCTCATCCATCAGGAAGACCCCAGCCTCACGAACAATCGCACGACCCAGCGCCACGCGCTGACGCTGACCGCCAGATAACGCGCCAGGTTTACGCTGCAGATAATCGCGCAGGCCAAGGATTTGCGCCGCCCAGTTCACGCGCTCCTCGATCACCGCCGGTGCAATTTTCTGCATCTTCAGGCCAAACGCCATATTGTCATAGACGGTCATGTGCGGGTACAACGCGTAGTTCTGAAAAACCATCGCAATATTGCGCGATTTCGCCGGCACATCATTCATCCGTTTACCGTCAATCAGCAGATCGCCGCCGCTGATCTCTTCCAGGCCGGCGATCATGCGCAACGTCGTAGACTTCCCGCAACCGGAAGGCCCAACAAAAACAATAAACTCTTTGTCTTCAATTTCCAGATTGAAGTCTTTAACGACGTGCACCTGGTTGTCGTAAATTTTTTGAATATGCTGCAACGAAAGCTGTGCCATGTTGAATCCTTTACTTGTCGTGTTGCCAGAAAGCCGATAAGCACGGCCACGTCAAAAATTCGGTTGAAGGAAGCTGCAAGCTTGCCCCGTTCAGCCCCGTACCGATGCCAACGGAGAGCATGCCGCAGGCGTTGATCGCATCAACGCCCGCTTGTGCATCTTCTATGCCAATGCACTGCTGCGGGTCAACGCCAAGCCCCGCACAGGCCGCCAGAAATATTTCCGGATCCGGTTTTGAATGGGTTATCAGCGCTGCATCCGCACAAAAGTCAAAACAAGCGCTAAGATCAAGCGCCTGTAAAATAGTGGGCGCATTGAGCGACACTGAGGCCAACCCAACCGGAATCCGCTCTTCCCGTAACGTCATTAACAGTTCGCGAATCCCAGGCAATACTGAGTCGACCGTTAACTGGCGCAAAGAATGGACGTACAGCCGGTTCTTTCTCTCAGCCAATTGTGCGCAAGTCTCCGGAGTAAACTCCCCCGCCTTCCCGCCGTGGTGCAAAATACGCTGCAGTGATTCGCTGCGACTAATCCCTTTCAGGCTGTCATTAAATGCTTCGTCGATCGCAATCCCTACTTCGTTGGCTACCTGCCGCCATGCCAGAAAATGCAAATGTGCGGTATCGGTAATCACGCCGTCCAAATCAAAAATGATGGCCTGTGGTTTGAGTATCATTCATCATCCCTTTTTGTGGTAGCGGTCCCATAAATAGACGTAATAACACCGTCATAAGTAATCGCTGACGCCCCCTGGACGGCGATCTTTTCGCCATTAACCCACAAGGTAATACGCTCAGTGGTGCTAATGCGGATTTCAGCTTTATTGATAGTGACCTGCATATCAACGCCCTGCCAACGCAGTGGGAAAGACAGAGTTTGCCAATGGTCAGGTAATGCAGGGGCAAAATGTAACTCCCCGTGGCGAACATTCACGCCGGCAAATCCCTGGATTGCACCCAGCCAGATGGCCCCCGTCGCCGCTGCGTGAATACCGTCATCACAGCTATGTGGATCGTCTCCGAGATCGATAAGCGATCCTTCACGCCAGAAGCGATATCCCTGCTCTGAATCACCACAACGCGCAGCCACAATCCCATGGATAGCCTTACTCAAAGACGAGTCATGAATGGTGCGCGGCTCGTAAAACCGCAGGTTCGCCAGACAGATTTGCGGGGTAAATTGCTCCGGCAGCATATAGGTCAGCATCACCACATCGGCCTGTTTGAGAATTTGCATCTCATTGACCTCTGCGCGGGAGTAATCGAGCAAAATCGTCTGCTTGCCCGCTTTCGCTTTGTAACTGGACAGATCGATAACCGGTTTGCTCAGGAAGGTGTCATCCTGAGGTAACACACCATCGGACAACGCTTCCGGACGCCAGAGATGGCGTAAAAAATGCTCAGCACGATGAATAAAGATCTCATCGTTACAGCCCAGGCGACGCGCAAAATCCAACGCCTGCTCCACGTTGTACCAGGCCATGTAGTTGGTGAACGCATTATTGTTTACATGCTCGGTGTATTCATCCGGGCCAATAACATCGTGGATCTCTAAACGGTCATTAACCATAACGGCTCTGCTGATCCAGAACTTTGCTGTTTCCAGAAGCAGCGTTATACCTTCACGGGACATAAAGTTCATATCCCCGGTGGCATGCCAGTAATTGATCACCGCCCAGGCAATATCCGCCACGAGATGATGCTCAGCCTGTGCGGAGGCCACTTTCTGCCGCAGCCCGGTACGAATGTTGATCGCCGCGAATTCAGGCGTCTCTTCCTCACCGCTGCGCGCGCTCTCCCAGGGAAACAGCGCCCCCTGCCAACCGTTGCGGCGGGCTTTCTCACGCGCGCCCGACAAATTATGCCAGCGGTAACGCAATAAACTTCTTGCGGTTTTCGGCTCGGTGAAGAGATGGAACGGTAACAGAAAGACCTCGGTATCCCAGAAAACGTGGCCTTTATACCCTTCTCCCGTCAGACCTTTCGCCGCAATACTGCTGCGCTCATCGTGATCTGGCGTCATTACACGCAAATGATAGAGCGCATAATCCAGCGCTCGCTGATCGCTCATATCATTACTGGTGACCTGAACGCGATGGCTTTGCCACCAGGCATGCCAGTTGGCGGTCGATTCCGCCAGCAGCGCGTCATATCCCTGCTGGGCGTACGCTTCCAGATTACGCAGCGACTGGCGTCCCCAGGTCTCCAGCGACAGGCTGCGCTCGCTCGCCCAGTCGATCCAGCTAATTTTCGTCAGCGTAACGCGCTGCCCGGTTTTCGCCTGCACGCTATTGTGTTGTAACAACCGACGTTCTTTCGCGGTGAAGCAGCGCTGCGCCGTACCGTCTACGTCGCAAAACGTCGTGATCGCGATATCGTTGCGATTGTCCTGGGTGGTGTAAATGCCTTGCAGAAGATGCTGACCAAATACCCGGACCTGCGTTTCATCCAGATGCTGACGTCCGTGATTGGTGAGCGTGGCATCAATCCCGGTTGAGATGCCAATGAAGGCATCACCACCCAATGGGGTAACAGCAACTTCCATAGCAAACAGCGGCAGTTGTTGCGCCGAGACAAACCGCCGACTCTCAATAGCGAAACGTGCACCGCCAGGCGCTCGCCAGACCAGGGCACGGCGTAATTCACCGCTGGTAAAATCCAGTTCTCGGTGCCAGCTCTCAATCACGCCGCTGGTTAGCGAGAAAATCTCGCCATTAAGCGTAATCTCCACGCCCACGACATCCGGCAGATTAACCAGTTCATTAATTTCGCCTTTCCCTGCCCGATGATACAGTCCCGCAATATACATGCCGCGAGTCTGTAAAGTGTAGGCTTCTTCATGGCTGGCGCGAATTCCCATATAACCGTTGCCGGTCGTCATGAGTGAAGCGAATTTATTCAGACTGTGTGGGCAAAAAGCCGGTTCGGTTAGCATTACTGGCTTCGTCATAAGTCTACATATGTTCCTGTTTCAGCCGATTCATACAGTGCGGCAACCAGTTGTTGAATAACGACGCCCTGCTCTGCGTCCGCAATAGCGACAGGCTCGCCCTGTACGTGATTTACGAAAGACTCCATGCTGCGAAAGTGACGATTGTCATCGGCTATTTCGCGCTGGAACAGCACATCCAGCGTTCCGTCACGATCGGTATAGACCTGCGCCGGAAATAAGGTCGCCCCGGCAAGATCGCCACAGAAATTGACGTTCATAATCGATTGTTCAGGAATATTCAGCGCGAAAGAGGTCTCAAGGCGCAGGATCCCGCCGTTATGAAATTCGATCGTGCCGAACAGAGAATCCTCAACGGTGTACGTCGCGGGATCCCATTCCCCAAACTGGCCGCTGTTCTTACGCGTACCAATACGTTGATAGCTGTGCGCGTTAACGCGCTTTACCGCCGGGAAGCCCAACACATACATCGCGGCATCAAGCATATGGATACCGATATCAATCAGCGGCCCGCCGCCCTGCAGTTCCTTGTTGGTAAAAACACCCCAGCCGGGTACGCCGCAGCGGCGCAAGGCGCGGACATTAGTGACATAGATTTCACCCAGCACGCCGCTCATTACCTGTTCGCGAAGCAATTGTGTATCCAGTGCGAAACGATGATGAAAATCGTAAGCCAGTACCTTCCCCATCCGCCGCGCCGTTTGACACATCTCCAGCGCCTCGTCTGGCGTCATGGCTGGGGGCTTTTCGCACATCACATGGCAGCCAGCGTTCAGCGCCAACATGGTGTGTTCATAATGAAAACGATTGGGCGAACAGATGCTGACGATATCTGGCTTAGCCTCGCGTAACATCGTCTGAGGATCGTCCCAAACCTGCGGATTACCGTATTTCTCTGCCAGCACCTGCGCCTGTGACAGGCGGCTGTCACAGACAGCCACCAGTTCCAGATCGTTGCGGGTGCAGTAGTACGAAGCATGAACTTTATCCGCTACCTGCCCGGCGCCGATAATGGCGACACGTAGCGGAGCGCTTGTCAGTGCACTTTTCACGGAAATCCTCTTAGCAGGTACGCAGCCAGGCCAGCGACTGACGGTATGCTTCCGGCAGGTTCTCCGCCCGTACGCGCCCTTCATACACTACATAGCCCTGATAATTATCTTCACGCAGTTGGTCAAACAGCGCAGAGAAATCCAGCGTACCGCTCCCCGGCTGATAACGATGGTTATCCGCAATATGCACGTGTCCCAACAGATCGCGATTGTCATGCAGCGCCTGTGCCATATCATCTTCTTCGATATTCATATGGTAAAAATCACCAATGATTTGCACATGCTTCAGGTTGTTTTCCACGATATAGCGGCGAGCATCCGCCAGGGTGTTGATCATATGATCCTGATAGCGGTTGAGCGGCTCAAGATACACCACCGTCCCCGTACGCTCGGCAACTTTATCGAGATAAATCAATGAATCACTGACGGCTTTGCGATCGCCTTCCAGGCTACGCGGAGAGGTCATCGGCGGTAGGCGGAAGGTAAACATGCCCCAGGCGGCAGGGACAATAATGCCTTGCCCGCCTACTTCGGACAGCGCTTCGAGAATGCGGGTAATCTGCTGTAAACCATTCAAACGACGTTCTTCGATAAAATCACCGATCCAACCGTCATACCCCCCGCAGGCGGTGGTAACAGGCAGACCCGTTTCTTTGATCGCCGCTTTCACTTCCTCAAGATTGTTGACCAGCAATTTGCCGTCAATTTCAAAACCATCAAAACCCATCTCTTTGATGTAACGGAATTTCTCGAGAATATTTTCCGGGAAAAAAGCCTGATTCTGTGTTCCGATTTTCATTTTCTGTATTCCTTAATTAAAACGTCACGCCCATTTTGATGCTCTGTTCCGGATGGCGATCGACATATTGCATATAGCTTTCCGGGCTGCTGGCGAAGGTGACTACCGGATCGATAAGCTCTTCACAGTTCAGATAACCGTTCATCAACAGTTCCCAGCAGGTCTCCTCAATGCGCTTGCGGCTCCAGCGCGGATAATCTGGATTTGGTTCACTGCAGGCCCGGGAGAAGACGATTTTGGCGTTGTTGAAGTGCGCTTCACGGCCCAGGTTAAATCCTTCAGCAAAAGGTTTTGCGAAGGCGACATAGGAAATGGTTCCGCCATAGGCCAGACCGCGTAGCGCCGATTGCAGCGCATCCGCATAGCCGCTGGTTTCGATAATCACATCCGCGCCCTGTTTGCCGGTCAGCTTTTTAATTTCCATGCCCACGTCGGTGCCAATCGGATCCAGACAGAAATCAGCCCCATGGCGACGCGCGATATCACAACGATGGGCAATCGGATCCACGCCAATAACCACTGACGCACCCGCTTTCTTAGCCAGTTGTACGGCGATCTGGCCAATTGCCCCTAACCCGACGATGACAACAAAGTCGCCGACGCGCACATTGGCATCGCGCACACCGCTCATGGCGAACTGTGCAGGGTCATAGCACACGGCATTTTTCCACGAACTACCTTCTGGCATTTTGCGCAGTTTGTAGTTGTTTACGGCGTTAAGGATTACCGTTTCTGCCAGTGGGCCGTAGCCGCATACAGAATCGCCGACGGCGTAATCGGTCACATCGCTACCACACTCAATGACATCGCCCACCACCATGTTGCCAAGCTGGAACTTACCGAACTCAATTCCGCGCGGCGCCCCTTCCGGACGCGGCATAAACATTTGCCATTCGCCGTTAAAATCTTCATCAATAAACGGACTAGCTGCGCGAAAATCGACCACTTCGGTGCCATGTTTCGGTGCGCCAAAACGTACGCGGACTTTCACTTCGTTGGCGGAAACTGCTCTGTCTTCATATTCCACCAGCGCTGCAACACGCGGTTCGGTGGCAACTAACTTCTTCATTTACAACTCCTTAATTAAACTGGCCGCTTAGCCTTTCACGCCGCCTGCGGTCAAACCACTCTTAATAAAACGTTCGGAAAGCGCATACATAATGACCACCGGCAATGCGGTGACTAACGATGCGGCCATCATGCGTCCCCAGATATAGTCAGGCGTACTGAACAGCGCGTTCAGACCGACCGGTAAGGTAAAATTGCTGGCGCTGGAGAGGAAAATCGAGGCGAACAGATAGTCATTCCACGCAACCATAAAGCAGTACACAAAGACTGAAACCAGACCGGACATAGCCAACGGCACGGTGATGCGAAAGATAATTTGCAGACGATTTAATCCATCCATCATCGCGGCCTCTTCTATCTCATCCGGAATGGTGTCGAAGTAGCTTTTCAGCATAAACACGGCTGTCGGCAGCGTTTGGGTCACCATGGTGATAATCAACGCCATTTCGGTGTCATAAATGCCGAGGGCCGTAATGATTTTGAAAAGCGGCACCACCAGCAAAATCCCCGAAAACATGTACACCGTGTAAAAACTGGCATTGATGGTCATCCGTCCCTTAAAACGCAGACGGGAAAGCGCATACGCCCCAAGCACGCCGAGAAACACCGCCACCACCGATGACGTGGCCGATACCACCAGGCTATTACGGAAGTAGTCAACAAACGGGAAGATCATCGGGTTAAAAATGTCGATGTAATGTTCCAGCGTCCATTGCTGAGGTAACAGCGTGGGATGCAGCGAGATCGCCTCTTTTGCGCTTTTGAATGAGGTCATCAGCATCACAAAAAATGGAAATAACGTGATGCCCAGGAAGACAATTAATCCACAGTAAAAGCCGATGCGGCCAAGCGTGCGTTTATTTGTTGCCATTGAGATTCACCCGTTTTCTGGTCAGCAGGATAACAGCGAAAATGATGACGAAGAGGACGACAGAAATAGCGGCCGCTTTGCCTAAGTCATTAAATGCAAACGCTGTTTTATAGAGATAGACCCCGAGAATATCGACTTTAGTGGTTAGCAGATAAACATCGGCGAACATATAGAACATCCAGATCGTACGCAGCGTGACTACGGTCGCCAGCACCGGCATGATCGCTGGCAGCGTGACGATACGAAACCGTTGCCAGGCGTTCGCGCCATCCATTTCCGCCGCTTCATACAGCGATTTATCAATAGTCTGTAAAATCGCCAGAAACGAGATAAAGGCATACGGGAAGTAGCGCCAGATGGCGAACAGTACGACCAGTGCGAAGCTGCTGCCTGGATTGTCGAACCATAACGGCGCCTGCTCAAACAGATGCAGCAGATCCACGCCGAGATAGTTCACAATGCCGTAGCCGTTGTTGAACATATATTTCCAGGCAAACACCAGCGAAATAGATGGCGTTACGTAAGAGAGGATCACCAGTGAGCGCGCCGTTTTCCGCAGACGAAACTCACGGTTAAAAAACATCGCCACTCCCAGCCCCAGCACCGTGCTCCCGGCAACAACCAGCGCGGTATACCAGACCGTCATCCACAGCGAATGCCAGAATCCGGGATCGGTTAAGATACGGATATAGTTACTCAGGCCGACAAATGTTGACTCAATTTGCGGATTGAGCGGCAGACGCATAAAGCTGATTTCGATGTTAGATATCATCGGCCATGCAACTAAACCACCCAACAAGAGTAAGCTGGGCGCCAGCAGCAGCATGGCAAATGGCATATCCGATCGACCTGAAAAGAACTTATTCATCACGGCTTTCCATTTCCCCATTAGCGCTGTTCAACAAGGTCATCCAGTTTGGTCTGGCTGGCCTTCATCGTCGTTGAAAGGTCAGCTTTTCCTACCGTGACGTTGTGCACCATGGTGCTTATGACGCCGGAACCCGTAACATCACCCATGCGGGTAAAGTTCTTATCGCCGACTGCGCCAAACACCTGAATATTCGGCAGTTCGGCAATCAGCTGATTGGGTAACTCACCGAGCGCTTTAATGACGGCGTTATCTTTCCACGTTGAGGTGTTCACCACCGCTTTATTAACCGGAAGCGCGGCGCCTGGGGACATCATTACCCAGTCAGCAATGTTGTCGGCCTGCTCCATAAAGGTGACAAATTTTTCTGCGGCTTCTGTCTCTTCAGTTTTTTGACCCGCGGTTATGGTCAGCGACGTCAACATGCCATATACGGCAGAGGTTTTTTCCGTCGGAACCATAAAGCCAACATTTTTAGGATCCCCCTCCTTAATTACTGCAGGGAGGATATAGGTGGAATAAATAGCCATTGGTGCAGTGCCGTTCATGAAAGCGTCTTTGACCTCCATGATGTCGTTAGAACCCGGCATCGTGTTTGCCGCAAGCGAGCGATAGTATTCCAGCGCCTGCGCCATCTCTGGCGTATCAAGGGTTATCTTTCCCTGCGCATCGAAAACGTTAGCCTGGTTTGAAAGCGCGAACTGGGAGAAGGACTGTTCGGTCAATACGCTTTCCGCCGTAGGGAGCGCAATGCCATATTTTTTGCTGGTAGGATTGTTTAGCTTTTGCGCCACGTCGAGCAGTTGCTGCCAGTCTTTCGGTTCTGACAGCCCAGCTTTTGCCAGTACATCTTTGCGATACCAGACCCCGCCGATCCAGGCGCTGACCGGTACCCCGGTCCAGGCAGAACCATCTTCAGTGCGCACAATACGCAGTACGCCATCATAAAACGCGCCTTCACCCACACCGTTGATGACCTGCGCCACCGCTTTACGGTCGATAAGCGATTCTTTGTCCATGACTTTCGCGTAGTCATGGCTGGTTTCAATGACTTCAGGAAGTGAACCGCTACGCGCGAGGGTAATCACTTTGGTGTTGTAAGCATCCTCTTCAACAGGAACCTGTTTGACGCTGATACCGGGGTTCTCTTTTTCAAAGCGCTCAATCAATTTGGCAATAACCGCCTGCCGCTCCTGCTCTACAGAAGAGTGCATAAATTCAATTGCGACAGAGGATTTTTTATCATCCTTACACCCAGAAACCAGGGCGCAGGACACCAGTGCTGAAATCAGCACAATTTTAGCTTTAAGCATGAAATGTTCCTTTTTATTTCTTAACCCACATAACCTGCCAGGCGTGTAGTGTTAATTCCTTACCCGAAATACTTTCTTCGCTAATCAAATCAAATCCATTTTCAATATCAATATTAATGGTTTGTGTCTGACCGCTGACATTAAATAAACCGGTAATTTCTTCGCCTGTCTCTGCCGTACGCTTAATTTGCATAACGGCCGGTGTAACACTGTTAATCTTAAAATCACTATCAGGATGGAATGCTTTGTTATTACGTCGTAGAACAATCAATCGGGATAACTCATGGTAAACGGCGTGACGCAAACAAGTTTCATCAGCCAGTTCCGTTTCTATTTGTCTGATATGATATTTTTTACGGTTAATCGCCCGGTTATAACCCAATGCCTCCACGCCTTTATAGTCATTGCGCGATCCGAGGATACTTTGAATATAAATCGCTGGTACGCCAGGAAAACTCAGTAAAATGGCATGAGCAAGTATAAAACGGGAAAATCTTTCAGCATCACTGCTATTGCCCGGCGTTAACGCATCCATATACGTGACGTTAATTTCATACGGGCTGCGACTACCATCAGGATTATTCTTCCAGTTAACCAGGGCGCCTTCTTGTTGTAATTCCGTCACCAGTCGCGTGATTTCATCTTCAGGTAACAGGCCCCGTAACGGGTTGAGGCCAATTCCGTCATGCGATGCGAGGAAATTAAACCATGTGGTCTCAGTCGATGGCAGTTCCAGTGATTGCGCCCACTGACACAATGTCGTTGTATCCTGGCGTTGTACCGCATGCAGCACCAGCGGCGGCAGCGAGAACTGGTACACCATGTGAGCCTCATCGCGGCCATTACCGTAATAGGAAATGTTATCCTTATGCGGAACGTTCGTTTCAGTAATGATCGCCGTACCGGGTGCCACGCAGTCAGCAATAGCGCGGAACAGTTTGATAAGCTGATGCGTTTTTTCCAGGTGAATACAGGTTGTCCCTGGCTCTTTCCACATAAAACCAACCGCATCCAGGCGGACATAATCAGCGCCCTGCTCCAGGTAACTCAGTAGTACATCGATCATCGCCAGTAATACTAATGGATTGGCATAGTTGAGATCGATCTGGTCGTCGCTGAACGTCGTCCAGAGATGACGCACTGTATTATCTTTCAACGTAAACGGGGTCAGTAACGGTAATGCGCGCGGGCGCGTGACGTTGCTCAGGTCCGTATCAGGATCCATCGCAATAAAGAAATCTTCATAACCGTCAAGCTGTTGCAAATAGTTATTAAACCATTCGCTTTTAGCTGACATATGGTTACAAACAAAATCAAACATCAGTCGACTGGATTCAGCTAATTGCTTAATATCATTCCAGTCACCGGTTTCTTCGGCAACCTGATAGTAATTAATTACTGAAAAACCATCATCCGATGACCACGGATAAAATGGCAACAGGTGCACATGAGAAAATATCGACTTAAGCCATTCATTATAAAACTGATTAAACGTTGGCAGCGGTTTTTTATCTTCCGCGTAAAATTGATCGGCGTAAGTGATCAGAACGACATCGCCCTCATCCCAATGCGCTTTACGGTTTTTTTTAATTAATTTTCGTGCTTTTTCTAAACGTGCAACCAGCGCTTCATAGTGAAGTGAAGAAAATGTGTCTCCATAGACTTCACTCAGACATTTTTGGATTTTTTGGTTCACCTTCATTTCTCGTGGTAGCGGTCCCATGACGCAAGAGACTACTCTGCCGGAAATAAGCTGTCAATCAGCTGAGGTGACCTGAAGGGGGGTTATAAAAGAATTTTGGCAGCCAAAAAATCGTATTTGTGAGCTGCCGCAAATTAACTGAGGGAATGTTGACTAATTGTTGCTTGCTTTTGTTGTTTCAGATATCAGGGTTGATTACCTGAATAGCGTTTCGACAATTTTGTCGCTGCCCGGCTCAACAAAGGTTCCAGTACTAACGCCAGCAACATTTTTAGCGGACGTCGGGCCACGGACTTCACCGCCCACCCTGCTACCCCAGCCGGGCCATAGCGCAGCGCAGTCAGTAGCACCAGCTTACCTGCTATTTTAAAGCCCGGCTTAACCCTTTGCCCGACACGTTGCCAGCGATTATTCATTTCTAACCTCACAATTGGCGGAAGCGGCTGCGTAATGTGAAGGTATCAGACGTCACATAACGCTCCATCTCACGCAAACGCTTTTCACTTGCAGCCAGCTCACGATCGACAGCATCCAACAACTCACCGCTTGAACGCTGCTGATCTCCGGAAACCACGTTGTCCGGCATCGGATCCAACACAAACGTCAGTACGATGTAGGCGACAAAGGTGAAAAAGGCCAGACCAAAAAAGATGGACAGTACCACCAGGATCCGCACCAGTTTCACAGGAACATCGAGATAATGCGCAATACCCGCGCAAACCCCTTTCACCATGCCCTGCTGCGGTATACGCCACAGTTTTTTATTCAGATTAACGCCCCCCATTAGCGGTCCCTCCAGTTTGGATGTTCAGCATCAAGGATGTCTTCCAGCGCCTGGATGCGCTCACGCATCCGCTGTGCGTCCTGGTTAAGTTCTACCAGACGCTGTTGTTCACTTTGCGCCAGCTCGCCGCGACTGGAACGATTGCTGTAATGCAGCCAGAGCCAAATCGGTAAGACGAACAGCACAAAGATGGTTAACGGGATGGCCAGAAATAGCGCGCTCATGAGTACTCCTTACAGGTGATGAGCGGCGGCGCGTTCGGGCACCGCCAGATATTATTATTGCTTGTCTTGCTGCATTTTGGCTTTCAATTGCGCCAACTGCTCGCTGATTTCATCATCTGCTTTCAGGTCAGCAAATTGCTGATCCAGAGACTTCTGCTTACCGAAGTTATGGCTTTCAGCTTCAGCTTCCATTTGATCGATACGGCGCTCAAAAGATTCAAAGCGCGCCATCGCTTCATCCAGTTTGCCGCTGTCCAGTTGACGACGAACATCACGGGAAGAACTCGCCGCCTGGTGGCGCAGCATCAACGCCTGCTGACGAGCACGGGTTTCACTAAGTTTGTTTTCCAGCTCACCGATCTCTTTTTTCATACGCGCCAGCGTATCGTCAACCAGCGTCACCTCATGCTCCAGCGAGGCAATCAGATCAGTCAGTTTCTGTTTTTCGATTAACGCAGAACGCGCCAAATCTTCTTTTTCTTTACGCAGCGCCAGCTCTGCTTTTTCCTGCCACTCTGCCTGTTGGGCGCTGGCCTGTTCGATACGACGCGATAACTGTTTCTTTTCTGCCAGAGCGCGTGCGGAGTTGGAGCGCACCTCAACCAGCGTGTCTTCCATTTCCTGGATCATCAACCGCACCAGCTTCTGCGGATCTTCAGCCTTTTCCAGCAACGCATTAATGTTGGCGTTCACGATGTCGGCAAAACGAGAAAAAATACCCATAATGTAATCCTCACTTACTGTTCTGATATCGGGCAATGCCCTGCTGCTGTTCTAATGCACTTCGCATGCCAACTTTTTAATTCATTGAATTATTTGAAAATATCCAATTTTACCTGCCGGGATAAATAGGGTAAATTGGTGAATAACACTAACAAATGGTGAATTTCATCATGGCAGGATACAAAGATAATCTTCTGGGCGAAGCGAACAGCTTTATTGAAGTTCTGGAGCAGGTTTCTCATCTCGCGCCGCTGGATAAACCTGTGCTGGTCATTGGGGAACGCGGTACGGGGAAAGAGCTTATCGCCAACCGCCTGCACTATCTCTCCACCCGCTGGCAAGGCCCGTTTATTTCACTTAACTGCGCGGCGCTCAACGAAAATTTACTCGATTCTGAACTCTTCGGTCACGAAGCTGGCGCCTTTACTGGCGCACAGAAACGTCATCCGGGTCGTTTCGAGCGCGCCGATGGCGGCACGCTGTTTCTTGATGAACTGGCGACCGCCCCGATGCTGGTACAGGAAAAACTGCTGCGCGTTATTGAGTACGGAGAGCTGGAACGCGTAGGCGGTAGCCAGCCGCTGCAGGTCAACGTACGACTGGTTTGTGCAACCAATGCCGACCTGCCGCGCATGGTGAGTGAAGGCACGTTCCGCGCCGACCTGCTGGATCGTCTGGCTTTTGATGTGGTGCAACTCCCACCGTTACGCGAACGTCAAAGCGATATCATGTTAATGGCTGAACATTTTGCCATTCAGATGTGCCGTGAGATCGGGTTACCGTTGTTTCCAGGGTTCACCGACGAGGCCAAAGAAACGCTCCTCCACTACCGTTGGCCGGGCAATATTCGTGAGCTGAAAAACGTCGTGGAGCGTTCAGTTTACCGACACGGGACCAGCGATTACCCGCTGAATGAGATTGTGATTGACCCGTTCAGGCGTCACACCACACCGCCGCTGGTGCAAGAAACCAGACACACATCAGTAGCCTTACCGCTGGATCTGCGTGAATTCCAACAGCAGCAGGAGAAGGAATTTTTGCAAACCAGCTTACAGCAAGCGAAATTTAATCAGAAAAAAGCCGCTGAATTATTAGGTCTGACCTACCATCAGCTCCGTGCGTTACTCAAGAAACACCAAATTTAGCGTACAGGAGCAGACGTTGGACGCGAGGGTCAAAACAGTTTACCATGTTGCAATCACTGTATAAAAAAACAGGTTAATCATGATGACTCTGGCGTTAGTTGGCGAAAAAATTGACAGAAACAGGTTCACCGGTGAGAAAGTCGAAAATAGCACATTTTTCAACTGTGATTTTTCGGGTGCCGACCTTAGCGGTACTGAGTTTATTGGCTGCCAATTTTATGATCGAGAGAGCCAGAAAGGGTGTAATTTTAGCCGCGCTATCCTGAAAGATGCCATTTTCAAAAGTTGCGATCTCTCCATGGCGGATTTCAGAAATGTGAGTGCGCTGGGAATCGAAATTCGCCACTGCCGTGCACAAGGTTCAGATTTTCGCGGCGCAAGCTTTATGAATATGATTACCACACGCACCTGGTTTTGTAGCGCCTATATCACCAATACCAACTTAAGCTACGCCAACTTTTCAAAAGTCGTACTGGAAAAGTGCGAGCTGTGGGAAAACCGCTGGATGGGTACTCAGGTACTTGGCGCAACGTTCAGTGGATCGGACCTCTCTGGCGGCGAGTTTTCATCGTTCGACTGGCGGGCAGCAAACTTTACGCACTGTGATTTGACCAATTCAGAACTGGGCGATCTCGATGTCCGGGGTGTTGATTTGCAAGGCGTTAAACTGGACAGCTACCAGGCATCGTTGATCCTGGAACGTCTTGGCATCGCTGTCATTGGTTAATATTCAGGGAGCGGTACATGCCGCCCCCTGCCCTTATACAGTATTGTCCGCGCTGGTTTTCCCCCGCAGACGTTTCGACTCAGCGAACATAGACGTCAGAGGGTTCCGGTCCCCCCGTCAGAACACCATACCTGACCGGATGTATAGCTATTCTCTTCAGCCGCTAAAGTGACATACAGCGGAGCAATTTCTACCGGTTGGCCTGGACGACCGAGTGGCGCATTGGCGCCAAATTTCTCAATTTTTTCCTGTGGTTGGCCACCGCAACACTGCAATACCGTCCAGTACGGCCCAGGCGCGACAGCATTTACACGGATCCCTTTGGGGGCCAGTTGTTTAGCCAGCGATTTAGTAAATGCCACTATCGCCGCCTTGGTCTGAGCATAATCAAGCAGGATCTCACTTGGCTCATAAGCCTGTACCGATGAGGTGTTAATAATCACGCTATCTCGCGATAAATGGGGAACAGCCGCTTTGGTGATCCAAAACATGGCGTAGACATTGGTCTTGAATGTTGCATCAAATTCTTCTGTAGTGAGTTCTTCGATCGATTCACAAAATTGCTGACGGCCTGCGTTATTCACCAGGATATCCAACCCTCCCAGCGCTTCAACCGCCTGTTTTACCAGATGGTTACAAAAAGTTTCGTCACGAATATCGCCGGGAATCGCCGCGACTTTTCTCCCTGTTTTTTTTATCAATTCGACAACTTCGCGCGCATCGTCCTCTTCTTCAGGTAAATAATTAATCGCGACATCGGCGCCTTCGCGGGCATAAGCAATGGCAACTGCGCGCCCAATACCTGAATCACCACCGGTAATTAATACCTTGCGACCATTTAACCTGCCGCTTCCCTGATAGCTTTCTTCGCCATGATCGGGACGCGGTTGCATTTTTCCAGCCAGACCCGGAAAAGGTTGTTTTTGATGTGGAAAAGGCGGCTGCGGAAAACGTTCTGAATTAGTTTTATTGGTGGTCTGTTTTCCTTTATTTAGGTCAGTCATTCAATCACCTCTCATGAGTCATCATTCATCGCAAAGACTAATAAGCGTAGAACAAAATGAATGACATGACCTTTATAATTTACCCACAACTTCATTTTTGCCAAATATTAACCTGGTCCTTACGATGATAACTTCACATTGCGTTGAGATATTTACTCGGATAAGTCCTGGTTTATTTATTTGTTCTTCCAGACTGAAACTTCTTCAACCAATACCGCCAGGCTAAAACGTACCGCCTTTTCTATAACGTCCTGGCAATCACCGGAAAAATATTCCCGTTTTGTTATTATCCGCCCGCGGAAATTCCACGCAAACCACACCGTTCCTGCGGGAGTACCATCCTCCCCACCCTCCGGCCCCGCATATCCGCTGATGGCTATGCTGATATCGGTTCCGGCTTGCTCACGTATCCCTACAGACATCTCACTGACCGTTTGCTCACTAACGGCGCTATATTTCTCCAGCGTACTGGCCCGCACGCCGAGCATTTTCTGCTTGGCACGATCGCTAAAGGTTATAACGCCGATATCATAAAATTCTGCGGTATCCGCCTGTGCACAAAGCGCGGCGGCCAAGTTTCCTCCTGTACAAGATTCTGCGGTAGTCAACGTTAAACCGCGATCAATAAGCGTTTTTGCAACCCGTTTCGTCAGTTCATTGCGTGTTTTTGCGTCATTGTATTCCGTGTTCATTACCGCCTCGCTAATTCTCTTCAGGAATGACAGAAATATGTCCGTTACGTTCCAGAATGGCATACTTGATTTTACTGGATTCGGTAATTCCCTGATTTTGTCGTGCAGCGACTAATATATCGTCAAGAGAAACATCCACTTTCTTCATTTTATCCAACAAAGGTATCCCGTGATCAAGCAGGATAACCGGAGAGCCATCCAGCACGGATTCTGCCCCACCTACCTTTTTCTTAATGAAACCAAACAGAATATCAATAGTAACCAGTGTGACAATCGTGATCATGGCGCCGGTTAGCGAAAAATCATTACCCAATAAGGCTTGTTGAGTTGCTTCACTGATAATCAGTAATAAAATCAGATCGAAGCTGGTCATTTGTAACAATGCCCGGCGACCGGCTATTTTGAAAACCACCAGCAAAATAAGGTAAATGGCTAATGCCCGGAAGACCATCTCCATACCCACCTCCTAAGGATAAATAAATTGTCTGAAGCGGATTTCAGGTTCGCCATTTAGCTGGAGAAAACTCATTACACTTCCTGGCTTCACGGGCGTAACCTGCAGCCAGACAGTAAAATCCTGCGTTGCTTCAGAATCATTGTAGACGAGGTAAAGATCGTTACCCTTGCTGTACATGCTGTCTGGCTGCGGCCAAATATTTTCCATCTCATAAAATTTGTTGAAATCGCCGCCAATGCGCAACGTCTTGTTCACAGAATCATGCTTTTGTGCAGAGATTTTAATTTTAAATTCCGTTTGCAAACGCCCAAACCTTTCGTATTGTAACTCTGTTGTCTTTAAGCTGTTTTTTCTCGTCACCTCACTTAAATATCCCCCAGAAAACGATCCCGCCATAGCAAGTAAAACAATGCAGAGCAAACAGATAAAACCAATCTTGTGAAAGCCAGATTCAAAATTCAGAAAACGTTGACTCTCTTTTACGCCTTGCAAATGGACTTTCTTTCTGTTCATCTCCCCGCCTCGCTTATATCGCACCAATCCTTTGTTTTATTGAAAAATTACAATTTGAGACTTATCCCACTCGCCAGATTAATAAATAGCAACCAAACTTAATAAGTCAAATCGATTTCAATGGAGGCTCTATGAAAATACCTCTCGCCCCCTTACTGTGTTGTTTTTTATTGCCCACAGCGTTTGCCGATGATAATGGCGGATTAAAAAAAGATACCGCCCCGCCACCTGCGCACGCACTGGATGAAGGGTATCGTGGCACTGAAGATGCAAGAATCATGACCGTCCAACAAGCTAAAACCATGCATGACGGTGCTACCATCTCTTTACGAGGTAATCTCATTGAGGCTCAAGGAGGAGATAAGTTTATCTTCCGGGACAAAACCGGCACTATCAATACGCTAATCCCGCTTGCCGTCTTTGATGGCCGAACGGTAAAACCCGATCAAATGATCAGGATTAACGGTAGCCTTGACGCTAAAATGCAACCGCCGGTGGTACGCGTTAATAAAATCCAGAAGTAATTCGACATCCGGGAAGATATTCACTCTTCCCGGCCTCATTCTTGTTACTTTTCCGCTGATTCTCTGGACGCCCCCTTTCATTGAACAGATTCATTTTTCCCGTCAGACACCCCACATAATCCCTCTCCCAGTGAATCCGGCGTTTAAGCGAGTCAGAGGGGCCATGAAAATGCTAAGATAGCTAATAGAGTATATGCAACGTGGATAGCAGGTATGAATTTTGACCAACTGATGATGTTGAATTCGCGGTCATCACCCCTGCAGCCCCAAACACAAACGGTAATGGCAAATGTCATTAAGTATTAGTAAGATAGCTTCTTTATATATAACCCTTTAAAATTATGCGCCTGGTTTTATCATCTCTGATCGTGATGGCTGGATTTCTGAGTGGTCAGGCTGTAGCTGCGCCTGAGCAGGCCCCGTACGCTGATATTCGTGACAGTGGCTTTGTCTATTGCGTTAGTGGGCAGGTCAATACGTTCAATCCACAAAAAGCGAGCAGCGGTCTCATCGTAGACACATTAGCGGCCCAATTGTATGACCGACTACTTGATGTCGATCCCTATACCTATCGCCTGGTGCCAGAACTGGCTGAAAGCTGGGAAGTCATGGATAACGGCGCAACCTACCGCTTTCATTTACGTCGCGATGTTCCGTTTCAAAAGACAGCCTGGTTCACGCCCACCCGCAAACTGAATGCGGACGATGTGGTATTTACCTTCGAGCGCATCTTTGATCGCCAGCATCCGTGGCACAATGTCAATGGCAGCAGTTTTCCTTATTTTGACAGCCTGCAGTTCGCCGATAACGTCCAAAGCGTGCGCAAGCTGGACAACAACACCGTTGAATTTCGCTTAAATCAACCCGACGCTTCTTTCTTGTGGCACCTTGCCACACATTATGCCTCTGTGATGTCGGCTGAATATGCTGCCAAATTAGCAAAACAGGATCGCCAGGAATTACTCGACAGACAACCCGTCGGCACTGGACCGTACCAACTTTCAGAAAATCGTGCAGGCCAATATATTCGCCTACAACGGCATGAAAAATTCTGGCGTGGTACCCCCTTGATGCCGCAGGTCGTGGTGGATCTCGGCTCTGGCGGAACCGGACGTTTATCGAAATTACTGACCGGCGAGTGCGATGTCCTGGCCTGGCCCGCTGCCAGCCAGCTCAGCATATTGCGTGATGATCCTCGACTGCGTCTGACGCTGCGTCCGGGGATGAATATCGCCTATCTGGCGTTCAACACGGATAAACCGCCGTTGAACAATCCTGCCGTACGACATGCGTTAGCGCTGGCTATTAACAACCAACGGTTAATGCAATCTATTTACTACGGTACGGCGGAAACCGCGGCATCTATTTTGCCTCGCGCCTCGTGGGCTTATGACAACGAAGCTAAAATTACCGAGTACAATCCGGAAAAATCGCGCGAGCAGCTAAAAGCGCTGGGGTTGGAAAACCTGACGTTACAACTTTGGGTCCCCACCAGCTCTCAGGCCTGGAACCCCAGTCCCCTGAAAACCGCGGAGCTGATTCAGGCTGATATGGCTCAGGTGGGTGTGAAAGTGAAGATCATCCCGGTAGAGGGTCGTTTTCAGGAGGCGCGATTAATGGATATGAATCATGATCTGACGTTGTCCGGTTGGGCAACTGACAGTAACGATCCTGACAGTTTTTTCCGACCGATGCTCAGTTGTGCCGCCATTAACTCACAGACCAACTTTGCCCACTGGTGCAATCCGGAGTTTGACAGCATTTTGCGCAAAGCCCTCTCTTCGCAACAACTCTCCTCGCGGATTGATGCCTACGACGAAGCACAAAATATTCTCGCACGCGAGTTGCCGATCCTGCCGCTGGCCTCTTCGCTCCGTTTGCAGGCTTACCGCTATGACATCAAAGGGCTGGTGCTCAGTCCATTCGGCAACGCTTCTTTTGCCGGGGTTTCCAGGGAAAAGGCTGAAGAGGTGAAAAAACCATGATTATCTTCACCCTGCGCCGATTTTTATTACTGCTGGTCACCCTGTTCTTCCTGACTTTTATTGGGTTCAGCCTGAGCTACTTCACACCTCATGCGCCGTTACAGGGCGCATCGCTATGGAACGCCTGGGTATTCTGGTTCAATGGCCTGATTCACTGGGATTTTGGTGTGTCCAGTATTAACGGTCAGTTGATCTCAGAACAACTGAAAGAGGTGTTCCCGGCGACGATGGAACTGTGCATTCTGGCCTTTGGTTTTGCACTAATGGTCGGGATCCCGATAGGCATGTTGGCGGGCATTACACGTAATAAATGGCAGGATCGTTGCATCAGCGCATTGGCTCTGATGGGCTTTTCTATTCCGGTTTTTTGGCTGGCGCTGCTGCTGACGTTGCTCTTCTCACTGACCCTCGGCTGGCTGCCCGTTTCGGGGCGTTTTGATCTACTCTACGAAGTTAAGCCCATTACCGGGTTTGCCATTATTGATGCGTGGATCACCGACTCGCCCTGGCGCGACGAAATGCTGGTCAGTGCGATCCGTCATATGGTGCTTCCGGTATTAACGCTCTCCGTGGCACCGACGACGGAAGTTATTCGTCTGATGCGTATCAGCACCATTGAGGTCTTTGATCAAAACTATGTTAAAGCGGCGGCTACTCGTGGTCTGTCACGGTTAACGATTTTACGCCGTCACGTACTGCACAACGCACTTCCACCGGTTATCCCGCGCCTGGGTTTACAGTTTTCCACCATGCTGACGCTGGCGATGATCACCGAGATGGTCTTTAGCTGGCCAGGTCTTGGCCGTTGGCTGATTAACGCGATTCGCCAGCAAGATTACGCGGCTATTTCGGCGGGTGTGATGGTAATAGGCTCATTGGTTATCATTGTTAACGTCATCTCTGATATTTTGGGTGCTATGGCTAACCCTCTGAAACATAAGGAATGGTATGCCTTACGATAGCGTCTACAGCGAAAAGCGCCCGCCTGGTACGCTGCGCACCGCATGGCGCAATTTTTACGGCGATGCAACCGCAATGATCGGCCTGTATGGCTGTGCGGGACTGGCGATTCTGTGTATTTTTGGTGGTTGGTTCGCGCCTTATGGCATCGACCAACAGTTTCTCGGCTACCAGCTTTTGCCACCGTCATGGTCGCGCTATGGCGAAGTCTCTTTCTTCCTCGGGACTGATGATCTGGGGCGTGATGTTTTAAGCCGCCTGCTCAGCGGAGCTGCCCCGACCGTGGGCGGCGCGTTTGTCGTCACCCTTGCCGCCACGCTGTGTGGTTTATTGCTTGGCGTGGTTGCCGGGGCAACACACGGTTTGCGTTCCGCGGTGCTGAATCACATTCTGGACACCCTGCTGTCGATCCCTTCGCTGTTGCTGGCGATTATTGTGGTGGCTTTTGCCGGGCCGCATCTGACTCATGCGATGTTTGCCGTCTGGTTGGCGCTGTTACCGCGGATGGTTCGCTCCGTCTACAGCATGGTGCATGATGAGCTGGAAAAAGAATATGTCATTGCCGCTCGCCTTGATGGTGCAACCACGCTCAATATCCTGTGGTTCGCTGTTCTGCCCAATATTACCGCCGGGCTTATCACTGAAATCACCCGTGCGCTGTCGATGGCGATCCTGGATATCGCCGCGCTGGGTTTTCTCGACCTTGGCGCGCAGTTGCCATCACCGGAATGGGGAGCCATGCTCGGCGACGCGCTGGAGCTGATTTATGTCGCACCGTGGACGGTCATGCTGCCAGGGGCGGCGATCATGATAAGCGTGCTGTTGGTTAACCTGCTGGGTGATGGCGTGCGCCGCGCAATTATTGCGGGGGTGGAATAATGCCATTACTCGATATTCGCAACCTGACCATTGAATTCAGAACCGGTGACGACTGGGTAAAAGCAGTTGACCGCGTCAGCATGACCCTCAATGAGGGTGAAATCCGCGGACTGGTTGGCGAGTCCGGCTCCGGCAAGAGCCTGATCGCCAAGGCCATTTGCGGCGTCGCTAAAGATAACTGGCGCGTAACCGCTGACCGTATGCGCTTTGATGATATCGATCTCCTGCGCCTTTCCGCGCGTGAACGACGCAAGCTGGTCGGTCATAACGTTTCCATGATCTTTCAGGAACCGCAATCGTGCCTTGATCCGTCCGAGTGTATTGGACGACAGCTGATGCAAAATATTCCAGCCTGGACCTACAAGGGCCGCTGGTGGCAGCGCATCGGCTGGCGCAAACGCCGGGCGATTGAGCTTTTGCACCGCGTCGGGATAAAAGACCATAAAGATGCCATGCGCAGCTTCCCGTATGAACTGACCGACGGCGAGTGTCAGAAGGTAATGATCGCTATCGCGCTGGCTAATCAGCCGCGCTTGCTGATTGCTGATGAGCCGACGAACGCGATGGAGCCAACGACCCAGGCGCAAATATTTCGCCTGCTGACCCGGCTGAACCAAAACAGCAATACCACCATTTTGTTGATCAGCCATGACCTGCAAATGCTCAGCCAGTGGGCAGACAAAATCAACGTAATGTACTGCGGACAAACGGTGGAAACCGCGCCCAGTAAAGATCTGGTGACGATTCCACATCATCCTTATACGCAGGCGTTGATCCGCGCCATTCCTGATTTTGGTAGCGCCATGCCGCATAAAAGTCGTTTGAATACCATGCCAGGAGCGATTCCATTGCTGGAACAATTACCCATCGGCTGCCGTCTGGGGCCGCGCTGCCCTTATGCTCAACGTGAATGTATTGAAACCCCACGACTGACCGGAGCAAAGAATCATCTCTACGCCTGTCATTTCCCGCTGAATATGGAGAGAGAGTGAGATGGTAGAAACCCTGCTCGAAGTTCGCAATCTGAGCAAAACCTTTCGCTACCGGACGGGTTTATTTCGCCGACAGACCGTTGAGGCCGTTAAACCACTCAGCTTTACCCTGCGCGAACGTCAGACGCTCGCCGTCATTGGTGAAAATGGTTCCGGTAAGTCCACACTGGCAAAGATGTTAGCTGGCATGATTGAACCCACCAGCGGCGAGCTACTGATTGACGACCATCCGCTAAAGTATGGTGATTATTCATTCCGTAGTCAGCGGATCCGTATGATTTTTCAGGATCCGTCAACATCGCTTAACCCTCGTCAGCGTATTTCACAG
This sequence comes from Citrobacter sp. TBCS-15, assembly GCF_005280815.1. Classification (NCBI taxonomy): domain Bacteria; kingdom Pseudomonadati; phylum Pseudomonadota; class Gammaproteobacteria; order Enterobacterales; family Enterobacteriaceae; genus Citrobacter; species Citrobacter sp. TBCS-15. Next base: position 130,819 of record NZ_SZWK01000102.1, on the reverse strand, counting down.
ATCCTTGATTTCCCGCTGCGTCTGAACACCGACCTGGAACCTGAACAGCGTCGCAAACAGATAATAGAAACGATGCGCATGGTCGGCCTGCTGCCTGACCATGTGAGCTATTACCCGCATATGTTAGCGCCGGGGCAAAAACAGCGCCTGGGGCTTGCCCGCGCGCTCATTTTGCGACCTAAAGTGATTATCGCCGACGAAGCCCTTGCCTCTCTCGACATGTCGATGCGTTCGCAGCTCATCAATTTGATGCTGGAATTACAGGAAAAACAGGGGATTTCATATATCTATGTGACTCAGCATATCGGCATGATGAAGCACATTAGCGATCAAGTATTAGTCATGCATCAGGGGGAAGTTGTTGAGCGTGGCAGTACCGCGGATGTTCTGGCCTCCCCGCTGCATGAGCTGACTCGTCGCCTGATTGCAGGGCATTTTGGCGAGGCGCTTACCGCCGACGCCTGGCGGAAAGATCGCTAATAAAGCCGCTGCCCTCCGTAGCCGGAGGGCAATTACGCCATCAGTGACAAACACCGGGTAAGAGCAGAGTCTCAACCTCGTTAAACACGACTGACGGAAAAACGCTCCCCTGTATCGCCCAGACACCTGCGGCGCTGACGTCATTGATAAGTCGTGATGTTTCGACCCCCTCCACCGCGACGCGATCGCAATATTCCCGGATATTTTTGATAAGCACCGGAAACATCGGCTTTTCTACCTGCTCAAGGAAAAAACCGCGATCCAATTTAACCACGTCAAAATGACCGCAAACCAGTGGAGTTGCCCCGACGATACCGGAGCCGAGATCGCCCAGCCATAGCGCGTTTGGGCCGTCACAGAGTGAATTAATCAGCAGATTATTCAGGCAAATCGTACTCGACAGAAAACGCTCTGACAGTTCCAGTGCAATAAAGGGCATTGCGTGTAGGGCCGACTTGATGACCGGATCACCAATTGCCAGAAGCGCCATTTCATCAATAAGATGAAGGGTACAGAGCAGATTGTTGCTCTCAAACCAATCACGCTTTTCGGCAATTAACTGAATTTGCTTGAGCATGAAATTACGCTTTTGTTCGCTATCCCACGCTGAAACGATGATATCTGCATGCAATGGGCGAACCGTATCTGCAGCAAACCGGGCGATCATCTCCACACCCAGCAACTTATTTGTTGTGTCTCTCATCGGTTCCGCGATGAAATGATAGTGCATAAGACCACTCCAATTGATCATAACTTCCTGATAATGCACTTTTAATCACAATCAATCAATAATATCGATCAATGTATCGATATTGATCGATAAAAACAATATATCATAACAAACTGAATATATGCATGTTTTTTGTTTTAAGAAAGTTCTTACCTTGCTATGTTTATTAACATCAGCTAGCGCCTTAATAATACCATTTTAATGCCTTTAAAGGCTTGTATTTTCTCATTGTCTTCAATGGAATACGGGTCGGGCAAGGCACAACCAGAGGAAGTAATATCCTCGCCATTTGCAATGAATGGCAAGAGTCATTTAGGGTTGATAACCATTCAAAAAGGAACAATGAGTAGGATATAATTTCAGACCAATTTCGCGCGTTTTTGAGATGGCAATCATCACGCATTGATTGCTACGAAGAAGCACTGATCATAAGGATTAAAGCTATGGGTTTTCTTTCCGGTAAGCGTATTCTGGTGACGGGTCTTGCCAGTAAATTGTCCATTGCCTGGGGAATCGCTCAGGCCATGCATCGCGAAGGCGCTGAGCTGGCGTTCACCTACCAGAACGACAAACTAAAAGGCCGTGTGGAAGAATTTGCCGCTCAACTGGGGTCCAGCATCGTACTACAATGTGATGTGGCCGAAGACGCCAGCATTGATGCGATGTTCGCTGAACTGAGCCAGTCCTGGCCGAAATTCGACGGGTTCGTGCATTCCATCGGTTTCGCGCCTGCTGACCAGTTGGATGGCGACTATGTGAATGCGGTCACCCGCGAAGGTTTTAAAATTGCTCATGACATCAGCGCTTACAGCTTTGTTGCGATGGCAAAAGCTTGCCGCTCTATGCTGAACCCAGGCTCTGCGCTCCTGACGCTATCCTACCTGGGCGCAGAACGCGCGATCCCTAACTACAACGTGATGGGTCTGGCGAAAGCTTCTCTGGAGGCAAACGTCCGTTATATGGCTAACGCAATGGGTCCTGAAGGTGTACGAGTGAACGCCATCTCCGCAGGTCCAATCCGCACTCTTGCCGCTTCCGGCATTAAAGATTTCCGTAAAATGCTGGCGCATTGTGAAGCGGTGACGCCGATTCGCCGCACCGTGACGATTGAAGATGTGGGCAATTCCGCAGCATTCCTGTGCTCCGATCTGTCTGCCGGTATCTCTGGTGAAGTTGTTCACGTTGATGGTGGCTTCAGCATTGCAGCGATGAACGAGCTGGATCTGAAATAATCGTTTAGTCCTCTATGGGCGGCCTACCGTCGCCCATGATTTTCACCGCCTCCGCTACTGCCCTGCGCCATATATACTTTTCCGATATTTATTATCACGTAACAATCTTTCATCCCCCCATCGGCTTACGTCAGGATATTGCAGCGCAAACGATCCGGCGTAGGTGTATGACGACGTGTCCGGGTCGCCACTTTTTAGACCAAGGAACGCCCATGGAACAACGCCGAATTGTAGGCAAAAGCCACTGGTATCATGAGACGCAATCCAGCACGTATCCGCAAGATGTTCTGCCGCTGGTGCCGGAGGCCGCTCATGTTGACGACAGCTTTTTACTGGACCTGGCGATATCTGATGACGTACTTTTGCCCTTTCAATCCTGGTTAACCCCTGCCCGTAAACTTGCCCAACTTCTTTTCCCTGCTCACGTAGACAGGGATCAGATGCATACATTCAGCGCCTATGAACGGATGAGTACCGCCCTGACCGTCGCTCAGGTATATGGCGTGCAGCGATTGTGTAATCACTATGCCGCACGTTTAACGCCGCTGCCGGGCCCTGATTCGTCTCGTGAAAGTAATCACCGACTGGCGCAAATTACCCAATATGCGCGCCAGCTCGCCAGCTCACCTGCTGTGATTGGCGAGCGCGATCGTCAGCACCTTGATGCGGTCGGGCTGACCACCTGCGATAACATTCTGATGAATCAAATCATCGGCTTTGTTGGTTTTCAGGCGCGGGTAGTCGCATTACTTCAGGCCTGGTGCGCCCACCCGGTACGTCGAATACCGGGTCTGGATATACAGCAATTCGCGTACGCTTCGCCATTTAGCGCCGCAAACTCAATCTGGCACCCTGCGCCATTATCGCTCGAAAAACAGAATGTCTCCGTTGAACCAATAGCGGGTTACCCCAACGAACTGCACGCGCTGCTCCCCTTGCTAACACATTCACCTGACGTATTAGATGTACTCAGTTCACTGATTTCCAGCATACAACGCAGCGATAAGCCGGCGCGGGCATTTTCTCTGACGACCCTGATGACATCGCGCATTAACGGCAGCGTGGCCTGCTTTAATGAACACGCGCATACCGCACATGAATTAACTGACATCATCACTGTCCTTCGTCAGGATGAACGTGAATTGCAGCGCTGGGAACAACGACATCCGGTTGAGCGCGTCACCCTGCAGGCGGTACAATGGCTCACCCGAGCGCCCGACCGCTTTAGCGCCGCACTGTTAACACCGTTGTTCGATCAGGGTATCTCTTCAGAACAGGCGATTAACCTGCTGGCCTGGAGTGGATTATGCGGATGGTTAAATCGCTTGAAAATCGCGCTGGGCGAGACGTATTAACCGATCCACCTACTTAAAGAGCGCTTGCTGCAACTGGCAGAATCGCGTAAAACTGTCAGCCGCTCTTTTAGCCACGAAAATAGACAATTATGCTTCAGGACAACCCGCTGCTAGCGCAGCTTAAACAGCAACTACATTCCCAGACGCCGCGTGCTGAAGGGGTGGTAAAAGCCACGGAAAAAGGCTTTGGCTTCCTGGAAGTCGATGCACAAAAAAGCTATTTCATTCCACCGCCGCAGATGAAAAAAGTGATGCATGGCGACCGTATTGTTGCGGTGATCCATACGGAAAAAGATCGCGAGTCTGCTGAGCCGGAAGAACTTATCGAACCCTTCCTGACGCGCTTCGTGGGTAAAATTCAGGGCAAAAATGACCGTCTGTCCATTGTGCCGGACCATCCGTTACTGAAAGATGCGATCCCTTGTCGCGCCGCCCGTGGCGTTGAACATGAATTTAAAGAAGGTGACTGGGCCGTGGCCGAAATGCGCCGCCATCCGCTGAAAGGCGATCGCACCTTCTACGCTGAATTAACCCAATTTATCACCTTTGCGGACGATCACTTTGTTCCGTGGTGGGTCACGCTGGCGCGCCATAATCTCGAAAAAGAAGCCCCGGACGGCATAGCGACTGAAATGCTGGACGAAGGTCTGGTGCGTCAGGACTTGACCGCCCTCAATTTCGTCACCATCGACAGCGCCAGCACCGAAGATATGGACGATGCGCTGTATGCCGAAGAACTGGCCGATGGCACGCTACAGTTAACCGTCGCTATTGCCGATCCTACCGCCTGGATTGCAGAAGGCAGCAAACTGGATAAAACAGCGAAAATTCGTGCGTTTACTAACTATCTGCCGGGATTCAATATCCCGATGCTGCCACGTGAGCTGTCTGACGATCTGTGCTCGCTGCGCGCGAACGAAGTACGCCCGGTTCTGGCTTGCCGTATGAGCATTACCGCCGACGGTACGATTGAGGACAACATCACCTTCTTTGCAGCGACTATCGAGTCTAAAGCGAAGCTGGTCTATGATAACGTCTCCGACTGGCTGGAAGGCACCGGCGACTGGCAGCCTGAAAACGACGCGATTGCTGAACAAATCCGTCTACTGCATCGTATTTGTCTGAGCCGTGGTGAATGGCGTCACAACCACGCGTTGGTATTTAAAGATCGTCCGGATTACCGTTTTGTCCTCGGTGAAAAAGGCGAAGTGCTGGATATTGTGGCGGAACCGCGTCGCATAGCTAACCGTATCGTGGAAGAGTCAATGATTGCGGCAAATATTTGTGCTGCACGCGTACTTCGCGACACGCTGGGCTTCGGCATTTATAACGTCCATATGGGATTTGATCCGGCAAACGCCGACGCACTGGCTGCACTGCTGAAAACCCATGGTATGCACGTAGATGCCGAAGAGGTTCTGACGCTGGAAGGCTTCTGCAAACTGCGCCGAGAACTGGATGCGCAGCCTTCCGGTTTCCTCGATAGCCGTATTCGCCGGTTCCAGTCGTATGCTGAAATAAGTACCGAGCCAGGTCCGCACTTTGGGCTGGGTCTGGAAGCATATGCCACCTGGACCTCTCCTATTCGTAAGTATGGCGACATGATCAACCACCGTCTGCTTAAGGCGGTCATCAAAGGCGAAACAATTGCCCGTCCGCAGGATGATACGACCCTGCAAATGGCCGAACGTCGTCGCCTGAACCGCATGGCCGAACGCGATGTGGGTGACTGGTTATACGCCCGCTTCCTGAGCGACAAAGCCGGCACCGACGCCCGCTTCGCTGCCGAGATCGTTGACGTCAGCCGCGGCGGTATGCGAGTGCGTTTAGTGGATAATGGTGCAGTCGCATTTATTCCAGCCCCGTTCCTGCATGCTGTTCGTGACGAACTGGTATGCAGCCAGGAAAGCGGTACCGTACAAATCAAAGGTGAAGTGGTTTACAAAGTCACAGATGTGATTGATGTCACCATTGCTGAAGTGCGGATGGAAACCCGCAGCGTTATCGCTCGTCCAGCCGCGTAGCATAGATGAAGCTAACGGCCTTTCTCTTCTTGTGAAAGGTCGTTTTCTTTTCTCTCCCAAATCTCCACCACGCACTACACTTCTTTCATCCGGTCTAATTTATTTTTTTACTATTTTCAGTTCCGCTAGCTTTGCTTTTTTTAGATTCTGGATTACATATCAATATATAAATAAAACAATACGTTCAGCCATAATCACCCTGTATGAATCATGGCTACCTATACTTTTGAGGCTCTATGCGCTTTAAGCGGGATAGTACACATCATGAAAGACGTCCGGGAGCGGGTTACGTTGTATAGCTATGTGGGCACTCATAACCCCTACTGGCGCCTGTCAGAGGATTGCAACATCCTGCATTTCTCTATCGACGAAGCGTCAGCAGCCGATCAGACCGTCGAATTGTCAGTTGAGCAAGCCGACCGCATTCGTGAAATGACTGTGATTACGTCGAGCCTGTTGATGACACTCCCCATTGAAGATGACGACATTCCCGTCCATCTGGTCGGCAGGAAAATCAATAAGCGCGAATGGGCCGGTAGCGCATCCGCCTGGGATGACACCCCTTCCGTCGCGCGCGACCTGGCTCACGGCCTCTCCTTCGCTGAGCAGGTTGTTTCTGAAGCTAACGCCGTCATTGTCATTCTTGACCGTATGGGCAACATCCAGCGCTTTAATCGCCTGTGCGAAGAGTACACCGGTCTCAAAGAGCGTGAAGTGATTGGCCAAAGCGTTTTCACGCTATTTATGAGCCGGCGCGAAGCCGCAGCCTCAAGACGCAACATTGAGGTGTTTTTTCGCGATGGTAATTCTTATGAGGTCGAACGTTGGGTTAAAACCTGCAAAGGCCAGCGTCTGTTTCTGTTCCGCAATAAGTTTGTGCATAACGGTAGCGGTAAGAACGAAATATTTCTGATCTGTTCCGGTACCGATATCACTGAAGAGCGCCGCGCGCAGGAACGTCTACGGGTGTTGGCAAATACCGACTCCATCACCGGTTTACCGAATCGCAACGCAATTCACGAGCTGATCAGCAACGCCATCGAAAACGCGGGTGATACCCAGGTCGGGATTGTATATCTCGATTTAGATAACTTTAAAAAAGTTAATGATGCCTACGGGCATATGTTTGGCGATCAGCTGTTACAGAGTGTATCGCTGGCAATCCTCAGTTGCCTCGACGACAACCAACTACTGGCAAGATTTGGCGGTGATGAATTTGTTGTCCTTGCCACCGAAACGTCTCAGGGCGCGCTGGAGGCTACGGCATCGCGTATTCTGACGCGCCTGCGTCAACCTTTTCGCATTGGACTAATAGAGGTCTATACCGGATGTTCAATCGGTATTTCTCTCGCACCACAGCATGGACAGGATGGCGAGAGCGTCATCCGTAACGCGGATACGGCCATGTATACGGCAAAAGAAGGCGGTCGTGGTCAGTTTTGCGTCTTCTCTCCGGAAATGAATCAGCGGGTTTTTGAATATCTGTGGCTAGATACCAATCTGCGTAAGGCGCTGGAAAACGATCAACTGGTTATCCACTATCAGCCCAAGATAACCTGGCGCGGTGAAGTACGGAGTCTTGAGGCTTTAGTTCGTTGGCAGTCCCCGGAACGTGGCCTCATACCGCCGTTAGAGTTTATCTCTTACGCCGAAGAATCAGGGCTCATTGTTCCACTCGGCCGATGGGTTATTCTGGACGTTGTGCGCCAGGTGGCAAAATGGCGTGCCAAGGGAATAAATCTACGCGTGGCGGTAAACGTGTCTGCGCGCCAGCTCGCCGACCAGACGCTTTTTACCGCTCTCAAGCAGGTGCTTCACGATCTCAACTTTGAATACTGCCCCATCGATGTTGAATTAACGGAAAGCAGTTTGATTGAAAATGAGCAGTTGGCGCTATCCGTCATTCAGCAATTTAGCCAGTTGGGGGCACAAATCCATTTGGATGATTTTGGCACCGGCTATTCGTCGCTGTCTCAACTGGCCCGCTTCCCGCTTGATGCCATAAAACTGGATCAAACCTTTGTCAGAGATGTGCACAAGCAACCTATTTCGCAGTCGCTGGTGCGGGCCATTGTCGCGGTTGCGCAGGCGCTCAACCTACAGGTCATCGCCGAAGGCGTTGAAAGTGCAAAAGAGGATGCGTTTCTGACCAAGAATGGCGTCAATGAGCGTCAGGGATTTTTATTCGCCAAGCCAATGCCTGCAGCGGCGTTTGAACGATGGTATCGACGACACCTGAACAAAAATACGCGATAATGCAGAAAGATTGATCGAGGAAAATAGCCATAAATGGACAATTCGTGATGTTCCTATCTGTATGTAATCACAGAATATATAATATTCTTCAATCATTCAGGTTAATACTATTTTTCCCTTCTCTTTTGCCATGAAATTCTGCATCATGAAATTCAAACTCTATTTGCCCTTTGGATGATGATCATGTCTGATATCGACGCTCAGCGTCTGGCCGAACGCATTGATACCGTGCTGGATATCCTCGTTGCAGGTGATTACCACTCAGCCATCCACAATCTCGAAATTCTGAAGGCTGAACTGTTAAACACGGTCAAAGAAGATACTCAATCTTTGTCAACAAAACAGAAAGCTCCGTGGGAGATCTGATGACATCGCTCTCTTGATGTTACTGCTATCAGCAGACTTCCGTTTATTTTCCGATACGACATTGCTATAAAAATTAATACTATGAATTCCCGACAACAATCTATTTTGCAGATGGTGACCGATAAAGGTCAGATGAGCGTCGCCGATCTGGCAAAGATCACCGGCGTTTCAGAAGTGACGATTCGACAGGATCTGAATACGCTGGAAAAACAGAGTTATTTACGCCGTGCGCACGGATTTGCTGTTTCGTTAAACAGCGATGATGTGGAAACGCGCATGATGACCAATTTCACGCTAAAACGTGAGCTGGCTGAATTCGCTGCATCGCTGGTCAGCCCCGGCGAGTCTGTATTCATTGAGAACGGCAGCAGCAACGCGCTACTGGCAAGAACCCTGGCGGAGCAAAAAGATGTCACTATCATTACGGTGAGCAGCTACATCGCTCACCTGCTCAAAGAAACGCCCTGTGAAGTGATTCTCCTTGGTGGGATTTATCAGAAAAAAAGTGAGAGCATGGTCGGCCCCTTAACTCGCCAGTTTATCCAGCAGGTACACTTCAGTAAGGCCTTTATCGGCATTGATGGCTGGCAGGCAGATACCGGCTTCACCGGACGCGATATGATGCGTTCTGATGTGGTTAATGCGGTACTGGAAAAAGGCGCAGAGGTTATTGTGCTTACCGACAGCTCAAAATTCGACGCTATTCACCCTTACACCCTGGGGCCTTTAGAGCGGTTCAGCCGCGTCGTGACGGACTCTAAGCTCAGCGCCAGCGTACAAATGCAGCTTGAGCATTCAGGATTAACCGTCAATATCATTGATACCAACGCATAATGCCTGCGCAAGATGATTTGTCGGCAGACAAATCATCTCTTCTCTGAGAGTTATCTGACAACCCAATTAAGACTTTTTACCTGTTGTTAACAGGATAAACTCGTAAAATTAATGTTAGCGATATAACAGGAGCGAACATCCAACTGCAGGATATTGGTTGTCATGCTTTCGCTAAACGGTTACACGGAAATATCTTTGATAGTCACGATTTAGCGCTATCCTTAAAGAACACTGGATTCCGTGAATCAATAATTCAGGAGAAAGTATTATGTTAGTAACGAGCAAAAAAATGACCGCAGCCATTCTGGCGCTTACTCTGGCAATGTCTCTGAGCGCCTGCTCTAACTGGTCCAAACGCGACCGTAACACCGCTATCGGGGCTGGTGCGGGTGCAGTAGGTGGTGCAGTCCTGACGGATGGCAGCGCGCTGGGTACGCTGGGTGGTGCTGCTGTCGGTGGTATTATTGGCCATCAGGTAGGTAAATAATTTACGGTTGACCAGCTCGATATAATTAAACGTTTACTTTTTCAGCTCTGTATTTTAAAAAGCCACGGATTATCTCCGTGGCTTTTTATTAACCGCCAGCCAGTTTAACTTTCATGCCTTTGGCTTCCAGCAATGATTTTATCAGGTCACGTTTATCGCCCTGAATTTCAATCACACCATCTTTTACCGCCCCACCGCAACCACATTTTTTCTTCAGTTCCGCGGCTAATTTAGCCAGTTCAGCATCATCCTGATCAATACCGGTAATCAGGCACACGCCCTTCCCTTTGCGGCCACTGGTCTGGCGTTGAATGCGGACAATACCATCACCCTTTGGACGCTCAGGGGAGGCCTTCGGTTCTTCAATTCGCCCGGAGTCGGTTGAATAGACCAGGCGAGAGTTTGAATCGCTCATTTACACACCTCGTTTCAGAGAGGCATTGATCATCTTCAGCGTCTGCGCCGGGTCAGCAGACTGCGTGACCGGACGACCAATCACCATGTAATCCACACCGGCAAACTGCGCCTGCTCTGGCGTCATAATACGACGCTGATCGCCCGCTTCGCTGCCTTCAGGGCGAATACCCGGCGTCACTAACTTAAATGCCTGTCCAAACGCCTGTTTGAATCGTACCGCTTCCTGCGCTGAGCATACGACACCGTCCAGCCCGCAATGTTGAGTTAAACGCGCCAGTCTTTCAGCATGCTCTGCTGGTGACAACGTCACACCGAGATCGGCGAGATCGCTGGCTTCCATGCTGGTCAGAACCGTCACAGCAATTAGCAATGGCGCATCCTTACCAAAAGGCACCAGGGCCTCACGGGCAGCCGTCATCATGCGCGCCCCGCCAGAGGCGTGTACGTTAACCATCCACACGCCGAGGTCGGCAGCTGCAGCTACGGCATGTGCAGTTGTATTGGGAATATCATGAAATTTCAAATCAAGAAAGACATCAAAACCACGTTGTTGTAGTTCACGAACCAACTGAGGTCCAAAAAGCGTGAACATCTCTTTGCCCACTTTCAAACGGCAATCACGAGGATCAATTCTGTCGACAAAAGCTAATGCTTTATCACGATTTGCGTAATCAAGAGCGACAACGACAGGAGAATCAGTAACAGCACGAGAAGAAGATGAAGCAGTAAACGTCATGACCAGACCTTCCTGAGGATGGGCGCCACCGGTGGCGCAAAATGGGTAAACGGCGTGCATTCTACCTGCGGCAATAGAAAATTAACAGGCACGATTACATTTCTGCCCGGCGAGCTGGCAGCGGAGGTTGATGATGGGATGGTTATACTTCATTAGGATGTTGTAACTAAATTGAATGTTTTTTAAAAATTACAGTCCATCAAGCCCGCGAATAGGTTTAATGGTTGACCATGAACGACAGGATGGACAATGCCAGTACAGCGTATAAGCCGTGAACCCGCATTTCTGACAGCGATAGCGCGGCTTACTACGTACCTGCTCCCCGACCATATCGCGCAGCACCATCAGGCTCTCTTTGGCACGCCCTTCTTCCGCTTCGTTAAGATGATAATCCATCAGCTTGTGGAATACACGCATCGTAGGATGGCGTTGCAGCTGACGAGTGATATAAACCTGAGCGGTATCAGTCCCCTCACGCGCCTCAAGGATATCTGCAAGCATCAGTTCAGCGGCGGCACCTGTGTTTTCCTCAACCGCACGGCGTAAAAACTCTGCCCACTCATCGTTTTTGCCCAAATGCTGGTAGCAGCTTTGCAGCATTTCCAGCGTTTCACTGACCAGCTCTTTATCCTGAGAAATCACCCGTTGCAGACTTTCAACCGCCCTGGAGTAATCGCCGTTCAGCATATATACGCGCCCCATCATGATGGAAACGCGGGCGCTGTTTTTGTCTGCTGCCGCCCCTTTTTTCAACAGCGTCATGGCACGATCCATATCGTCGTTGCCCATTTGCTGTAACGCCAGTTCGCAGTAAAAATGCGCTATCTCAATGCGTTGTTTGTCTTTGCCAAGCTTTACCAGACGCTCTGCAACGTCAATGGCTTTTTGCCATTCGCTGGTTGCCTGATAAATTTGCAGCAACTGCTGTAATGCGCCAACGCGAAAATCGGTTTCATCGGTCAGCTGATTGAACATATCTTCCGCACGGTCATACAGGCCGGCGGCCATGTAATCGCGGCCCAGTTGTTGCACTGCCAGCAAACGCTGTTCGTAGGTCAGCGAGGCGCTTTCCATAAGGGTTTGGTGGATGCGGATTGCACGATCGACTTCACCGCGCGAACGGAACAGGTTTCCGAGGGTGAGATGAGCCTCAACGGTGCCCGTATCCTCTTTCAGCATATCGAGGAACAGATCCACCGCTTTATCTTGTTGGTTGCTCAGGAGGAAGTTAACCCCGGCGACATAGTCACGGGAAAGTCGGTTAGCTTCATCCTGCTTTGTTTGTTGCGCACTTCTGCGACCCATATACCACCCATAGGCAGCGGCTACAGGTAAAAGCAGAAACAACAACTCCAACATAAATAATTATTCCTTTACAACCGACGAATCGGCGGATACCGCAACGTCGGTCGCAGGCGCAAGCTGGTTTTCCAGTCGTTTGATTTTACGTTCGGCGCGCGCAAGAGACACTCGAACCTTCAGCCAGAAAAGGCCGCAAATTAGCCAACCAATCGCAAAACCTGCGGCAAACAATACAGCAAGCAGCGTAGAGATACGATACTCACCCTGAGCCAGCAGGTAATTAAACGTAACCTGTTGATCGTTTTGCGCACCTAATGTCACCGAAATAACAAAAATCGCCAACACCAGTAAGAAAATGAGTAAATATTTCACATTACTTCCCGTTATGTGGTTTGAGCGAATAAATCGTGTCCAACTTACCGCGTTGAGCCCTTTAAATTACCATTTTCACACCGAGTGCGAAATGGAAAAGCGCTTTATGCCTTCTGATTTAAGGGCAAAATTCCAAAAATCAATCATAGCTAACTTTCTTGTTCACGCTGCGCAATTTCTTTTGTCTCCTGTACTGGCGGTGTTAAAGGCCCGCATATCCGCTGCGCAAGCCAGGTTGCCAGGGTCACCAACAGCCAGGAAATCAGCGTTGCGACCACCAAATCACGGGGCCAGTGCATTCCGAGCAGCAAACGGCTCCCCATCACCCCCGTCGCCCAGATGAGCAAGAATGCAATAGTCAGCGTACGTCTGCGTGGCCACAGCAATCCTACCGCCAACAAAGCCCAACTGGCAGCAAACATCGTATGTCCGGATGGAAAAGCAAACCCTGTTTCTTTTTGCCAGTGCTTACGTAGGAACGTTGGCACGTCCCGCTGTTCGGCTAATTGTTCTTTGACTAAGTTCCCACGATCTTTACGTTTTAAAGTGTAGAACTCATCAACCGGAATATGGTGCGTTTTTTCCAGCCATACGACAAATGGCCGCGGTTCCTGCACCCTGTCTTTAACCCAGGACTTCACGCCCTGCCCAACTAAAATCGCTGCTGCCAGGATCGCAAACAGCATTACCGCTGCTTTCAGACGAAAACGCAAACACCACAAAAACCATGCACAGAGCGCTACATGAGTGATAATTCCCCATGGCTGTGTCACCGTTTCCGTTACCCAGTACAAGGATTTTAACCACCAGACATTATGCCCTGGTTGCCAACTCCAACCTGATACCCATACAGCAACCGGCATGATAAGCAGCAGCCCGGCGCCGACTGCGGTGCGCTTTGCAATTGAAAGCATTGCCTCTCCTTTCGTCGATAAGTCTCACAATCATAACTGAAAAATGCGCACGCCGGAAAAATTGACAATTTTGTGCCATTCCAAAAGCGAATCCGTTGTCGCAATTAGGTGAACATCGCTGGCTTATGGCAAAATAGTGCAATACAGAACAGAAGCCAACAGGCGACGGCACGACAGTGCCAGCATAATCTGGAGAATTACATGCAGCTTAAACGTGTGGCAGAAGCCAAACTGCCAACCCCCTGGGGCGATTTCCTGATGGTGGGATTTGAAGAACTGGCAACCGGACACGATCATGTCGCGCTGATTTTTGGCGATATTACAGGCCAAACGCCTGTCCTGGCGCGTGTCCATTCTGAGTGTCTGACTGGCGATGCGCTGTTTAGCCTGCGTTGCGATTGCGGTTTCCAGCTCGAAGCGGCCCTGTCCCACATTGCTGAAGAAGGGCGTGGCATTCTGCTCTATCATCGTCAGGAAGGACGCAACATTGGCCTGCTAAATAAAATCCGCGCCTATGCGTTGCAGGACCAGGGTTATGATACGGTTGAAGCCAATCATCAGTTAGGATTTGCGGCAGACGAGCGTGATTTCACGCTGTGTGCGGACATGTTCAAGCTGCTGGGCGTTGACGAGGTACGTTTGTTGACCAATAACCCGAAGAAAGTGGAAATTCTGACCGAAGCGGGTATCAATATCGTTGAACGCGTACCGCTGATTGTGGGTCGTAATCCGAATAATGAACATTATCTGGATACCAAAGCCGCGAAGATGGGCCATTTGTTAAATAAATAATTTCCGTTTACCCGGTACAGAGAAAAGCCTGCTCACGCAGGCTTTTTTACATGTTATTTCAACATATTACGAATGACATAGTGGAGAATACCGTCGTTCTGGTAATACGTTAACTCCGTCGCGGTATCGATACGGCAACGGCACAAAATCACCTCTTTACGCCCATCCGCCCGAGACAAACTTACCGGAACTGTCGCCCCCGGTTTAATGTTTTGCAGGTCCGTAATATCAATCGCTTCCTCACCGGTTAATCCCAGCGTTTTACGCGTAACCCCCTGTGGGAACTCAAGCGGTAGAATCCCCATGCCGATCAGGTTAGAACGGTGAATTCGCTCAAAGGACTCAGCAATAACCACGCGTACACCCAGCAAGCGTGGCCCTTTCGCAGCCCAGTCACGACTGGAGCCAGAACCATATTCCTTACCGGCAATGACTGCCAACGGAACATTCTCCTGTTGGTATTGCATGGCGGCATCATAGATAGCCACCACTTCCGTCCCCGGCAAATGCCGCGTCATCCCGCCTTCCACGCCTGGCACCATCTCATTACGAATACGAATATTGGCAAAAGTACCGCGCATCATCACTTCATGGTTTCCGCGTCGGGAGCCGTAGGAGTTAAAGTCTTTGCGCTCAACGCCGTGGCTTTGCAAATACCGACCGGCCGGGCTATCCGCTTTAATGCTACCTGCCGGAGAAATATGGTCGGTGGTCACCGAGTCGCCTAAAATCGCCAGAATGCGGGCGCCATGAATGTCCTGCACCGGATCCGGCGTAGCCTGCATACCATCAAAGAACGGCGATAAACGGATATAGGTCGAGTCCGACTGCCAGCCATAGGTGTCAGCCCGATCAACTTGAATCGCTTTCCATTCCGGCGTGCCTTCAAATACTTCGGCATACTCTTTATGGAACATAGCGGTAGACACCTGCTCAACGGCTCGGGCGATTTCCTGCGCAGTTGGCCAGATATCTTTCAAGTAAACGGGATCGCCTTTTCTGTCATGACCTAACGGTTCTTTCGTCAGGTTGATATTCATATTCCCCGCCAGCGCGTAAGCTACTACCAGCGGCGGAGACGCCAACCAGTTCGTCTTGACGAGCGGATGGATGCGTCCTTCAAAGTTACGGTTGCCGGAAAGCACTGCGCCAACCGTGAGATCGCCTTTTTTGATCGCCGTCTCAATAGGATCGGGCAACGGTCCGGAATTACCTATACAGGTAGTACAGCCATAACCCACGAGGTTAAAGCCCAACTCATCGAGATACGGTGTGAACCCGGCCTGAGCCAGATAGTCAGAAACGACTTTAGAGCCAGGCGCCAGTGAAGCTTTAACCCAGCGTTGACGTTTCAGACCGAGCGTAACCGCTTTCTTCGCCAGCAGCCCCGCCGCCATCAATACGCTTGGGTTAGATGTGTTGGTACAGGAGGTGATCGCCGCAATCACCACCGCACCATCCGGCAACTGGTATTGATGCCCGTTCATTGTATAGTCCACTGGCTGACGATCTTTTAGCGAGCTATTCACTTCAAGCTCGTTACTCGCCGAGAACGCTTTCGGGACATCAGCGAGCGCAACCCGATCCTGCGGACGTTTCGGCCCGGCAAGGCTCGCCTCCACACTCCCCATATCCAGCTCCAGCGAGCTGGTAAATACGGGTTCATCGCCTGGGTTACGCCACATCCCCTGCGCTTTAGCATAAGCGCCGACCAGCTCGACCTGCTCCTCACTGCGTCCGCTCAGGCGCATATATTCAAGAGTGATGTCATCAATCGGGAAGAAACCACAGGTTGCGCCATATTCCGGCGACATGTTCGCAATGGTTGCCCGATCGGCCAGAGGTAAGGTGTCCAGACCATCGCCATAGAATTCAACAAATTTCCCAACCACACCGTGCTTACGCAGCATTTGGGTGACGGTCAGCACCAGATCGGTTGCGGTGATACCTTCCCGCAGTTTACCTACCAGCTTGAAGCCCACCACGTCAGGGATAAGCATTGAGACCGGCTGGCCCAGCATCGCGGCTTCGGCTTCAATGCCCCCGACGCCCCAGCCCAGCACACCGAGACCATTTATCATCGTAGTATGGGAATCGGTACCGACCAGCGTATCCGGATAAGCCACCCATTCACCGTTTTGTAATTCGCTCCAGACGGCTTTACCCAAATATTCAAGGTTAACCTGGTGACAAATCCCCGTTCCCGGCGGCACAACGCTGAAGCGACTGAATGCTTGCTGTCCCCATTTCAGAAACACATAGCGCTCATGGTTACGTTCCATTTCCAGACGGACGTTCTCTTCGAAAGCGTCATCATCACCAAAACGATCCACCGTTACGGAGTGGTCTATCACAAGATCCACTGGCGAAAGCGGATTCACTTTTGCCGTATCCCCGCCCAAACGTTTTACCGCTTCGCGCATAGCGGCCAGATCGACCACTGCGGGTACGCCGGTAAAGTCCTGCATCAAAACGCGAGCGGGTCGATAGGCAATCTCACGATCGGCATGCGCGGTTTCCAGCCAACGCGCCAGGGCATGAATATCGTCTTCGGTAACGGTATTTTCGTCCTGCCAGCGAAGCAGGTTCTCCAGCAAAACTTTTAACGATTTAGGCAGGCGGGTGATATCACCCAGTGTTTGTGCGGCCAGAGGCAAGCTGTAGTAACGGTAGGTTTTATCATTAACCTGCAATGTGTCCTTACTGGCTTCGCGTAGGGTCGACGACATAGCTCCTCCTTAAATGACAGGGTTGGATCCCCTGATTTTCTTCAGGGTTAGTATTAAAGATAACACAAACAAAATGTAACGCTTTGATAACAACTCAAATTGATAAAAGTGGAGAACATAGGAAAAGCGGAGTGTGGCGTAAATTACGAGGAGAAGGTTCGAGAGCGAAGGCTATGAGGCTTAATGTGTAACAGGTATGTATGCAATCGATAATATGCTGATTAGCGGGGACATCGCGATTGCATGTAATAAGTCATACGAAGTATCAGACAGAGGGCGAATAATAATGACAATAAAATTCGTATTAATTACTGTTTCTGTTCATCATCAGTAAACAGATCAATAAACGCGCGTTGTTCCGGGGAAAGCGTCCAGGAGGTGGGGATTTCCGGCCCATTCTCTGCGCCGCTCTTGCTCTCTTGTTCATTTTCATGAGGAGATGGCGTTACGGTGGCGTGTTGTTCCGGTGCGGACATGACCTACCCCCACACTTGCCAGACCACGAGCGCGACGACAATCCAGAACACAGCGGAGCCGAGAAAAACAGCAAACCAGGCTTTACGTTTCATCGCGGGATCCCTGCGTGCAGGCTGGTTTCCTGAAGGCATCGCTAACCTCATACTATCGAAATCACTTATCATTTAGGCACCAAACAATCGGTACAATTAATCATCAGATAGGAGAAATCCTAATAAAAAAGGCGAAAAAAAGCCAGTTAATTTTCTGACTCGTCCTGATAAATAAATCGATTGTTTGATCGGTTATAAATATTTGAAAGGAATTTTTGGCAAGCTGACTAATTTGAAACTACTTTAGAGAACCTTTTCCATAAACTATATATGGTTAATTTATTCACTGTAAATTATCAATTAGTTCAGTGTTTCCCGTCGGTATCGCTTTATGCCGGAGGATACCGACGAGGTAACAGCTGGTATTATTTCTCAGGCAATTTAATATCTTTAAACATGGCTTCGATATCATCATTAGAACGCAGCGCCACCGCAGTATCCACCACATCTCGCGTCAGATGTGGCGCGAAACGTTGAATAAAATCATACATGTAACTGCGTAAAAACGTGCTGCGACGAAAACCAATTTTGGTGGTGCTATGACTGAAGATATCGTGCGCGTCAACACGTACAAGATCAGGGTCGGAGACGGGATCAACCGCCATGCTGGCAATCACCCCCACGCCGAGGCCCAGACGCACATAGGTTTTAATGACATCGGCATCGGTAGCGGTAAAAACTATCCGCGGCTCCAGACCCGCACGATTAAACGCGGTATCCAGTTCCGAACGCCCGGTAAAACCGAAGGTGTAGGTGACCAGCGGATACTGCGCTAACTCTTCAATAGAAACGGACGCTTTTCCCGCCAGCGGATGATCCGGCGTCACGACGATCGAGCGGTTCCAGTGATAGCAAGGCAGCATCACCAAATCGTCATACAGATGCAGGGCTTCTGTCGCAATGGCAAAGTCTGCATTCCCTTTCGAAACGGCTTCGGCGATTTGCGTCGGCGATCCCTGGTGCATGTGCAAAGAGACGCGAGGGTATCGCTCAATAAAACCTTTAATCACGTTTGGCAGTGCGTAACGTGCTTGTGTGTGGGTCGTCGCGATGTATAACGAGCCTTTGTCCGGCCAGGTATGTTCGCCGGCAACGGACTTAATGGCATCCACCTTCGACAGTACCTCACGCGCAATACGGATGACTTCCTGCCCCGCTGGCGTAACCTGCGTCAGGTGCTTACCGCTACGGGCAAAAATCTGGATGCCAAGTTCATCTTCAAGCATACGAACTTGCTTACTGATGCCTGGCTGGGAGGTATAAAGCCCTTCCGCCGTTGAGGAGACATTAAGGTTGTGGTTCACCACCTCAACAATGTAGCGAAGCTGCTGTAATTTCATGTTAAGCCATCCCGATTTATGCCATCAGATCATCGTTTCAAAGCAGGCTCGTTAGCGCTGCTAATACGATTTAATAATAAAAAACGTGTTAACTATAACCACTATATCATTTCTATGTAAGCTGTATAGGCATGACAAAAAATAATACGCCAGAAACAAAAAGGGTCGCATACGCGACCCTTTAAGGAGAAATTCAGGCGGAATGCCGTTATTTCTTCCCTTCAACCCATTTACCGTCAACAAAAAACGCGGACCAGCCGGTCGCCTTACCGTCTTTCTCAGCGGCAACGTATTGCTGCTTGGTTTTACGGCTGAAACGGACCATGGACTTGTTGCCGTCCGGGTCCGTCTGCGGCGCGTCTGCCAGATAACGCAGTTTTTCCGGCAGACGATCGCGGAAGCGGTACAGCTCTTCCACTAACGGCGCGCGGGTCTCACGTGATTTCGGGAACGTATTTGCCGCCAGGAAGATACCTGCAGCGCCATCACGTAACACAAAATACGCGTCAGATTTTTCACACGGCAGTTCCGGCAGCGGAACCGGATCTTCTTTCGGCGGAGCGACTTCACCGTTACGCAGGATCTTACGGGTGTTTTTGCACTCATCGTTGGTACACGCCATGTACTTACCGAAACGCCCCATTTTCAGGTGCATTTCAGAGCCACATTTTTCGCACTCAACGATAGGACCGTCATAACCCTTGATGCGGAATTCACCCTCTTCGATCTCATAGCCGTCGCAGGTAGGGTTATTACCACATACATGCAGCTTACGCTTAGGATCGATAAGATAGCTGTCCATCGCCGTGCCGCACTTCTGGCAGCGACGTTTGGCGCGCAGAGCGTTCGTTTCCGCGTCGTCGCCTTCCAGCACGTTCAGCACTTCGTTTTCCGGCACCAGGTTAATGGTGGTTTTGCAGCGTTCTTTCGGCGACAGCGCATAGCCGGAACAGCCGAGGAAAACGCCGGTGCTGGCGGTACGAATACCCATCTTGCGTCCGCAGGTCGGGCAATCAATGCTGGTCAGCACCATCTGATTCGGACGCATACCGCCCTCCTCAGGATCTTTCTCGGCTTTATCCAGTTGCTGAGTAAAATCGGTGAAGAAGTTGTCGAGTACGCCTTTCCATTCGGCTTCGTGATTTGCCACCTGGTCGAGGCTGTCTTCCATCTGCGCGGTAAAATCGTAGTTCATCAGTTCGCGGAAGTTTTCTTCCAGACGATCGGTGACAATTTCACCCATTTTTTCAGCATAGAAGCGACGGTTCTCAACGCGAACATAGCCGCGATCCTGAATCGTGGAAATAATCGACGCATACGTTGATGGACGACCAATACCACGCTTTTCAAGCTCTTTAACCAGCGAGGCTTCACTGAAACGCGCAGGCGGTTTGGTAAAGTGTTGCGCTGGCGTCAGTTCGACAAGCGTCAAGGTATCGCCTTTATCCACCGCCGGTAAGATACGGTCTTCATCGCCCTTACGCAGCGCAGGCATCACTTTGGTCCAGCCATCGAAACGCAGAATACGACCACGCGCTTTCAGGCGGAAATCACCCGCGCCAACGGTTAAGGTGGTGGAATCGTATTTCGCCGGCGTCATCTGGCAGGCAACAAACTGACGCCAGATCAACTGGTACAGTTTCTGCGCATCAGCTTCCATGTCTTTCAGTGATTCCGCCTGTACGGCGACATCGGAGGGACGGATAGCTTCGTGCGCTTCCTGAGAGTTCTCTTTGCTGGCGTACTGGTTCGCGCTCTCCGGCAGATATTTTTTACCAAAATTATCGCTGATGTAATCGCGAACCATGGTGACGGCGTCCTGACTCAGGTTTGTTGAGTCCGTACGCATATAGGTGATGTAACCCGCTTCGTACAAGCGCTGTGCCATCATCATGGTTTTCTTCACGCCAAAGCCCAGACGCGTGCTCGCAGCCTGCTGTAGCGTGGAGGTAATAAACGGCGCGCCCGGCTTGCTGCTGGTCGGTTTATCTTCACGTTCCAGAACGCTATAGCGCGCTTTTTCCAACAGGCTAACAGCGGCAAGCGTTTGTTCCCGGTTGACCGGGCGGAACGGTTTATCATTCTGATGCGTCACCTCAAGCGGCAAAGCATCGCCACCAGGCGTGGTCGTGTCAGCACCAATTTCCCAGAACTCTTCTGGGACAAATGCTTTGATTTCACGTTCGCGCTCAACCACCAGACGTACGGCAACCGACTGTACGCGGCCTGCAGACAAACCACGCGCAATTTTTTTCCACAGCAGCGGCGACACCATATAGCCCACCACGCGGTCCATAAAGCGGCGCGCCTGTTGCGCGTTAACCCGGTCGATGTTCAGTTCGCCCGGTTTTTCGAACGCCTGACGAATAGCGTTCTTGGTAATTTCGTTAAACACCACGCGGCTGTAGCGGGTGTCATCGCCGCCGATCACTTCCCGCAGGTGCCATGCAATGGCTTCCCCTTCGCGGTCAAGGTCGGTTGCGAGATAGATGTGGTCGGCTTTTTCAGCCAGTTGCTTCAGTTCAGAAACAACTTTCTCTTTACCAGGCAGCACTTCATAGCGCGCATCCCAGTTGTGCCACGGGTCAACACCCATGCGGTTGACGAGAGCGCCACGTTCATCCTTTTTGGGCTTTTTAGCCGTTTTGGTGGAGGTTGAGTCGGCGCTCTTTTTAGTTGCTGAGCCACTGGTCGGCAAATCACGGATATGACCGACGCTGGATTTCACCACGTAGTCATTACCCAGATACTTGTTGATCGTTTTGGCTTTTGCCGGGGACTCAACGATGACAAGAGCTTTACCCATATTCACCTTTACCTAATTTGATTCTTCCAGAATGCGTCGCACGTTGATTCACCTTCCACTGGCGACGAGACATCGATATGGTCTCTGCGTCGGTGGATATCAACCCCTTAAACTGATTCGCGCTTGTAATGTAACTCTCATGTAACTGAGTTGACAGGCTTTTTTGCTCACAAACGCTATAGCACGACGAAGTATTGGTCGAATGTCAAGCAAATCTGTTGCCAGATTGACGAAAGCGTCACACTGTACCTGATAAAATGCGTTACGCAACTTTATTAGCATGCAAAAACAAATCTCGCCAGTTGCAACCCTGACGTAAGACCTTAATTTATGTCAGGGAATATTTGCCCATAAGCCGGGCTCGGCGTAGACTAATGTCCTTGTTTAAGGAGTAAATAATGCATAAAGACACGCAACCTATCGATCGCGAAACGCTGCTGATTGAAGCCAACAAAATCATTCGTGAGCATGAGGACACGCTGGCGGGGATTGTCGCCACCGGCGTTACGCAGCGAAATGGCGTGCTGGTTTTCAGCGGCGATTACTTTTTAGACGAGCAAGGGCTTCCGACGCCCAAAAGTACGGCAGTGTTTAATATGTTTAAGCACCTGGCGCACGTACTTTCTGAAAAGTATCACTTGATCGATTAATACAAGAAATGATTTGCCGGATGGCGGCTCTGCCATATCCGGCCCAGGATGTTGTCATCCTGTGGGCCGGGTAAGATGCTTTAGCATCACCATCCGGCAATGACAATTTTACATTAGCGGTTTCTGTCCCCGCTGCCACCAGCGCAGCAGCAAACGATCGGCGCTCTCGGCCGCACTCCCGGTAAAGCGATCCATCAGTTTTTTGCGCTGCATATAGCGAACGCTCAACACTTCGCGCCCTTCCATTAGCCCGAGGATCACTTCATCACTGGTATTGATTTCATCCACCAGCCCGTTCGCCAGCGCCTGTTGCCCAAACCAGTGTTCGCCGGTGGCAACCTGCTCAATGTCCAGAGTCGGACGCATGCGCTGCACAAAATCCTTAAACAGGTGATGGGTTTCATTCAGATCTTCGCGGAATTTCTGCCGCCCTTCTTCCGTGTTTTCACCCAGCAGCGTCAGCGTACGCTTGTACTGTCCGGCGGTGTGCAGTTCGATATCAATATCCTTCCCTTTCAGAAAGCGGTTAAAGTTCGGGATCTGCGCCACGACGCCAATCGACCCGACGATAGCAAACGGCGCCGAGACAATTTTATCGGCTACGCAGGCCATCATATACCCACCGCTCGCGGCGACTTTATCCACCGTTACGGTCAATGGGATCTGCTTATCGCGCAGACGCTGTAACTGCGATGCAGCCAGGCCATAACCATGAACCACACCGCCCGGGCTTTCCAGGCGAACCACCACTTGATCCTGCGGTTTAACCACTGCCAGCACCGCCGTCACTTCCTCACGTAACGCGCTGACCTCATGGGCGTCCATGCTGCCTTTAAAATCCAGCACCCATACACGTGGTTTATCAGATGACGTACTCTCTCCCAGTTTCGCTTTTGCCTTGGCTGCCTTCGCTTCCAGTTTCTGTTTCTTTTTCTGCGCCTTATGCCAGAATTTTTGCTGATGCCCGTCCAGTAATGCCAGCGACAGATCATCCTTCATCTCTTTATATTGCTCGCTGAGGTTAACAACCCGCAGCTCCCCGCGCTGACGCTTGCGTTGTGTCGCGTTCACAATCAGCATCACAATTACCGCAATAGCCACCACGACAGTGACAATTTTTGCCAAAAACAGCCCATATTCAGACAACAATTCCACGAGACCCACCTTGGTTAAACAACGCTATTCCCGCTCAGTGTACAACAGGCTGCTTAACCCGTCTTGCTTCATCCATCCTGGTGCTGAATCAGCAAAAAGCATGACAAAGCGTTCATTTTGCGGTGTTATTGCCTTTGGCTGATTGAAAAAGAACAGGGTTTAAGGCATAAAGCCCAAAAGTTATTGCGAACGAGATGGCCAGGGCGTCGCCGAGGAGTAGCCGTGCATTACCAACCTAAACAAGACCTTTTACAGGACCGCATTATTCTGGTTACCGGTGCCAGTGATGGTATCGGACGTGAAGCTGCACAGACCTATGTGCGTTACGGCGCGACCGTTATTCTGCTTGGGCGTAACGAAGAAAAACTGCGCCAGGTTGCCCGCACTATTGCCGATGAAAACGGTACGCAGCCACACTGGTTCACGCTGGATCTGCTCACTTGTACGTCTGAAGAATGCCACCAGCTCGCACAGCGCATTGCCGCACATTTTCCACGTCTGGATGGCGTACTACATAATGCCGGATTACTGGGTGATATTTGTCCAATGAGTGAGCAAAATCCGCAGATCTGGCAAGATGTCATGCAGGTAAATGTGAATGCCACCTTTATGCTGACCCAGGCATTGCTGCCGCTATTGCTGAAATCCGATGCCGGATCGCTGGTCTTTACCTCTTCCAGCGTCGGTCGCCAGGGACGCGCCAATTGGGGCGCATATGCTACCTCCAAATTCGCTACCGAAGGCATGATGCAGGTTCTGGCAGATGAATATCAGAACCGTCACCTGCGCGTAAACTGTATCAATCCAGGCGGTACGCGTACCGGAATGCGAGCCAGTGCATTTCCAACTGAAGATCCGCAAAAATTGAAAACCCCCGCCGATATTATGCCGCTCTACCTGTGGCTGATGGGCGATGACAGCCGCCGTAAAACCGGTATGACTTTCGATGCCCAGCCGGGCCGTAAACCAGGAATAGCTCAATGAGTGAAGAACGCTACCAGCAGCGCCAGCAGCGCGTTAAAGAGCGGGTTGATGCCCGCGTTGCCGCTGCAAAGGATGAACGCGGGATCATTATCGTATTCACCGGAAACGGTAAGGGTAAAACCACCGCTGCGTTCGGGACCGCCACGCGCGCGGTGGGCCATGGTAAAAAAGTCGGCGTGGTGCAGTTTATTAAAGGTACCTGGCCAAACGGTGAACGAAACTTACTCGAACCCCATGGCGTAGAGTTTCAGGTTATGGCGACAGGATTTACCTGGGACACGCAAAACCGCGAGTCGGATACCGCAGCCTGTATGGCCGTATGGGAACATGGAAAGCGAATGCTGGCTGATGCTGAACTGGATATGGTTATCCTGGACGAACTGACCTATATGGTTGCGTACGACTATCTGCCGCTTGAAGAGGTTATCAATGCCTTAAATACGCGTCCTGCCCATCAGACGGTGATTATCACCGGTCGGGGATGTCATCGCGATATTCTGGAGTTAGCAGATACGGTGAGCGAACTGCGCCCGGTTAAGCACGCGTTTGAAGCAGGCGTGAAGGCTCAGATGGGAATTGATTACTGACACCAGGCCGGATAAGGCGCTTTTGCCGCATCCGGCTCCACGCTAACGCCTGATGGCGCTTTGCTTATCAGGCCTGGTCATGATTAACCGTTGTTGCTGCGACCACCCGGACGACGGCTGCTGCCGACCTGTGAGTGGCGCTTCACCGCACGACGGATCTGGTTCGCCTTCATACGACGACGATCTTTCTCGACGGCAACTTTAGAGGTCGTTTCCGGCTTCAGCTCCACCAGTTCACGTAAATAGTTGGTCTGCGCAAGATCAAGCTCCGTCCAGCCGCCACGCGGCAGGCCTTTCGGCAGCGGGATATCGCCGTAACGGACACGGATAAGACGACTTACCTGCACGCCTACAGCTTCCCACAGGCGACGTACTTCACGGTTACGTCCTTCAGTCAGCGTGACGTTGTACCACTGGTTGATCCCTTCACCACCGCTGAACTTGATTGTTTTAAACGCCGCCGGACCATCTTCCAGCTGTACGCCACGACTCAGATCACGCAGTTTCGCGTCATCAACCTGACCAAACACACGCACCGCATATTCACGCTCAACTTCACGGCTTGGATGCATCAGACGGTTTGCCAGTTCACCGTCGGTAGTGAACAACAATAAACCGCAGGTATTCACATCCAGACGTCCCACGGCAATCCAGCGCGCATCGCGCAGTTTTGGCAGACGATCAAATACGGTCGGACGACCTTCCGGGTCGTTACGGGTACACAGTTCACCCTCTGGTTTGTAATAGGCCAGAACGCGACAGATTTGTTCCGCAGACTCTTTAACTGAAATCAGATGACCGTCGATACGGATTTTCAGACCCGGCGTCACTTCAACGCGATCGCCGAGCGTGGCAATTTTGCCATCAACGCTCACACGGCCCGCGGCAATAATGGTTTCAATTTCACGGCGAGAACCGTGGCCGGCGCGCGCCAGCACTTTTTGTAACTTTTCGCTCATAGAGCTTCCTTTAGATGTCGCCTTCACAGGCGTCGAACAGGAGAATCAACGGCGCCAGTCAGCGCCATTTTAAGGCCGCGTAGTATAGCGGTTCGCGCCCTTATAAGAAAGGTTTAACGTCGCCGACGCCTTCACGCAAGACCACCGGGGAATCGTCAGTTAAATCGATGACCGTGGTCGGCTGCTGGCCGAGATAGCCGCCGTGGATAATCAGCTCCACCTGCTTCTCCAGACGATCCTTAATCTCTTCCGGGTCAGACTCGGTAAATTCACTGCCCGGCAGCATCAGCGATGTAGAGAGCATCGGCTCGCCCAGCGCTTCCAGCAACGCCAGCGCAATGGGATTCG
This sequence comes from Citrobacter sp. TBCS-15, assembly GCF_005280815.1. Classification (NCBI taxonomy): domain Bacteria; kingdom Pseudomonadati; phylum Pseudomonadota; class Gammaproteobacteria; order Enterobacterales; family Enterobacteriaceae; genus Citrobacter; species Citrobacter sp. TBCS-15. The sequence continues at coordinate 104,395 of NZ_SZWK01000102.1, read as the reverse complement.
ACGGCACACGCAGGCCGATGGTCTTACGTTTTTCCTGCAACAAACGGCGCGGCACTTCTTTCGTCCCTTTCAGGATGAAGGTGTAGTTGCCCGGCGTGTTGTTTTTAATTAAACGAAAGGCCACGTTGTCGACAAACGAATAGGTCGACAGTTCGGACAGGTCACGACACATCAGCGTAAAGTTGTGCCCATCCGGCAGGTGACGAATGCGACAAATGCGCTCCATCGCGCCTTTATCTTCAATTTTGCAGCCCAACGCATAGCCGGAATCGGTTGGATAGACGATCACCCCGCCCTTACGCACGATTTCAACGGCCTGATTGATCAGCCGCGGCTGCGGGTTTTCGGGATGAATATAAAAAAACTGGCTCATACTTTCCTCTCTGTAATCTCAGGCTGTTCCCAAAGTTGCCAGACGCCTTCTACGCCCGCGGGCAACCAGAGTTTACGACCCAGTTCAATCCACGGGCAGGGCTGATGAAAATCAGATCCCTGCGATGCCCACAATTGATGCTGGCGCGCAAGCGTCGCCAGATGGGTGCGTTCATTGGGAGACTGTTGGCACTGTGCCACTTCCATCCCGTCACCATGATGTTCGGCGAAGTGTGCAACCAGTCTTTTCAGCCACTTAGCGCTAAGATCGTACCGCCCAGGATGAGCCAGAACTGCCTTACCGCCAGAATGATGAATGACATCAATAGCTTGTTCTATTGTACACCACTGCGGCGGAACGTAACCGGTTTTCCCACGGGCAAGGTATTTTTTAAAAACATCCGCGATTGTCGTGGCTTTTCCGCACTCCACCAGAAAACGCGCAAAATGACCCCGAGTGACCGCCCCGCCATCAGCCAGACGCAACGCGCCTTCCCATGCGCCGGGAATATGCGCTTTATCGAGTCGTTCAGCAATCAGGCGCGCGCGCTGCTGACGACGTTCCGTTTGTTGCGCCAAAAACTCGCACATCAGTGGATGAGAAATATCAATATTCAGACCCACAATATGGATCTCATGATTTTCCCACACCGTAGAAATCTCAACACCTGAGATCAGATTTAACGCTAAACCCGAACGTGAAATTTCTTCTCTTGCCGCCGCAATACCAGCCGTGGTGTCATGATCGGTGATCGCCAGTGTACCGACTCGCATCTCTACCGCACGGTGTACTAAGGCTTCAGGGGTTAATCGCCCATCAGAGGCTGTAGTATGACTGTGCAGGTCATAAATCACTGCGTAATTCGTGTCGCTCAAGGCGGCTCCCGTTTAAATAAATGTCGTAACGCGCCCATCATAGCGGTTTCGACAAATTTACTGAAATCAGGTGTTGACTTTACTCCATCGAACTAGTTAACTAGTACGCAAGTTCACATGAAGAAGGTATCTGAGATGAAAGCAACATTTGTCCTGCACGGTTGGTGGCGCACTTCCTGATTTCGGGCAGTGTCTTACGTCTGCAATATGCAACCAGATACCCGGCCCGCCAACTGAGCGGGCTTTTTTTTGAACAAAATTAATGAGAACAACGATGCAAACACAAAAACCGACACTCGAACTGCTTACCTGCGATGCCGCCTACCGTGAGAATCCAACAGCGCTGTTTCATCAGGTGTGTGGCGCGCGTCCAGCGACGCTGCTGCTTGAATCCGCAGATATTAATAGCAAAGATGATCTGAAGAGCTTGTTGCTGGTCGACAGCGCGTTGCGCATCACCGCTCTGGGTGACACTGTCACTATCAAGGCCCTATCCGCGAACGGCGCATCGCTGCTACCCCTGCTGGATGCTGCGCTGCCTGCTGGCGTTGAAAACGAACAACAGCCGAACATTCGCCATTTGAAATTTCCCAATGTAAGCCCGTTGCTGGATGAGGACGCCCGCTTATGTTCCCTTTCCGTATTTGACGCTTTTCGTTTATTACAGGAACTGATCAATGTCCCTGCGCAAGAACGTGAAGCGATGTTCTTCGGCGGTCTGTTTTCCTATGACCTGGTTGCCGGTTTTGAGGATTTACCTCAGCTTGAGGCGGGCAATCGTTGCCCGGACTACTGCTTTTATCTGGCAGAGACGCTGATGGTCATCGACCACCAGAAGAAAAGTACCCGCATTCAGGCCAGCGTGTTTACCCCCAGCGATGGCGAAAAACAGCGTCTGAACGCTCGTCTGGCGCAACTGAGTCAGCAGCTTACCGAGCCTGCACCGCCGCTGCCCGTGACAGAAATTCCGCAGATGCGCTGCGAATGTAACCAGAGCGATGAAGAATTTGGCGCTGTGGTGCGCGGGATGCAAAAAGCCATTCGCGCAGGCGAGATTTTCCAGGTAGTTCCGTCCCGCCGTTTCTCATTGCCCTGCCCGTCACCGCTGGCGGCCTACTATGTGCTGAAGAAAAGTAATCCCAGCCCGTATATGTTTTTCATGCAGGACAACGATTTCACGCTGTTCGGCGCCTCTCCGGAAAGCTCGCTGAAATATGATGCCACCAGCCGGCAGATTGAGATCTACCCGATTGCCGGAACGCGTCCGCGCGGTCGCCGGGCGGATGGCTCGCTGGACCGCGATCTCGACAGCCGTATCGAGCTGGAGATGCGTACCGATCATAAAGAACTTTCCGAGCACCTGATGCTGGTTGACCTTGCGCGTAACGACCTGGCGCGCATCTGCACGCCGGGTAGCCGCTACGTTGCAGACCTCACCAAAGTGGATCGGTACTCCTTCGTGATGCACCTGGTTTCCCGCGTAGTCGGCGAACTGCGTAGCGATCTGGATGTGCTGCATGCGTACCGCGCCTGTATGAATATGGGCACGCTAAGCGGTGCGCCGAAAGTTCGCGCCATGCAGCTTATCGCCGAGGCCGAAGGTCGTCGCCGTGGCAGCTATGGCGGCGCGGTAGGCTACTTTACCGCCCATGGCGATCTGGATACCTGTATTGTGATTCGTTCCGCCCTCGTGGAAGACGGTATTGCCACCGTACAAGCCGGTGCCGGGATTGTTCTGGATTCTGTTCCGCAGTCTGAAGCCGATGAAACCCGTAATAAAGCGCGTGCGGTTTTGCGTGCTATCGCCACCGCGCACCACGCACAGGAGACTTTCTAATGGCTGACATTCTGCTGCTCGATAACATCGACTCATTTACCTATAACCTGGCGGATCAGCTGCGTACTAACGGTCATAACGTGGTGATTTACCGCAACCATATTCCGGCCCAGACGTTAATTGACCGCTTAGCAACCATGAAAAACCCGGTGCTGATGCTCTCGCCGGGGCCCGGTGCGCCAAGCGAAGCGGGCTGCATGCCGGAGCTGTTAACCCGCCTGCGCGGCAAGCTGCCGATTATCGGTATTTGTCTGGGGCATCAGGCGATTGTTGAAGCCTACGGCGGCTATGTCGGTCAGGCAGGCGAGATCCTGCACGGTAAAGCGTCCAGCATTGAACACGACGGTCAGGCAATGTTCAGCGGTCTGGCGAATCCATTGCCGGTAGCGCGTTACCACTCGCTTGTAGGCAGCAACGTTCCGGCCGGATTGACCATCAACGCCCACTTTAACGGCATGGTGATGGCGGTACGTCACGATACCGATCGCGTGTGTGGCTTCCAGTTCCATCCGGAATCGATCCTCACCACCCAGGGCGCGCTTCTGCTGGAGCAAACGCTGGCCTGGGCGCAACAGAAACTCGAGCAGACCAATACGCTGCAACCTATTCTGGAGAAACTGTATCAGGCTCAGACGCTATCCCAGCAGGAAAGCCACCAGCTGTTCTCTGCCGTAGTACGCGGTGAACTGAAGCCGGAACAACTCGCTGCGGCACTGGTGAGCATGAAAATTCGTGGCGAACACCCGCATGAAATTGCCGGTGCGGCAACCGCGCTGCTGGAAAATGCCGCCCCGTTCCCGCGCCCTGATTATCTGTTTGCCGATATTGTCGGTACCGGCGGTGACGGTAGTAACAGTATCAATATCTCCACGGCCAGCGCCTTTGTTGCGGCGGCCTGTGGACTGAAAGTGGCCAAACACGGCAACCGCAGCGTCTCCAGTAAATCTGGATCTTCGGATCTGTTGGCGGCGTTTGGCATTAATCTGGACATGAACGCCGATAAATCCCGTCAGGCGCTTGACGATCTTGGTGTGTGCTTCTTGTTTGCACCGAAATACCACACCGGTTTTCGCCACGCCATGCCGGTACGCCAACAGTTGAAAACCCGCACGCTGTTTAACGTACTCGGTCCGTTGATTAACCCGGCGCATCCACCGCTGGCGCTGATCGGCGTTTACAGCCCGGAACTGGTGCTACCGATTGCCGAAACGCTGCGCGTATTGGGATATCAGCGTGCCGCGGTCGTACATAGCGGCGGCATGGATGAGGTTTCGCTGCATGCGCCGACTATTGTGGCAGAGTTGCATGATGGCGAAATCAAGAGCTATCAACTGACGGCGGAAGACTTTGGCCTGACGCCGTACCATCAGGAACAGCTGGCGGGCGGCACGCCGGAAGAAAACCGTGACATTCTTAGTCGCTTGTTACAAGGTAAAGGTGAAGCCGCTCATGAAGCAGCCGTTGCCGCGAATGTCGCCATGTTAATGCGCCTGCACGGTGAAGAAGATTTAAAAACCAATGCGCAAACCGTGATTAATGTGCTGCGTAGCGGCGCGGCCTATGACCGTGTCACTGCGCTGGCAGCAAGAGGGTAAATGATGCAAACCGTTTTAGCGAAAATTGTCGCTGACAAGGCGATTTGGGTAGAAGCCCGGAAACAACAACAACCGCTGGCCAGCTTTCAAAATGACGTACAACCCAGCGCTCGTGATTTCTACGATGCGCTGCAAGGCGCGCGTACCGCCTTTATTCTGGAGTGCAAAAAAGCCTCACCATCGAAAGGCGTGATTCGTGATGACTTCGACCCGGCACTGATTGCGGACGTGTATAAACATTACGCATCTGCGATTTCCGTGCTGACCGATGAAAAATATTTCCAGGGCAGCTTTGATTTCCTGCCCATCGTCAGCCGTATCGCGTCGCAGCCCATCCTGTGTAAGGACTTTATTATCGATCCTTACCAGATTTACCTGGCGCGTTTCTACCAGGCGGACGCCTGCCTGCTAATGCTGTCAGTGCTGGACGATGAGCAATATCGTCAACTCGCCGCCGTGGCCCATAGTCTGAAGATGGGTGTTCTGACCGAAGTCAGTAACGAAGAAGAGCTGGAGCGTGCTATCGCTCTGGGCGCCAAAGTCGTTGGTATCAATAACCGTGATTTACGCGATCTGTCGATTGACCTGAACCGCACCCGCCAACTGGCGCCGCGACTGGGTCATGGCGTAACCGTCATCAGCGAGTCCGGTATTAATACCTACGGCCAGGTACGCGAACTTAGCCACTTCGCCAACGGTTTTCTGATTGGCTCTGCGCTGATGTCGCATGGTGACCTGCACGCCGCCGTGCGTCGGGTTCTGCTTGGTGAGAACAAAGTCTGCGGTTTGACCCGGGCTCAGGATGCAAACGCGGCATATGAAGCGGGTGCCATATATGGCGGGTTGATTTTCGTGCCCTCATCTCCGCGCGCGGTTAGCGTTGAGCAGGCGCGAGAAGTGATAAGCGGTGCGCCATTGCAGTATGTCGGCGTGTTCCGTAACACCGAGATTACCGAGGTGTGCGACAAAGCGTTGGCCCTGGGACTGAGTGCAGTGCAATTGCATGGCAGCGAAGATCAGACCTATGTTGACGCCCTGCGCGATGCGCTGCCCAAACAGGTGCAAATCTGGAAAGCGCTGAGCGTGAGCGAAACGTTGCCAGCCAGGGATTATCAGCATGTCGATAAGTACGTGTTCGACAACGGCCAGGGCGGTAGCGGTCAACGATTCGACTGGTCGCTTTTAGGCGGGCAATCGCTGGATAACGTTTTACTGGCTGGCGGACTTGGTGCTGATAACTGTGTCAACGCGGCAAAAACCGGCTGTGCCGGGCTCGATTTTAATTCTGGCGTAGAGTCACAGCCGGGCATCAAAGATGCACGACTCCTGGCTTCGGTCTTTCAGACGCTGCGCGCATATTAAGGAAAAGGACATGACAACATTACTCAATCCGTACTTTGGTGAATTTGGCGGTATGTATGTGCCACAAATTCTGATGCCTGCCCTGCGTCAACTGGAAGAAGCTTTCGTCAGCGCGCAAAAAGATCCTGAGTTTCAGGCGCAGTTTACCGATCTGCTGAAAAACTATGCTGGTCGTCCAACCGCGCTGACCAAATGCCAGAACATTACTAACGGGACCAACACCACGCTGTATCTTAAGCGTGAAGATTTACTGCACGGCGGTGCGCACAAAACTAACCAGGTGTTGGGTCAGGCGTTACTGGCGAAGCGTATGGGGAAAACGGAAATCATCGCCGAAACCGGCGCGGGTCAGCACGGCGTTGCATCGGCGCTGGCCAGTGCATTGCTGGGTCTGAAATGCCGTATTTATATGGGTGCGAAAGACGTTGAGCGTCAGTCGCCTAACGTTTTCCGTATGCGTCTGATGGGAGCAGAAGTCATTCCTGTTCATAGCGGTTCTGCAACGCTGAAAGACGCCTGTAACGAAGCCCTGCGCGACTGGTCTGGCAGCTACGATACCGCGCACTATATGCTCGGGACAGCGGCGGGACCGCATCCCTTCCCGACCATTGTACGTGAGTTCCAGCGCATGATCGGCGAAGAAACAAAAGCGCAGATTCTGGAAAAAGAAGGTCGTTTGCCGGACGCTGTTATCGCCTGCGTGGGCGGTGGTTCTAACGCCATCGGCATGTTTGCCGATTTTATTAATGAAACCAGCGTCGGTCTGATTGGCGTAGAGCCAGGCGGTCACGGGATCGAATCCGGTGAACACGGCGCACCGCTGAAACATGGTCGTGTCGGGATTTACTTTGGCATGAAATCCCCGATGATGCAGACTGAAGAAGGACAAATTGAAGAGTCTTACTCTGTTTCCGCAGGTCTGGATTTCCCGTCTGTCGGGCCGCAGCATGCCTACCTGAACAGCATCGGTCGCGCCGATTATGTTTCAATCACTGACGATGAAGCGCTGGAAGCCTTTAAAACGCTGTGTCTGCACGAGGGGATCATCCCGGCGCTGGAATCCTCCCATGCCCTGGCACACGCCCTGAAAATGATGCGTGAAAATCCGGAAAAAGAGCAGTTACTGGTGGTTAATCTCTCCGGTCGCGGCGACAAAGACATTTTCACCGTACACGATATTCTGAAAGCGCGAGGGGAAATCTGATGGAACGTTACGAAAATCTTTTTGCACAGCTGAAGGACCGCAAAGAAGGTGCTTTTGTCCCCTTCGTAACCCTGGGCGATCCGTCGGTCGAACAGTCACTGAAAATCATTGATACGCTGATTGAAGCTGGCGCTGATGCGCTTGAACTCGGCATTCCGTTCTCCGATCCGCTGGCGGACGGTCCGACCATACAGGAAGCTACACTGCGGGCATTTGCCGCGGGCGTGACACCGTCACAATGCTTTGAGATGCTGGCATTGATTCGTCAGAAACACCCCACCATTCCAATTGGTCTGCTGATGTATGCCAACCTGGTGTTCAGCAAGGGTATTGACGAATTCTACGCTCAGTGCGAGAAAGTCGGCGTGGATTCTGTTTTGGTGGCAGATGTGCCTGTTGAGGAGTCTGCGCCATTCAGAGCTGCGGCGCTCCGCCACAACATTGCGCCTATTTTTATCTGCCCGCCGAACGCTGATGAAGAACTGCTGCGCCAGATTGCTTCTTACGGTCGCGGCTATACCTATCTGCTTTCGCGTGCCGGCGTGACTGGCGCTGAAAATCGTGCGGCGTTACCGCTGCATCATCTGGTCCAAAAGCTGAAAGAATATGGTGCTCCTCCGTCATTACAGGGCTTTGGTATCTCTGCACCTGACCAGGTGACCGGCGCGATTGAAGCCGGTGCTGCCGGGGCAATTTCCGGTTCAGCGATTGTGAAAATCATTGAGAAGAATGTTGCTGCGCCTGAGCAGATGCTGGCGGAGCTGAAAGCCTTTGTCAGCGCGATGAAAGCGGCCACGCCTTACTAAGCTAAATCAACCGCCAGAGACTCCTGGCGGTTTTACCCTTCTTTCTTGTGCTTCATTTTATACATGGCGTTATCCGCATTCTGAATTGCCACATCCAACTCGCCGTTCACTTCCGCAATCCCCCACGATACTGACAATGGCACAGTATGACCGTCCACCACAAACACATGACTGGTCACCTGCCCGCTAATGCGTTGCGCAATTGCCGTAGCGTCACTTGCCTGCGAGCGAAACAACAGGATCATAAACTCATCCCCGCCGGTACGAATCACGATATCGTGACTGGTTCGAGTGTTAGACAGCATTCTGTTAGCGATAATTTGCAGCGCCCGATCGCCTGCCGCATGACCCCAGGTATCATTTACAGTCTTGAACTTATTGCAATCCAGTAGCACCACCGAGCAGTGCGATAAATCACGACGTTTGATGATATCGAGAATTCGGCGGTTAAAGCAGCCGGTCAGCGTGTCTATATAAACCTTGAGGTCGCTTTCATTCAGCCAGGATTTTAGTGAGAAACTGATCATGATGAAAAAGAACGGCGCCAGCAGAATCACGATCCCAGCCTGTGTGTCACGTGCCATAAAGCGGCCTAATGACAGCGAATAGTGCAATGCATATTTATCTGATAGCTTACGCACCATCAGGCGCGTTTTATCCACGCATTTACCGGATAAACAGAGGCTTTCATTATTGGTTAAATTCACCAGCGCCACATTCAGACTCTGTGGCATTTGATAGTCAAATGCATTAGCCAGCGCCTCCTGCAACTCAGGCTTTGAATGGTCATAGACCAGATAGGCCACGATTTGATCTGATATTTCTTTGCCAGACAGATCGTAGATATAGCTCACCACGCTGTAAGCTTTTTCGCCGGTAATTTTATCGGTATAGAAGTTCGTGGAACTAAGGGCTTTGTTTTTGACGTTTTTTTGCAACAGTCGGGTATAGAAATCGACGGGCGGATAGAAAAAGTTGGTGATATCCCGCGCCATGTCAGAACTGGAGAAGCTGAAATGGCGCGAGTCAGACGCCATGAACCAGTAAAAATAATCCGAGTTTTTAGCAATGATGTAACGATGCGCATCAAAACTGCCCGGGTTTAACTCATTCACCATGCCACGTATAAACTCCGCCGCCGCATACATACACAAAGCGCCACGGCTGGTTTGCTGGGTAATGATTGTCCCAGTTGCCGAATGCACCCGCTTTGGGTCGGCGTTAATTCCCCATTCATCTTTATTCCTGGGGGTGAATTGCGATATATCGCCACATTGATCGTCGTTTTTGATGTGATGATAACGTTCACCAATCGCATCAGCGATCAGTTCATTGTCATTGAAAATATCCAGCATCCGAGCTTGCAGGCGGTTAATGCCTTCACTGGTGGTGGCTATACGCTGTTCGTAGATGATAAACAGAAACAGCGAGGTAAATACCAGAGTAATCAGCCCCGATACCAGCAGTGCCTGCCTGTTTCTGAGCTTATCCTGCACAATCTTCACGAGCCCACCCTGATAGTTAACAGTATTGCCAAACCGGTTATCCGATTATGTTGCTGCATAACGATGCTGTATGTTGATAGAGAATGTTAACCTTCCTGAGACTAATGATGATTTGAAATAGCGTCGCTCTTGGGCGTGAATTAAAGTTACAACCTTATACAATAAAAGCACATTTTTGTTAACATAAATGCAAACTAATCCTCCCCTTCAATGGGATACCCTGCCCGACGAATAGCCTCTCTACAGTCGTTCACACCGGCGGCATACCCTGCTTCGATCTCACAAACTGGACTGGCGCTGCAATAGGGCAGTTTAACCGGAGTGGCAATACGTTTCTCTATAATCTCAATTTTATTCATGCAATTCAGCAACTCACGCGCCACTGTCAGGGCAAACTCAGCCGTATCATCGCCGGTGAATGATTCCAGAAGTGTGATTTTTTGCTGGAGCTGATGGCGGGTTAACATCGTCAATACTCTCAAAGCCAGTTTGCTTAAAGAATAGCATTACATCGAAAAGGAGAAGCACGCACTGACGATTCTGGCGGCAAATCTTGACCACAGCCACAGTTATGGCTGTGACCGAGCGCGGTTTCCTCGTGCTTTTAAGGTCCATATCCGCAGGTAGCGAATGACTCTGGCCCAACCCACATTTGATCTCAGATGTGGTCGTTGTTTTTAATGTGTAAGAGATGAGCATAGAAACGCTGACGCAGCAATATCATAAAGTTTTGGTGATGATTTGCAGGTAAACCATATTAAATATGAATATTGCATTGGCTCATCAAGGCTAAAATCATTATAGTGTCAGAGTTATGCAGTTATTTTTTACAAGGCCATCATAATTTCAGTTAGGTCATGTTACCAAATCGTAACCTAATTGTTATGCAAACATAAAGCGTAGCAAACGCTATTTTTACTTAACTCAAATCTACTCCGTACAATTTTCAATAGCCAAAGGAATCAAACCACAGGACAACGACTAAATAGCATTGAATAAAGCGACATAAAGGCGATCACACCCTGGACAGGTCTGTGAGGTTGCCACATGTAACTTATTTACCCTCAATAATTACATGAATAAACAATAAAAGCGCATAAGAAGGAAATTCTTATGCTTAAAAGTATTTTCTTTGCCAGGATATTTGGGTCCGTAAATTAAAAATCATGTCTATCCAACTTAACCTTCAAATGGTCAGAAGTGGTTTGCGCCCACTTAAAATTACCCCGCTAATTATTTCTGTTTTAATTATTGCAGGCGTTAATGTTTTGAATGCAAAATATAATGCTGTAATTAATCGGACGCTTGTGTTTTTCATGATCATGCTTTCATTGCGATGCATACAGTATGTCTTTTTCAGAAATATTCTGGCCGCTTTAATTTTAATACCCGTCGCAGGTGATATTACTCTTCAACTGCATGCCTGGAATAATTACAGTTCAGAATTTAGTTATGGATTTGCGTTAAGTATTTTGAATACAACGCCCAGCGAAGCAGTGGCGATGCTGAGATTATATTGGCGTGACTGTGTTACGTTCTTTACACTTGTAATGTTTTTTATTTACTCTATAAACACTGGCGCGAGACCTGTACCCTATCGATTTCGCCACTACCCAATGGTTATTTTGGGCTTAATAATTTTTCTTTTATTTTCGCAAGCTTATCTCCACCAGATAAGGAAAAGTAATGTTGAAAGTCTGGTACAACGAGTGATCCGCTCCACTCCAGTAAGTACCGGAAAAGAGTTTATGCAGGCGATGCAAGATAACGCCATAATTTCTGATATTGGTACAAATATTCCAAATTATAAGATAACAGTAACTGATACAGGAATCGAAAACTATATATTGATAATCGGGGAATCTGCGCGTACGTTAAACATGGGGATTTATGGATACGCAAGGGATACCACACCTGAACTTATCAAACAAAAGCAGCAACTTTTACTGTTTCAGAACGCGATTGCGCCTGCACCGGTAACAATCATGGCCGTCCCCCTGGCACTTACTGCTGACTCAGTGCAAACCCGTAACCCTCGTAACTACAGCGATAATATTATTAATATCACAAACCAGGCTGGCTATGATACATACTGGTACAGTCGCCAGGGAAATGGAGGTGCGCATAACAATATAATTACCGGGATTGCCATGAATGCACATCAACATGAATGGGTAGAATATGGCTATGATGAGGCCTTGCTACCGTTATTGCATCAGGCATTACAGAAACCAGGTAAGAAACTTATTGTCCTGCATTTATATGGCAGTCATGAGCCTTCCTGTCAACGTTTTCCAGAAAGTGATACTGTCTTATTTGGTCAAAGCAAAGCCGATGACTGTTATGACAATTCAATTCGCTATACCGATAAACTTATGGGTAATATATTCAATGAACTGGAAAACACTCGCTCATCAGTAATGTATTTTTCCGATCATGCGCTGATCCGTGATCCTGCACGCTCTGTGGTTTATTCCCACGGTGGTGTCAGACCGCCTAAAGAGGCATTACAAATCCCCATGTATATTTGGTACAGCCAGTTAGTTGATGAAAAAACAAAGTTCACCGGAGATTATAATACTCCGTGGTCTTCCGATGATCTTAATTCGCTTGCAGAATTGTGGCTTGGCATCCATCGTCAGGGTAATGCGAAAAAGTCTATGAAATCCTGGTTAATAAACTACAAAAAGGAGATTTTCGTCATGGATACCACAGGAAAAAAATACAACTGGAATGATGTTCGTTAATGCTGAAGAGTTAGCAAAACTGGTCGTAAAACGACCAGTTTTGCAGAATGGCTTTACAGAAAAATTTAAAAACGATAACCCGCAGAGAACATAAACACCCACGGATCGAGGCGTACGCTGTCTCGCTGCTGGACGCCACCCAGTTTGTAACTTGCTGTGGTATCGATATCCATGTACCAGACCGACATGTTAATCAGCCAGTCGCGGTTAATCAGATAGTCCATACCGACTTGCCCTGCCGCACCCCAGGAATCTTTCAGACTCAGGTCCGATAAGCCGGTTTTTTTGCCGTTATCATTAAAGCCCTCATCGAAGAAGGTGGTGTAGTTCACACCGACGCCAACGTAAGGACGCAGTTTGCTGCTGGAGTCGCCGAAGTACCATTGTGCCATTAACGTCGGCGGTAAGTGGTGCACAGTGGCAATATCGCCCGTCGTGGCAGTCCCAATTTTATGACGGAACGGCGTCGCAGCCAGTAATTCAACACCGATATTGTCGGTTGCCATGTAAGTGAATGTTAGCCCCAACTGGGTGTTATTACTGACATCAAAGCCGCCTAAACTTCCCAGCGTTCCCCCCGCACCTTCCGTCGGCCTGACGGTGGCAGAACCCGCACGAATGAAGAATTCTCCAGCCTCATGCGCGAATGCGTTACCAGAGAGAAGAGTTGTTAAAGCCAATGCTGCAACTGTTAATTTTTTCATGTCCGCTCCATCGTTATGGTTATAAAAGCGGAACAAATATACCCACATTGGAGTAATAAGTGATCTTACCTGGATCACATTGACTTTGATAATTTAACATTTATTGATCCAGATTAAGTTAGAACTTGCATTCAAAATCCTGGTTAAATTAATTCAGATCAATTTTGATATATTTTCGCCATGCAAGTGTCCGACACCCGCTGATGATAAGCGTTGCTTATTTGCTCATGATGGGCAGAGAACAACCAGCGTTCTTGCATAACGCTGAAGTCATAGCCAAAAATTACCGGAGCTTTACAAAGATATGCCTTTCCATACATCGCGCGATGCTGCCACTGTAGAGTTATCCAGGGTACAATTGCCCGCAAATGAACACCTGCAAAACTCAAGGAGAGTGCATGTCTATCACGGCGAAATCCGTTTACCGTGACACGGGAAACTTTTTCCGTAATCAATTCATTACCATCTTGCTGGTATCGTTGTTGTGCGCGTTTATCACAGTGGTGTTAGGGCATGCCTTTTCTCCCACCGACGCCCAAATTGCGCAACTCAGTGAAGGGGATCAGTTAACCAGTAGCGTGGGTCTGTTTGATCTGGTACAAAATATGACCCCGGAGCAACAGCAAATTCTGCTACGCGCTTCCGCGGCGTCGACATTTTCAGGCCTGATTGGTAATGCCATCCTCGCGGGAGGTATCATCCTGATGATTCAGCTGATTTCAGCAGGTCATCGGGTCAGCGCGTTACGCGCCATCGGCGCCAGTGCGCCAGTACTGCCTAAGCTGTTTATTCTGATTTTTCTGACTACTCTGCTGGTACAAATCGGTATTATGCTGGTGGTTGTGCCCGGTATTCTGCTGGCCATCCTGTTAGCACTCGCACCGGTGATGTTGGTACAGGATAAAATGGGTGTCTTTGCCGCTATGCGCAACAGTGTGCGTCTGGCATGGTCTAATATGCGACTGGTAGCGCCGGCAGTGATCGGTTGGCTGCTGGCAAAAACGCTGCTGTTGCTTTTTGCGCCAAGTTTTGCGGTACTTACGCCGAACGTAGGCGCGGTATTGGCGAATACTCTGAGCAATATGATCTCCGCCGTGTTGCTGATCTATTTGTTCCGCCTGTACATGCTGATTCGCCAATAAACCCTGAACGCATACCAGGCGCATGCCTGGTGCTTTTGATGACGGAATCGATGAATGAAGCAGTTTCTTGATTTTTTACCGCTGGTTGTCTTTTTTGCTTTTTATAAGCTTTACGACATCTACGCGGCGACCTCGGCACTGATTGTTGCGACGGCTGTGGTTCTGATTTACAGCTGGGTTCGCTATCGCAAGGTCGAGAAGATGGCGTTAATCACCTTTGTTCTGGTGGCCGTATTCGGCGGCCTGACCATCTTCTTCCACAACGATGAATTCATTAAGTGGAAAGTTACGGTGATTTACGGACTGTTTGCCGGTGCGCTGCTGGTTAGCCAGTGGGTGATGAAAAAGCCGCTGATTCAGCGGATGTTAGGCAAAGAGCTTACCCTGCCGCAGCCAGTGTGGTCGAAGCTTAATGTAGCCTGGGCCATCTTTTTCATTCTGTGTGGTCTGGCGAATATCTATATCGCTTTTTGGCTGCCGCAGAATATTTGGGTCAACTTTAAAGTATTCGGCCTGACAGCCCTGACCTTATTGTTCACGCTGCTGAGCGGTGTCTATATTTACCGCCATCTGCCGCAGGAAGATAAATCGTAATACTTGCTCGCCAGATCAACCGATCTGGCGAATTTTTATCCCCTCACGTTCCTCATTGCCATTAACCCGGCTAACTTCCGCTCCACACGCCGCATCCCTCTGTTCTCAACGCGCAAATTCTAGTAGCATCGCGCCTGTAATCTTTCTCTATAGTCGGTTCAACAATGACAACAACGAATAATACTCCCCAGGGTGAACTGGTTTTACGCACTCTGGCTATGCCTGCCGATACCAACGCGAACGGTGATATTTTTGGCGGCTGGCTGATGTCACAAATGGATATAGGTGGCGCTATTCAGGCCAAAGAGATCGCGCATGGTCGTGTGGTAACAGTGCGCGTTGAAGGAATGAGCTTTTTACGCCCGGTTGCCGTAGGTGATGTGGTTTGTTGCTATGCGCGCTGCGTGAAGCGCGGGACGACTTCGATCAGCATTAATATTGAAGTCTGGGTGAAGAAAGTTGCTTCAGAACCTATCGGCCAGCGCTATAAAGCCACCGAAGCCCTGTTTATCTATGTTGCCGTTGATAAAGACGGTAAGCCTCGCCCAATCCCTACCCTGGGCTGATAAGTCACGATAGCATCGCCATCCGGCAATCACACAATTCATTGCTTATTGCCGGATGGCGGCGAACCGCCAAATCCGGCTTGCGCCTTATTCGATCTGCGTTGCGCCGTTCAGACGGAACACGATATTCACTACCAGTCCGGAACCTGGTTTACCGGCTTCATAGCGCCATCTGCGCATCGCATTTTTTACTTCACGCTCAAACATATTCGCCGGCTGCGCGGACAGTATTTCCACATTTTCAACACGCCCGTCTGGTGTAACGTCAAATTTGACTTTGACGCGCCCCTCTATGCGCAACGCCTGTGCTCGCGCCGGATACTGTGGCTGATTTCGGCTTAAAGCGCGTGGGCCTGCTGGCGCACTTACCGCCAGTTTACTGGTTGCCGGCGCGCTACTGGTCGTTGGACGCGCTGGCGCCGTGTTTTCAAACGGGGACGCCGGACGCGGCTCTGCTGGTTTAGCATCACGTTTGGGCTGCTCTACCACTTTTTTTACCGGTTTTGGCTTCGGTTTAGGCTTGGGCTTCGGTTTTTCAATCACTACCGGCGCCTCTTTTGGCGGCTCCGGGATCGGCTCTGGTTCCGGTTCAGGCTCGACGACGGGTTCCGGCGGCGGCTGAACGGCCTGAGGTGGTTCGAGATCGGCAGGCGCGACCATCGTAACGGAGATCGGCTGCGCTGGCGCAGGCAGTTCAATAACCTGATGTACCGAGGTATACAATAGACCCGCCACTACAGCACTATGGATACCGACGGAGAGTAACGTTGGCCAGGGAAAGCGACGAGGTAAATCAAGGGTCATTGAAGTCATAATCGTTTCAGTTAAAAAACCAGGCACTGATTTTAAATGCAAATAGCAATCATATTCAATAAGGTCTGGACGGTAAGCTGCATTTAAGACACGATTTTATGTAAAAAAACCTTCATGAGAATGTGGTCTTAACAAATCCGTTATCTTTACGTTGCAGTTGACATGCCTTTCCAATAACGTAATTAACGACTTTTACCGATTAAGGAGCTCTACCCGTGCTGTACGTTATTTATGCTCAAGATATCGCAGACTCTCTCGACAAACGCCTTTCCGTGCGCCCTGCTCATCTGGCCCGTCTGCAACTCCTGCATGACGAAGGACGACTGCTCACGGCAGGACCGATGCCAGCCGTTGACAGTAACGATCCTGGTGTCGCGGGTTTTACCGGCTCGACGGTGATTGCAGAATTTGATTCTATCGAGGCCGCGCAGGCGTGGGCAGAAGCCGACCCCTATGTGGCTGCTGGCGTGTACGCGCAGGTTTCTGTGAAACCCTATAAGAAGGTTTTTTAACCTCCCGGCTTACCGAAATATTAATAAGCTGGGTGACTATCCCTCCGCTTATCATTTTCCATGGGTGCATTCGAATATATCATAATCAATGCACCTTTATTATTTGCGTAGTCAACACTACATCCCATGTAATACCAAATGATTACACCTGCAGATTATCAGGCATAACATTGTGCGGCGAAGCATTTTATGTATAATGCCAGAGTTTTAGCATAGATAAATGATGACTGGAAACAGATAAGATTATTTTAGCAGGGTCTTTTTCGCCATCGTTTTCTCACGGATTTCACACTCTACAAGGATATTCGATGCGTTATTTAAGCCTCATCCTCGCCCCCTTATTAAGTGCTTGCAGCTTTAGTTTTATGCAATTTGATAATAACCCAATTGTTCAGGCCACGTACGCGTCAGATACCACACCAGAGAAAATCATTGCAGCAGGCGGGAACCCGGACAGCGAAATGCATGTTGCTGAAATCAATGGGAAATGCATGAATTACACGCTAAAACAAGGAGATGCAACAACACCTTTTTATGTTGCGTTTGATGGCAACGGGCAGCGCAAGCATTATGGCTATATCACCTGTCAGGAGGCGAAAGCCCGGGGAATATTTAACTCATAATTATTCTCTGCCGTGTCAAGCACCACGTCTGAGATTCTTTCAGACGTGGTATTGTCGGGTTTACCTCTTAATAACCTGCAGCTTTATTGGCTGCATTTATTCGCTTGGTCCTGGCATCTTTTTGATTTTTATCTGTGGCCTGCATTATTCCACCAGCCGCATTAATCCAGTCGCCGGCTGTGCACCCAGACAGAGCGAAACTCAGCATGAGCGCCACTATATATTTCATCTTAACTCCATTTTTGAATTACAACGAGAAAATACAAATAATAATTTATAATTTTTAGACACTTCCTGAGTATTGTTACAAACATTCTCAGTACGAGCAATCAATAAATCAGGAAGCATTATGGCAGGGACGCTGTGACATAGCATGAATATAAGAAGAACGAAAAAAAGGATGGTGTTTGCTCAAGTACTCATTGGGCACCACCAGCGGTGCCCTTTTGAGATCAGATACTGTGGATTGCAAACAGCAACGAGTTACGTTGATGATTCAGAATACACTTTCTGATGGTGTGGATACGCATGTTACGACGCGATTGTCCTTCAAGCCAACGTGCTTTACGGCGGCTAGCCTGACGCTGCATCCGCCAGCGTCCCACTTCCGTTCTACTACGCTTCATGTTAACTACTCTTCCAGTCACTGAGCGGCCATTATAACGCCACACCGAATGCAGACCAGAGGTTTTCCCGTGTTTTTATTTGCCAGATTTATCCTGATGCGTAAACTCTTAACAATACGCTTTCAAAAGGATTTTTAAATTTATGACAACCTTCTACACCGTGGTGAGTTGGCTGGTCATTCTGGGTTACTGGGTACTCATTGCTGGCGTCACATTACGCATTCTAATGAAGCGACGCGCAGTGCCCTCCGCAATGGCATGGCTGTTGATCATCTATATACTGCCATTGGTAGGGATCATAGCTTATCTGTCCTTCGGTGAACTCCATCTGGGTAAACGCCGCGCCGAACGCGCCCGGGCAATGTGGCCTTCCACGGCCAAATGGCTGAACGACCTCAAAGCCTGTGAACATATTTTTGCGCAGGAAAACAGCAGCGTTGCTTCTTCATTATTTAAGCTGTGCGAGCGTCGTCAGGGAATCGCCGGCGTTAAGGGGAATCAACTGCAACTGCTCACCAGTTCCGATGACGTGATGCAGGCGTTGATCCGTGATATTCAACTGGCGCGTCATAACATCGAGATGGTGTTCTACATCTGGCAACCGGGTGGTATGGCCGATCAGGTTGCCGAATCGTTAATGGCGGCCGCCAGAAGAGGCGTTCACTGCCGCCTGATGCTGGACTCTGCCGGCAGCGTGGCATTCTTCCGTAGCCCGTGGGCGGCGATGATGCGTAATGCGGGTATTGAAGTTGTCGAAGCCCTCAAGGTTAACCTGATGCGTGTATTTTTGCGCCGAATGGACCTGCGCCAGCACCGTAAGATGGTGATGATCGACAACTATATTGCTTATACCGGCAGCATGAACATGGTCGACCCGCGCTTCTTTAAGCAGGATGCGGGCGTGGGGCAATGGGTCGATTTGATGGCGAGAATGGAAGGACCTGTTGCCACCGCGATGGGCATTGTCTACTCCTGCGACTGGGAAATTGAAACCGGAAAACGCATTTTACCCCCGCCGCCGGACGTCAATATCATGCCGTTTGAGCAGGCCAGCGGTCACACCATTCACACTATCGCCTCAGGTCCTGGTTTCCCTGAAGATTTGATCCATCAGGCGCTATTAACTGCTACTTATTCGGCGCGTGAATATTTAATTATGACCACGCCCTATTTCGTCCCCAGCGATGATTTACTGCATGCGATCTGTACAGCAGCACAGCGTGGGGTCGACGTCAGTATCATTCTTCCGCGGAAGAATGATTCCCTGCTGGTTGGCTGGGCAAGCCGGGCCTTTTTCACCGAACTGCTGGCCGCGGGCGTCAAAATCTATCAGTTTGAAGGCGGCTTGCTGCACACCAAGAGCGTACTGGTTGATGGAGAACTGAGCCTGGTCGGGACCGTTAACCTGGATATGCGCAGTTTGTGGCTGAATTTTGAAATCACGCTGGTTATAGATGATGCCGGGTTCGGAGGCGACCTCGCCGCAGTGCAGGATGATTATATTTCTCGTTCCCGCCTGCTTGATGCCCGTTTGTGGGTAAAACGACCACTCTGGCAGCGGATCGCCGAGCGACTGTTTTACTTCTTTAGCCCGTTGCTGTAAAACGTGCCAATCAGACAGTAAACAGGTAGTCATTATGGATATGGATTTGAACAACCGCCTGACCGAAGACGAAACGCTTGAGCAGGCTTACGATATTTTTCTCGAACTGGCTGCGGACAACCTCGATCCGGCAGATATCATTCTGTTCAATTTGCAGTTTGAAGAGCGCGGCGGTGCAGAATTATTTGACCCGGCAGAGGACTGGCAGGAACACGTCGATTTTGACCTGAATCCTGACTTCTTTGCCGAAGTGGTGATTGGTCTGGCAGATACCGAAGACGGCGAGATTAACGATATTTTTGCCCGCGTTCTGTTGTGTCGCGAAAAAGACCACAAGCTCTGCCACATTCTCTGGCGCGAATAATTAAAAAAAGCTGCTCTCGCAGCTTTTTTACTTTTATCCCGGTAATTTGCTTCCGCACCGGTTACAAAACTGCGCGCTGTGCTCATGCTGACTTTGCTGACACTGCGGACATTTACGCTGATTCTGCCGATGCTGGAACGCACTGCTCATATGCGTCGTTATCAAACCTGTCGGGATCGCAATCACGGAATAACCGATCAAAATCAGCACTGACGCTACCATGCGCCCGAGCGGCGTGTGGGGCGTGATATCGCCATAGCCGACGGTGGTTACCGTGACGATGGCCCAATACACTGATGCATTCAGCGTACTAAAACCATATTTGGGTCCTTCAATCAGATACATTAGCGCGCCGAATACAATCATCAGAATGGCAATAAATGAATAGAACAAGATTAGCTGATGCCGGGCGCTTTTTATTGCGCTCCAGAATATACGCAGGGAAGGCATAAAGCGCAGCAGTTTGAGAATTCGCAGGACACGCAGAACACGCATCGCCCGCCAGGCGAAAACATAACTCAGACTGATTTCCGGCCATAACCACATCACATACAGTGGCAGAATGGTGGCAAGATCAATAATCCCCCAGAAGCTAAAGACATATTTAGCGGGATTAGCCCAGCAGCATAATCGCAACAGATATTCGAGAGTAAAGACCAGAGTGATAAAGACTTCCAGCCAGACGAATACGCGCCACTCCTCAAAGGTCAAATGGTATTGCGTCCCGACCCCGGACTCAACGAAGATAACAATCACGCTGAGCAGCGCGAACAGTGCGCACATACCTTCAAAACGGCGCCCCGAGCGTGTGTCTAAATCAAATAATGTACGATAAAGCGTACGGCGAACAGAAGAAACTAAGCCAGACACAAATACCTCACCAAAAAGAAGGGCTGACCTTTGTCAGCCCTCACGATTATAGCGGGTCTACTTTCAGGCAGGAAACGGCGTGTCGAAAACTGCCTTCGAGAACCGGGCGTGTTTTTGCACACTCTGGTCCGGCAATCGGGCAGCGCGTACGGAACACACAGCCCGAAGGAGGATTAATCGGCGACGGCAACTCGCCTTCCAGCAACTGGATAACTTTGTTCCTTTCCATATCCGGATCGGGGATCGGCACAGCAGACATTAGCGCTTTGGTATAAGGGTGCAGCGGATTATGGTACACCTCGTCATAGGTGCCTAATTCCACGGCGTGTCCGAGATACATCACCAGTACGCGATCGGAGATATGCTTAACCACCGCCAGGTCGTGGGCAATGAAAATTAATGACAGCCCCATTTCACGCTGTAGCTGCTGCAGGAGGTTGACGACCTGGGCCTGAATGGATACGTCCAGCGCAGAAACCGGTTCATCACAGATAATCAGTTTCGGTTCAAGAATCAGTGCGCGGGCAATACCGATACGCTGACATTGGCCGCCGGAAAACTCATGCGGGTAACGGTTAATCAGGTTTGGCAGCAACCCAACCTTCATCATCATTGCCTTCACGCGGTCACGGACTTCCTGCCCCGGCAGTTTCGGATGATAAGTCCGCAGCGGCTCGGCAATAATTTCACCAATGGTCATACGCGGGTTTAATGATGCCAGCGGATCCTGGAAAATCATCTGGATATCACTGCGCACCTCGCGCCATTCATCGGGTTTCATCCCCAGCAAATCTTTACCCAACCAGGCGACCTTTCCATCAGTGGCTTTCACCAGACCGATAATCGCCCGAGCAAAGGTCGATTTTCCGCAGCCGGACTCCCCCACCACGCCTAAGGTTTCACCTTCATACAATCGCAGGGTCACGCCATCAACCGCTTTGAGGGATTTAGACGGTTGCCAAAACCACTGCTTGCCGTCTTTAATGTCGAAATGGACCTTTAAATCGGCAATTTCAAGGAGTACTTTTCGTTGTTCGATGACCGTATTCATACCAGTTCCTCCACGGGTTTAAAGCAGGCGCGCAGGCGGCCCGGGCTAAACTCTTCCAGTGGCGGAGCACTGCTACAGATTTCCATCGCATGCGGGCAGCGGGGCTGGAATGGACAGCCTTTTGGCAGACGAAGCAGGTTCGGTGGGTTGCCCGGGATAGTCAACATCTCTTCCCCTTCAGCATCCAGACGAGGTACGGCATTCAGCAGACCAATTGAATACGGATGAACGGGCTTATAAAAGACATCCCGTGCGCTGCCATATTCCATGGTTCGTCCAGCGTACATCACCAGCACTTTGTCACAAATACCGGCGACAACCCCCAGATCGTGGGTGATCATGATAATTGCGGTGTTAAATTCACTTTTCAGTTCATTCAGCAGCGTCATAATTTGCGCCTGTACCGTAACATCGAGCGCGGTAGTCGGCTCATCGGCGATCAATAATTTTGGTCTGCACAGCAGCGCCATGGCGATCATTACGCGCTGACGCATTCCGCCAGAGAATTCATGCGGATACATCTTCATGCGCTTGCGCGCTTCCGGCATTTTCACCGCATCCAGCATTTTTACTGACTCTTCAAACGCTTCTGCTTTACTCATGCCTTTATGCAGCATGAGAACTTCCATCAGTTGCTCTCCGACCCGCATGTACGGATTCAGAGAGGTCATCGGATCCTGAAAAATCATTGAGATTTGCTCGGCGCGCAGTTTGTTCAGCTCGTGCTCCGGTAAATTCAATATTTCACGCCCGTTAAACGTAGCGGAACCTCCGATACGGCCATTCGCCGCCAGCAGCCCCATCAGGGCAAACGCGGTTTGCGATTTGCCCGAACCGGACTCACCCACAATACCCAACGTTTCTCCGGCTCGCAGGGAAAAGTTTAAATCGTTTACTGCAGTAACATCGCCATCGGGGGTGGCAAACGTCACTCGCAGATCCTTAACGTTCAGCAGTGCGTTAGCCTGTTGTTGCGCGAGCGGCGCGGTTGCGGTCTCAATTACGCTCATGGCGGCGCTCCTTAACGGTCTTTCGGGTCGAGGGCATCACGCAAGCCATCGCCAATAAAGTTAAAACAGAACAAAGTAACCACCAGGAAACCGGCCGGGAACAGCAACAGCCATGGCGATACTTCCATTGAGTTGGCACCATCACTCAGCAGTGCGCCCCAGCTACTTAACGGCTCCTGCGTCCCTAGCCCCAGAAAACTCAGGAAGGATTCAAACAGAATCATGCTGGGCACCAGCAACGAAGCATATACCACCACTACGCCCAGCACGTTTGGCACAATATGGCGGATAACGATGCGCACGGTAGACACCCCGCCGACTTGCGCCGCTTCAATAAACTCTTTGCGCTTCAGGCTCAGCGTTTGTCCACGCACGATACGTGCCATATCCAGCCAGGAAACCATCCCGATAGCGACAAAAATCAGCAGAATGTTTTGCCCAAAGAAGGTCACCAGCAGAATCACGAAGAACATGAACGGGAAGGAGTTGAGGATTTCCAGCAGGCGCATCATCACCGAGTCGATTTTACCGCCGAGATAACCTGACAATGAACCATATAGCGTGCCAACCAAGACCGCCACCAACGCGGCGGCAATACCGACCATCAGCGAGATGCGCCCGCCAATCGCCACACGCACCAGCAGGTCGCGACCCGATGAGTCGGTGCCAAAATAGTGCCCGGACTCCATATCCGGCGCGCTGGACATCATTCCCCAGTCGGTATCAAAGTAGGTAAACTGCGACAGCATTGGCGCCAGCGTCACAAATAGCGCAATAATCACCAGCACTACCAGGCTTGCCACCGCCGCGCGGTTATGCATAAAACGTCGACGCGCGTCCTGCCACAGGCTGCGACCTTCAACCTCCAGCTTCTCACTGAAATTTTCCAGCGCCTCGCTGTTTTTCTTACTTAACATCATAGCGAGCTCCAGTATCAGTAACGAATCTTCGGATCGATAACGGCATACAGCACATCGACAATCGCATTAAACACAATAGTCAGCGTACCGACCAGAATGGTCAGACTCAGCACCAGCGAATAGTCGCGGTTTAAAGCGCCATTCACGAACAGTTGCCCAATGCCCGGCAAACCATAGATTGTTTCAATAACCATTGAGCCGGTAATAATGCCGACAAACGCAGGCCCCATATAAGACAGCACGGGAAGTAACGCAGGCTTTAACGCATGGCGGAAAATAATCCGCCGCATCGGCAGTCCTTTAGCTCGCGCGGTACGAATAAAGTTTGAGTGCAGCACTTCAATCATCGAGCCGCGAGTAATACGGGCGATACTGGCGATATAGGCGAGCGATAACGCCACCATCGGCAGGATCATAAATTTCAACGCCCCGCCGTTCCAGCCGCCGCCGGGCAGCCATTTCAACGTTATGGCAAATATCATGACCAATAAGGGAGCAACGACGAAACTGGGAATAACCACCCCGGTCATCGCGATCCCCATAACCGTGTAGTCCCAGCGCGTATTTTGCTTCAGTGCGGCGATCACCCCAGCGCTAACGCCGACGAGCACCGCCAGAATAAATGCCGCAGCGCCAAGCTTCGCTGACACCGGAAAACTTGAAGCGACAAGGTCGTTAA
This sequence comes from Citrobacter sp. TBCS-15, assembly GCF_005280815.1. Classification (NCBI taxonomy): domain Bacteria; kingdom Pseudomonadati; phylum Pseudomonadota; class Gammaproteobacteria; order Enterobacterales; family Enterobacteriaceae; genus Citrobacter; species Citrobacter sp. TBCS-15. The sequence goes on along the minus strand of NZ_SZWK01000102.1, from coordinate 80,014 downwards.
CCGTGTAATCTTTGTATTTAAAGGATGGTCCAAAATCACCATGCGCCAGCTGTTTCAGGTAGCTGAAATACTGTGTGGAGATGGGATCGTTGAGATGATATTTCGCTTCAATATTAGCCAGCACTTCTGGCGGCAATGCGCGTTCACCGGTGAATGGACTACCCGGCGCAAGGCGCATCATAAAGAATGAAATCGTAATAAGAATAAACAGCGTCGGAATCGCTTCCAGACAGCGACGTAATATGAATTTTAACATTGCCCGTACCTTCTGGCGTGTGCCTTTACACCTCTTCTACCCAGATCTTCAGGTAAAGAGGTGTTAATAGTTCGAAGAAAAAGACACTGTGGGGCAAAATGATTGCCCCACGTCTTGCCATTAATGCTTGATAATATACAAGTCTTTTACATGGATATTATCCATCGGGTCTTTACCGGAGTATCCGCCAACCCATGGTTTCACCAGGCGGGCGTTAACATAGTAATAAACCGGTACAATCGCAGAATCTTTATCCAGTTGCTGCTCCGCTTTCGAATACAGCTCACTACGCTGCGCTTCATCTGTCACTTTCAGGGTGTCTGCAATCAGCTTGTCAAATGCAGGGCTCTTATAGTGAACCGTGTTGTTGGAGCTGTCGGACAGCACCATATTCAGGAAGGAAGTCGGCTCGTTGTAATCCGCGCACCAGCCCGCACGTGAAACATCATAGTTGCCCTGATGGCGCGTATCGAGGAATGTTTTCCACTCCTGGTTTTCCAGCTTGACGTTAGCGCCCAGATTTTTCTTCCAGATAGATGCCGCGGCGATAGCCAGTTTCTTGTGCAGGTCTGAGGTGTTATACAGCAGGTCAAAGGTCAACGGTTTTTCAGCGGTATAACCGGCTTCAGCCAGCAGTTTCTTCGCTTCTTCATTACGTTTTTCCTGTGACCATTTGAACCACTCTGGCTCGACCAGTTTCGCGCCATCGGTGTAAGGAGGGGTAAAGCTATAGGCAGGCAGGTCGCCCTGATTTTTCACTTTGTTGACGATGATGTCACGATCCATCGCTAGCTTCAGAGCGGTACGAACACGAACATCGTTGAACGGTGCTTTCTGGTTGTTGATTTCGTAGTAATAGGTGCACAGATACGGGTCAACGTGAACTTCGTTCGGGATCTCTTTTTTCAGTTTCTGGAATAACTCGATCGGCATGTTGTTATAGGTCATGTCGATTTCACCGCTGCGATAGCGGTTAACGTCAGTCACTTCAGAAGAAATTGGCAGGTAGGTTACCTGGTTAATAATGGTTTTGGCGTTGTCCCAGTAGTTGGTATTACGCTCAAGCACAATGCGCTCGTTAACCACCCAGTCCTTCAGTTTATACGCGCCGTTAGTGACAATGTTCGCGGGCTGGGTCCACTTATCACCGTATTTTTCTACGGCGGCTTTAGGAACCGGTGAAACGGAAGAGTGCACGAGCAGTTTGTAGAAATAAGGAACAGGTTCGCTCAGGGTGACTTCAAAAGTATGATCGTCAATCGCTTTCACACCGAGATCGGTGACCGGCTTTTTACCGGCGATGATGTCATCAATATTGACGATATGACCGTACTGCAAATAACTGGCGTACGGTGAGGCAGTATTTGGGTTCGCCAAACGTTGCCAGCTATACACAAAATCTTGCGCGGTAACAGGCGTACCATCAGACCATTTAGCATCTTTACGCAGATGGAATGTCCAGACTTTAAAATCTTTATTATCCCATTTTTCAGCCACGCCCGGCGATGGTTTGCCATCGACATCACTGATTAATAAACCTTCAAACAGGTCCCGGCTAATGTTGGATTCCGGTACACCTTCGATTTTATGTGGATCGAGAGACTGAACTTCCGAACCGTTATTACGCACCAGAGTCTGCTTTTCAGCAAGCTGCACACCCGCTGGCACAACTGCCGCCGTGGCCACATTTCCAGCGATTAGCGCAGTGAGGATCCCCGCAGCGACTAAACTTTTTTTAGTGATGATCGTCATTGTGTTTGTACTCCCTCATTATTATGGCTGGTTTTTTAACCAGACTGTTAATCCTGTCAGGATCCCTGTACGGCACCGGAGATTTTCTGCCGTCAGGTGGTTTATTGTTTTACTGCTTGCTATCACCGACTTTATTTATTCTGGCGATTCGTACGACCGCCTTGCGTCGATTATCTACGTGTCTCCCCTGCCGGAAACACGCTATTACCCTGTTGAGAGAAGGCAACTGAAAATCATTCTCATCAACGTCAATTCTTCTGCCAAATACCTGGCCGGAAAGTACCAAATGCGTTTCTTCACCGCCAATACATTTTACAAATTTGTTAACTAATTCTCTTTTATTAGAAATAAATGTCACTGGCAAAGGCTTGCGAATGAAAACCCATAACAATAAAACATTAATAATCAACGAATTAGCTGATTATCATGGTTGACTCCCCTGTCCGGTCTCAACCCCACGCCAAAATGCACATAAATTTAACAATTGGTTGTTAATTAGCACATTCATCTAAAAAAAACGCTGAAATAACTAATAACATTTCGATAATCCCACAGCAAGCCCCAGAGTATGATGTTAATAAAATAACAGCAATATCGTGCTCCCTCTGACGCAGCGCTGAGTGTTATATCCATAAAATCAATGAATAACTAAATCGTTAACCATCAGCATTTTTCATTGTTGTTATGCTGATTATCAACTTTAGTGAGAAGTTTTACTGATAATGAAAGGAAGCGGAGCCTGCAGCGGCTCCGCTTGTACTCAAGAAGGAATATCAGGCAAGCAAACCGGGGAAAATGGATTTGATACCAGTAACAATAAATTCAATCCCTAAGGCCATGAGTAACAGCCCCATAATACGCGTAATGACGTTGATACCCGTTTGGCCCAGCAAGCGCACTAGCCACGGTGCCATGCGAAACAGCCCCCAGCAACACAAGGCAAACAACGCAATCGCGATAAAAAAGCCAAACAGGTTAATTGCACTGTGGTATCGCGTCCCCCAAACGATAGTCGAGCTAATTGCCCCCGGCCCCGCCATCAACGGCAATGCCAACGGCACCACGCCAATGCTTTCACGAATGGCCGTTTCTGATTTTTCCTGTTTGTTCTGCTTATCTTCACCAAGTTTTCCGCTAATCATCGACATCGCAATGGTCACAACCAGAATACCGCCAGCAATCCTGAACGAATCTATAGAGATACCGAAAAGTTGCAGAATACCGTCTCCCAGGAACAGCGAAGTCCACAGGATGATAGCGACCGACAGGTTTGCCGTGAGATTGGTTTTATTTCGCGCAGCCGCAGTTTGATAGCTGGTCATACTGATAAAGACAGGGATGATCCCTACCGGGTTGACCAGGGCAAATAACCCAACAAAAAATTTAAAATAAACAGGAAAATCAAATAGCGTTTGGATCACGGTTAGCTCCGAAGCGTTAGCCGGATAAAATGAGTCATAAAAAGTGATAAAATCCGCGCTGAAGATACGCCTTTTGTCAGCATACTTCACCTCCTATCTGCGTATATCTACGTAAATACGCTACTAATACTTAGTGTTATTAATATGTATTAAATATGCTAATGTGATTAGCATTCACCACACCAATTTTTTAACACTTACCGATAAACGCTAAAAGGGCCTGCTGAAAGGTGTCAGCTTTGCGAAATTTTGATCCAGATCACGCAATTACTACTCAGAAGTGAGTAACCTTGCTTACGTCCCCTGGAGGTAAAGCGTGAGAGTTAACTGGCGCTTGCGTATAAGCTCTTTTAGTAAATCAAGGTAAAGTGGGCGTTAATTAACCGTTTGATTTTCAAACCGTTACACAAATTTTCGTCGGTCTGTCTATACTCTCGTATCGAGCAGATGATTTACTAAAAAAGTTTAACATTATCAGGAGAGCATTATGGCTGTTACTAATGTCGCTGAACTTAACGCACTTGTAGAGCGCGTAAAAAAAGCCCAGCGTGAATATGCCAGTTTCACTCAAGAACAGGTTGACAAAATCTTCCGCGCCGCCGCTCTGGCTGCCGCAGACGCTCGAATCCCTCTCGCGAAAATGGCCGTTGCCGAATCTGGCATGGGCATCGTCGAAGATAAAGTGATTAAAAACCACTTTGCTTCTGAATACATTTACAACGCTTACAAAGATGAAAAAACCTGTGGTGTGCTGTCTGAAGACGACACTTTCGGTACCATTACTATTGCTGAACCGATTGGTATCATCTGCGGTATCGTTCCAACCACTAACCCGACTTCTACTGCTATCTTCAAATCGCTGATCAGCCTGAAGACCCGTAACGCCATCATCTTCTCTCCGCATCCGCGTGCTAAAGATGCCACTAACAAAGCTGCTGACATCGTTCTGCAAGCGGCAATCGCTGCTGGCGCACCGAAAGACTTGATCGGCTGGATCGATCAACCTTCCGTAGAACTGTCTAACGCACTGATGCACCACCCGGACATCAACCTGATCCTTGCGACCGGTGGTCCAGGCATGGTTAAAGCGGCATACAGCTCTGGTAAACCAGCAATCGGCGTAGGCGCAGGTAACACCCCTGTTGTTATCGACGAAACCGCTGATATCAAACGCGCTGTTGCATCTGTTCTGATGTCTAAAACCTTCGACAACGGTGTGATCTGTGCTTCTGAACAGTCTGTTGTCGTGGTTGACTCTGTATATGACGCAGTACGTGAGCGCTTCGCCACACACGGCGGCTACCTGCTGCAGGGCAAAGAGCTGAAAGCTGTTCAGGACGTTATCCTGAAAAATGGCGCGCTGAACGCCGCTATCGTTGGTCAGCCGGCCTACAAAATTGCTGAGCTGGCAGGCTTCTCCGTACCAGAAACCACTAAGATTCTGATCGGTGAAGTTAAGGTTGTTGACGAAAGCGAGCCTTTTGCTCACGAAAAACTGTCTCCGACACTGGCTATGTATCGTGCGAAAGACTTCGAAGACGCAGTGGACAAAGCTGAGAAACTGGTTGCGATGGGCGGTATCGGTCATACCTCTTGCCTGTACACCGACCAGGATAACCAGCCAGAACGCGTTGCTTACTTCGGTCAGATGATGAAAACCGCGCGTATCCTGATCAACACCCCTGCTTCTCAGGGTGGTATCGGTGACCTGTACAACTTCAAACTCGCACCTTCCCTGACTCTGGGTTGTGGTTCCTGGGGTGGTAACTCCATCTCTGAAAACGTTGGTCCTAAGCACCTGATCAACAAGAAAACCGTTGCTAAGCGAGCTGAAAACATGTTGTGGCACAAACTTCCGAAATCTATCTACTTCCGTCGTGGCTCTCTGCCAATCGCGCTGGATGAAGTGATTACTGATGGTCACAAACGTGCGCTGATCGTGACCGACCGCTTCCTGTTCAACAATGGTTATGCTGACCAGATCACCTCTGTGCTGAAAGCGGCTGGCGTTGAAACCGAAGTGTTCTTCGAAGTTGAAGCTGACCCGACTCTGAGCGTTGTGCGCAAAGGCGCTGAGCTGGCTAACTCCTTCAAACCAGATGTGATTATCGCGCTGGGTGGTGGTTCCCCGATGGACGCCGCGAAAATTATGTGGGTTATGTACGAACATCCGGAAACCCACTTCGAAGAACTGGCGCTGCGCTTTATGGACATCCGTAAACGTATCTACAAGTTCCCGAAAATGGGCGTGAAAGCGAAAATGATCGCCGTCACCACCACTTCCGGTACCGGTTCTGAAGTAACACCGTTTGCGGTAGTAACCGACGACGCAACCGGCCAGAAATACCCGCTGGCTGACTACGCGCTGACCCCGGATATGGCGATTGTCGATGCCAACCTGGTGATGGATATGCCGAAGTCCCTGTGTGCGTTCGGTGGTCTGGATGCCGTCACTCACGCTCTGGAAGCTTACGTTTCCGTACTGGCCTCTGAGTTCTCTGACGGTCAGGCTCTGCAGGCGCTGAAACTGCTGAAAGAAAACCTGCCGGCGTCCTACCACGAAGGTTCCAAGAACCCGGTAGCCCGTGAGCGTGTACACAGTGCAGCGACCATCGCCGGTATCGCGTTTGCGAACGCCTTCCTGGGTGTATGTCACTCTATGGCGCACAAGCTGGGTTCTCAGTTCCACATTCCTCACGGTCTGGCGAACGCCCTGCTGATTAGCAACGTTATTCGTTACAACGCGAACGACAACCCGACTAAACAGACAGCATTCAGCCAGTACGACCGTCCTCAGGCACGTCGTCGCTACGCTGAAATTGCTGACCACCTGGGTCTGAGCGCACCGGGCGACCGTACTGCCGCGAAAATCCAGAAACTGCTGGGCTGGCTGGACGAAATCAAAGCTGAACTGGGTATTCCTAAGTCTATCCGTGAAGCTGGCGTGCAGGAAGCTGACTTCCTGGCACACGTTGACAAACTGTCTGAAGATGCGTTTGACGACCAGTGTACTGGTGCTAACCCGCGTTATCCGCTGATTGCTGAGCTGAAGCAGATTCTGCTGGATACCTACTACGGCCGTGAGTACACCGAAGGTGAAACCACTGCTAAGCCTGAAGTAGCAGCTGCACCGAAAGCTGAGAAAAAAGCGAAGAAATCCGCTTAATTCGTTCAGATAAGTTTTAGTCTGACTCTAAACGGTCCCTTTTCGGGACCGTTTTTTTTGTGCCTTACGCTATAAAAATGAGGTAATACCTGACTCGGCCACTTGCGAGATATGGCCTGATGAAGATTACATGCAGGGAAGAAGCCAGAATAGCGTCAGAAGAGCGTGTGACAGGGTAGAGAACTCGTATGAATAGTTGTGCCTACCCTGTACTTATAAGCGCCCAGAAGCGCATAGGGTTAATCGTGGCTGTGTCGTTCTTGTATTGCCGTCAGAGAGCCTTCAGACTGCGCCTGCTTATAATGCTTACGGCATACCGACACATAGCGCTCGTTTCCGCCTATAACCACCTGCTCGCCCTCGTTAAACGGTCTTCCTGCCTGATCAAGACGTAACACCATGCTGGCCTTACGGCCACAGAAGCAAATAGTTTTTAATTCAACCAGCTTATCTGACCATGCAAGCAGGTATTCACTGCCGCCGAATAGCTCACCACGAAAATCGGTGCGTAAGCCGTAACACAACACGGGAATATCCAGCCGATCGACAACTTCAGATAATTCATAAACCTGTTGTCGCGTCAGAAACTGAGACTCATCAACCAGTACGCAGTGAATTCTTTGCTGCTCATTGTCGGCGCGAATCTCTTCGAACAATGATGAATTTTGGTTAAACAATTTTGCAGGTGACGACAGACCTATACGTGAACTTACTTTTCCAGTGCCAAAACGGTCATCAATTTCCGCTGTATATACAACAGCGCGCATTCCACGCTCTTGATAATTGTACGAAGATTGCAGCAATGCAGTCGACTTACCGGCATTCATTGCAGAATAGTAAAAATATAGCTGTGCCATTGACCGTAGACCCTCATCTGGGGAAATAAATATGGGCTGGATTGTATCATATTTCACGAACATGTCGGTGCAGCGTTGTCCCGAAAGACGTATAAAGGCGCGTACTGACTCGCTCAGTGCCGCCTTAATAACCAGAAAATGCAGGTGCCCTTTATGGGTGGGAGTATGATAGCGCGGCGTCTTAGCCCAAACAGCCGGAGCCGTACCGTATATACACATTCTTTCACAAATAGTGCTCATGAAATTTATCAGTCTCGCTTATCAAGCGTCGACAATTAAGAAACCGTTCCCTTATTGTTATTGAATCTCTCCACTGCCGCCATCTAATAGCGAATTCACGTAAGCAAAACTAATACAAAAGGTTGAAATCACTGCAAAGTGATACTATTTGCACACGATAAAATGTGACCTGAATCTTGAATTTTTACTCTCAGCCGTTGAGAAGCCCCCCCACCAATAAGCCTTTTTTATGCCCAACATCGCTGAGAATTTAAGACAGAGGAATTAATTCTGATACTAAATAAAGCGCAATTTTGAATTCCTTACATTCCTGGCTATTGCACAACTGAAATTATCGCTCTATTATTAGCTCAACAAACCACCCCCAATATAAGTTTGAGATTACTACAATGAGCGAAGCACTTAAAATTCTGAACAACATCCGTACTCTTCGTGCGCAGGCAAGAGAATGTACTCTGGAAACGCTTGAAGAAATGCTGGAAAAATTAGAAGTTGTAGTTAGCGAGCGTCGTGAAGAAGAAAGCGCTGCCGCTGCTGAAGTTGAAGAACGTACTCGTAAACTGCAACAATATCGTGAAATGCTGATTGCTGACGGCATTGATCCGAACGAACTGTTGAATAGCATGGCTGCTGTTAAATCTGGCACCAAAGCTAAACGCGCTGCGCGTCCGGCTAAATATAGCTATGTTGACGAAAACGGTGAAACTAAAACCTGGACTGGCCAGGGTCGTACACCGGCTGTGATCAAAAAAGCGATGGAAGAACAAGGTAAGCAACTGGACGATTTCCTGATCAAGGAATAATTCAGAAATAGTTTGCTTAAAATCCCGCCGCTGGCGGGATTTTTTTTACCTGTACTTCGCATAGCCCCTACCCGGATTAGGTATAAAAAAACGGCGCTGGATTAACAGCACCGTTCTGACCTGATAATTACTGGTGGTTACTTCTTAATACCCATCTCTTCTTCCAGCCAGGCCTTAAATTCAGCGCCGAGGGTATTATGGCGAATACCATATTCAACGAACGCCTGCATATAGCCCAGCTTATTACCGCAGTCATGGCTTTTGCCCTTCATGTGATAGGCTTCAACCGTTTCTTTTTCAATCAGCATATCGATAGCGTCAGTCAGCTGAATTTCGTCGCCCGCTCCCGGAGGCGTTTTTGCCAGCAGAGGCCAGATATCCGCACTGAGAACATAACGACCCACAACCGCCAAATTAGACGGCGCTACATTAGCTTTCGGCTTTTCAACAACGCCAACCATCGGCACGCTTTCGCCCGGCGCTAATTCAACGCCTTTACAATCCACTACGCCATAAGCGGTAACATCTTCTACGGGTTCAACCATAATCTGGCTGCTGCCAGTTTCATCAAAACGATGAATCATTTCGGCCAGGTTTTCGCGGGATAAATCTGATTCGTATTCATCCAGAATTACGTCTGGCAGGATAACCGCAACCGGTTCATCGCCAACAACCGGGTGCGCGCACAATACTGCGTGTCCCAGACCTTTAGCCAGTCCCTGACGTACCTGCATAATAGTGACATGCGGTGGACAAATAGATTGCACTTCTTCCAGAAGCTGACGTTTTACACGTTTTTCCAGCATAGCTTCTAGCTCAAAGCTGGTATCAAAGTGGTTTTCAATGGAATTTTTAGACGAGTGAGTTACAAGTACAATTTCAGTGATACCCGCAGCAATACATTCGTTTACCACGTACTGAATTAATGGCTTATCAACCAACGGTAGCATCTCTTTCGGGATTGCCTTCGTAGCCGGTAACATCCTGGTTCCTAATCCCGCAACCGGGATAACGGCCTTTTTGACTTTTGAATTAATAGCAGCCATTTAAAACTCTCCTGGACTGTTCATGTATTGAACGTGTTCATCAATCTGTATCGCATCCAAGTATATCAGTACAGCGGTAAGCCTCTGGTCTGAAAAGGACGCACGTCGGTATAATTAAGACAAATACGAATAAATCTGGCGCTGATAGTAGCACTCGCAGCATGAGGGAAGTGAAGCAATTTCATTCCTCCCCCGCTCAATTGTTCATTCCGCAGACAACATCAGGCGCAGGCGACCACCCGCCCCCCAAATTTGGCACTGCCATGACTCGCAGCGCTGGCTCAACTGATTAAGATAGGTATTGCCGAGCGTTCCCAGCGGTACGCCATTGCTGATTTGTACCTGATGGGAACCCGTATTTAATGTCGCATTCAGTCCTGCTGATACCAGAATCAGGTTTTTTAACCCGCTGTGGTAATACCCTACCAGCAAAGGAAACTGGCCGGGTAAATTAGCCTGACGCAGCAAATGGTTCACCTGTTTCAATAACGCACCTAACTCTGGCAACCGCTGATTTTGTTGCGTCAGCTGCTCCTGCAGCAAGCCGTTAAATAAGGCTCGCAGTAATAATGCGGCCAGCACGCCATTATCCCCTGCCCGCGTGACATCCAGACAATAAAAAGCAAGGTCGTGATCCGACAGCGGCGCAATATCCAGCACCAGTCCCGGTTGATCGGCGGCAACCAATTGCCGATAGTTTACGCGACATTGTGAAATCACTTGCGATACAGGAGGCTGTAACTCCTGCAGCAGCTTAGCTGCAGCAGCAGGATCGTCCACCATGGCATCCCAGTCGCGAAACAGCCGCTCTTCTTCTTCAACCCGTGAATTGAACATATTAGGATACAGGCACGCAAAAACCGTTTCTCGCAGGCGATTAAGATCCTTCACCGGTTTCAGAAGAACGTCGTCGACACCGAGTCGCAGCGCTTTGGCTATATCAGACATGTTTTCCGTCGCTGAAATCACCAGTATCGGCGTTTGATCGCCCCGATTGCGTAAATACTCAACCAGTTTAAGACCGTTCATTCGCGGCATAGCCAGATCGCAGATCATTAAGTCAGGCGTAAAGTGACCTAGTAAGTCCAGTGCTTCAAGCCCATCGCCGGCCACCGCTGTTGTCGCTCCCAAAGAGGAAAACCATGAGTCCATGAGTGAGCGGAATACCGGCTCATCCTCAACGATAAGAATCTGTTTTCCGACCAATGGCTGCGTCATATTCTCCCCCCTGACTGGCTTTAATAAATAGTGGCATGCTATTGCTACTCACGCCTGTCAGATTTAACTTAAGTATTGATAAAAAGTGCCTAGACGTTGGTCTTCACCAGAGGTAGAAGCTCATCCATTTTCTTCTCAACCGCCAACTGCCCGGCAGCAATTGCTGCACTGGCGCGGTGGAAATCCAGCGTGGATATTTGCGGACAAAACGGCTGAATCAGGATATCAGGCGGGTCGCCAGCCATACGGTTACGTTTCAGACGGTTTTCCAGAACCTGAATAGAGGTCGTCATGATCTCCATCGCCGTCGGCGCGGTCACTGTCCGCCTCGCCGTAATGTTGCTCAGACGCTCTTTCAGACGGCCATGCCATGAGAGTTCGTCAGCGCCATCACCTGATTCAGCATCGCTACTGACGTTGAAGGAGAGTAAATCTTGCTGCATCAGGTGCGCATCGTGTTGCAGATCGACCGCAATAACGATATCGGCGCCCAGCGCACGCGTCAGGGAAACGGGCACGGGATTCACCACCGCGCCATCGACCAACCAGTAGCCATTATGCGCTACGGGGGACATCAGACCAGGAATACTGCAGGATGCCCGGACAGCCAAGTGCAAATCACCTTCGGTGAACCAGAGTTCCCGGCCCGTACTTAAATTGGTTGCAACAGTTGCAAAGCGGCGTGTGCATTGTTCAATCGATTCTACCGGCATGACATTACGGTACTGGTTGAACACCCGTTCTCCGCGCAATAGTCCTCCCCTGCGCCACGAGAGATCCATCAGGCGTAAGACGTCCCAATAACTGAATGAACAAACCCACTGTTCGAGTGCAGGCAATTTATTGCAGGCGTAGGCCGCGCCAACCAGCGAACCAATGGAGCACCCTGCCACAATATCTACATCAATCCCCATATGCTTAAGGGCTTTAATTACGCCAATATGCGACCAGCCGCGCGCAGCGCCGGAACCTAGCGCCAGCCCAATTTTAATTTTTCTCATTGTACGTACAAACTTCCCCTGGCTTGCAGACGTAGCAACATCGCTACCGCTCAGTTAACATAGTGCCACCGTGGCGTTTTTACGCCGTTTTTTTATTCCAGGGAGTACTTTGTGTCTCAGCTTTGTCCCTGTGGTAGCGCTGTCGAGTATAGCCTATGTTGCTACCGTTATGTGTCCGGCGCGCAAGTAGCACCTACGCCGTCACACCTCATGCGTTCTCGTTACTGCGCTTTTGTGATGAAAGACGCAGATTACCTTATCAAGACCTGGCATGCGGACTGCCATGCCGCTGCGTTTCGTGACGACATTATCGCAGGATTTACGCATACCGAATGGCTGGGACTGACCGTTTTTGAGCAACAGACGGTAGATTCAGAAAATATCGGCTACGTCAGTTTTGTCGCGCGGTTTTCTGAACAGGGAAAAACTGGCGCCATTATTGAACGCTCTCGTTTTTTAAAAGAAAACGGTCAGTGGTACTATATAGACGGTACACGCCCTCAAATTGGACGAAACGACACCTGCCCTTGTGGCTCGGGTAAAAAATTTAAGAAGTGCTGCGGCTAATCAACGCCCGACAGTATCAATTTTGCAAACATTCTCAACAGGATCACCGCTGCAAATGCATTCATTACAACGAAAAGTGCTGCGTACTATTTGCCCGGACCAAAAAGGTCTGATCGCACGCATTACAAATATCTGTTACAAGCATGAACTGAATATCGTGCAGAACAATGAGTTCGTGGACCACCGTACCGGGCGCTTTTTTATGCGTACCGAACTGGAGGGCATTTTTAACGACGTCACGCTGCTTGCCGATCTGGATAGTGCCCTACCCGAAGGATCTATTCGTGAATTAACGCCAGCAGGACGCCGCCGTATCGTCATTTTGGTCACCAAGGAAGCACATTGCCTGGGCGATCTGTTAATGAAAGCGAATTATGGCGGACTGGATGTTGAAATCGCTGCGGTGATCGGCAACCACGAGACGCTGCGTCCTTTGGTTGAGCGCTTTGATATTCCGTTTGAGCTGGTTAGCCACGAGGGTTTAACCCGCGATGAACATGATCAGAAAATGGCCGATGCTATCGACGCACACCAACCGGACTATGTTGTGCTGGCAAAATATATGCGCGTTCTGACGCCGACCTTTGTTTCACGCTTCCCGAATAAGATTATCAATATTCACCATTCATTCCTGCCGGCGTTTATTGGCGCTCGCCCATACCACCAGGCTTACGAGCGCGGGGTGAAGATCATTGGCGCAACGGCCCACTATGTGAATGATAACCTGGATGAAGGCCCTATCATTATGCAGGACGTAATTCACGTTGATCACACCTACACCGCAGAAGACATGATGCGTGCCGGCCGTGACGTTGAAAAAAATGTATTAAGCCGCGCGCTGTATCAGGTTCTGGCTCAACGCGTTTTTGTTTACGGTAACCGAACGATCATTCTGTAATCGATTGATAATATAATTGGTTACCTTTACATCTTAACGCGTAAAAATCAGGCAACCAGTTCTTTTTTATCAACGGAATACTTTACAGGGGCGCATCATCTGATATGATGCGCCCCGCTTCCAAAGGAAGCAGGCCAGTAATTAGCATTACCCCGTGGTGGGGTTCCCGAGCGATCATAAGGGAGCTGACTGCAAATCTGCCGTCATCGACTTCAAGGTTCGACTCGAGCGATAGTGAGAGAACGTTGCCGCAGGCAACGGCCCGAAGGGTGAGGAGCTTTAGCTCCGAATAATCCTTACCGCTATAGAATGCAAGCAGCATAATGAATTTACCCTGTGGTGGGGTTCCCGAGCGGCCAAAGGGAGCAGACTGTAAATCTGCCGTCATCGACTTCGAAGGTTCGAATCCTTCCCCCACCACCATTCATTCCTGTAGATTCATAAAATTAGTATACCCGTGGTGGGGTTCCCGAGCGGCCAAAGGGAGCAGACTGTAAATCTGCCGTCATCGACTTCGAAGGTTCGAATCCTTCCCCCACCACCATCATTTCCCTGTCGCACTTCAGCAAAATCAAACCTTACTGCACTATATTCTGCCTATGCGGGAAGGATGAGAAGCTTCGATTAAGGTTCGATTCGAGCGTCAGCGAGAAAGCGTTGCCGCAGGCAACGACCCGAAGGGCGAAGCGCGCAGCGCTGAGTCATCCTTCCCCCACCACCATCACTTCATAAAGCATCAACCCCCAATTTAACTGTAATGCCCTATATTCTGCCCATGCTGGAAGGATGAGAATCTTCGACTAAGGTTCGATTCGAGCGTCAGCGAGAAAGCGTTGCCGCAGGCAACGACCCGAAGGGCGAAGCGCACAGCGCTGAGTCATCCTTCCCCCACCACCATTACTTCATAAAGCATCAACACCCAATCCAACTGCAATGCCCTATATTCTGCCCTTGATACGTGCCCGCAATAGGCCTGATGCGCTGCGCTTATCAGGCATACAGAGAGCTGACGCCTGCGTAGGCCGGATAAGGCGGTTACGCCGCCATCCGGCAAACAGGCATAAAAAAACCCCGCCGGAGCAGGGTCTTATCTTACACAGATAACCGCTTAGTGACGCGCACGAACGATCTGGTATTTGCGGGTCAGGTATTCAACTGGAACGCTCCAGATGTGCACCAGACGCGAGAACGGGAACAGCAGGAACAGCGTCATACCCAGCACCAGGTGCATACGGAAGATAAACGCCACGCCATCCAGATATTCAGATGCGCCGCCGTGGAAGGTCACTACGGTTTGTGCCCAGTTCACCAGTTTCATCATCTCGCTACCGTCCATATGCTGAGCGGAGAACGGAATGGTCAGCAGGCCAAGGGCACACTGGATAACCAGAATGGACAGCACCAGAATATCCGCACCGGTAGTGGTGGCCCGAACGCGTGGGCTGAACAAACGACGTTTCAGCAGCAGCACGCCGCCGACCAGACACATCACGCCTGAGGCGCCGCCCGCGAACATGGCCATCTTTTGTTTCACTTCAAGCGGTAGCCACGCCTCATACATCCAGTGCGGCGTCAGCATGCCCAGAAAGTGTCCGGCAAAAATTCCCAGGATCCCGATATGGAACAGGTTCGACGCCAGGTTCATCCCTTTGCGATCCAGCATCTGGCTGGACGCCGCGCGCCAGGTATATTGCCCGTAGTCATAACGCAGCCAACTGCCGATCAGAAAGACCGAACCCGCGATGTACGGATAGATGTCAAAGAAGAACGTATTCAGGAAGTGCATTATTGCTGTCCTCCGGTGGTGATATTCAGATACTGCGGCGCAACGGCCCCGGCAAAACGACGCTGGTGAGCGGTGATTTCCGACTCGCCGCACCCCTGATCGGCGAAGAATTTCACTTGCTCTTCTTCCCAGACCGCATCCAGTGCCTGTGGGGTGTCATCACGCGCTTCATCCGCAATTTTTTCAGCCACTTTGTCGCTGTCGATAACGGTATTCGCCAGTTTTAACAGCAGGTCGAACAACATCGCGTAACGGCTTTCACGCTGTTGCAAACGAGCGCTGAGCAAAGCCAGAATCGGCGCAATATCCTGTAAACCACCTAACGCTTCGCTTTTCGGCAACTGCGCAAGGTATTCCAGATACAGCGGCAGATGATCGGGAAGTTCGCGGCTGTCGAGCTGCAAACCGTGCTGCTCATACTGTGCCATCAGGTCAACCATCGCCTGACCACGATCGCGGGATTCACCGTGTACATGTTCAAACAGCAGCAGCGATGTGGCACGGCCACGGTCAAACAGTTCGCTATAAGCGGCCTGTACATCCAGCATGTCCTGCGCGGTTAAATCGCGCAGGAAAACGCCCAGGGTCTGGGCATCCTCTTTCTCCAGGTTCTCAGATGACGCGAGTGCATCGAAAAGTTCCTGCTGATGCTGCCATAAGGCAACATCCGGGTACTCGAGCAGACGCGAAACAATGACGAGTTCAATCATTGGTGCGGCTCCGTTTTGCTGGTCACATCAACAGCGTCGATGCGGCGGCTGTTGAACAGATTGAATTTGGTATCAGAACCGTGGCAACCATCGCCGAAGGTAAAGCCACAACCGCTTTTCTCCGGGAATGCGTCACGCGCCAGTTCACGATGGCTGCTTGGTACCACGAAACGATCTTCGTAATTAGCAATCGCCAGGTAACGATACATTTCCTGTGCCTGCGCTTCGCTCAAGCCCACCTCTTCCAGCGCACGGGTATCAACTTTACCGTCAACAGTTTCCGCACGTTTGTAGTGACGCATTGCCAGCATACGTTTCAGCGCCAACAGTACCGGCTGAGTGTCGCCAGCGGTCAACAGGTTCGCCAGGTACTGAACCGGGATACGCAGACTGTCTACATCCGGCAGAATACCGTTGCTGCCAAGCTCGCCCGCGTCGGCGGCAGACTGAATCGGTGACAAAGGCGGCACGTACCAAACCATCGGTAGCGTGCGGTATTCCGGATGCAGCGGCAGCGCCAGCTTCCAGTCCATCGCCATTTTGTAAACCGGAGATTGTTGTGCAGCATCGATGACGCTCAGTGGAATACCATCTTTTAGCGCCTGTTCAATGACTGCCGGATCGTTCGGATCGAGGAACACGTCCAGTTGGCGCTGGTACAGATCTTTTTCGTGCTCGGTGCTGGCCGCGCTTTCGATCGCATCGGCATCATACAGCAGTACGCCGAGATAACGGATACGGCCAACACAGGTTTCGGAGCAAACGGTCGGTTGACCCGCTTCGATACGCGGGTAGCAGAAGATGCACTTCTCGGACTTCCCGCTCTTCCAGTTGAAGTAAATCTTCTTGTACGGGCAGCCGGTGATGCACATACGCCAGCCGCGGCACTTGTCCTGGTCGATCAGCACGATGCCATCTTCTTCACGCTTGTAGATAGCACCGCTTGGGCAGGTCGCCACACACGCCGGGTTAAGGCAATGCTCACACAGGCGCGGCAGGTACATCATGAAGGTGTTTTCGAACTGGCCGTACATCGCCTTCTGCATGTTTTCGAAGTTCTGGTCTTTGGCGCGTTTTTCGAATTCGCCGCCCAGAATTTCCTCCCAGTTCGGACCGCTGGTAATTTTGTCCATCCGCTGACCGGTAATCAACGAGCGCGGACGGGCAATCGGCTGCGCTTTGCTGCCTTCCGGCGCGGTGTGCAGATTCTGATAGTCGAAATCAAACGGCTCGTAGTAGTCATCCATACCCGGTAGATGCGGGTTAGCAAAGATTTTTCCCAGCAGCAGCGCACGGTTACCCATGCGCGGTTGCAGTTTACCGTTGATTTTACGGATCCAGCCGCCCTTCCATTTTTCCTGATTTTCCCAGTCATTCGGGAAACCGACGCCAGGCTTACTTTCCACGTTATTGAACCAGGCGTATTCCATACCTTCACGGCTGGTCCAGACGTTTTTACAGGTCACTGAACAGGTGTGGCAGCCGATGCACTTATCGAGATTCAGCACCATGCCGACTTGTGAACGAATTTTCATTTTACGCTCTCCTGTACCTGGTCATTGCCTTCGCCATCCAACCAGTTAATGTTCTTCATCTTACGTACAACCACGAACTCATCACGGTTTGAACCGACGGTACCGTAGTAGTTAAAGCCGTAGGCCAGCTGCGCATAGCCGCCGATCATATGGGTCGGTTTCGGCGTAATACGGGTCACCGAGTTGTGGATCCCGCCGCGCTGCTGGGTAATTTCTGAACCCGGCAGGTTAACGATACGTTCCTGCGCGTGGTACATCATGGTCATCCCGGCCGGTACACGCTGGCTGACAACTGCACGCGCCGTCAGCGCGCCGTTGCTGTTGAAGACTTCGATCCAGTCGTTATCTTCGATTCCCAGGTCTTTCGCATCGACTTCGCTCATCCACACAATCGGACCACCACGTGACAGCGTCAGCATCAGCAAGTTGTCGCTGTAGGTGGAGTGGATACCCCATTTCTGGTGCGGTGTCAGGAAGTTGAGCGCTTTTTCCGGGTTACCGTTAGACTTCTCGCCGATCACCGCTTTCACTGAACGGGTATCGATTGGCGGACGGTAAACCAGCAGGCTTTCACCGAAATCACGCATCCACTGGTGATCCTGATACAACTGCTGGCGACCAGACAGCGTACGCCATGGGATCAGCTCATGAACGTTGGTATAACCGGCGTTATAAGACACATGTTCATCTTCCAGGCCTGACCATGTCGGGCTGGAGATAATTTTGCGCGGCTGCGCCTGTATATCGCGGAAACGAATTTTTTCGTCTTCTTTATTCAGCGCCAGATGCGTATGGTCACGACCGGTAAATTCACTCAGCGCTGCCCAGGCTTTAACGGCTACCTGACCGTTAGTTTCCGGCGCCAGGGTGAGGATCATCTCGGCGGCATCAATTGCGGTATTAAGCCAGGGCTGGCCTTTCGCCGGACCTTCAGCCTTGGTGTAGTTGAGCTTACGCAGCAGATCCATTTCGCTCTGGGTATTCCAGGCAATCCCTTTCCCGCCGTTACCGATTTTTTCCATCAGCGGGCCGATGGAGGTAAAGCGTTCATAGGTTGCCGGATAATCACGCTCTACGGTCATGATGTGCGGCGCGGTAACGCCAGGAATCAGGTCGCACTCACCTTTTTTCCAGTCCTTCACGTCCAGCGGCTGCGCCAGCTCAGCGGCGGAATCGTGCTGAATCGGCAGCGTAACAACGTCAGTTTCTTTACCGAGGTGGCCCACGCACACTTCAGAGAATTTCTTCGCGATGGCTTTATAGATTTCCCAGTCGCTCTTCGATTCCCAGGCCGGGTCAACGGCGGCAGACAACGGATGAATAAACGGATGCATATCCGAGGTATTCATGTCGTCTTTTTCATACCAGGTTGCGGTCGGCAGCACGATATCGGAATACAGACAGGTACTCGACAGACGGAAGTCCAGCGTCACCACCAGATCCAGCTTGCCGTCCAGTCCGTTGTCCTGCCATTCCACTTCTTCTGGCTTCACGCCGCTCTGCTGGCCGAGATCTTTCCCCTGAATACCGTGTTCAGTACCCAGCAGGTACTTCAGCATGTACTCGTGGCCCTTACCGGAAGATCCGAGCAGGTTGGAACGCCAGATAAACAGGTTACGCGGATGGTTTTTGCCGTTTTCCGGCTGTTCCGCCGCAAAGCGAAGAGAACCGTCTTTCAGAGATTTCACGGTGTAGTCCACCGGCGTCATGCCGGCTTTCTGCGCTTCTTCAGCGATACGCAACGGGTTAGTCCCTAACTGCGGTGCAGACGGTAACCACCCCATACGTTCAGAGCGAACGTTAAAGTCAATCAAATGACCGCTGTAACGGGATTTGTCTGCCATCGGGGACAGCAATTCCTGTGCGGTAACCGTCTCATAGCGCCATTGGCTGGAGTGGTTATAGAAGTAAGAGGTGCTGTTCATATGACGAGGCGGACGCTGCCAGTCCAGCGCAAACGCCAGCGGCTGCCAGCCGGTTTGCGGGCGCAGTTTTTCCTGCCCGACATAGTGGGCCCAACCGCCACCGCTCTGGCCGATACAGCCGCAGAACACCAGCATATTGATCAGGCCGCGATAGTTCATATCGAGGTGGTACCAGTGGTTCAGACCCGCACCGACGATAATCATCGAACGGCCGTGCGTTTTATCGGCGTTATCCGCAAATTCGCGGGCGATGCGCACGATTTGAGCGCGCGATACACCGGTAATTTTTTCTGCCCATGCCGGCGTATACGCTTTCAGGTCATCGTAGCTGGTTGCACAGTTTTCATCGTTCAGACCACGTTCCAGACCGTAGTTGGCCATGGTCAGATCGTAAACGGTCGTCACCAGCGCGGTAGAACCGTCGGCAAGTTGCAGACGTTTAACCGGCAATTTGTGCAGCAGAATGTTTTCCAGTTCAACTTTATTGAAATGTTCGGTACCTTCGCCACCAAAATACGGGAAGCCGACTTCCGCGATGTCATCCTGGCTACCCAGCAGACTGAGCTGTAGTTCGGTTTCATCACCCGACAAGCCGTCGCGCTGCTCGAGGTTCCATTTGCCTTTTTCACCCCAACGGAAACCAATTGAACCGTTTGGCGCAACCATTTCACCATTGCTGTTGATAGCGACGGTTTTCCATTCCGGGTTATTTTCCTGGCCCAGAGAGTCAACCAGATCCGCTGCACGCAGCATACGACCAGCAGCATAATAGCCGTCGCGCTCTTCGAGCATCACCAGCATTGGCATATCGGTATAACGACGAACGTAGTCGGTGAAGTACTGGCTCGGATTATCGAGGTGGAACTCACGCAGCATGACGTGGCCCATCGCCATTGCCATCGCCGCATCGGTCCCTTGCTTTGGCGCCAGCCACAGGTCGCACAGTTTGGCGATTTCCGCGTAGTCCGGAGTAATCGCTACCGTTTTGGTTCCTTTATAGCGAACTTCAGTAAAGAAGTGCGCATCCGGAGTACGGGTCTGCGGTACGTTAGAGCCCCATGCAAGAATGTAGCTGGAGTTATACCAGTCGGCAGATTCCGGTACGTCGGTTTGCTCGCCCCAGGTTTGCGGGGAAGCCGGCGGCAGGTCACAGTACCAGTCGTAGAAGCTCAGGCAGGTACCACCAATCAGCGACATATAGCGTGCGCCGGAAGCATAAGAAACCATCGACATCGCCGGAATCGGAGAGAAGCCTGCAACGCGGTCAGGGCCATAGGTTTTGATAGTGTAAACGTTAGATGCAGCAATCAGTTCATTCACTTCCTGCCAGGAAGAACGAACAAATCCACCACGACCACGCGCTTGTTTGAAGCTTTTTGCTTTGTCGGCGTCTTCGATGATGGATGCCCATGCATCTACCGGATCGCTGTGCAGTCTTTTTGCTTCTCGCCACATCTTCATCAGACGTTTGCGCATCAGCGGGTATTTCAGACGGTTAGCGCTGTAGAGATACCAGGAATAGCTCGCACCACGCGGGCAGCCGCGAGGCTCGTGGTTTGGCATATCTGGACGGGTGCGTGGGTAGTCAGTTTGCTGGGTTTCCCAGGTCACCAGACCATTTTTCACATAGATTTTCCAGCTGCATGAACCGGTGCAGTTTACACCATGGGTTGAACGCACGACTTTGTCATGCTGCCAACGCTGGCGATATCCATCCTCCCAGTCCCTGTTGGTATTGAGAAGCTGGCCGTGCCCATCGGCAAAGGTTTCGCCCTTCTGCTTGAAGTAGCGAAACCGGTCCAGGAATTTACTCATCGGTTTTCTCCTGTAGGAGCCTGACGGCTCTCTGATAAATCGACATTGCTTGATTGAGAGCGAAGGTAACGCTCTGAAAGGGCGTGAGAATTGATAACGATCAAGGCAGGCAGGGATGAAAAATGAGGGTAAATTTTCACATACCCCCTAAGTGGGATATCAGAAAACAAATTAACATCATGAATTTAAATAACTTTTTCAAATTCACTTTTCATACAAATGTTAAATTCTTTATAAGTGGGTATTAAGGGGTATCCCCCCTGCCAGGCATATTATCAGCACCGTTTTCACAGACTTTCGTCGTGAGTTTATATATAAGTATGTTGTAACTAATTCAGAGCAAAAAAAAGCGCGGTCTAACGCCGCGCAATGGATAATCAACCTACACTTCATCCTTCAAACTGCTTCTGCGTTGGCTGCGCTCGTTCTCCCCAGTCACTTACTTCAGTAAGCTCCTGGGGATTTCTCACTTGCCGCCTTGATGCAATTCGAATGATTTTGTGTATACCACTTTTTTACTTTTTAGAATGACGTCCGTACACCGCCCAGGTGATAACCACGCAGGCGACATAGAAGATCACAAAGACTTTCATCGCATCAACAGGTGATCCCGTTAACGCCAGGGAAGTACCAAATGCTTTGGGGATAAAGAAGCCGCCAATCGCGCCAATGGCTGAGATAAAACCGAGCGCTGCCGCAGTGTCGGTTGCCGCTTCACGCATCGCCTTCTCTTCTGACCCGCCTTCCGCTTTCACTCTGTCCATCGTCAGCTTGCGGAAGATAACGGAGATCATCTGGAAGGTTGAACCACTGCCCAGACCGGCCGTCAGGAACAACGCCAGGAACACCGCGAAGAAAGCGGTAAAGTTGCCCCCTACGCCATTAGTTGGCAGCGTCAGGAACAGCAAGGCACTAAAGAGAGCCATCAGCACAAAGTTCACCAGCGTCACGCGAGTTCCGCCCAGACGGTCAGAAATTGCACCGCCAGCGGAACGCGCCAGCGCGCCAATCAGCGGGCCAAAAAAGGCGTAATGCAGGATCTGTACCTCAGGAAACTGCGTTTTTGACAGCATCGCGAAACCGGCTGAGAAGCCGATAAATGAACCGAAGGTTGCCAGATACAGCAGGCTCATGATCCACAGGTGCCCGCGTTTAAGCACCGGCAATTGCGCTTTCAGTGACGCTTTTGAGGTTGCCAGTTCGTTCATACCAAACCATGCAGCCAGCGTCAGCACAGCCAGGAACGGAACCCAAATCCATGCGGCGTTCGCCAGATACAATTGCGTACCATCCGGTTGTTCAACCCCGTGGCTACCAAATGCAGCAAAGATTGACAGTGAGACCACCAGCGGAGCAACCAACTGCATTACGCTGACACCCATATTGCCCAGACCACCGTTCAGACCCAGTGCACCGCCCTGTTTTTGTTTTGGAAAGAAGAAGCTGATATTCGCCATGCTTGATGCAAAGTTCGCACCGGCAAAACCGCACAGCAAGGAGATAATAATAAAGGTACTAAATGGCGTGGTGGTATCCTGCACCGCAAAACCTAACCATACGCATGGGATGATCAGGATGCCGGTGCTGAATGCTGTCCAGCGACGTCCACCAAACAGGGGAACCATAAAGGAGTACGGCACACGCAGCAGCGCGCCGGAAACCGACGGCAACGCCGTCAACATGAACAATTGCTCCGTGGTGAAATTAAAGCCAACTTTCGGTAAGTTCACCGCCACGGCGCTAAATAACATCCACACGCAAAACGCCAGCAGTAAGCAAGGGACGGAAATCCACAGGTTACGGCTGGCGATTCGTTGACCACGCTGTTGCCAGAAGACAGGATCTTCCGGCCGCCATTCTGTAATTACAGCTCCAGATGCCCTTTCCGGGGCAGATGAGTGACTCATAGACACCTCTGATACTTGTTTCGATGCCTGCAACCTTAGGGTTTACAGCTGGAGGTAAGTTGATATAAATCAAAGGAAAAGGTGTCATTATTCATGCCTAAAATTTGTCATCACCCTAAATGAGTACATTACTTCGGTAAAAAAGATGTGGTTTTTCACGCTTCTGTCGTCTTCTACTCCCCCTGACCCATGCCCCCCCCCTCAGCTGGCAATTAAGAGGTAGCCCGTTTGAGGTATGGGTATACTCCAGTGTATCGCCGAGAATAACGCCACTGCCTGCAGCAGAACCGTTATTCAAAAGGGTTTCTGTTCTACGAAGACCCGAAGGAACAAGTCACCATGTTTAAACGTTGTCTCTCCCCGCTTACGCTGGTCAACCAGGTGGCGCTGATTGTTTTATTGTCTACTGCCATCGGCGTGGCAGGTATGGCTGTCTCCGGTTGGCTGGTTCAGGGCGTTCAGGGTAGCGCCCATGCAATTAACAAAGCCGGCTCGCTGCGTATGCAGAGTTATCGTCTGCTGGCGGCGGTACCCCTGGAAGCCGACGATCAACCGCTACTGGATGAAATGGAGAAAACGGCGTTTAGTCCAGAGTTAACGCGGGCCGCACAGCGCGATGGACAACAGGCGCAGTTAAAAGCATTACAGGATTACTGGCACACTGAGCTGGCGCCAGGGCTTGCCCACGCGCAAACGCCTGATGCGGTGGCGCAAGATGTAACGCGCTTTGTCGTTGGGCTGGATAAGCTGGTTACCGCCTTCGACCATACCACCGAATTGCGGATTGAACGCGTCGTCCTGTTACATCGCCTGATGGCGGCATTTATGGCCTTACTGCTGGTCTTCACTATTATCTGGCTACGCGTACGCCTGCTGGAGCCGTGGAAACAGCTATTGGCGATGGCGCGAGCCGTCAGCCAACGTGATTTTACCCAACGTGCGCATATCAGCGGGCGTAATGAGATGGCGGCTCTGGGCTCGGCGCTGAATAATATGTCGGAAGAGCTGGCTGAAAGTTATGCGGTACTGGAACAGCGTGTGCAGGAGAAAACGGCCGGGCTGGAGCATAAAAATCAGATCCTCTCTTTTCTGTGGCAAGCCAACCGCCGTCTACATTCTCAGGTGCCATTGTGCGAACGCCTCTCTCCGGTGCTGAACGGCCTGCAAAATTTGACCCTGCTGCATGATATTGAGCTGCGGGTTTATGATCTGGAAGATGAAGATAATCATCAGGAATTTACCTGTCAGTCCAATGTCAGTTGCGATGAGAAAGGATGTCATCTATGCCCACGCGGTACGCTGCCCGCGATAGACGGTGGTATCACGCTGAAATGGCGGCTGACCGACGCACATACCCAGTATGGTATCCTGCTCGCTACGTTGCCGAACGGACGCCATCTCAGCCACGATCAGCAACAACTGGTCGATACCCTGGTTGAGCAACTGACCGCAACGCTGGCGCTCGACAGACATCAGGAACGCCAGCAGCAGTTGATCGTGATGGAAGAGCGTGCCACCATTGCGCGCGAACTCCATGATTCTATTGCACAATCGCTTTCATGCATGAAGATGCAGGTTAGCTGTTTGCAGATGCAGGGCGATGCGCTGCCCGAGAATAGCCGCGAACTGCTTAGCCAGATTCGTAATGAACTGAACGCCTCGTGGGCGCAACTGCGTGAGCTGTTAACGACCTTCCGTTTACAGCTCACCGAACCCGGATTGCGACCCGCGCTGGAAGCCAGCTGTCAGGAATACAGCGCCCGCTTCGGTTTTGCGGTTAAGCTGGATTATCAGTTGCCGCCGCGCCTGGTCCCTTCGCATCAGGCGATTCACTTATTGCAAATTGCTCGTGAAGCCCTGAGCAACGCCCTGAAGCACTCCCATGCCGATGAAGTCGTCGTGACGGTGGTGCAAAATGGTAAGCAGATCAAACTCACAGTACAAGATAACGGCTGCGGCGTACCGGAAAACGCCGAACGCAGTAACCACTACGGCATGATAATAATGCGCGACCGTGCGCAGAGCTTGCGCGGCGATTGCCGTGTACGCCGTCGTGAGACAGGCGGTACTGAAGTTACTGTCACTTTTATTCCCGAAACAAACTTCACAGAAGTCCAAGGAGATACCCATGAGTAATCTGGAACCGGCAACCATCCTGTTGATCGACGATCATCCGATGCTGCGAACCGGTGTAAAACAGCTTGTCAGCATGGCGCAGGATATCACCGTTGTCGGTGAAGCCAGCAATGGCGAACAGGGTATCGAGCTGGCTGAATCTCTTGATCCCGATCTGATCCTGCTGGATCTCAACATGCCTGGTATGAACGGTCTGGAAACCCTCGACAAGCTGCGTGAAAAGTCCCTGTCTGGCCGCATCGTGGTGTTTAGCGTATCCAATCATGAAGAAGATGTCGTTACCGCACTGAAACGCGGCGCGGATGGTTACCTGCTGAAAGATATGGAGCCGGAAGATTTACTGAAAGCATTACAGCAGGCCGCCGCTGGTGAAATGGTGCTGAGTGAAGCCTTAACGCCGGTTCTGGCCGCCAGCCTGCGCGCCAACCGCGCAACGTCTGACCGTGATGTCACCCAGTTGACGCCGCGCGAGCGCGATATTCTCAAGCTTATTGCCCAGGGCCTGCCTAACAAGATGATTGCCCGCCGCCTGGACATCACCGAAAGCACGGTAAAAGTTCATGTGAAGCACATGCTGAAGAAAATGAAGCTCAAATCACGCGTAGAAGCGGCGGTTTGGGTGCATCAGGAACGCATTTTCTGATAACGCAGTCGTGCATCATGGTTAACGAGGATCATTTGCCGAAACGCTGATAAACGGTTCGGTCAGTGATAGCGTGATCTCATTGGAAGAGACACGCTGGCCCAGTTCATCTTCTACCACTACCGACAGCCGCCAGCGGTTTGTCGCCCCTTCTCTACTGTCCCACTTCGGCATAATAATCGTCCAGCCCTGTGCGCTTCGGGTACTGCTGCCAGCGGTTAAGCTCAGCGCCTGAGTATCACCCTGCCATGCAAGATGGCGAATCCCATGCAGGCTGCGCACTTGTACCTTCAGCGCCACCGTTTCTCCAGGCTTGAGATCCCAGGGCGGCGTGGCCAAAAATACCGACAGGGTTTTACGCTGGCGATACTCCATCGTCGGCAAACTATTCCGCTGCGGATCGTCATAACGACTGCCGCGCAGCGAGCGGCTGTTTGCCACTTCGCTGACCATCAGCTGTTTTTTTAACGGAACGCCGAAACGATAATTCAGCGTTAATCCAACGTTATTCTGACTGACGCCATTTTCACCCTGCTTATGCTGGGCAGTCATCGTAATCAGCGGCACCGGCGTATAACTCAGCCCGAGGTTCACCGCCACCGGATTATGATACCCGGTTCCTGAATGAAACAGATCCACCCGGTCGCCAAAATACTGTTCAACGCTGACGCTGGTATTGAGATGTTGATAGAACGGCATCCGCATTTGCGCGGTCAGGTCGTAGCCGCGGGCCATCCGTTGTTCCTGCGTGGTGGAACGCTCCTGCCATGAGGAAAACGGTTGATAGTAGTTAGCGGATAAACGTAAATACTCGCCCCACGCTTCTGCACCTAAGCCGCCCCGGGGCAGATTTTCATCCAACAGATTGTCATAAAACGTGTTGTAACCCAGTAGCCAGCCGTCGTGTACCCAGCGCTGCCCAATTCCCGCATTACTGACTAAGCCCTCATCCTGTTGCGTTAAGCCTAACTGGCTCCAGGTAAGATAGCGTTGATTGTCCTGCCACGGAATAAACCAACTTCCCCGACTGCCGGTAAAGCTGCCCTCTTTATCAACCTGCAACCCGACGCTGGCGTTTCCCCAGGGAGAGAGCCAGGATTCCAGTTGTTGATTCACCTGTTCGCTAACCGTGTCACGTACCTGACCAAACGCGAACTGCTTCGCCTGTTCGCCGGTATCAAGGCCGTTATCGGTCATACTGGCTTCACCAAATGCTTTCACCATTTCGGCAAAATGCTTTTCGCCTGCCCGCGATTCCGGCGCCATACCGAGATCGGGCAAGCCATCGCTATTGTTATCGAATGGGTTTTCAGCCTGGTGAACAAAAGAGGATTGTGCGTTGGCATTACCCCCTGCCAGTGGCAAGAGTGCAAATACGGCGAGAGGAAAATAAATAATACGGCTCAAATCGTTAGTTATTTCTTAAATCAATTAATTAGGCACACTTAACCTAAACCATAACGTCTTCAGCAATTAATTGCAGCTTTTATCCCTGTTTTCGGGATTTTCTGACCCGAATAATAAGGGGCCCTCACATGCTTTCTTTTCGATATCTGGTACAGGGAGTACCATACACACCAGGAATTATCCCTCCCATCCGACAACAGGAGTCAAAATGCAAAAGATAGTGATCGTCGCGAACGGTGCGGCCTATGGAAGCGAATCGTTATTTAACAGCCTGCGTCTGGCCATCGCCTTGCGTGAACAAGAAGCCTGTCTCGATCTGCGTCTGTTTTTAATGTCGGATGCGGTTACGGCGGGATTACGCGGTCAGAAGCCGGCGGAAGGATACAATATCCAGCAAATGCTGGAGATCCTGACAGCGCAAAATGTTCCGGTAAAACTGTGCAAAACCTGCACTGACGGTCGGGGGATCACCGACCTGCCTTTAATTGATGGTGTAGCCGTGGGCACGCTGCCAGAACTAGCCCAATGGACGCTGGCTGCAGATAAAGTATTGACCTTCTGACAGCGCTTGCAGGCACGCGCACTGAAAGTGCCGGAAATTTCCGGATTTAATCTTAGATGGGCGCGGTTTCGTTGAACGTTAGCACGCCCTTTCAACCGTTTTGAGGAATTTTGTCACTTTTGTTTAATCGTTATGCCATTTTTTGATCAAAATCAGCATCCTGTTGCTCCCCCTTTGGTGTTATGCAATGAGTGAAATGTGAACAACATCACGCAGCACTTTCGACAGAAAGTACGTTGTTTTCAAGAACGGGGTGAAAAATGGCATTAGTGAAAGCGAGTTTAAAGTTATTTGGTGGCGATACGGTGGTAGTGCGCTGTTCCGAGCGCTGCCACATCCACCTGATGAGCGAGAAAAATCACGTCAAAGACACGCAGTCCGACATCTTAAGCGTGCAGGATCGTGATAACGCATGGTTGACCGTACCTTATACCGGCGTCTGGAACGTGCTGATCGACAGCCACAGTCAGTCGCTTGAGCATTCGATTAGTTTTATTGCAGCGTAATCGTGAAATGCCCGATAAGCACCTGGCTGTCGGGCACACTACACTCCGCCGACGCTATGCAAAACCTGGTCGTATAATCCCTTCCGGCAGGTTCTCTCCCAACAACCGTTTGACCGTAATCACCAGATCGTTAAGACAATCATCCTGCATTCCCAGCTTCACCAGTTCTTGTTCCAGAGAGAACAGATATTGGGCATTGGTGCCTAAAGGTCCACTGGCCGCAGCGATAAGCGGCGCAATCACCTGCGCGCGTGTATCCGACTCAAACAGTGGATGGCGCGGATCCATAATAAAGACTAGCGCGTTCACCGTCCGTCCGTCATCCAGCGCCAACTGACACCAGGTCGGCAGGTAGCAACCGGTGATCATTTCACGCTTCCACAGCAGAGAAAGTTCTTGTTCCAGCGACGCGTCCGGTAAGCGATAAGCCACACCTGTAGTGCGTCCCCCCTCTTTCAGAGCCAGCATCCGTCCCGGCTGACAGGCCGTTCCACGCCCCGCCGTCAGACGCAGGCAAAATGCACGGTGCCAACCGACCAATGTCCCGGTACAGGACTCTTCAAATTCTAAGGCCGGGTTCCACATCAACGATCCATAACCGAAGATCCACACCGGTCCATCATCTGGTCGACAAGCAAGCGTGGCGGCCAGTGAGGCTGCCCGTTGTTCCGCTGACCAGAGTAGTGATTCTTCAATAGCGCCAAATGCCGTCTTACAGTCGGCATTCAATAAAAAATCACGCGTTAACACCTTACACCTCCGCCACTGCTGCTTCCCTGCGACAACTTTTTTGACGCCTTCCAGGCCTTTTTACTGCTCATTTTGAAACCAATAGCTGGACAATAGGCAATTCACCGCTCGCTTGCAAGCCAGCAGCGACGCGGCGTAGCACGATTCGCTAACGGCTGATTCGGGCTAATTGATAAAGGCATTATAATTGATACTGTTACGTCTTTTTATGCCATTTATCATCATCACCTTTTTGATAATCATTTTTCACCGCGGCCCATGCCACCTTGTGTGCCGTCTCTTCTCGGGTAGCATCATCGCGACGATCAGATTTATCTTTGTACTGTTCCCAGGCGCTGTTGAAGGCTTCTTTATAGATGTCCTGAGCATGGGATGGCAGAACATGCTGTACGCTGTCAGGCAGATCGCTTTTCGATTTATAGGGCATTGTGAACTCCTCTTTTTGGGCTAAACCTTAAGTGTGGTTAACAATGCTGCGATGCGCCAATAATGAACATTTTTAAAATATTTCCTCATCTAACCTTCTGTTAATTAAATACTCTATAAACAAGAAGTTTGTTTTTGACCACTTAGAGAAGAAAAATAAGCGATGCGGTAAAATTTCGTAAAATGTCACCTACAAAACCGCTTTTTCTGTTATTTTTTACATTCTTTAATACTTTTATAATTATAAATACCTGCAGAGATGGAGAATTAGCTTAATGACACAAGTACATGAGGCGGTAAAAACCCGCCACAAGGAGACCTCTCTCGTCTTCCCGATTTTGGCGCTGGTAGTACTGTTCTTATGGGGGAGCAGTCAGTCACTACCAGTGGTCATCGGCATTAATGCGCTTGCCCTTATTGGTATATTAAGTAGCGCATTCAGCGTTGTCCGTCATGCGGACGTATTAGCACATCGACTTGGCGAACCCTACGGCTCGCTGATCCTCAGTCTGTCCGTTGTTATTCTTGAAGTCAGTTTAATTTCCGCATTAATGGCGACCGGCGATGCCGCGCCTACGCTAATGCGCGACACGCTGTATTCGATCATTATGATCGTCACCGGCGGTTTAGTCGGTTTTTCATTACTGCTGGGCGGCCGCAAATTTGCCACTCAGTATATGAACCTGTTTGGTATTAAGCAGTATTTAATCGCCCTGTTTCCGCTGGCCATTATTGTGCTGGTGTTTCCAATGGCGTTACCGGGAGCCAATTTTACTACCGCCCAGGCGCTACTGGTGGCACTCATTTCTGCGGCAATGTACGGCGTTTTTTTGCTGATTCAAACAAAAACGCACCAAAGCCTGTTCATTTACGAGCATGAAGATGAGGGTGACGACGACGACCCGCATCACGGTAAGCCGTCGGCGCACAGCAATATATGGCACGCTGCCTGGCTCATCATTCACCTGATCGCCGTTATCGCCGTCACCAAGATGAACGCCAGTCCGCTGGAAACCTTGCTGACTGAACTCAATGCCCCCGTGGCATTTACCGGTTTCCTGGTGGCGCTGTTGATCCTCTCGCCTGAAGGGCTGGGGGCGCTGAAAGCGGTTCTGAACAATCAGGTACAGCGGGCAATGAATTTGTTCTTCGGTTCAGTATTAGCCACTATTTCACTCACCGTACCGGTAGTGACGCTGATCGCCTGGGCAACAGGCAATGATTTGGTGTTTGCTTTGGGCGCGCCAGAGATGATTGTCATGGTCTCGTCGCTGGTACTGTGCCATATCTCTTTCTCCACCGGACGTACCAATGTACTTAACGGTGCGGCGCATCTGGCACTATTTATCGCCTATCTGATGACGATATTTGCCTGATTATCATTTTAGCGGAACCTACGGCCCTGCTTCAGGGCCGTTTTCTTTTACCGCGTTTATTGCTCCGGATAAACCTGTTGGCCATCGACAAACGTTAATAACGATTCCGTTTGATGCAATTTGTCTGGCGGAATAGCCATAATATCTTGATTCAGCACCGCAAAATCGGCGAGCTTACCGGCCCGCAAACTTCCCCGTTGCTGTTCGGCAAAAGCGAGCCAGGCGGCATTTCGGGTATACATTTTTAACGCATCTTCCCGGCTTAACTGGCGTGAGTCATGGCGTATCGAGCCGTCGAGTGCTTTACCTGTGACATGATACTCAATGGCATGCCACACTCCCGCAACGCCAATCCGCGTCGCATCTGTACCGCCGGCAACGATTACCCCCTGCTCTAACGCGGGTTGAACTGGCGATGAGAGTGCCGCCACCGTTTTATCATTTGCGCGTTCGATGGCGGGAGATTCAAAATATGGCCCCATCTGGACAGAATAGGCCAAGCCGAGTTTCTTCATGCGGGCAATTGTTTCTGGCGTACCGGTATTGAGATGCGCAATAGACCAGCGTAACGGAGCAATGTCATACGATTTAGCCACCTCGCTAATGAGATCTAAAATCGCATCTGCACTGTCATCGGTATAGGCATGTATTTCTACGGCAACCCCTTCCTGGGCGGCAAGCTGGAGCACCTTAAATTGTTCTTGTTGGGATTGTGCAGAAGACTTAAATCCAGATGACATCCGTACGCCGTCATTCATTGCCATCACCAGGCTTTCACCGAAGCCCAGAAAGGCTATTCTGCCGTCATCGTGTATTGCCGGGCGAAATGCCAGACGTTGTTTAAACCATTCCGTTTCATTACCAGGCGGTGCGGATAAACGATATCCAACGCGTATCCTGAGAGGTTGCTGCTGCTGAAGTTTAAAGAAATCACGATAAGCTTGCTCATGCCCGGCAGAAGGATCGATAAACCCGACCACACCGCGTTTATTTAAATAACGAACAAAGGCGTTAAGGTTCTTTTCAACATCGGAAGTCTGGCTAATCTGGGCGAAAAGCTGGTTAAAACTGCCAATGGTCCCGCGCAATTTCCCCGTTGCCAGCCCTTTGTCATCGCGTTCTATCACGATCCCTGCCGGAACATCCGGCTGTGAACTATTAAGTTTTAGGGTCTCGATAGCCTTTTGATTTAACAGGGCATAGTCATAAAGGCTTTGTATATACGCAGGATGATGAGGCACCGCCTGATTCAGTTCCTGAACCGTCGGATCCCGTTTTTCAGCAAATTGTTCAGGTATCCATGAGCCAGCCACCGCCACCCATTGCGCAGTATTTTTCTGTGCCGCAGATTGCGACAATTTATTTAACGCATCGGGTAAATTTTTAGTATCAAACCAGTAGGTTTCAAATAAAAACGTCCTCCCACCCCGAATGCCATGCAGATGCGCATCAATTAATCCCGGAATAACGGTTTGCCCCGTAAGATTGATTTCCTTCGTGTTCGGTCCGGACCATTTTTTCACCGTTTCATTATTACCCACCGCAATAATATGCCGCCCTTTTACCGCCAGCGCCTGCGCGTTGGGTTGTTGTTCATCCATGGTAATCAGCTTGCCGTTATACAAAATAACATCGGCCTTGTCCTGAGAATGCACCAGAAATGAAGTTCCAATCAGAATTGTGGCCAACGTTGCGTTGCGAATAGCCGGAGGGGGAGTATTAAAGCGGAGTCCCAGTTTACCCATCATATTTATCTACCTTTTCACGTGATGAAAATCAGGAAAGCTGATGCAGCACCGCCAGGCTGGCGATGTGTGCGCTGGATAGCAAACGTTCGAGCGTATGCCCACAACGGGCTTTTCCCGACAGACCGAGCATCGTGGTACTGACATAATCGGTCAGGCTGTCAGCCACTTCGGGATGGCGCGCGGCGATAAAGTCATGAATTTTATATTCAGCAACCGAGTAGAAAGTCCTTGCCACCTGCCGCGCCTGCGGATCGTTGCTATGCGTGCCCTCCAGAACCAAACAACCTGGCGCATGCGGATCCGCGGCATAGCGTCGCGCCGCCTCTTCAAGCAATGCAGCAAGGCACTCGGCAACCGGCCTATCAGAACGCAAAATGTCATCAAACGGGATCGCATCGGTTTGTACATAGCGACCAAGCACGCGTTCATAAAGACCGATTTTGTTCCCAAAAGCGGCATAGAAACTCGGGGGCTTGATGTTCAGGGCCTGCGTAACATCCGCTACGCTCACAGCGTCGTATCCATGCGCGTGAAATAAGGGCTGTACTTTGGCAACAGCCAGTTCCGGATCAAAATTACGTGGTCGCCCTGGGGCGCGCGAACATTTTGTAGTGCTCATTACAAATCCATTGACAGAAAACCATGCGCCCATTATATATCGATCACTACATAATTGTTCAAGGAGTATCTCATGTCCCTATTTAACGGCAAGTCAGTTCTGGTTCTTGGCGGCAGTCGTGGGATTGGCGCGGCTATTGTGCGCCGTTTCGCCGCAGATGGCGCAGCGGTGACCTTTACCTATTCAGGCTCAGCAGACGCAGCAAAAGCGCTTGCGGATGAAACAGGGGCCCACACGGCGCAAACCGATAGCGCCGATCGCGATGCCGTCATTAGCCGGGTACGGGAAAGCGGCCCGCTGGATGTGTTAGTGGTGAATGCAGGAATTGTACTGTTCGGCGACGCACTGGAGCAGGATCCCGATGACGTTGAGCGCCTGTTCCGCATTAATATCCATGCCCCCTGGTACGCGGCAGTCGAGGCGGCACGACAAATGCCTGATGGCGGACGGATTATCATTATTGGTTCAGTAAACGGCGATCGTATGCCAATTGCCGGTATGGCTTCCTACGCGTTAAGTAAGTCTGCTCTGCAAGGCCTGGCACGAGGGCTGGCGCGTGATTTAGGCGCACGCGGTATTACGGTCAACGTGGTGCAACCGGGTCCCATTGATACTGACGCTAATCCAGCAGAAGGTCCATTGAAAGAGCTGATGCACAGCTTTATGGCACTAAAACGACACGGTCGACCAGAAGAAGTGGCCGGAATGGTTGCCTGGCTGGCTGGTCCGGAGGCCGGGTTTGTGACGGGAGCTATGCATACCATTGATGGGGCGTTTGGCGCCTGACAGTAATAACAGGCCGGCGACAAGTGCCCCGGCCTGTTCAGCGAACTTAGTTCTCAGTATCGAGTTCGTCGAAGCTTTTCACCAGATCATCAATCGCTTTGATCTGCGTGAGGAACTGTTCCAGTTTCGCCAGCGGCAGTGCGGATGGGCCATCGCATTTCGCATTGGCTGGATCCGGATGCGCTTCAATAAACAAGCCTGCCAGACCTACCGCCATGCCCGCGCGCGCCAGTTCGGTCACCTGACCACGACGGCCGCCGCTTGCGGCGCCAAACGGGTCGCGGCACTGCAGCGCATGGGTGACGTCGAAAATCACCGGCGAATTGCCAGAGACCTTTTTCATCACGCTAAAGCCCAGCATATCCACAACCAGGTTGTCATAACCGAAGTTTGCGCCACGGTCACACAGGATAACCTTATCGTTACCGCCTTCATGGAATTTATCCACGATATTACCCATCTGACCCGGGCTTACGAACTGCGGTTTTTTCACGTTGATAACAGCGCCGGTTTTCGCCATCGCTTCCACCAGATCGGTCTGGCGAGCGAGGAATGCCGGCAGTTGAATCACATCCACCACATCAGCAACAGGCTGTGCCTGGCTGGCTTCGTGAACGTCGGTGATCACTTTTACGCCAAAAGTTTGCTTCAGTTCCTGGAAGATTTTCATCCCTTCTTCAAGGCCCGGTCCACGGTAAGAGTGGATGGAAGAACGGTTGGCTTTATCAAAGGAGGCTTTGAACACGTAAGGGATACCCAGTTTTTGAGTAACGGTTACGTAGTGCTCACAAATGCGCATCGCCAGGTCGCGGGATTCCAGCACGTTCATTCCGCCAAACAGCACGAACGGCAGGTCATTTGCCACGTTGATGTCGCCAATGCTAACCACTTTTTGTTTCATAGGATCGCCTTAAACGGTAGGTAAAGTGTCATTAATCAATGCAATACAATTTGTTTGTGCGAAATGGTATTAATCTGCGCACGAATCATTTCGCTGATCGGGTCTTCCGGACACTGCTCAACGAAATAACTTAAATCTGTCAGCGCAACATGTTCACACTCCAGTTGCGCATATATCAATCCCCGATCGCGAATTTCATACGGATCTTCAGGATTAAACTGCAATAATGCTTCACTGGCACGCAGCGCCAGTTCCATTTGCCGCTCTTCCATCAGCGATGATTTCAGCGTGTCGAGCAGTTTGCGGATCACTTCTGCGTTATCCGCTTCATCCAGATCTTCATTAAACAGTTCCGCGACCGGGCTGATGTTCCCCTTCAGCCACACTTCCAGCGTGTGTTCATTTAACGTTTCGCCATTGAACGGATTGATTAGCCACATTTCGCCATCGAGCGATTCAATGCGCAGGATGAGTTGTGTCGGGAAAATCACCGGTACCAGCGGCAAATCCAGTCGGTTGGCAATCCACAATAAGATCGCGCCCAACGAAACAGCACTGCCCTGACGATTTTTCAGAACCTGGTCGAGCCATAGTGCATCAGAAAGACGATAGACGCCGTGGGTGTCCGTAAACCCCCATTCGCCGTAAAAAAGTGCCAGCAGTTTTTCCAGTTGCTCATCCTGAGACAGGAGCTGGCTAATTTCTTCTTGCGCCAGACTGACCAGACGTTCCAGTTCGTCATAGACAGTTTGTGTTGGAAAATCCAGACGGATAGACTCCGACGCCAGGATCATCCCATCACACAATGGCGCTTTATTAAATTCGAAATCAGCTAACGACCTCATGAATTACCCCAGTAACGGTATTTTTGTGGTGGCGAGTTTAATGATGATGTACAGCACCACCAACGCCAGCGGAAATGCGACTAATCGCGCCTGCTGGCTGCGCGCCCGACGGTAATCGAGCGCAATAAAACCCAAAACGATGTAAATGATAACCCCAAACAGCTTTTCAGTCAGCCATGTCCCTTGTTCGGTGAATGGCAGGACGTGCGTTTTAACCATTAACGCTACGCCGCTGAGTAGTAAAACGGTATCCACCACCGGCGGCACAATGCGCGTCCAGCGGGCACGGGCTAGACGCGCGTCGGTGTAACGCCACCAAAAACGCAGCGTCAGCAGACTAACAGAAAGCGCAATGCTGATGAGATGAACGTTGAGTAACAGACTGATGGTACTCATGATGGGAGGCGTCCAAGCGTAATTCGCTCGTTACCGCCGTAATCACGGCAGGTTTCAACCGCCAGATAACCCGCGCGAGTAAAGGCATCGCGCACGGCCTCGCCCTGCTGCCAGCCATGTTCCAGCAAAAGATAGCCGCCGGGCGTTAACA
Source organism: Citrobacter sp. TBCS-15 (assembly GCF_005280815.1). Lineage (NCBI taxonomy): Bacteria > Pseudomonadati > Pseudomonadota > Gammaproteobacteria > Enterobacterales > Enterobacteriaceae > Citrobacter > Citrobacter sp. TBCS-15. Next base: position 43,859 of record NZ_SZWK01000102.1, on the reverse strand, counting down.
CGTGCTGAGCCTGGTCAATAATATGGACGATATCCGCCAGCCCCTGATCGCCCGCCACCAGCGCCGACAGCGGCTCAAAGCGCACATCGCCCTGTGCCAAATGCGGATCCTGTTCGTCGATGTACGGCGGATTGCTGACAATCATGTCAAACTGCTGCCCCTGCAAAGCGCTAAACCAGTCGCTTTGCAGCACGTTAACATTGTCGATAGCCAGGTGCTGTGTATTGCGCATAGCCAGCGCCACAGCATCCGGCATCCGATCAACCGCCGTCACGGTGCAATCCGGACGCTCGGTTGCCAGCGCCAGCGCAATCGCGCCCGTACCGGTTCCCAGATCGAGAATGCGACATGCAGAGGATGGCAGGCGAGCCAGCGCCTGCTCCACCAGACACTCGGTATCCGGACGCGGAATCAGCGTGGCCGACGATACAAACAGCGGCAGCGACCAGAACTCGCGCACGCCGGTTAAGTGCGCCACGGGTTCGCCCCGCTGACGCCGCTCCAGTAACGTATTGAGCTGCTGACGCTGCGCCTCGGTTAACAGCGTTTCACCGAAAGCCAGAATAAAGGTGCGCCCCTTGCCGGTAACGAACTCGAGTAAAATCTCGGCGTCACGGCGCGGGCTTTCGCTTGCCTGTAATTGGCTTATCGCTTCACGCAGCCAGTGCTGATAGTCCATTAATCCTGCTCGGACAACGCCGCCAGTTGATCGGCCTGGTATTCCTGGACAATTGGCTCAATGAGCATATCCAGTTTACCTTCCATCGCTTCATCCAGACGGTAGAGCGTCAGGTTAATGCGGTGATCGGTTACGCGCCCCTGCGGGAAGTTATAGGTGCGGTTGCGATCGCTGCGATCGCCGCTGCCCAGCAGGTTGCGACGCTCAGAGGCTTCCGCCTGTTGACGTCTTGCCACTTCGGCCGCACGAATGCGCGCTCCCAGCACCGACATCGCTTTCGCTTTGTTTTTATGCTGTGAACGTTCGTCCTGGCATTCCACCACGATGCCGGTTGGCAAGTGGGTAATACGGATTGCAGAGTCGGTGGTGTTAACGTGCTGACCGCCAGCGCCTGATGAGCGGAAGGTATCAATACGCAGATCGGCCGGGTTGATGTCCGGCAGTTCAGCATCCGGCAGCTCCGGCATAACCGCAACCGTACAGGCGGAGGTATGAATACGGCCCTGTGATTCCGTCGCCGGTACGCGCTGCACGCGATGACCACCGGACTCAAATTTCAGTCGGCCGTAAACGCCTTCGCCGCTGATCTTGGCAATAACTTCTTTAAAACCGCCATGCTCGCCTTCGCTGGCGCTCATGATCTCAACCCGCCAGCGGCGCGATTCAGCGTAACGACTGTACATACGGAACAGATCGCCAGCAAACAGCGCGGCTTCATCACCGCCGGTTCCCGCCCGCACTTCAAGGAAGGCGTTACGTTCGTCATCAGGATCTTTCGGTAACAGCAGAACCTGCAGATGTTGTTCCAACTGTTCACATTTCTCTTTTGCTTCGCGCAGTTCATCCTGCGCCATTTCACGCATTTCAGGATCGTCGAGCATCATCTGAGCTGTCTCGATATCTTCCTGAACCTGTTGCCAGTCCGTAAAACAGCGCGATACATCGCTTAATTGCGCATATTCGCGCGACAGTGCACGAAAGCGGTCCTGGTCTGCGATAGTACCCGCATCGCCGAGCAGCGCCTGAACTTCTTCATGACGTTCATGCAGGGCTTCCAGTTTGGCAACGATAGAAGGCTTCATAGGCGTAAATGCACCCTGTAAAAAATAAGATTGGTGTGTTGCTACTCCAGCCCGAGGCTGTCGCGCAGAATATTCAGGCGTTCACTATCCCCGTCACGGGCGGCCTGTTGAAGTGATTTGGTTGGTGCGTGGATCAGACGGTTAGTCAGTTTCCAGGCCAGATCCTGCATAATGGCTTGCGCATCACCGCCCTGTTGAAGAGCGGCCAACGCTTTGGCGGTCAGTTCATCACGGATCTGTTCTGACTGACTGCGATACTCGCGGATAGTGTCGCTTGCGCCCTGGGCACGTAACCAGGCCATAAACTCACTGGTTTCCTGCTCCACAATCGTTTCGGCTTCCACGGCCGCCGCTTTGCGCTGGGCCAGGTTATGCGAAATGATGCTTTGCAGATCGTCAACGCTGTACAAGTAGGCGTTGGACAATTTGCCCACTTCCGGCTCGACATCGCGCGGTACGGCGATATCCACCAGCAGCATAGGCTGGTTACGACGGTTTTTAAGCGCACGCTCTACCATTCCTTTACCGATAATCGGCAGCGGACTGGCGGTTGAACTGATAATGATATCGGCATCCTGCAAGCGGGCATCGATATCGCTCAATGAAATCACTTCAGCGCCGACTTCATCCGCCAGCACCTGCGCGCGTTCACGCGTACGGTTGGCGATGATCATCTTCTTCACTTTGTGTTCGCGCAAATGACGCGCCACCAGCTCGATGGTCTCGCCTGCGCCGACTAACAGTACGGTCACTGTGGAGAGCGATTCAAAGATCTGCCGCGCCAGCGTACAGGCAGCAAAAGCCACGGAAACAGCGCTGGCGCCGATATCAGTTTCGGTACGGACACGTTTAGCGACAGAGAACGATTTCTGGAACATACGCTCCAGCGCACTGGCGTTCTGGTGGCCTTTCTGCGAATCCGCAAAGGCTTTTTTAACCTGTCCCAAAATCTGCGGCTCGCCGAGCACCAGCGAATCCAGACCACTGGCAACGCGCATCAGATGGCTGACGGCGTCATTGTCCTGGTGCCAGTACAGGCTATTGCGCAGGTCTTCTTCATTAAGATTATGGTATTCGCACAACCAGCGAATCAGCGCTTCTTGCAGGTTGTCCTGCTCTTCCACGCTGAGGTAAATCTCTGTGCGGTTACACGTCGACAGCACTACCCCGCCCTGCACCATTGGCAGCGCTTGCAGGCTGTCCAACGCCTGATCGAGCGTATCCGGCGAAAACGTTACGCGTTCTCGCAGCGATACAGGTGCCGTTTTATGGTTAATACCAAGCGCTAAAAGGGTCATGTGAGCGGGAATAGTACCAGCGTTGATAAGGTTAGACTGGGTGCATCATACAGGATGCGTGCGGTCAATAAAAGAGACTGCCCCCTTTTGGAGTAATAGCTTAGCGCACAAATTTAAGCGATTTAAGATAACTTGAACGTAGACGATGTCAGATGGTGGCGCTAGCATTGAGAGTTATAACTGCAACGTATCTCAAGGATTTGTCATCATTATGACCCTGCCTGATTTTCGCCTGATTCGCCTGCTGCCCCTTGCAGCCCTGGTTCTTAGTGCCTGTACCCTCAACGCGCCGAAAGGTCCCGGCAAAAGCCCCGATTCCCCACAGTGGCGCCAGCACCAGCAGGAAGTACGCGCCCTGAACCAATATCAGACGCGCGGTGCGTTCGCTTATATCTCCGATCAACAGAAAGTGTATGCCCGCTTTTTCTGGCAGCAAACCGGACAGGATCGCTATCGTCTGCTGCTGACCAACCCGCTGGGCAGCACGGAACTGGAACTCAACGCGCAGCCGGGCAACGTTGAACTTGTCGATAACAAAGGTAAGCACTACACCGCCGACGACGCCGAAGAGATGATTGGTAAACTGACCGGCATGCCTATTCCGTTGAACAGTCTGCGCCAGTGGATCCTTGGTCTGCCAGGTGACGCCACCGATTACAAGCTCGATGACCAATATCGTCTGAGTGAGGTGAACTACAGCAAAGACGGTAAAAGCTGGAAAGTGGTCTATAGCGCCTACGATAGCAAAACGCAGCCTGCGATGCCGGCCAATATGGAGCTGTCCGACGGCTCCCAGCGTATTAAGCTGAAAATGGATAACTGGATTGTGAAATGATGAGCCATTGGCCCTCTCCGGCAAAACTGAATCTGTTTTTATATATCACCGGGCAGCGTGCGGACGGTTACCACACGCTACAGACGTTATTCCAGTTTCTCGACTATGGCGACGAGATTGGCATCAATCTGCGCCACGATGGCGAAATACACCTCCTAACCCCGGTGGAAGGCGTTGCGCATGAAGATAACCTGATCGTGCGCGCGGCGCGTTTGCTGATGAAGACAGCGTCGACAAGCGATCGCCTGCCCGCAGGAAGCGGCGCGGACATCAGTATCGAAAAGCGTCTGCCGATGGGTGGCGGCCTGGGCGGCGGTTCGTCAAATGCGGCCACCGTTCTGGTGGCGTTGAATCATCTCTGGCGGTGTGGGCTTTCGGTTGATGAACTGGCGGCAATCGGCTTGACGCTGGGGGCGGATGTTCCCGTGTTCGTGCGCGGCCACGCGGCTTTTGCCGAAGGCGTGGGAGAAATTCTGACGCCGGTCGATCCACCTGAAAAATGGTATCTGGTCGCTCATCCGGGAGTCAGTATTCCAACGCCGGTCATTTTTAACGATCCTGACCTCCCGCGTAACACGCCAAAAAGGTCAATAAAAACGTTACTAAAATGTGAATTCGGCAATGATTGCGAGGTTATCGCAAGAAAACGTTTTCGCGAGGTTGATGCGGCGCTTTCCTGGCTGTTAGAATACGCGCCGTCGCGCCTGACTGGTACAGGGGCTTGTGTCTTTGCTGAATTTGACACAGAGTCTCGTGCTCGCCAGGTGCTTGAGCAAGCCCCGGAATGGCTCAAAGGCTTTGTGGCGAAAGGCGTCAACCTCTCCCCTTTGCATAGAGCGTTACTCTAAATCATTCGGGTTTCAGGAAGATGGCGAGATGACGGAACACCTGGCGCATACAACAGTATGTGCTGGTGTGAGGAATTAACGCCAACGCACATGAAACCCGAAGGATGAAGAGTAAACCGGGCAAGCTGAGTTGCGGTGACAACGTCACCCTGTTCCAGACGTTGCATCGCGCTCTTTAATACACCGCATGGAGAGGATACTGCCTGGCCCGCACAGTTTTCGGCAGATTCTTTCCACCAATGGACGCATGCCTGAGGTTCTTCTCGTGCCTGATATGAAGCTTTTTGCTGGTAACGCCACCCCGGAACTAGCACAACGTATTGCCAACCGCCTGTACACTTCACTCGGCGACGCCGCTGTAGGTCGCTTTAGCGACGGCGAAGTCAGCGTACAAATTAATGAAAATGTACGCGGTGGTGATATTTTCATCATCCAGTCCACTTGTGCCCCTACTAACGACAACCTGATGGAATTGGTCGTTATGGTTGATGCGCTGCGCCGTGCTTCCGCAGGCCGTATCACCGCCGTTATTCCTTACTTCGGCTATGCACGTCAGGATCGTCGCGTACGTTCCGCTCGTGTACCGATTACCGCTAAAGTCGTCGCTGATTTCCTGTCCAGCGTTGGCGTTGACCGCGTCCTCACCGTTGACCTGCATGCTGAACAGATCCAGGGCTTCTTTGACGTACCGGTTGATAACGTATTCGGTAGCCCGATCCTGTTAGAAGACATGCTGCAACTGAACCTGGACAACCCGATCGTGGTTTCTCCGGACATCGGTGGCGTCGTGCGTGCCCGTGCTATCGCTAAACTGCTGAACGATACCGATATGGCTATCATCGACAAACGTCGTCCGCGTGCGAACGTTTCTCAGGTGATGCACATCATTGGTGACGTTGCAGGTCGTGACTGCGTACTGGTTGATGACATGATCGATACCGGCGGTACGCTGTGTAAAGCAGCAGAAGCACTGAAAGAACGTGGTGCAAAACGCGTATTTGCTTACGCAACCCACCCGATCTTCTCAGGTAATGCGGCAAACAACCTGCGCAACTCAGTGATTGATGAAGTCGTTGTCTGTGACACTATTCCACTGACTGACGAAATCAAAGCGCTGCCAAACGTGCGTACATTGACCCTGTCGGGTATGCTGGCCGAAGCGATTCGTCGTATCAGCAACGAAGAATCCATCTCTGCTATGTTCGAGCATTAATCGAGCCCGGCTCAAAAACCCGCTGCGGCGGGTTTTTTTATCTGTAATACTTATTTGTATGACTTTTGCCTACTTCACCTGCCATTTAGTTGACAGATGATGCGCTCATGGATGAAACATTATTGTGAACAGATTATTTTCCTCACATGTGATGCCTTTCCGCGCCCTCATCGACGCTTGTTGGAAAGAAAAATATACCGCTTCTCGCTTTACCCGTGACCTGATCGCCGGGATAACGGTGGGGATCATTGCCATTCCGCTGGCAATGGCCCTGGCAATAGGGAGTGGCGTTGCGCCGCAGTACGGTCTGTATACCTCCGCCGTCGCTGGGATTGTTATCGCCCTCACCGGGGGGTCGCGCTTTAGCGTCTCTGGCCCAACCGCCGCCTTCGTGGTAATCCTGTATCCGGTCTCGCAACAGTTTGGGCTGGCAGGCCTGCTGGTTGCCACGCTCATGTCCGGGATATTCCTGATCCTTTTCGGCCTCGCCCGCTTTGGTCGCCTGATCGAATATATTCCCGTGTCGGTTACGTTAGGCTTTACGTCGGGTATTGGTATCACTATCGGTACCATGCAGATTAAAGATTTTCTTGGCCTGCAAATGGCCCATGTACCGGAGCACTACCTGCAAAAAGTTGGTGCGCTGTTTATGGCCTTGCCGACCATCAACGTCGGCGATGCCGCCATTGGCGTGGTGACGTTGGGGATCCTGATTTTCTGGCCTCGTTTGGGGATCCGACTACCGGGCCACCTTCCTGCACTGCTGGCAGGCTGTGCGGTAATGGGGATTGTGAACCTGACCGGTGGACACGTTGCGACCATCGGTTCCCAGTTCCACTACATTCTGGCTGACGGCTCACAGGGTAACGGTATCCCGCAGTTGCTGCCGCAGCTGGTATTACCGTGGAATATGCCCGAGTCAAACTTTACCCTGAGCTGGAGTTCATTACAGGCGCTGTTACCGGCAGCCTTCTCAATGGCGATGCTGGGGGCAATTGAATCTCTGCTGTGCGCCGTCGTCCTCGACGGCATGACCGGCACCAAGCATAAAGCCAACAGCGAGCTGATTGGTCAGGGGCTGGGTAACATTGTTGCGCCGTTCTTTGGTGGTATCACCGCCACGGCGGCAATTGCCCGTTCTGCGGCCAACGTCCGCGCCGGGGCAACCTCACCCATTTCGGCGGTCATCCACGCGATTCTGGTGATCCTGGCGCTATTGGTTTTAGCACCGCTGCTTTCCTGGCTACCGCTTTCCGCCATGGCCGCCCTTCTGCTGATGGTGGCATGGAACATGAGTGAAGCCCACAAAGTGGTGGATCTGCTGCGTCATGCGCCAAAAGACGACATCATCGTCATGCTGATGTGTATGTCGCTGACGGTGCTGTTCGACATGGTTATCGCCATCAGCGTCGGGATCGTTCTCGCCTCTCTGCTGTTTATGCGTCGAATTGCGCGCATGACGCGGCTGGCGCCGGTCAACGTTGATGTAGCAGACGATGTTCTGGTGCTACGCGTCATCGGCCCGCTGTTCTTTGCCGCGGCGGAGGGATTATTTACCGATCTCGAGTCGCGCATTGCGGGTAAACGCATTGTGGTATTGAAGTGGGACGCAGTCCCGGTGCTGGATGCCGGTGGTCTGGATGCCTTCCAGCGCTTTGTTAAACGTCTGCCGGAAGGTTGCGAATTACGTATCAGTAACCTGGAGTTCCAGCCGCTACGTACTATGGCCCGCGCGGGTATTCAGCCTATTCCAGGACGCCTGACGTTCTTCCCGAATAAAGACGCCGCACTGGCGGACATCAGCTGACGCCCAGCCCGACCCGGCGAAGCGCCCCGGGCTACACATGACAGGCAAAAAAATGGCTCCCGTGAGTGGGAGCCATTTTTATATCAAGCTTATTTATTGCTTACGCTTTCAGCAGTTGCTCAGCCGTCGCCTTCACGCTCGCCAGCAGGACTTTCACATCCTCCAGGCACACCGTTGGATTCAGCAGCGTCAGCTTCAGGCAGGTGACGCCATCAGCTTCGGTGACGCCGACGTTGGCGCTACCGGAAGCCAGCAGCACGTCGCCAATACGCTGGTTGAGCAGCGCAATGAACGCAATGTCATCGCTTTGCGGACGGAAGCGGAACAGCACGCTTGCCAGCTGCGGCTCCATCACCAGTTCCAGATGCGGCTGCGTTTTCACAAACTCAACCACATCGCGCGCCAGCGTCACGCCGTTATCAATGATTTCGGCATACTGCTTTTTGCCCAGCGCTTCGAGGCCCATCCACAGCTTCAGTGCGTCAAAACGACGCGTGGTCTGCAGCGACTTCGATACCAGGTTCGGTACGCCGTGTTCTTCATCGAAATCAGAGTTCAGGTACGCCGCCTGATAGCGCATCAGCTCATAGTGACGCGCGTCTTTTAACAGGAACGCGCCGCAGCTGATGGTCTGGAAGAACTGCTTGTGGAAGTCCAGGGTAACGGAATCCGCTAGCTCAAGGCCGTTCAGGAAGTGACGATACTTCTCAGACAGCAGTAACGCCCCGCCCCATGCCGCATCCACGTGCATCCAGATCTGGTGCTCTGCCGCCAGCGCCGCAATATCCGCTAACGGATCGATAGCGCCTGCGTCGGTGGTGCCGGCCGTGGCGACAATCGCCATCACCTGCTCGCCGTTGGCTTGCGCCTGGGCCAACTTGGCTTTCAGGTCAGCCAGGTCCATGCGTGAGAACGCATCGGTCTTCACCTGAGTGACGGAACGGTAACCCAGTCCCATCAGCGCCATGTTTTTCTGCACGGAGAAGTGTGCGCTTTCAGAGCAGAACACTTTGATTTTGCTCAGGTCGCCGGTCAGACCATTCTGCTGAATGGAGTGTCCCTGGCGAGCAAAGAACGCGTCGCGCGCCAGCATCAGCCCCATCAGGTTACTCTGGGTGCCGCCGCTGGTGAACACGCCCGCGTCGCCCGCCGCATAACCTACCTGCTCACGCAGCCATTCGATCAGTTTGATCTCAATGATGGTCGCGGATGGGCTCTGGTCCCAGGAGTCCATGCTCTGGTTGGTGGCGTTGATCAGCACTTCCGCCGCCTGGCTAATCACCAGGCTCGGGCAGTGCAGGTGCGCCACGCACTGCGCATGGTGAACCAACAGGCTGTCTTTGAGAAAGTATTCAACCGCACGCTCAATAGCGGCCTGGTTGCCCAGGCCCTGAGACGTAAAGTTCAGGTTGATACGTTCGCGCAGCTGTTCAACGGTTTTGCCCTGATACATCTCAGGCTGTTGCAACCATTCAACGACCGCTTTCGTACTCTGCTCGATAGCGTCCTGATAGGCGGCAATACTCTGCGCCGAGCCGGACAGAATCGGGTTTACGTCTGACATTCGATCCAACTCCGTTTAAACCGGCTTTACGCCAGCGCCCAACAGGGCGTTTTCGAATTTATCGAGGAACACTTCCAGCTCAGCGTTAGTGATCAGCAGAGACGGCAGCAGGCGCAGTACACAACCGTTACGGCCGCCACGCTCCAGAATCAGCCCGTTTTCGAAGCATTTTTTCTGCAGCAGCGCGGACAGTTCGCCATCGGCCGGGTAGCAGCCCATGTGATCCTGCGCTTCGTTCGGCTTAACAATTTCAATACCGATCATCAGACCCAGACCGCGTACCTGGCCAATCACCGGATAGCGTTTCTGCAGGTCGGTCAGTTTGCCTTTCAGCCACTCGCCCTGAGCGGCAACTTTATCGGCAATCTTGTCGTCTTTGAGGATTTTCAGTGTTGTCAGACCGGTGGCCATCGCCAGCTGGTTGCCGCGGAAGGTACCGGTATGGTGGCCCGGAGCCCACGCATCGAACTGCTTTTTAATGCCCAGTACCGCCAGCGGCAGACCGCCGCCAACCGCTTTGGACATCACGATGATGTCTGGCTCAATACCGGCGTGTTCGAAGGCGAACAGCTTACCGGTACGCGCGAAGCCAGCCTGAACTTCATCGATGATCAGCAGAATGCCGTGTTCCTGAGTCACTTTACGAATACGCTGTAACCATTCGACCGGCGCCGGGTTTACGCCGCCCTCGCCCTGCACGGCTTCGAGGATCACCGCAGCCGGTTTACGCACGCCGCTTTCAACGTCGTTGATCAGGTTTTCGAAGTAGTAAGTTAATGCTTTCACGCCAGCTTCACCGCCAATACCCAGCGGGCAACGGTACTGATGAGGATACGGCATAAACTGCACTTCCGCCATCATGTTGCTGACGGCTTCTTTCGGCGACAGGTTGCCAGTCACGGACAGCGCGCCGTGGGTCATCCCATGGTAGCCGCCGGAGAAGCTGATAATGCTGGAACGGCCGGTCACTTTCTTCGCCAGCTTCAGCGCCGCTTCAACGGCATCTGCGCCAGACGGCCCGGTGAACTGCAGGCAATACTCTTTGCCCTGGCCCGGCAATAAAGACAGTAAATAAGATGAAAATTCATCTTTTAACGGCGTGGTAAGATCAAGCGTATGTAACGGTAAGCCGCTTGTGATGACACTTTGAATGCTCTGGAGCACTTCAGGATGATTGTGACCGAGCGCCAGGGTACCGGCACCTGCAAGACAATCAAGATATTGATTATTTTCTACGTCAGTAATCCAGACGCCCTGCGCTTTGGCAATCGCTAATGGCAGTTTACGTGGATAGCTGCGGACATTAGATTCAAACTCAGCCTGTCTTGCTAAAAAGGTATCATTGCTCTGCGGTAATGAATTAGCACTTAAAGTATCAATACGGACTTTATCCGTCATCATATCACTCCTACAACCAGGTGTAGATTAACGCCTGATTGAATAAATGGTTATAAGGATTACCTGTAAAAAAGCGCGGCTAATATATGTTGTTTTAGCGTGGGACTCAATCATTTATTTTCCGCCAACTTAAATGAGCATTTTTACCTTAAATTTCAAAGAATAAAGCACATCCAGCATTACGAAATCATAAACAAATATAGCTATTTATTTTACAAAATTGTTGCCAACCGCAATGTAGACGATGTTATAAAAACCATGAGGTTTTCATGTTTTTATTATTTTTTTACATGTTTTTACCATTAATAATGTACGCATTTATTCACTACGACATGATTTTTCACTTATTTTTCGTTAAATCGAATAAAAAAGTCGATCCGTAAATATAAATCACTTAGTATGGCGCGCTTATTTACAGGCTATGTAGATAAAATTAATGCGCAGCACCCGGTAACGCGTACAGGCGACACGCGTTATCGACAACAGGTATTCCCTGGGTTGTCAGCAGAAATGTTCGCGGGCGGACATTTCGTAAGGCGAACGTCGTTCCCTTATGCCGAGAATGAAAATTTTCTAGCCATACTTTTATGGCGCCCTGATATGAGATTGTTATGACTCGCATTTATCCACCATCCGTCGTTGCCAAATTTGGCGGCACCAGCGTCGCTGATTTTGATGCGATGAACCGCAGCGCCAGCATTGTTCTTGCTGATCAAGATGTCCGTTTAGTCGTTCTGTCTGCTTCAGCAGGCGTGACAAACTTACTGGTCGAGCTTTCTGAAGGTCTGGAAACGCATCAACGATTAGATAAGCTTGAGACGTTACGCGCCATCCAATACAACATTATTTCCCGCCTGAAGCAGCCGTCCGTTATCAGCACGGAAATCGATAATCTTCTCAACAATATACGCCACCTTGCAGAAACGGCGACGGTTTCACCATCCGATGCGCTAAGCGATGAGTTAGTCAGCCACGGCGAACTGATGTCCTCTTTGCTGTTTACTGAAGTATTACGTGAACGACACGCCGAAGCCGGGTGGTTTGACGCCCGCAGCGTGATGCGTACCAACTCGAACTACGGCTGCGCTGAACCGGATCTCAGCACCCTGCACCACCAGGTGGAGACTCATCTGCGCCCGCGTCTTGAGCAGGCTATTATGGTTACCCAGGGATTTATTGGTCGCGATGCAGGCGGACATACCACGACGCTGGGACGCGGCGGGAGTGATTACACCGCCACGCTACTTGGTGAAGCACTGCACGCCGCACGCGTGGACATCTGGACCGACGTTGCCGGGATCTACACCACAGATCCGCGCATTGCGCCACGGGCCAAACGGATCGACCATATCTCATTTTCCGAGGCCAGCGATATGGCCGCCTACGGTGCGAAGGTTCTTCACCCGGCTACACTGCTCCCGGCAATGCGGAAAAGCATTCCGGTCTTTGTTGGCTCAAGTAAAGATACGGCCGCCGGTGGTACGCTGGTGCACAACACCACCGATAATCCACCGCGTTATCGGGCGCTCACCGTGCGCCGTAAACAGACGCTATTGCGATTACACAGTCTGCAGACACAACCGCCCTGTGCTTTTCTGGCGCAGGTATTTGCTATTTTATCCCACCATGCGGTGGCTGTGGATTTGGTCACGACATCAGAAAATTGTATTGCGCTGGCGCTGGACGCCACTCATGCGACATCGGGTGAGGACCATATACTAACCACGGCATTGTTTACCGCATTGTCCTCCCACTGTCGGGTGGAAGTGGAAACCGGACTGGCATTAGTCACTTTGGTGGGCAATAAACTGACCCAGGCTGCGGGGGTGTGCAAAGACGTTTTTGCCTGGCTCGAAGAGCATACGGTTCGCATGATTTGCCACGGCGCATCAAACGATAACCTGTGCATTCTGTTACCGGCTGACGCGGCGGATAGCGTGGTTAAGACGTTACATTATCGATTATTCGAATAACGCCTCTTCAATTGCGCAGCGATGATGAGTGCATTTTATCCGGGATATGCATGAACAGGCAGAGGACTGGTTTTCAACCAGGACTCTGTCTGCAAAGAGTGGCACTCGCAGCGGAGAGACTATTTAGTTGTGACGATGATTGGTATCACCGCGACGGCAGCGTTTGTCATAATGACGTACCCACCAGTAACGGTCACTGATTTGTTCGTGCCCGCCGACTCTGGCCCCCGCTAACCAGAGAACACCGCCGACAAAAATACTGAGCACAGCACCATGCGCGAAAAACTGTGGCAAATTAAATTGCGGCAGTTGGTTTAAAATAGAGTAACCAACGCCACCCACCATCACCACCAACCCTAAAGCCATGAGCACGTTACCGAGTAACGAAGCGTTTTTGCGTTTCATGTGTCACCTCCGGAACTTTGGGTTGTTACAGGGAATACCCCTAATCCTTATGTGTAAAGTATAGACAACACTGCCGTTCGCAAGTGCGGGAGCGATCACAATTACAAACACCCGCGCAACAAAACTTTACAAATAAGCTACTGAACACACTCAATTTCTAATAGTCCAGTTTCGCAATTATTCGATTTTCGAGGATAAGCATGCTGTTTTTTGTCAAGCGCAGCGCCAGACAGTAAACTACCCGTCGTTTATAGATACACTCAGGACAAAACACGTGACGATTAAATTGATTGTCGGTCTGGCGAACCCCGGCGCAGAGTATGCGGCAACGCGGCACAACGCCGGCGCATGGTATGTTGATCTACTGGCAGAGAGATTACGCGCTCCCCTGCGCGATGAGCCGAAATTCTTCGGCTACACCTCCAGGGTTACGCTAGAAGGCGAAGATGTCCGCCTGCTGGTGCCGACCACATTTATGAATCTGAGCGGCAAGGCCGTTGGCGCGATGGCTAGTTTTTATCGCATCAATCCCGATGAAATTTTAGTTGCACATGACGAACTAGACCTGCCGCCAGGTGTTGCCAAATTTAAGCTTGGCGGTGGTCATGGCGGACATAATGGCCTGAAGGACATCATAAGCAAGTTAGGCAATAACCCTAACTTTCATCGTTTACGCGTTGGAATTGGTCATCCGGGCGATAAAAACAAAGTTGTCGGGTTTGTTTTAGGCAAACCACCTGTTTCTGAACAGAAGTTAATTGATGAAGCGATTGACGAAGCGGCCCGTTGTACCGAGATTTTGTTCAAAGATGGCCTGACAAAAGCAACGAGCCGGTTACATACCTTTAAAGCGCAATAAGCAGCGATGTGCGGCATTTTGCTCGCGTGCTGTGTATAATAGGCAGAGTTATTTACTTTTCTACAATCTGTTTTCTATAACAGATTGAATATCAAAAGATTAAGGTGATTTAAACATGGGATTCAAATGCGGTATCGTCGGTTTGCCAAACGTAGGCAAATCCACCCTGTTCAACGCGCTCACAAAAGCGGGTATTGAAGCGGCAAACTTCCCGTTCTGTACTATCGAGCCGAACACGGGTGTTGTCCCGATGCCCGATCCGCGTCTGGATCAGCTGGCCGAAATCGTCAAACCGCAGCGTATCCTGCCGACCACGATGGAATTCGTTGATATCGCGGGCCTGGTAAAAGGCGCCTCCAAAGGTGAAGGTCTGGGTAACCAGTTCCTGACTAACATCCGCGAAACCGAAGCGATCGGCCACGTGGTGCGCTGCTTCGAAAACGACAACATCATCCACGTTAATAACAAAGTGGATCCGGCTGACGATATCGATGTTATCAATACCGAACTGGCGCTGTCCGATCTGGATACCTGTGAACGCGCTATTCACCGCGTACAGAAGAAAGCCAAAGGCGGCGACAAAGACGCCAAAGCAGAACTGGCTGCCCTGGAAAAATGTCTGCCACAGTTGGAAAACGCTGGCATGCTGCGTACGTTGAAAAATCTGACTGACGAAGATAAAGCGGCCATCAAATACCTGAGCTTCCTGACGCTGAAGCCGACCATGTATATCGCCAACGTCAACGAAGACGGTTTTGAAAACAACCCGTACCTCGACAAGGTGCGTGAAATCGCCGCTGCCGAAGGTTCCGTGGTGGTAGCTGTTTGCGCCGCCGTTGAAGCCGACATCGCTGAGCTGGATGACGCCGACCGTGAAGAGTTCATGGCCGAGCTGGGTCTTGAAGAGCCGGGGCTGAACCGCGTGATCCGCGCAGGCTATGAGCTGCTGAATCTGCAGACCTACTTCACCGCGGGCGTGAAAGAAGTACGTGCATGGACCATCCCTGTCGGCGCTACCGCTCCGCAGGCGGCAGGTAAAATCCACACCGATTTCGAGAAAGGATTCATCCGTGCACAGACTATCGCATTTGAAGACTTCATCACCTACAAAGGTGAGCAAGGCGCGAAAGAAGCCGGTAAGATGCGTGCGGAAGGGAAAGATTACATCGTGAAAGATGGCGATGTGATGAACTTCCTGTTCAACGTCTAATTCACGTTTAACTCTGTAATTCCAAAATCCACGCCACGGCGTGGATTTTTCATTTTATGGATTTTTTAGAGTTCACATCCTGTGATTTACTCAGGCATGTTTCAGCCAGTTCCTGAATATTGGGGTTTGCAGTATTCCCTGAAAATCAATCAACCCCGAACAGCCAAGTTTCTTGATCAGATTTTGCCTGCTCAGGTAAATCGTTTTTAAGTGCAGGTTAAGCAAGCCAGAAATTTCAGAAATAGTCCGCCCTTCCCCTAATTGCGTTAAGATAAATTTATCCCGTTCAGTCAGGACGATATTTATTTCAGATTGCTGGTCGTGTTCAGTATCAATGCTGATAATTTCAGCGATAAATTTTTTGATTGAGGCTACGCCACTGTCTACAGGAAGCCTGTAGAACGAAAGTTCATTGAGATACTGATACAGATGACCATCAATCAGAAGCACCAGCCGATGCGTCCTGAGATCATAGTTTTGCTTTTTGACAGTGTTGAAGTAGTTAATCGTAAAGAAAACAAGACGCACGTTCTTATCTTTATATTCTATATCAGCGAGAATAATCTCCAGGCCTTGTCTGATATAGACATCATCAATCCACAATTCTGCATGTCTGGCGTGTTCTTGAACTGTATTCATTATTTATGACCTCTAAAAAATCACAATTAATCTGACGGGGTTCAGAACGAATACCTGGTTGAAGGTGACGCATAATCTGCATATAGAGATCGGTTAATATAGCATTCTTCTCATTCTTCAGCTGTACACTAAGTGCCTGAACAAGAATGTCATCACTGACATAACCCATTTTCAACATCACATTGCGCTCTAAATTCTTATATAAAGCACACTGGAAAATATAATTTTCCGGAATTGAATTAATCATATCAAGCCCATAATAATGCAGTCTAAGAATGAGAAGATGCTATGTGTAGTCTTAATTTAAAGTATACAAATACTCAGCACATACTATGGATGCCGGAGCTTCATGATTATAAAATAACTTTATTAGACGTCGTCAGCGGTATAGCGCAAAACTATTTCCAATGTTTTTCTGATGATATCAGCCTGAACAACATCGGTTGTCGATTCCAGTGAAGCGATCAGGCTTAAAATGATATTTTTATTATTAACATTATCACCAGCTAAAATCACATTTGTTACTGCCTGTCCCAATACAACGGATTCATCTGCTAATAGCTCACCGGCATTACGGAAGTAACTCGACAAAGCCTTATCTGCTATTGCTCTGTGAACATTCATTTCCTGAAGCATAGTCACCTCGCTTGTATAGTATGAAAAATGGTCTCTAATGTAATTTAGGCTTTTTACTGCCACTGAATACACTCTCATCACCAGTTCTTTCCGGTTTGGGGTTCATCCTTGCCGGATTAGAATCTGTGAAATCATGAATTATGCTGTCAATAAGATGTCTACGCCCGGCATCCGCTTCACTCACCTTCATAAGACGTAATTGCTTAATCAATGCGGGTAGTGATATTGCCGTGTTCATGCGCAAAATCTGTATAACAGCTAAACCTGTAATTTCGTGTTTCAAGCGTTCATGGTCAGTTTTCTTCATAACTACTTCACTACTTTCCCCATTTATATGTTTTAGGGTGTCCCTTTATTCGAAGAGCAGGCCGATTAGGGCATTGTAATGCTTCTGTTCGTCCTCACCAGATGCTTTTTCAAGACGGTTCAAAAGCTTGGCACAGAGTGACTTTCGGCTCAGGTTACGTCCATCTTTCAATATCTCAGTGACGATCTCTCCCAATGTTTCCTGCTGTGTAGGAAGATGCGCTTTTGCAAAGTAACGAGAGATTGCGTGTGCTGAATCAGTGAGAACTCTGTGCTGCTGCATATGTTGCTCCTGTAACAAAATGCTGGTGAGTATTAAGTTTTATAACAGTAGCAAAGTTGTACCAAAAATGTGTACATTGAGATAAGTCAAATTTTAACATAAAGTGCTATATTTTATTTATCAATATGTTACAAGGAAGAGGGAAAGCAAGATATCTCCACTCATTGTACAACCTCTATGAACCAGGGCAATTACGATTTTTGTTGAACCTTATTATGTGAAATTACAGTTAAAATAATGTATTGAAAATCAGGACATAACCGCGTTTGTCTGATACTGTCCTCACCTCATCCCTTAATCCCGGACTTTCCATGCTCACGACC
Organism: Citrobacter sp. TBCS-15; assembly: GCF_005280815.1. NCBI lineage: Bacteria > Pseudomonadati > Pseudomonadota > Gammaproteobacteria > Enterobacterales > Enterobacteriaceae > Citrobacter > Citrobacter sp. TBCS-15. Next base: position 26,501 of record NZ_SZWK01000102.1, on the reverse strand, counting down.
ATTATTTACCGTAGCCATCTACGTGATGACGCCCCCCTCTATGCGATTGAGGATATGGTGGTGGCCGCAAATCTGAAAAACAGGCGATCTGATGTTACGGGGATCTTGCTCTTTAACGGTCGGCATTTTTTCCAACTACTTGAAGGCCCAGAGGAGCAGGTGAAGGAGATTTATCGTTGTATCTGTAACGACCCACGGCACTACAATATTGTCGAACTGATGTGCGATTATGCCCCAGCGCGCCGGTTCGGGAAGGTCGGGATGGAGTTATTTGATTTACAAAAACATGAACGGGCTGAGGTCTTACAAGCTGTACTGAATCAGGGAACGTCAAAATTCCAGCTCACGTATGATGACCGGGCATTGCAGTTTTTCCGGACATTCGTACTGGCGACAGAAAAATCGACTTATTTCGAAATCCCTGCTGCCAATTTCTGGGATTTTATTACTGATAATAGTGGTACCACCCTTAATAAAGCAGAGCTTGCGTCAAATACCGACTACACCTTTGCCTTTCAACCAATTATCGATCCTCTCTCACAACGCGTTATCGCTCTGGAAGCGCTGATTCGTGGTAAAGATGGGGAAACTCCGGCAGCGTACTTTGACAAATTAAGCACGGAAGAGCTGTACACAGCGGATCTGGAAAGTAAAAAGACGGCATTTGCCATGGCCAGCGCGCTGAACCTTGGTGAAAAAATGTTGTCAGTCAACCTGTTACCCATGACGCTGGTGAACAGACCCGACGCTGTTAACTTTCTGATTCATGAAATAGCCGCAAATGGGCTGGTCCCTGAACAAATCATCGTGGAATTTACCGAGAGCGAAGTCATCTCACGCTTTGATGCTTTTGCACAGGCGGTAAAATCACTTAAAGCATCGGGGATTTGTGTGGCAGTTGATCATTTCGGCGCGGGTTATGCCGGGCTATTGCTCCTGTCTCGTTTCCAGCCGGACAGAATAAAGATAAGCCGTGAACTCATTGCTGATGTCCATAAAAGTGGCCCGAGGCAAGCTATCATTCAGGCGATCATTAAATGCTGTACTTCACTTGAGATTCAACTTTCCGCCGTTGGCATTGAAAAACCCGAAGAATGGATGTGGCTTGAATCCGCCGGGATCGAGCTTTTCCAGGGTAACTTATTTGCAGCAGCCTTGCTGAATGGTACCCCTTCAGTAGCATGGCCTGAGAAAAAATAAACTCGCTTAGGGTAAGCTGTAACTTAATGACATTATGAAAAATTTTTGTTACCCCGCTCCGCTATTTGATGTTGAATGCAGTAAGATTCTCACGCGTGATAGTAAAGTAAATCTTAATTTTGCTAGAATGCTCTGTATGTTTTGTACAATTTGATGCATGTTGTACAAAGTGACAGGAACCGCATATCGGTGACGGAGAATCAGGCGTGTTGGGGGAACTATGGCTTATTACAGCATTGGCGACGTCGCAGAGCGTTGCGGGATAAATCCTGTGACCCTTCGGGCATGGCAACGACGCTACGGTTTACTCAAACCTCAACGAAGTGAAGGCGGCCACCGACTCTTTGATGAAGAGGATATTCAACGTATTGAAGAAATCAAACGTTGGATTAGCAATGGTACGCCTGTTGGGAAAGTTAAAGCATTACTGGAAACCAGTACCCGTGAAACTGACGATGACTGGAATCAGCTGCAGGAAGAGATGATGAGCATTCTGCGGATGGCGCATCCGCCGAAACTGCGGGCCAAAATGCTCTCTCTTGGCCGCGCGTATCCGGTAGATGCGTTGATTGACCGAGTCTATCTTCCTGTACGCCAGCGACTCATACTTGATCATAATACCTCTCGCATAATGAACAGTATGCTTGACGGCGCGCTGATCGAATATGTTGCGGTACTCCTGTCAGAAACGCGTCGCAAGTCAGGGAAAGATGCCATTCTGATGGCCTGGGATGTTGAAGACAGAACCCGTTTATGGCTGGAAGCCTGGCGCTTATCGCAATCCGGGTGGCATATCGCCATTCTTGCAGAACCTATTGAAACACCACGTCCTGAGCTATTCCCCGGACAAACACTTTTTGTCTGGACCGGTACGACGCCAACCAGAAGACAAAATGAACTGCTGCAACACTGGAATGAGCAAGGATACAAAGTCATTTTCCACGGGCCTTGACCCGACAGACGCCCAGCTCGACGCAATAAAGCAAATACATTTTATTATCATATTGTTTACTTTTAGAGGTGCGTCATAAATCTGACAAAATGTGTTTTTTGCAAAACACGCATATCAAATCACCCATACCGCAATAAAAACCGCAAAACAGTTAAAGAAAAACATAATTATTCATTTTCCAGATAAAGCCCATACTATCCATACCGATAAACCGTGTTGGCTGGACAGGCCACATGTCGAAAAAAATGTTAAATTTAGGTTTATATGGTGAGATTCACTGTATACCACGGCCAAATTAAGAACATATTACTTTTATAACTAAGGTTTATCATGGATAAGTTATCTTACGCTTCAGATAGCAGCACATCTGCCTGGAATACCTACCTGCAACAAATCGAGCGTGTGGCCCCTTACCTGGGCGAACTTTCCCATTGGGTGGATACCCTGCGTCACCCAAAACGCGCATTGATTGTCGATATCCCGGTACAAATGGATGACGGGACTATCCGTCATTTTGAAGGGTATCGTGTGCAACATAACCTTTCGCGCGGTCCGGGCAAAGGTGGTGTGCGTTTTCATCCTGATGTTGATCTTAATGAAGTGATGGCCCTGTCCGCATGGATGACCATCAAATGCGCGGCATTGAATCTGCCGTACGGCGGTGCCAAAGGGGGTGTGCGCGTCGATCCGTTCTCACTGTCTGAGGGCGAACTGGAGCGTTTGACCCGTCGCTATACCAGCGAAATCGGCATTATTATAGGACCGCAGAAAGACATACCTGCGCCGGATGTGGGTACAAACGGTAAAGTGATGGCCTGGATGATGGATACCTATTCCATGAACCACGGCACCACCGTGACCAGTGTTGTCACCGGTAAACCTATTCACCTCGGCGGCTCGTTAGGCCGTGATAAAGCCACCGGTCGCGGCGTTTTTGTCAGCGGTCTGGAAGTGGCCCGTCGTGCTAATATCGAAGTTGAAGGCGCTCGCGTTGCAGTGCAAGGTTTTGGTAACGTCGGCAGTGAAGCCGCCCGTCTTTTCGCGGCAGCTGGCGCACGTGTCGTTGCTATTCAGGATCACACCGCGACGCTGTTTAACGCTACCGGTATCGACATGTCCGCGCTGTCAGCCTGGCAACTGGAACACAAGCAGATTGCAGGTTTCCCGGGAGCTGAAACCATCGCCAGCGAGGCGTTCTGGAGCCTGGAGATGGACATACTGATCCCTGCAGCGCTCGAAGGTCAGATCACGCGTCACCGCGCTGAAACGCTGACCTGTAAACTGGTACTCGAAGGCGCCAACGGTCCAACCTATCCTGATGCCGATGATGTTCTGGCTAGCCGTGGTATTGTGGTTGTACCTGACGTGGTTTGTAACGCTGGCGGCGTTACCGTCAGCTACTTCGAATGGGTTCAGGACATGGCAAGCTTCTTCTGGAGCGAAGAAGAGATCAACCAACGCATGGATAAAATCATGACCGATGCGATGGTACACGTATGGGAAAAAGCGGCCGAGAAATCCTGCTCTCTGCGTACCGCCGCCTATATTGTTGCCTGCGAGCGTATTTTACTGGCACGTAAAGATCGCGGAATTTATCCGGGCTAAGACCCTGAGTAATCTTGAGCATAAGCCACCTGCTAAGCAGGTGGCTTCCTATCTGCTGCTCACTGGGAGCATGTACAATTCTGCATCAGGTGCAATTGGCCGTGTTATTGTTTCTTCACTCGCTGCTGGTATCTCCGCACTGAACACCCTCTTTTCCTGCGCAGCGATGAGGAATTGTAATAATTCGCAATCCGACCTCAACCTAAATTTATTCATTAAGGCTCGACGGTGCGCCAGCACAGTTTTCTGACAAATATGCATATGCAAACCAATTTGCTTTGATGTGAGCCCTGACAATAATAAACGAATTAACTGATGCTGCTGCGCTGTGAATGTTTTATGTGGGCAACCCAAGCAAGAGCGCCCCTTATTGGTAAAATTTGCATTTTTCACTAAGGACCAGTGATGTTTAATCACCGCCCCCATCTGACTGGCCGAAGTATCGTGTGGAATAAAAATAATATGGTTGATACATGAAGGCACTTCGCCACGCGCAGGAATATGCTCCCTGTCAATTAAACCCACAATAAGCCCTGGCGATCGGGTAAAGAACTCTGAATGGCAAAGATAATGTTCACCGGGGCTGAGCATTAAAATCATCACATCATCAACTGCCCTATTTTTAGAGTCAAAATTGTGAATACTCAGAGTTTGCCTGGCCAATTCCAGTGAAAATATTTCTCTAAGTAATGCGATTAATCCCAATTTATACATATTGTCATCACAGCGGATGCTGATGTTCATTAAGGCGCCTGCTTTAGTTTATTGGTAGGTCATAGAAATAGTAATCGCAGAGTTGATGGTTCCAGGTGTTACCTGCCCTTGCTCACTATAAATTCTGGCGCGCAAACGCCATGTATAACGCTGATTGGAAATATTTGCAGTTAATGATTTTCCGTCGCCAAGGGGCACGCCATCGCTCGCCTGTAACTGGATTGCGACGGGTGAGGCGGTACCGCTATTCCGGTACATATCATTGGGATGGTCACTATCGGCGTTGCCGTTAAACAATACCGTAACGCGACTTGTCCCGGCAGGACACTGTTCAACACTTAACTCAAAAGCGACCCACGGCGTGGTCGAACTCGCGGTGTATAACGATGAAGCGGTAACAGATTGCCCAGGCGTTAAATCAACAGTTTTGGTCACACTGTCACTGCTCACCTGACAGGGCGCAGTTTTGACATTGCCGTTGATATTGAGCGTCACCGGATCGCCTATGCCCCATGCCGGTGATGCGAGCACCATCGCTATGGCCGTCCTTTTTCCAGGTAACATTCTTTATTCCCTGTTATTGGTAAGTAATATTCAGCGTCGCGGTTGCATTGGCGCTTCCCGGTCTGACGACTGACCTGGTCTGGTAGTAACGCGCCACCAGCGGAAATGTTTCCTGCCCGCCCGCTGAACGCTTCAACGCAATGCGATTATTCAGTTGCAACGGAACGTTGTTATAAAGCATTTGTATCCCTACCCCGTCTGCAGTTCCCGGCGTTCCCTGACCGTTCAGCGCCAACACGCTCGTATCGCCTGTCACATCGGGGTTTTGCGTACCCATGAGTTCCACGTTAATGTTGGCGGACGCATCACAGTTAAGTCCAAGGTTCTGGCTATCGCTACGCGGCGGGTTAAACCCCGATTGGTTAGAGAATTCACTGGCATTAATGTCGCCAAGGTTAAAATTCAGCATCTGGCTGGTAACAGAGCATGCTAATACCGTTACCTGAGTATTTGCATCGAGGGAAATTTGCGTAAAATAATTATCCGGTGTGACGAACCATCCCTGCATTATTACTCCCGGCGTTAAATATCCAGGGGTTATTTTCCCGGTTTTAATTAACATCACATCGTAAAAACCGAGATTATAAACGTAAGCCGTACCGTTGGATGGCAGCACAAAGCTACCAGGTGAAACTGATACGCGTATCCCCACACCATCGAGGTTAGTGTTAAATACATTATTTATTGGCGAGTTTGTTGCCGATAAATAATTAAACGTATAACCGCCACTGCATGACGTTGGCTTGTCGGGAGCATCCACTTCAAGCTTTGCATACCCGGAAAGTCTGGCCCGCGCAATTTCGCTACCTACCGGCGCATCGCGTTGCACGAGAATATTGCCCATGGTAACTGTGCCAAATAGCGTCGCATTGACGGAACAATTATCAGCATAGCTTAAACCGGGGAGTAACAATAAAATACACAGAACGTAAATTCGGTTCATCTTAATAGACTCAATAAATAAAGTGAGTTACCGACACAGACTGTCAGTCACGGTAATACCACGATAATTTTCTTCGCTGTTCAGCGTATATTTAGCCGTACAGTGCTGTTGGTTGTCATTGCCCCAGACAACGTCCAGTATGCTTTGTGGCTGCATGCCGCTTAAATAAACCTGGCCGTCATCCCCTACAATGAAGCTTTGCCCCTGAACACCTCTGACCGTCACCATCGCACCAAATGGGACAGGCTTTCCGTTATCACGGCGTAACGTGAGCAATACACGCAATCCTACGTTGGCCACAAAATCTGTGCGAACTATCGCGCCACGTGTTGGCACCACGGTTTTATTAGTCAGCTCCAGCTCAACGTCATCTGCTACAGTTGCCGTCTCCAGTCCGATATCATTTTTGCGATAGGGAGAGACGTTACTGGCAACGGTGTATCCACGAAAATCAGTGCGTACGCCACTTTGGTTTTTTATACCGACATTCGCAGCGCCCGGCGCTTTAATCAAGACGTTGGTTTCACCCAATGGCTGTGAAAATGTGACACCATCCGCGTGGGCGAGTACGCCCCCCGCTAGCGAATAATTCACCCGTTGCAGGTTGCGATCGTAACTGTAACCCCCGCTGACTTCAGCGTACCCGCCTTTATAATCAGCGTTCAGGCTGCCGGTATAACCAGCATCCTCAGAACCATAACCCTGCCGAATACTCCAGTTCAGAGCATTTCCCTCCAGCGCCATCCCGCTCAAGCCGACGCTGTGCGTTGTCCCGCTGTTACGACTGGTATTCATGCTATAGCTGGCCCAGGAATTGTTCGAAAAGCATTCCAGTGGAAGGCTAATATTCAGTGCCACCAAACGCTCGCTGTCGTAGCGAGCATTGCTGCCCGAATAACCGTTTTTACTCTGCGTCCAGCCAATCCCATAGCTTATTCCGTGCCAGGTGTTGTTATAACTCAGGCTCCATGACTGCAATGGTTTTGCGTAATGCCAATAATCTTCCCGCACCGCGCTGAGCGAAAGGGAGCCACCTGACGCTCCCAGAGACTGGTTGATGGTCGCCTCCATGCGATTACGGCGTTTCTCTATCGATGAGCTGCTGGTCCCATAAGAATCAAACGTGTCTTGCATCCCGGAATAGCCAGCCGTTGAATAACGATATCCGGCAATCGAAAAGTTTGTCCCGGTTACCACGCTATTTTTGCTGTAACGAATGCGCCAGGATTGTCCCTGCTGTTGTCCCGTATTCTGTGGCTGGGACCAGGACTGGCTAACATCAGCCGAAACCGCCCCCACCACGCCAAGATTTTTCCCGATACCTACTGCAACAGAACGATAATTATCTGCCCCCTGGACGCCGCCATAAGCCGTGAATCCTGCCGGCAAACCATAAATTAGCGTTCCCTGAACAAAGGATGTCTGCTCAACCCGACTGTCATATGAGCGATAACGCCCAGCGGTCAATGCATATTTAAGACGCCCTTCCCGCTGCAGTACGGGCAATGAAGCAAACGGAACGGTAAAATGTTGTTCACTACCGTCTGCTTCTTTGATACTCACGTCGAGATCGCCCGCGCCTCCTGTCGGGTACATATCGGTTATTTCAAACGCACCTGGGGAGATGTAGTTTTGGTAAATTTGATAACCATTTTGTCGAATGATCACCTGCGCGTTTGTACGGGCGATTCCTCGCACCACCGGCGCATAGCCTTTCAGCGAATCTGGGATCATCTCATCATCAGAGGCAAGCTGGCCGCCGCGAAAAGGAATACTGTCAAAAACGTCGGCTGGCGAAGAACTGTCGCCCAGCACCAGTTGCGCTTTCAGCGGAATAATATTGCGCTGTACGTAGCTATAGACGGTGTCCCAGTGAGCATTTCCCTGGCTGTCTTTATTCCAGGTGCTGTAGTTACGTAACCGCCATGGGCCAATGTTAATTCCCGGACGCAGGTTAACGTATTGACTGTTGCTGTTGTTTCCTGTGTCTTTTGTCCGGCTGTTATCCCCACTGAGACTGTAATTGAGCATCATGGCTGTAATACCTTCATCCCACTGTTCTGGCGCAACATAACCGCGCGCCGGTGAAGAAAGCGCGGCCTGCGGAATACTCAATAACAACTTCTGGGAAGAAAATAACAGTTCGCTGGAAGCCTGAGGAATAGCGGATAGATCAGCGCAATTCTCGTTCCTGACAAGCCCTGGATATAACGCTGTCTTCACACCGTAGCCCTCCAACAACTCTGTAGAAAGACACGGTTCCAGCATTCCCCCTTCCCGTCTGGTAAACACTACATCACGGGTATCAACATTCTCTCCATTAAGAAGAATATCAACATGATATGTTCCTTCCGCCTGTTGTCCTGTCTCAAAGCCGGAAAGATCAACATCGCCATTTGTGGATCCTGTACGCTCCAGCAACGCAGGGTTAAAATAATCACGACCTTTTACTTCATTAAGTACATTGGCGACGGTTAATAAAATACACAGCAACAATCGGACCGGAGGCGGATTAGATATCATTTTGGCTATCATCATTGACATAATCTTCCCGTCCGGACTGAGTTTTAGAGTGAAGCGTGATACGCCTCACTTATTCCGCCGTAATCATTAATAATTCTGTAGGTTATTACTCCACCGGTAATACCTGTCGGTAGTGCGAAACTCGCGCTGCGTCCGGGCGCGACAAACGTGACGTCTTCGATTCTTTTACCTGCCACGGTAATTTCATTAAAATTAATAAAGTATGCGGATGGGTTCGTCACCTGAATATATTTACCGTTCGATTTCCAGTGTAGTTTTTCTACCTGCGCATCTGGTGTTGACTGGGTTAATCCTGGCGGCCTGTAGATCAGTTTTATTCGCGTTTTGATAGCTATTTGTAATGTATTATCTTTACGTTCTGCAGACGGTATCGATTTAATATTGAGCCAGAACAGAGATTCTTTATCTTCTGGCAAATTACCTGCGCGAATAATGCGCATTACGTTTCGCTGTCCTTTATCCAACCGATAAAGCGGTGGAGTAATGATAAACGGTGCTTTTGCCACGTCGTTGCTTTGCGTTTCAATCCACGATTGAATTAAGTAAGGAACCGCATCAGGGTTATTAACGCTCAGCGAAGCCTCTTTCTTTCCACCATCGTAAATGACTCGGGTACCACCGATTGAAACACCCGCATGCGCAGTAGTAATACCGATCGCCACAACAACCAGGGGCAACATACAAGAACGTAATACTCTCATCATAAACCTCTGAAAGGGCCGTTTGCCGGCCCTTAAAACTGCACAGGTAAATCAGTTGTAGTTAACAGTGAAATTAGCCACCGCGTTAGCCGCGCCAGGAAGAACAGGCACAACGGTTGCCACATAGGCGGCATAGAAATCCAGATTATTATCCGCGGTACTGGATAACATGTAGGTATAACCGTTGTCCTGATTAAGTCCCAAGTTCATACTGTCTGCCGTCTTAAGACGTATTGCCACGCCGCTTGCCGCCCCGGAACCTTGAGTGATGGCCAACAAGCTACTGTCATTACCGTCATGTGCACCGTCAAATTTCACCTTTGCTGCGGCCACGCTGGCCGGGCAATCTTTCAGCCGTAGCGTAAACTTTGTGGTGGATGCTTCATCGCCAGTACTGGTGAATGCTGTTTTAGAAACACGTCCCAGGTCGACCATCAACGTATTGCTACTACCAATATCAACGGTACAGGCCGAATCGAGGATTTCACCATTAAAAATAACCGTACCATCATAGGCCATTACGTTTGAGGCCATGAGAATGGCCGCAGCAGACAACGTCTTCGCTATCACATTCTTATTCATAATTGCTTTCCTTAACTTTTATTTATAGTGCTGCATCGTTATTTACCCTGATGCAAATAACGCCCCATGCTTTATTATTGCCATCACTTTGAAAGCATTGAGAGAAATAACAATTAGCGCAAATTAACAAGGATTGGATTAGGCCTCCAGGTGAGGAAGGCCGATCCTTATTAGATGCTATTGCTCTTCTGCTTATGGGCAATTTTGATATAGATACACATATTTGCTCAAGTTATTTTTCGGTGTAATTTTACACCGAGCGATGGATTCCATTATCTCCCTCTCATTACCATAATTATTAAAACCAACAACATCTTATATTGTTTTTAACAGCATATTCACTGAGGAGGGCGACTCATGCCTGAAACAAAAATAATCATTGAATCAAGCATGTATCATGCCTTACCGATAAAGCCGGTGGAGCACATAATAAATATCATTGAGAAGCTAAAGCCGAACGCCAACATTTATGAAACAAAATACAGACAAATAATTAACTACAAAAGCAATAATTCTCATCAATGTTATTTGCTATTGAATGGCACGATTGCGATCTTCAGGCAACGCGACGGCTTTATGCTGAATTCTGAAGTCGCGCCATTTATCTTCGGGTTAAGCAATCAGCTTGCAGAATCGGAATATCTTTTTATGCGGTGTGAAGAGTGCTCAACCGTAGCGGTCATTCCTCTGGAAACAGCTAATGAGATTATTGCCAATGAGGATTTGTGGGAGAGTCTGTCCAGGTTACTCATTTATACGGCCGGGCGTGTTTATGACCATTGTACTCGCATTTCCGCCCCAACCTCTTACGATATTATTCGCTCACAACTTTATGAGTTGATGCGCGAATCTGACGAGTTTCGGCAGCACATTACCGCTGCAAACTATATTCAGAGCCGCACGTTTCTGTCGCGCAGCAGTATCATGAAAATTCTGGCCGAATTAAAAAAAGGCGGTTATATCGTTACCGAGCGCGGCGTATTGAAACAAATACAGCAAAATATTCCCCTGAAGTATTAACGGTACGCTATGCTGCACAACGTAAACGAATGAAAATCTATGCGGGATAACCCCATCATGCCTTATGAATCGCCGATAAACCTGCTCAAACAACCCTCGCCCTATGCTCCGGAATTGTTGCGACAATTGGCAGAAGAATGCGAGTTCAGGCGCTACCCCAAAGGTAGCCGCTTCGTATTTATCCAATATGGAGAACATATGTGTCAGTTTATCCGCCAGGGTACGGTAAGTATTGAAAACCTGGAGAATAATCTGGCCTTAGGCATCGCTTCTGCGCCAGTGTCTCTCGGCTTCACCAGTGCATTATCAGAGAAACTATTGCTCCGCGCCCTTGAGGAATGTGAAGTTGCGACTGTCCCGCTGGAAACCGTTATGGCACGCATTGAAGCAAAACAGCTTTGGGAGCTCATGGCCCGGCATATGATCATCGTGACAAATAAACTGTTTATTCAAAATGAGATGGTAGCGGCCCCCACCACTTATGATGTGCTGTGCTATCAGCTACAGGCTCTGGCCAAAGAATCAGACAACATTCGCCAGCAGATTGCCGCCTATCAGTACATTCTGGACAGGACGCACCTTTCACGTAGTAGTGTGATGAAAATGCTCGCAGCCTTAAAAAAAGGGGGATATATCGAACTTGAGCAAGGAAAACTGGTGGCGATCAACCACCTGCCTGCGCGGTTTTAACTTTCATCCTCCACTTTTCTGTTCGTTCACGCCCTTTATTCTGATGAAGCAGCCTATCGCCCCTTTCTGCGGCCCCTAAAACAAAAGGATGCCCAACGTCGCATTTTTGGCGAATTTCACGCCACATCGTTTCAATATGGAACGTATTGAGGTGGCAATGTTTCGTATTGAAACGCTAACTCACACAATTTTTTTTTGCATACCTGTGTGCAAAATTACCTTATCGGCAGCGAGCGGTCGCCGTAGCGTTGTACAAACCGATACCCTACATCAGATGGCTGCAGAATTTTGGCAGCATCCAGGACTGTCTGCGGAGCATAAATAATGAAAAAATTGATTAACCGTGTTGAAGACGTACTGAATGAACAACTCGCCGGACTGGCGAAAGCTTACCCTTCCCTGGCCTTGCATCAGGACCCGGTCTATGTCACTCGCGCAGATGCGCCGGTGATGGGCAAAGTGGCACTACTCTCCGGCGGCGGCAGCGGACATGAACCAATGCACTGCGGTTATATTGGGCAGGGCATGCTCGCCGGGGCCTGCCCGGGTGAAATTTTTACCTCACCTACGCCGGATAAAATGTTCGAATGCGCCATGCAAATTGACGGCGGTGAAGGCGTCCTGCTGATCATCAAGAATTACACCGGTGACATTCTTAACTTCGAAACCGCCACCGAGTTGCTGCACGACAGCGGTATAAAAGTCACGACCATGGTGGTGGATGACGACGTCGCGGTGAAAGACAGTCTGTATACCGCCGGTCGTCGTGGCGTGGCGAATACCGTATTGATAGAAAAACTGGTCGGCGCGGCCGCCGAACGCGGTGACTCGCTGGAAGCCTGTGCGGCACTCGGGCGTCAACTGAATAACCAGGGGCACTCCATTGGGATCGCCATTGGTGCCTGTACCGTTCCGGCCGCCGGGCAACCGTCGTTCACGCTGCAGGATAACGAAATGGAATTTGGCGTGGGTATCCACGGGGAACCGGGCATTGACCGCCGAGCCTTCACGTCTCTCGACCAAACCGTAGATGAAATGTTCAACACGCTGCTGGAAAACGGCAACTATAGCCGCACGCTGCGTCATTGGGACAACGTCCAGGGCGCATGGCAGGAAGGCAAAGAAAGCAAACGGGCGTTGCAAAGCGGCGATCGCGTCATTGCGCTGGTCAATAATCTCGGTGCAACACCGTTGTCAGAACTCTTCGGCGTGTATAACCGCCTCGAAAGCCGTTGCCAGGATGCGGGGATCGTCATTGAGCGCAACCTGATCGGTTCTTACTGCACCTCTCTGGATATGACCGGCTTTTCAATCACCCTGTTACAGGTGGATGACGAAACGCTGAATTTATGGGATGCACCGGTTCACACCCCTGCTCTCAACTGGGGTAAATAAGGAGATTCATGATGTCCCTCACCAGAACGCAAATTGTTAACTGGCTCTATCACTGCGGCGAAATATTCACTACCGAAAGTGATTTTCTCACCGGACTGGACCGGGAAATCGGCGATGCCGACCACGGTCTGAATATGCACCGTGGCTTTAGTAAAGTGGTCGAAAAACTGCCGTCCATCGCCGATAAAGACATCGGTTTTATTTTAAAAAATACCGGCATGGTATTGCTCTCAAGCGTTGGCGGAGCCAGCGGCCCGCTGTTCGGTACCTTTTTCATCCGCGCCGCCCAGGTCACTCAAGCCCACCAGAGCCTGACGCTGGACGAGTTGTATCAAATGATCCGCGATGGCGCAGAAGGCGTCGTTAGCCGTGGTAAAGCTGAGCCTGGCGACAAAACCATGTGCGACGTCTGGCTACCGGTGGTCGAATCTTTACGTCAGTCCTGCGAGCAAAAGTTAAGCGTACAGGCAGCGCTGGAAGCTGCAAGCCAACAAGCGGAAGCTGCGGCGCAAAGCACCATCACCATGCAGGCACGCAAAGGCCGCGCCAGCTACCTTGGTGAACGCAGCATTGGTCATCAGGATCCTGGCGCAACGTCCGTCATGTTTATGATGCAAATGCTGGCTCAGGCGTCCAGAGAGTAAGGATAAAGCGATGGTAAACCTGGTTATTGTGTCTCACAGCGCCCAACTGGGCGAAGGCGTCGGCGCGTTAGCCCGACAAATGTTAATGGGCGATGGCTGCAAACTCGCTATTGCCGCAGGCATTGACGATCCCGAGAATCCGATTGGCACCGATCCTATTAAGGTGATGGAAGCCATCGAGTCCGTGGCTGATACGGATCACGTGTTAGTGATGATGGATATCGGCAGCGCGTTACTGAGTGCGGAAACCGCCCTTGAGCTGCTTGACCCTAGTATCGCCGCGAAAGTCCGTCTGTGCGCCGCCCCGCTGGTTGAAGGCACGCTGGCCGCGACGGTTAGCGCCGCTGCGGGTGCTGATATCGAGCGGGTCATCCGTGATGCCATGAACGCCCTCGACGCCAAATGTGAGCAACTGGGTTTACCTTCGCCCTCGGCAGCAAAGTCCACTTCTGCTGAACACTCCCCCGACACAGATGCCCGTTCGATTGCCATTGTGGTGAAAAACCCCAACGGCATCCACGTTCGTCCGGCCTCGCGACTGGTATCTACGCTGTCTGGCTTTAATGCCGACATGTGGCTGGAGAAAAACGGCAAGTGCGTCGTCCCTGATAACCTCAATCAGATAGCCTTACTGCAGGTGCGTTGTAACGACACGCTGCGCCTGATTGCCAAAGGAGAACAGGCAGAAGATGCGCTGGCCGCATTCAAACAGCTGGCGGCAGAGAATTTTGGCGAATCGCTTGAGCCAACGCAGGCGAAAAACGCGGCGACTCAGGTCCCGTCACGAGCGACGGGGACGGTATTTTGTTACGCGCCATTCTCACCCGAAATAAGCCAGCAGCCTGCTGCATCATTGCAGACTGAGCAGCAGCGATTACAGGCCGCCATCCAGAGCACGCTGAATGATTTAAGCGAGCTAACCGCGCTTGCTGAAGAGAAGTATTCCGCCGATATCGCCGCGATCTTCTCCGGTCACCACACGCTGTTGGACGATCCTGAGCTGTTCGATATGGCCTGCGACGTAATGCGTGAAAAGCAGTGTAGCGCCGCCTGGGCCTGGCAGCAGGTGCTGAGCGAACTCAGCCAGCAGTATTTACAGCTCGATGATCCCTACTTACAAGCACGATACATCGACATTGAAGATTTACTGTCTCGTTCGCTGCAGCATTTGACTGGAGTGACGGCGCAAATCCCGACGTTCACCCGCCCGACAATCCTGGTCGCTGACGTCATTTATCCGTCTACGGTATTGCAACTCGATCCGCTGACCATCAAAGGGATCTGCCTGCGTGCCGGTAGCGAGGCTTCTCACCCGGCGATTATCGCCCATGAAATGGGACTTTGCTGGATGTGTCAGCAAGGGGAGACACTCGATAGCATAAAGATGGGAGATACCCTCACTCTTGACTGCGTGGCACATCGGATAACCCATACAGGTTAATGTCATCAGCACACCCTTCTCGACAGGGTGTGCATCTTCTGCGTTCGTAGGGAAATGTCTGTTTATTCGCAAAATGGGGAGCCGATCACGCGCAACGGTCGATCCTGAACTAAGGTTTTCTCATGGTAAATGCCGCTGCTTCGGCACGCCGCTAAGGAGATTAACCGATGATAACACCAGAAATTCGCCATCCCGGCCTGCTTTCTGTCGCGATAAAACTGACGCTTGCCAGTACCCTTTTTGCCTTTACCTCTTTTACCGTCAATGCGGAGGACGCGCCAGCAACGACACCGCAACCGCCTGATATTCTGCTTGGCCCTTTGTTTAACGATGTACAAACGGCCAAACTTTTCCCTGACCAGAAAACCTTTGCTGACGCGGTTCCCAATAGCGATCCGTTAATGATCCTCGCCGATTATCGAATGCAAAAGAATCAATCTGGATTCGATTTACGTCATTTTGTCGGGGTGAATTTTACCTTACCGAAAGAAGGTGAGAAATACGTCCCACCAGCCGGGCAATCGCTGCGCGAGCATATTGATGGGCTGTGGCCAGTGCTAACCCGCTCGACAACCGATGCTGAAAAATGGGACTCGCTGCTACCGCTTCCGGAGCCATATGTGGTACCAGGCGGACGTTTTCGCGAAATATATTATTGGGACAGCTATTTCACCATGCTGGGGCTTGCCGAAAGTAATCACTGGGACAAGGTTTCCGACATGGTGGCAAACTTCGCTTACGAGATTGATGCCTGGGGACACATTCCAAACGGCAACCGCACCTATTATCTGAGCCGTTCTCAACCGCCGTTCTTTGCTTTTATGGTTGAACTGCTGGCGCAGCACGACGGGGATGATGCGCTGAAAAAATACCTTCCACAAATGCTCAAAGAGTACACCTACTGGATGGAAGGCGTCGAAACGCTCCAGCCCGGTCAGCAAAATAAGCGCGTCGTTAAGCTGGATGACGGCACCATTTTGAACCGCTACTGGGATGACCGCGATACGCCGAGGCCAGAGTCATGGGTGGAGGATATCGCCACCGCCAAAAGTAACCCGAACCGCCCGGCTACCGAAATCTACCGCGACCTGCGTTCCGCCGCCGCATCTGGCTGGGATTTTAGCTCCCGCTGGATGGATAACCCCAACCAGCTAGGCACCTTGCGTACCACCAGCATCGTGCCGGTCGATCTCAATGCGCTGATGTACAAAATGGAAAAAATGATCGCCCTCGCCAGTAAAGCCGCCGGCGATGATGCCAAAGCCGCGCAGTACGAAGGCTTCGCCAATGCCCGGCAAAAAGGGATCGAAAAGCACCTGTGGAACGACAAAGAGGGTTGGTATGCCGACTACGATCTGAAGAGCCATAAAGTACGTAATCAGCTTACTGCCGCCGCCCTGTTCCCGCTGTACGTTAATGCGGCGGCAAAAGATCGCGCCAGTAAGGTCGCCGCGGCAACCCAGGCGCATCTACTGCAGCCCGGCGGCCTTGCTACCACCTCGGTGAAAAGCGGCCAGCAATGGGATGCGCCAAACGGTTGGGCCCCGCTCCAGTGGGTCGCAGCATCCGGGTTGCAGAATTACGGTCAGGATAACGTCGCTATGGACGTCACCTGGAGATTTCTCACCAACGTGCAGCACACTTACGATCGCGAAAAAAAGCTGGTTGAAAAGTATGACGTGAGCACCACAGGCACTGGCGGTGGCGGCGGTGAATATCCGTTGCAGGATGGGTTCGGCTGGACCAACGGCGTTACCCTAAAAATGCTCGACCTGATTTGCGCCAAAGAAAAACCGTGTGACAGCGTCCCCGCATCGCGTCCAGCCCCGGCTGGGACAGCATCAACTGAGCTTCAAAAGCAGACACAACCGACGCCATAACGAACTTTCAATTACAAAGAAACGGCCCCCGCAGGGGCCGTTCAGTTAATCTCGTCGCACAAGCCGGAAAACACCCAACACAACAATCGCGCCGACTACGGCCACCAGGAAGCTGTGGAGATTAAATCCGCTGACATCACCGCCGATACCAAACATCGTTGCCAGCCATCCGCCGACCACAGCACCGACGATACCGAGGATACAGGTCAGGATAAAACCGCCGCCATCGCGCCCCGGCATAATCAGTTTGGCGATAACACCCGCAATCAGACCAAAAACAATCCAGGCAATAATTCCCATTTTCAGGCCCTCTTTCCAGTGAATGTGCGCTCGTTATTCCCGCGCCAGTGCATTAAGTATAGGCAAGCTGTTGGATGACGCTTTTACGCGCAGACTTAATTCATTGGCTTTAGTAAAAAATTCATCCATTTGTCTTAAGTTCTGTCGTTTGATGCCGATAATCCAACGATAAACCCGGCATCCAGGAGTCATTAGGTGTGAGTATCTACAATGAGCAGTTCCTGAAGCAAAATCCGTTAGCGGTGTTAGGCGTACTCAGGGACTTAAATTCGCAGCAGGTTCCACTGCGTATCTCCTGGTCTGGTGGCCAGTTCATCAGCAAAATACTGGCAGTCAGCCCGGACGAACTGGTCATGGACTTTGGCAGTCAGGAATATGAAAACCAGGCCGTGCAGCGGGCCAGCCAGATCTCAGTTATCGCCGAAACGCAGGGTGCCAAAGTGGAATTCACCCTGCCACAGCTTAAAAAAGGCGAGTATCAGCGGCTACCGGCATTTATCTCAACGCTGCCGCCTTCACTGTGGTTTATTCAGCGCCGGGAATATTTCCGTATCGGTGCGCCGCTGCACCCCCCCTATCGCTGCGCGGCAAAGATGCCGGACAACAGCATTCTGCATTTTCGCCTGTTCGATTTGTCTCTCGGCGGCATGGGTGGACTGTTAGAAACGGCAAAACCAGAGGGACTGGTAGAAGGCATGCGCTTCTCACACGTTGAACTGAACATGGCGCAATGGGGGGTGTACCACGTTGACGCCCAGCTCATTTCTATTAGCGAACGCAAAGTTATCGACAGCAAAAACGAAACCATTACCACTCCCCGCCTGAGCTTTCGTTTTCTCAACGTCGGCCCGGCGGTGGAGCGGAACTTACAGCGGATTATTTTTTCCCTTGAGCGCGAAGCCCGGGAAAAAGCAAACAAGGTGCGCGATTAACATCACCTGAATTACATCGCATCCAGCGCTTGTTGAAGCTTCCAGATATAGCGCGGGGCCTGCGGCGCCGGATGATTATCAGCCACATAATCGATAAATTCATCCGGACTGAGATCGTTGATCTTATTGATCGCTTTTTTCCTGTCGGAGGAGAACGTTCGCAGTAGCGCGCCCGCCCCGTTGGCGTACGACACCACCACCGCATATTGCATCACCTGCGGATCTTCAATTCCGGCCAGCGGTCCGGTTTCAAGAATACTCAGGTAGGCGGCGCCCATCGAAATATTACGCTCAGGATTTTTCAGCTCGCTGGTCGACGGCTCTCCGCTCCATCCCATACGACGATAAACATCACGCCCTGACGTAGACGCTTTTAGCTGCATCAGACCAATCGCATTCGATTTACTGACCGCATTCGGATTTCCGCCAGATTCAATGGCGATGATAGCGGTAATCAATTGTGGGCTGACACCCCAGGCCGCACCGGCTTTTTCACTGATCGGCATCCATTGCATTGCGCGTTTGACCGGAACTTCAGCATTCCATGGCGGATTTTTGTAATCCTGTTTTGAACTACAGCCCGCAAGTAATACAACCAAAAAAGCAAACCATCTCAATTTCACGTCATCTATCCTTATAGCCGGAACCTGTCGCTGAGGTGACAACGACATACCTACGCGGCATGATATACATTTGGTTTTAGTTGTAGCAAGGAAATGCCATGTCCCGGTTTCACTTAATTGCCCCTTCGGGCTACTGTATCAACCAGCAGGCTGCATTACGTGGGCTTGCGCGGCTTACTGAGGCCGGTCATCAGGTCGACAATTCGGCTGTCATTACGCGCCGCTGCCAGCGTTTTGCTGGCACCGAAGCAGAGCGTCTGGCTGATGTGAACTCGCTCGTAAATCTGCAAACGCCCGATACCATTGTCATGGCGGTACGCGGAGGCTATGGCGCCAGCCGTTTACTGGAAGGTATCGACTGGCAGGGGCTGGCTGCCCGTCAGCAGCAAAACCCGCTGTTGCTCTGCGGGCACAGCGATTTTACGGCGATTCAGTGCGGTTTGCTGGCGCAAGGGAATGTGATTACCTTCAGCGGCCCAATGCTGGCGGCTAACTTCGGGGCCGAGGAGATGAACACGTTTACCGAGTACCATTTCTGGCAGGCTTTGCGTCATCCCCAATTTACCCTCGAATGGCAGAGTAACGGCCCGGCATGTACGACCGAAGGTACGCTATGGGGCGGAAATCTGGCGATGATCATTTCGCTGATGGGCACGCCGTGGATGCCCGCTATCGAAAACGGTGTGTTGGTGCTGGAAGACATTAATGAGCACCCATTCCGTATTGAACGCATGCTGCTGCAACTATACCACGCAGGAATTCTGGCGCGGCAGAACGCCATCATTCTTGGCAGTTTTAGCGGCAGTGCGCCCAATGACTATGACGACGGTTACAGCCTTGATTCGGTTTGCGCTTTTCTCCGCGCCAGATTGTCAGTTCCGTTAATCAGCGGTCTCGATTTTGGTCATGAACAGCGCACCGTCACCCTGCCTTTGGGGGCGAATGCGATGCTGAAAAACGATAAAAATGGCGCTCAGCTCACCATAAATGGTCATCCGGTACTTAAATCGTAAAAAAAGCCACTAACAGGGCTAAGTAAAACGCTGTTTCTGTCGTTATTATGTTAGGGTTTGTTAATACGAAACAGCGTAATTCAGGAGTAAACGAACGTTGGATGCCGCAGCAATTATTAGCCTTTTTATTTTGGGTTCCGTTCTCGTCACCTGCAGTATCTTACTCAGTTCATTCTCATCACGTCTTGGCATCCCTATTCTGGTGATATTTCTCGCTATCGGGATGTTAGCCGGTGTGGACGGTGTCGGCGGTATTCCTTTTGACAACTACCCTTTTGCCTACATGGTGAGTAACCTGGCGCTGGCGGTTATCCTGCTCGACGGCGGCATGCGCACCCAGGCCAGCTCTTTTCGCGTCGCGTTGGGTCCGGCACTATCACTGGCGACCGTCGGGGTACTGATTACCTCCGGACTTACCGGCATGATGGCCGCATGGTTGTTTAATCTGGATCTCATTGAGGGACTATTGATTGGCGCGATAGTCGGTTCCACCGACGCGGCGGCGGTCTTTTCCCTGCTTGGCGGTAAGGGGCTTAACGAACGTGTTGGCTCCACACTGGAAATTGAATCCGGGAGTAATGACCCGATGGCGGTGTTTTTGACTATCACGCTTATCGCCATGATCCAAAACCACGAGACCGGTTTAAGCTGGATGTTCGCGGTGCATATTCTCCAACAGTTTGGCTTAGGGATTGTGCTGGGACTCGGCGGCGGCTACCTGCTGCAGCAAATGATTAACCGCATTTCGTTGCCTGCCGGGCTGTATCCGTTACTGGCCTTAAGCGGCGGGATCCTCATTTTTGCTCTGACTACCGCGCTGGAAGGCAGCGGTATTCTGGCGGTTTACCTGTGCGGTTTCCTGCTGGGTAATCGCCCGATCCGCAACCGATTTGGTATTCTGCAAAACTTCGATGGCCTGGCCTGGCTGGCGCAAATAGCCATGTTCCTGGTGCTGGGGCTACTGGTCACACCGTCCGACCTGCTGCCTATCGCGATTCCGGCGCTGATTTTGTCCGCGTGGATGATTTTCGTGGCACGTCCGCTGTCGGTCTTCGCCGGACTGCTGCCGTTCCGTGGCTTCAATCTGCGCGAGCGTATTTTTATCAGTTGGGTAGGCTTGCGCGGGGCGGTGCCGATCATCCTTGCCGTCTTCCCGATGATGGCGGGCCTGGAGAATGCGCGTCTGTTCTTTAATGTGGCCTTCTTCGTGGTTCTGATCTCCCTGCTGTTTCAGGGAACGTCGCTTTCCTGGGCGGCTAAAAAGGCCAAAGTGGTGGTTCCGCCGGTCGGCTGGCCCGTTTCACGTATTGGTCTGGATATTCACCCGGATAACCCTTGGGAGCAGTTTGTTTATCAGCTCAGCGCGGATAAGTGGTGTGTGGGAGCCGCATTGCGCGATCTGCATATGCCGGAAGAAACGCGAATTGCCGCCCTGTTTCGTGACAATGTATTGTTTCATCCGTCGGGCAGCACGCGCCTGCGTGAAGGCGACGTGTTGTGCGTCATTGGTCGCGAGCGCGATCTCCCCGCTCTCGGCAAGCTATTCAGCCAATCGCCGCCGGTATCGTTAGACCAGCGCTTCTTTGGGGATTTTATTCTCGAAGCCAGCGCAAAATATGCCGACGTGGCGCTGATATATGGCCTCGACGATGGCACAGAGTATCGCGATAAACAGCAAACGCTGGGTGAAATTGTTCAGCACCTGTTAGGCGCCGCGCCGGTCGTCGGTGACCAGGTGGAATTTGCTGGCATGATCTGGACGGTGGCCGAGAAAGAAGATAATGCGGTGCTGAAGGTTGGTGTTCGCGTTGCTGAAGATGAGGATGAGTAACGGAGCTGTTTTTGCCGGGTGGCAGCTGCGCCTACCCGGCATACAAAATACACTGCTTCTCCAGGCCTGAAAGCTGCGCGCCATCAGGCAATTTTACAAAGTTACACCGTCACAACCGGTACGCGCAGCGCCAGCGAACACATCAGCTCGTAGCCCACCGTACCCGCAGCAGCGGCCACATCGTCAATTTTAATCTCTTTGCCCCACAGCTCTACCGGCGTGCCGATCCCCGCCTGAGGACATGGCGTCAGGTCAACCGCCAGCATATCCATTGAGACCGTTCCGACCGTTTTGGTACGCACACCGTCCACCAGTACTGGCGTGCCGCTCGGCGCATGGCGCGGATAACCATCTGCATACCCGGTCGCCACAATGCCGATGCGTTGCTCTCCACTGGCGGTGTAACGCCCACCGTAACCGACCCGATCGCCGGCTTTCAGCGTTTGTATGCCTATAATTTCGCTGCTTAACGTCATCACAGGTTTGAGACCTGTATTCGCGATGTCTCGCCACTGTCCAGACGGCGATGCACCGTACAAGATGATGCCAGGGCGAACCCAGTCATAATGCGCTTCAGGATGCCACAGCGTGGCAGCTGAATTGGACAGTGATCGTCTGCACTCCAGCCCTTCTGTCGCCTGCGCAATACGCGTCATTGCTTCCTGAATGCCATCCGTGTGTTCTGCATCCGCGAAGTGCGACATCAGCGTCATTTCACCGACGTTGGGCATTGCCCGCAGCTGTTGCCAGACCGTGGAAACTCTGTCCGGTAAGAAACCCAGACGGTTCATGCCACTGTTCACCTTCAGATAAACATCGAGCGGTGCATTCAGACGCGCATTCTGCAATGCTTTAAGCTGCCAGTTACTATGCACACACGTTGTCAGACGATATTTGTCATATACCGTCAGGTCGTCGGCGTGGAAAAAACCCTCCAGCATTAATATCGGGCCTTTCCATCCCCGCTCGCGCAGGGTTATCGCCTCTTCAAGATTGAGCATGGCAAAACCGTCGGTTGTGCCCAGCGCATTCCATACTCGTTCAATGCCGTGTCCGTAGGCATTGGCTTTCACTACCGACCAGACGCGGGCATCCGGTGCGGCCTGGCGCGTAATGGCCAGATTTTGTTTCAACGCCTGCAGGTCAATGCTGGCCAGTATCGGGCGGGTCATCTCTCGTCCTTATCAGTTATGTGCGCCGTGTAAATGCCGTGGACGAGAGGGGGTAAACCCCGGACTGTAACGCGCCACGCTCAAATCGTCGTAAGGAATGGCTGGGGTACGGCCAGACAAAATATCGCTCAGCAACTGGCCGGATCCACAGGCCATGGTCCAGCCCAGCGTGCCATGACCGGTATTGAGTAGCAGATTCTTAAAGCGGGTTCGTCCCACGACCGGCGTACCGTCCGGGGTCATCGGGCGCAGTCCGGTCCAGAATGTGGCCTGTTCCACATGACCGCCGCGCGGGAAAAGATCGCGTACGACCATCTCCAGCGTTTCGCGGCGTGGCTGCAGCAATTCGGTATTGAAGCCAACAATCTCCGCCATGCCGCCAACGCGAATGCGGTTATCAAAGCGAGTAATGGCGATCTTGTAGGTTTCATCAAGGATAGTAGAAACCGGTGCCCCGTCATCCTGCGCCACTGGAATGGTCAAGGAATAACCTTTCAGCGGATAGACCGGAATATCCACGATCCCTTTGAGCATCGCCGTGGAGTAAGAGCCAAACGCCATCACATAAGCATCGGCTTTAATGATTTCCTCGCCACACTGCACGCCATATATTTGCTCACCTTCGCTGAGCAGCTTATCAACTGGGGTGTTAAAGCGGAACGTAACGCCCGCTTGCTCGGCCATCTGCGCCAGGCGCTGGGTAAACAGTTGGCAGTCACCGGTTTCGTCGTTCGGTAAACGCAGACCGCCGGTCAGCTTGTGCGCGACTTCTGCCAGTGCCGGTTCGACTTCAGCCAGGCGGTTTGCTTCCAGCAACTGATATGGCACGCCCGCGTCTTCGAGCACGGCGATATCGCGGGTGGCGTTCTCATACTGTTGAGCCGTACGGAACAGCTGTAACGTTCCGCCCTGACGTCCTTCATACTCAATGCCGGTAGAAGCGCGCAGCGCTTTCAGACAATCACGGCTGTATTCCGCCAGCCGCACCATACGTCCTTTGTTTTCCATGTAGTGGCTGGTGTCGCAGTTGCGCAGCATTTGCCACATCCATTTCAACTGGAACTGGGTCCCGTCGAGACGGACGGCCAGCGGGGCATGGCGCTGAAACATCCATTTAATTGCTTTAAGCGGTACGCCTGGCGCCGCCCATGGTGCTGCATAACCTGGCGAGATTTGTCCGGCATTTGCCGCACTGGTTTCCAGTGCCGGACCGGGCTCACGATCAATGACGGTGACATCGTGTCCAGCCTGACTTAAGTACCAGGCGCTGGTCACGCCAACGACACCACTTCCCAGTATGACAACTCGCATAGCCACTCCGTTAACAGTAAAAGAACAATCATCTAATTACATCTTGATAACTCAGTTGAAAATATTATTCAACATATGGCTTTTTTATGGTGACTTATCTCACATATAGCGGTGATTGCAGGGAACTCACTGCTTTGGAATCTCATGCTGTGCGTTATTTTTATCCAGCATAAAATTTTGCGGACATGCCTTTTTTCCACGCCTCGCTATCGTGAAATCGCAAAGAAAAAATTTCTGCCGCAGCACGTTTTTTAACACCATGATCTATGCTTGAAATGAGGTACTCCAGACAGAGAGTGCCGCCAACAATGAGGGTGCGCGAATGGCTACGATTGATTCCATGAACAAGGACAGCACACGGTTAAGCGATGGACCCGACTGGACGTTTGATCTGCTGGATGTCTATCTGGCGGAAATAGACCGCGTGGCGAAACTCTACAGACTGGATACCTACCCGCACCAAATCGAGGTGATCACCTCCGAACAGATGATGGATGCCTACTCCAGCGTCGGGATGCCAATCAACTATCCGCACTGGTCGTTTGGTAAGAAGTTTATTGAAACCGAGCGCTTGTATAAGCATGGTCAGCAGGGACTGGCCTATGAAATCGTCATTAACTCCAATCCATGTATCGCGTATCTGATGGAAGAGAACACTATCACCATGCAGGCGCTGGTGATGGCGCATGCCTGCTACGGACATAACTCTTTCTTCAAAAATAACTACCTGTTCCGTAGCTGGACGGATGCCAGTTCCATTGTCGACTATCTGATCTTCGCACGAAACTACATTACCCAGTGTGAAGAGCGTTACGGTGTAGATGAAGTCGAAAAGCTCCTCGACTCCTGTCATGCGCTGATGAACTACGGTGTGGACCGTTACAAACGACCACAAAAAATCTCGCTACAGGAAGAGAAAGCCCGGCAGAAAAGCCGTGAAGAGTATCTGCAAAGCCAGGTGAATATGCTGTGGCGCACGCTGCCGAAGAAAGAGGAAGAGAAAACCATTTCCGAAGCTCGGCGATATCCTTCCGAGCCGCAAGAAAACCTGCTGTATTTTATGGAGAAAAACGCGCCGCTGCTGGAATCCTGGCAGCGTGAGGTGTTACGCATCGTGCGCAAGGTCAGTCAGTATTTTTATCCGCAGAAACAAACGCAGGTGATGAACGAAGGCTGGGCCACCTTCTGGCATTACACCATCCTGAACCACCTTTATGATGAAGGTAAAGTTACCGAACGTTTTATGCTGGAGTTTCTGCATAGCCACACCAACGTGGTATTCCAGCCGCCATACAATAGCCCGTGGTATAGCGGGATAAACCCTTACGCGCTGGGCTTTGCGATGTTCCAGGATATCAAGCGTATCTGTCAGTCCCCCACCGAAGAAGACAGATACTGGTTCCCGGATATTGCCGGTTCCGACTGGCTGGAAACCCTGCATTTCGCGATGCGCGATTTTAAAGATGAGAGCTTCATCAGTCAGTTCCTGTCACCAAAAGTGATGCGCGATTTCCGCCTGTTCACCGTGCTGGATGACGATCGCCACAATTACCTGGAGATTTCCGCTATCCATAATGAGGAAGGATATCGTGAAATTCGTAGCCGACTGTCGTCGCAATATAACCTCAGCAATCTGGAGCCGAATATTCAAATCTGGAATGTTGATCTGCGTGGCGACCGGTCACTCACCTTGCGTTATATTCCGCATAACCGCGCCCCGCTGGATAAAGGCCGCAAAGAGGTGCTGAAACATGTGCACCGGTTATGGGGTTTTGACGTGATGCTGGAGCAGCAGAATGAAGATGGCAGCGTGGAGCTGCTGGAGCGTTGCCCGCCGAGGATGAACGGTCTGTAAAAACAAAACCCCTCGAATGAGGCAATACCGTTCAGTTAAGAATGTATGGTGAACATGTGATTCTTGATCAGGGTTCCGTTCACCGCAGCCGTATCACTTCTCTAAAGCACTGATACCCGTGAACGTGCAAGGGAGGCTCACCGCCGCCTCCCTTGCATCCCAGGCTCCCGGCGGGAAAATCGTCGCTGCGCGATTCATTCGTCTTATGCCGTCTGCCTGTCGGGTCGGGGCCGAGCCTGCGTCCATGCAGGCCGTCCCCTCTGTCCGCATCCCTGCGGACAGACCAGGTCAGCCGTCAACGCCTCATCGATTTTCAGCCGGACCGGGGTCATCGCTTCAACGCTCTGACTTTCAGTAAAATCTTTTTTGCTGTTCAACATATTCAAATAAAAACACAGGAGGTCAGGTGTGGCTGGTCCGGCTGAAAATTGCCGACGTGTTTCCGTAAGGCCGGGAGAGCCAGCATGGATGCTGGCTCAGGGCGCGCTTTGCAGGGATGCTACCTCGCGCCCGGCCCGATAGCCTGGAGGAATAAGCGGAGGGAATTGCGCAGCAACAATTTTCCTGCCGGGAGCCGGGATTGTAAAGG